>JAFUKD010000007.1 GCA_017467905.1 Phascolarctobacterium sp.
AACCCATTGAAGAAGACTTCGGTGGCGGCTGGTGGGAAGTTGGCGTAGGCGCTAACATTAACCTGTCCAAAGCAACCTATATTTACGCTGATGTTGAAAAGACCTTTGGCGGCGAAGTAGACACCAACTGGCAATGGAACTTGGGTGTAAGATACAGCTTCTAAGTGAGCGCCGATTAGTTACGAGCTGAAAGCGATGTAAATAATCGTGACAGCGAACTTACACATTACTGAGTGCCGATTAGTCACAAACGAAGTGTAGTGAATAATCGTGCAACGAAGGCTATACACAGTGGAGCAAGCGATTGAATAATGAGCTTGCGCGTGTTTACCAATAATATAAAAATTTTAAGAGCAAGGTACAATGTCCCTTGCTCTTTCTTATGTAATATTATATAATCTACACGAACGGGTGAGCACCTACCGACAGTCAGGCTAATTTGGTCTGACTGTTTTTGTTTTAGGTGGTGTAATCTATTTTTGGAGGTAACTAGTTATGTGGAATATGATTTGGCCTGTGCTGGTAGTAGTAGGGGCAAATACAATTTATAATATCTCAACCAAGTCTACGCCTACGGATATAAATGCCTTTGCTTCTTTGGCGGTGTCCTATCTTATTGCGGCGGTTAGCTCTGTGGTTTTGTTCTTTCTTACTTCTGATGGCAAGAGCCTTGTGACAGAGCTTGCCAAGACCAATTGGAGTACTTATGCCTTGGGCATTGCCATTATTGGTTTGGAGTTTGGTTACATCTGCATCTATCGTGCAGGGTGGAAGATTAGCGTTGCTTCTTTGGTTTCCAATATCAGCCTTGCCTGCGTTCTTCTGTTGGTAGGCTTGTTCGTGTATAAGGAGGTTATTACGTTAAAGCAGTTTATTGGTATGGGGATTTGTGCTCTTGGGCTAATGCTTATTGCAAAATAAAAGTGAATACAAATAACTAAAGCGCACTCCTGGGAGTGCGCTCGTTTAGTTTTAGGATGAAGTTTTCTTATTTGAAGAAGATTGCCTTGTAGCCCATTGCGAAGATGTAGATAACAATCAACGGCAGAACATAGGTTACATAACCACGAATCCATTTGGGGAATTTAACACCGTTGCCGGTATCTGCTTCCTTAATGAAGTTATCCCAACCCCAACCGTAACGGCTGGTGCAGAAGGCAAGGTAAACCAAGCTGCCCAAGGGGAGCAGGTTGTTGCTTACGAAGAAGTCTTCCAAGTCAAGAACGCAGGTTCCCGGACCCAAGGGTTGGAAGCCGCTCCAAAGGTTGAAGCCCAAAACGCAAGGCATGGAAAGAAGCGTGATTGCTACTGCGCAAACATGAATGGTCTTTTTGCGATCCCATTCGGTAAGCTCGCTAATCATGCAGATGATATTTTCAAATACTGCGATAACAGTGGAAAGCGCTGCAAAAAGCATGAACAGGAAGAAGAGACTTCCCCAGAACTGACCGCCGGACATAGAGTTGAATACATTGGGCAGGGTAATGAAGAGCAAACCGGGACCGCCGCCGGGATTTACACCAAAGCTCATGCAGGCAGGGAAGATGATTAAGCCGGAAGTGATGGCAACAAAGGTATCCAGCGCCATGATGTACATGGATTCGCCGGTCAGGCTTTGTTCTTTTTTGATGTAGCTGCCAAAGATTGCCATGGCACCAATGCCAAGGCTAAGGGTGAAGAAGGCTTGACCCATTGCAGCAAAGACTGCTTCCTGAGTTATTTTGCTGAAATCCGGTAACAGGTAGTATCTTAAACCTGCTTCGCTATTGGGAAGCATTACAGAATTGGCTGCCAAAACGATGATTAAAACTAAAAGGCATGCCATCATATTTTTGGTGATACGTTCAACGCCCTTTTGCACGCCCATGTAGCAAACGCTAAAGCCTGTAATAACAACAAGGAGCATGTTGCCGGTCATGGTAACCGGGTCTGCAAGCAGATTACCGAAGATGGCGCCTACGCCGTTAGCATCCAAGCCTACGAAGCCGCCCACAGCCATTTTGTACAGATAATAGAACATCCAGCCGGAAACGGTGGTGTAGAACATCATCAGGAGTACGTTGCCGGCAATGGCACCATATTTGTAAAGATGCCATTTAGTTCCTTTGGGTTCCAGTACGTCGAAGGATTTTGCCGCACTGCGTTGGCTGGCACGTCCAACAGAAAACTCTGCTACCATAATTGGCAGACCCAAAAGTAACAGGAAGCACAGGTACATGAGTACGAAGGAAGCACCGCCGTACAAGCCTGTTATATAGGGGAAGCGCCACACATTACCTAAACCGATTGCGCAACCCGCAGAAATGAGGATGAACCCCAATCTAGACGAAAAAGTCTCTCTTTCCAAAACAAACATCCTTTCCTTTAAGAAGAGTGCTAAGCTATACGAAATAACTCTTCCATTATATAGTATTTGCCTGCTGTTTGCAACAAGCCAATAAATTAGGACAGTATTGTTTTTCAAGAGAGACTTTTGTTGTTAAATTTTGTTAATTAATGCCGCTGCCAGCTCTCGCAGTTCTGTTTTTAGAATTTTGCCGGTGCCGTTTTTGGGCATTTTTTCTATGAAGTAGTAGTGGCGGGGAACTTTGTAGAGGGCAAGGCGATCCATCAGGTAGCGGCGCATTTCTTTCTTATCGCCTGTTGCGCCTTCTTTGAGTACGACAAAGGCGCACACTGCCTGGCCACGCAGGCTATCTGCCACGCCAACAACTGCTGCTTCCAATACCTCCGGCAGAGTGTAGAGCACCTCTTCGACTTCGCGGGGGTAAACGTTTTCGCCACCTAAGATAATCATATCCTTGGAACGGTCAACAATGAAAACGTAGCCTTCGTCGTCCATATAGGCTAAGTCGCCGGTGTGCAGCCAGCCGTTACGCATTGTTTCTGCTGTTGCTTCCGGTTGGTTCAGGTAACCGAGCATCACGTTATCGCCCTGTACACACAATTCGCCAACGGTGCCGTTAGGAACTTTAAAGTCCTGTTCGTCGTGGATTTCTAATTTTACAAAGGGCAGGGCAGTGCCAATGGAACCAATCTTAATTTTATCGCCGGGGTTCAATGCGCACACAGGAGAGGCTTCGGAAAGACCGTAGCCTTCTTGGGGAACTCTGCCAAATTTTTGCTTAAAGGCTTTGGAAACGTTTTGGGGCAAGGGCGCACCACCGCTTACGAACCAGCGCAGGGAAGCCAGATGTTCAGGCTCTGCTCCGCGCAGGAACATTTGGGCGAAGGTGGGGATGCCGCAGAACTGATTAACCTTGTAGGTGGTAATGAGGCGGATGGTTTCGCTCAGGGTGTAGTTATCTTGGATGACAACTGCGCCGCCCATCATCATAGGCCCTGCTACGCATACGGTCCAGCCAAAGCAATGGTGCATGGGCAGTACGCAGAAGGCTTTGTCGCCGGGCAGCATAGGAATGGCTTTGGTAAAGCTCAAAATATTAGAGATGATATTTTTGTGAGAGAGCATTGCTCCCTTGGGGTTACCCGTCGTGCCGCTGGTATAGATGATGGTGCAGCATTCGTTCTCGTCCAATTCTACGGGAACAGGCTGTGCTTCGGGCACGCTTGCTATTTGTTCTAAGGTTACCTGCTCCACATTGGGGTGATTATATTTTTCGAGAGCAGCCGCCAAATCCAAAGGCTCCTTGGTCAACAGCAGCTTGATGTTAGCGTCTTTGATGATGTAAGATGTTTCGTAAGGGGAAAGCATAAAATTGATAGGGACTACTACGCCGCCAGCTTTGACGATGGCGTGATAGGCAATTACAAATTCACTACAGTTCTTACTGAACAGACCAACCTTATCGCCTTTTTGGATTCCTTTTTCCTGCAGGTGGGCAGCCCAGGAATCTATGGACTTACGCAGCTCTGCAAAGGTTGTGTGGCAATCCTTAAAGATAAGTGCCAAACTATCAGCAGGATGGCTTGCTATGGTTTCATAAAACAGCATCAGTTTACCTCCCGATTTTACAAGAGTCATAAGCTCGTACAAAAACTCTTGCGTATTTTCCTTGGCTTAATTATACTAAAATTATGGGTATATCTACAACTGAAAAATAACTATTTAAATAGAATGGAGAGATTTTTTATGAAATTAATTTCTTGGAATGTAAATGGCTTGCGTGCCTGCATGAATAAGGGCTTTGAAGATTTTTTGCGCGCTGCGGATGCAGATGCTTTTTGCGTGCAGGAAACCAAAATGCAAAGGGAGCAGGCTGCTTTTGTCTTTGATGGCTACGAGGAGTATTGGAACAGCGCGGAAAAGAAGGGCTATTCCGGCACTGCCATCTTTAGTAAAACCAAACCCCTTAATGTTACCTACGGTATTGGCATTGAGGAGCACGACAAGGAAGGCCGCGTTATTACTGCGGAATATGAAGGCTTCTATCTGGTAACGGTGTACACTCCTAATTCTCAAAGGGAGCTGGCGCGTTTGGACTATCGCATGGTGTGGGAGGATGCCTTCCTGGCTTACATCTTAGAGCTGGATAAAAAGAAACCTGTCATTTTCTGCGGCGACTTGAACGTGGCGGCAGAAGAGATTGATTTGAAGAACCCTAAGACCAACCGCAGGAACGCAGGCTTCACTGATGAAGAGCGTGGCAAATTTAGAGAGCTGAAGGCGGCAGGCTTTGTTGATACCTTTAGACACCTGCATCCCGAAGAGGTTAAGTACAGCTGGTGGAGCTACATGTTCAAGGCGCGTGAGAAGAATGTTGGTTGGCGTATTGACTACTTTGTAGTCTCTGAAAGAATTAAGGACAAGGTGCAGGCCGCAGAAATTCACAACGAAATTTTAGGCAGCGACCATTGCCCCGTAAGTATTGTGATTGATTTGTAATGTGGTGAGCGAAATGGATTTTAAAATTCAAGCACCCTTTGAGCCTGCGGGGGACCAGCCCCAGGCGATAGCCAAGCTTGCAGAAGGCATTGAGCAGGGCTTACGCACTCAAGTGCTTTTGGGTGCTACGGGTACGGGCAAAACCTACACCATTGCCCAGGTTATCAACAAGGTTCGCAAGCCAACGCTGGTTATCGCTCATAACAAAACCTTGGCGGCACAGCTTGCCAGTGAGCTTAAAGTCTTCTTCCCGGAAAACGCTGTGGAATATTTTGTTTCCTATTATGATTACTATCAGCCTGAAGCCTATATTCCCCAGTCCGATACCTACATTGAAAAGGACGCGTCCATCAATGATGAGATTGATAAGCTGCGCCACTCTGCCACCAGTGCTTTGTTTGAGCGGCGGGACGTGATTATTGTTGCCAGCGTGTCCTGCATTTACGGCTTGGGTGCGCCCCAGGATTACTACGATATGGTGCTGTCCCTGCGTTTGGGGCAAATCGTAGATAGACAGAAGATATTACATAAATTGGTAGAGATTCAGTACGACCGCAATGACATTGACTTTAAACGTGGCACCTTTAGGGTACGGGGCGATGTTATTGAGGTTATTCCTGCTGCCTACGGAGAGAAGGCAGTGCGCATAGAGCTGTTTGACGACGAAGTTGACCGTATCATGGAGTTTGACGTTTTGACAGGAGAGATTCTTGCCCAACGTAATCACGTTGCCATCTTCCCTGCGTCCCACTATGTTACCAGCCGTGAAAATTTGGAGCGTGCCATGGAGGACATCAAGGTTGAACTGGCAGAGCGTTTGGAATATTTGAACGACCACGGCAAGCTTTTGGAAGCACAGCGCTTGGAGCAACGTACCAATTACGATTTAGAGATGATGAACGAAATGGGCTACTGCTCCGGCATTGAAAACTATTCCCGCCATTTGGCAGGGCGCAAGGCTGGGGAAGCTCCCTTTACCTTGGTTAACTACTTCCCCAAGGATTTCCTGCTGGTAATTGACGAATCCCACGTTACTTTGCCTCAGATTCGCGCCATGTACGCAGGGGACAGAAGCCGTAAGGAAATGTTAGTAGAGCATGGCTTCCGTTTGCCCTCCGCCTTCGACAACAGACCGCTGACCTTTGACGAGTTCCAGGAGCAGGTGAACCAGGTTATTTATGTTTCTGCAACGCCTGCTAAATATGAAATGGAAGAAACTCAGAACACTGTGGAGCAAATCATTCGTCCTACAGGCCTTTTGGACCCGCAAATTGAGATTCGTCCCATTAAAGGACAGATTGACGATTTGTTAGGAGAGATTAACAAAACTGCTGCCCAGGGCGAGCGTGTACTTGTTACCACGCTGACCAAGCGTATGGCAGAAGACCTGACCGAATACTTGAAGCAGGCAGGCGTGCGTGTGCGCTACCTACATTCTGAAATTGCTACCATTGAGCGTGCAGAAATCATTGACGCTTTGCGGGGAGGAAAGTTTGACGTGCTGGTAGGCATCAACCTTTTGCGTGAAGGCTTGGATTTGCCGGAGGTTTCCTTAATCGCCATCTTGGATGCGGATAAGGAAGGCTTCCTGCGTAGTGATACAGCAATGATTCAGACAATAGGTCGTGCGGCACGTAACGAGCACGGCAGGGTAATTATGTATGCTGACCGCATTACGGACAGTATGCAGCGTGCTATTGATGAAACCAATCGCCGCCGCGAAAAACAGCAGGCGTATAATAAGGAGCATGGCATTACGCCCAAGACCATTTACAAGGAGCAACGTCAGTTAATTAAGCTGACTAAGGTTGCAGAAGGAAGTGAGGCTTCTGATTACGCAGATAAGGCGCTCAAGAAGAAGTCCACTAAAGAGCTGCAGCGTATGGCTAAAGAGTTGGAGCGTCGTATGCAGGAGGCTGCCAAGGCACTTGACTTCGAGCTGGCGGCAGAGCTTCGCGACAGGCTTATTCTTGTTAAGGGTCAGATGGGACAGAAGCTTGTGCCTAAGAAAAAGAAGTAGTTTAGCATAACAGATTTATAATTTTCAAATCGTTGCTTGAAAATTGATAAATCTGTTTACGAAGTTACTTTGTTTTATAATGATAAGCTAGTTATACAACTTGAAGCTCCTGAAAGAGGAGCTGTCGCCGTAGGCGACTGAGGGGTTATTATGCAAGAAAAACTGATTGTGAAAGGTGCGCGACAGCACAACTTAAAGAATATAACGGTGGAGATTCCCCGTGATAAGCTGGTAGTCATTACCGGTTTGAGCGGCAGCGGTAAATCTTCCCTTGCTTTTGATACGATTTATGCGGAAGGGCAGCGTCGTTATGTGGAGTCCCTTTCTGCTTACGCTCGTCAATTTTTGGGACAGATGGATAAGCCGGAGGTTGATTACATTGAGGGATTAAGTCCTGCGATTTCCATAGACCAAAAGACTACCAGCCGTAATCCCCGCTCTACAGTGGGTACGGTTACAGAAATTTACGATTACCTGCGCCTGCTCTTTGCTCGCGTGGGTGAACCGCACTGCCCCTGCTGTGGTGAGCTTATCGAGCAGCAGACTGTTCAGCAGATTGTAGACCAGGTTCTGGAAATGGAACAAGGCACTAAGTTTATGATTATGGCTCCCTTAGTGCGTGGTCGCAAGGGTGAGCATGTAAAAATCTTGGACGATATGCGTCGTGCCGGTTATGTGCGTATGTATGTGGACGGCGAGGTGCGTACTTTAGATGAAGAAATTAAGTTAGAAAAAAATAAAAAGCACAGCCTTTCCGTTGTTATTGACAGGCTGGCAGTGCGCGAGGGTATTCAGCAGCGCTTGTCTGATTCTGTAGAGACTGCCTTGAAATTGGCAGATGGCTTTGTGGAAGTGGCAACCTTGGGAAGCCAAGCAGAGGTGCAGCTTTTCAGCGAGCATTTTGCCTGCAATGAGTGCGGTATTAGCCTGCCTGCCATTGAGCCCCGCTTGTTCTCCTTCAATAATCCCTATGGTGCTTGCCCTGTCTGCACAGGCTTGGGTATGAACATGGAGTTTGACAAGGCACTTATCATTCCTGATGGCAGCAAAACCTTTGCGGAAGGAGTCATTGCTTCTTTAAGCAATAATATGAATTCCTATCGGATGAAGCAGCTGGGTGCGGTGCTTAGCGCTTACGGCTATGATTTTGATAGCACTTGGGACAGCCTACCTGCGGAAGTGCAAAAGCTGCTTTGGGAAGGCACTGGTGAGCAGCGTTACAGCTTCTGGTACGAAAATTTGCAGGGAGAAACCCGCCTGCACGAAACTACCTTTGATGGAATCCTTCCTATTATGAAGAAGCGTTACAGGGAAGCCTTCAGTGACAGTATGCGTCAGGATATGGAAGAGTTTATGACCAGTACTCCCTGCCCTGAATGCCATGGTACTCGTTTGAAACCGGAAGTGCTTTCCATTTTAGTTGGCGGCAAGAATATTTGTCAGGTTACTGCCCTGACCGTTCGTGACTGCATGCAATTCTTTGTAGGGCTACAGCTTACCAATCGTCAACAGGTTATTGCCCGCCAGGTTTTGAAGGAGATTATGGCGCGCTTGAAATTCCTGAATGATGTGGGCCTGGATTATTTAACCTTGGATAGAAGTGCCGGTACACTTTCTGGTGGCGAAGCCCAACGTATTCGCCTTGCTACTCAGATTGGTAGCGGTTTGACTGGTGTGCTGTATATTTTGGACGAGCCTTCCATTGGCTTGCACCAAAGGGATAACAGCAAGCTGTTAGAAACCTTGAAGCATTTGCGTGACTTGGGGAACACCTTAATCGTTGTTGAACACGACGAGGAAACCATGTACGCAGCTGATGAGATTATATATATTGGTCCCGGTGCAGGTGAGCACGGCGGCGAGATTGTTGCCCAAGGTACGGCAGAAGAGATTAAATTGGTAGAAAACTCCGTAACGGGGCAGTACCTTAGCGGTCGCAAGTTCATTCCTGTTCCGAAAAACCGTCGCTCCACAGATGGACGCTTTATTTCCATTAAGGGTGCGCGTGCCAATAATTTAAAGAATATTAATGTAGACATTCCCTTGGGTGTGTTTACCGTAGTTACCGGTGTCAGCGGTAGCGGTAAATCTACCTTGATTAACGATATTTTATATAACGCTTTGGCGGCGAAGCTCCACGGTGCGCGCCTGCGTCCTTCGGAGCACGATACCATTGAAGGCATTGAGCATACGGACAAGGTAATCAATATAGACCAGTCGCCCATTGGGCGTACTCCCCGCAGTAACCCTGCCACCTATACGGGAGTTTTCGATTTCATCCGCGAGCTGTTCAGCCAGACTAACGAAGCCAAAATGCGTGGCTACAAGCCGGGACGTTTTAGCTTTAACGTGAAGGGCGGTCGCTGCGAAGCTTGTCGTGGTGACGGTGTGAACAAAATTGAAATGAACTTCTTGCCGGACGTGTACGTTCCCTGCGAGGTTTGCCACGGTGCGCGCTATAACCGCGATACTTTGGAAGTACATTACAAGGGCAAGACCATTGCAGAGGTTTTGGACATGACTGTTTCCGAAGCCTTGGAGTTCTTTAAGAACCTGCCTCGCATTGCCCGCAAGCTGGAAGTTTTGGAAGACGTTGGCTTGGGCTATATTCACCTTGGTCAAGCGGCAACAACTCTTTCCGGCGGCGAAGCTCAACGTGTGAAGCTGGCAACGGAGCTTTCCCGCAGGAGCACTGGCCGCACCATCTACATTCTGGACGAGCCGACTACTGGTCTTCACATTGCTGACGTGCATAAGCTTTTGGAAGTGCTGCAGCGTTTGGTAGAAGCAGGGGACAGCGTGGTGGTTATTGAGCACAACTTGGACGTTATCAAAACTGCGGACTACATTATCGACCTTGGCCCCGAAGGTGGGGATAAGGGCGGTACTTTGGTGGCTTGCGGCACTCCCGAGGAGGTTGCCAAGGTGAAGGCATCCTACACAGGTCAGTATGTGAAGCAGGCTTTAGCACAGGCTAAGAAAAACAGGTGGTATCAATGAGTGGCGCAGAATTTAGCGAGAAAATTCAACAGGCGTTAGCAGTTCTGCCGGATAAACCAGGCGTGTACCTAATGCACGATGCTCACGGAAAAGTTATTTACGTTGGCAAGGCAGTGGTGCTTAAAAATAGAGTGCGCAGTTATTTTCGTAACCTTGCTTCCCATACGCCCAAGGTTAAGGCTATGGTGGAGAAGATTGCAGAAATTGAAACCATCGTTACCAGTAGCGAAGTAGAAGCCTTAATTTTAGAATGTAACCTTATAAAAAAATATCGTCCCCGCTACAACATTATGCTCAAGGACGATAAGACCTATCCTTTTTTGAAGGTAACTACCAATGAGGACTTCCCTCGGATTTATGTAACCCGCAGGCAAATGCGGGACGGTGCCAAATATTACGGACCTTATGCTGACGTGGGGGCGATGCACGATACGGTGAAGCTGCTCCGTACAATGTTCCCCCTGCGTACCTGTCGCAAGATGAATCCTGACATACCCTGCCTGAACTATCATATCAAGCGTTGCCTTGCGCCTTGCGCCGGCTTCGTCAGTCGTGAAGAATATGGTAATATGATTAAGTCCGTCTGTATGGTGTTGGACGGACGCACTACGGAATTGGAGCGTGACCTTAAACACCGCATGCAGGATGCCGCAGATAATTACGCCTTTGAAGAGGCGGCGCGCCTGCGTGACCAGCTGCAGGCAGTAACCCGCCTTAACGAACAGCAGAAGGCGGTTACGGGAAGTGGCGGCGATATGGATATCATTGGCTTTGCCAAGGATATGACAGGCATTTGCCTACAGATTTTCTTCGTGCGCAAGGGCAAGCTCATCGGTAGGGACAACTTCTTTCTTGCAGATGGCGGCGAGTCGGAAGAGGAGGTTATGTCCGCTTTCGTGAAGCAGTATTATAATGAAGCAACCTTTATTCCCAAGGAAATAGTTGTTCCCTATTTGCCAGACGAGGAAGAAAAACAGCTTATCGAAATTTGGCTGGCAGATAAGGCGGAGCGGAAGGCAGAACTTATTTTGCCCCAACGTGGTGTGAAGAAGGAGCTGCTTACCCTTGCCAACGACAACGCTAAAAAATTATTGGAAGAACGCCTGCGCAAGGGCAGCTTGTCCTTGAAGGATGACCTTGCTGCGGCAGAGGAGCTGCAGCTGGCGCTTGCTCTGCCCAATCCCCTGGAGCGGATGGATTGCTTCGATATCTCTCACACTCAGGGGAGTGAAACCGTTGCCTCCATGGTTGTGTTCCGCAATGGCAGTATTAGCAAGAAGGATTACCGCAAATATAAGATTGTTTCTGCAGAAGGCAAGCCTGACGATTTCAAATCTATGCAGGAGGTTGTGTACCGTCGTTACAAGGACTACGAGGATTTGCCAAGCTTGGTAGTAATTGACGGTGGCAAGGGACAGCTGAGTTCAGCACTTGAGGTTATCCGCGGCTTGGGCTTGCACGATTTACCCGTTGTAGGCTTGGCGAAGCGTGAGGAAGAAATTTTTATTCCCGGTCAGAGTGAGAGCATTTTGCTGGACAGGGACGGGGCAGCGCTTCATTTAATCCAACGCATCCGCGACGAGGCGCACCGCTTCGCAATTACCTTTCACCGTAAACTGCGGGGCAAACGCAATCTTGTTTCCGTACTTGACCACGTGGAAGGCATTGGCCCCAAGCGGAGGCAGGAGCTTTGGAAAAAGTTTAAGACCTTGGAAGCTATGAAGCAGGCAAGCGTAGAAGAGCTGGCTGCCGTCGAGGGCATGAACTATCCTGCGGCACAGACCTTGTATGATTTTTTCCGCATGGAGCTTTTGGATAAGAAGGAAGTTCTAAAATAGTTTGCATAATTCACAGTTTGTTTACTGACAGACTGGTAGTGGTATGCTATAATGAAGCTGTAAAAAGAAATCAAGAGGTGAGTCCAATGAAAAAGTATATTTGTAACGTATGTGGTTATGTTTACGACCCTGAAGTAGGTGACCCCGACAATGGAGTTGCTTCTGGCACTGCTTGGGAAGATGTTCCGGCAGAGTGGGTGTGCCCTCTGTGCGGTGTTGGCAAAGAAGATTTCAGCGAAGAAGCATAAATGAATTCATAAATAGTAAGGCTCTGCAGAGTGTGCAGAGCCTTAATTTTTTATTTCCTTTTTAATTTGTTCAGCATTTCTTTATCCGCGTCACTCACCCTAAAGCTTTCGCGAATTTTTTGGATGGACTTGTTGTGAGTGAAGTTGTCCAAGTGATTTTCTTGGAGCAGTGGCAAAGTTAACTGCGGTTGTTTGACATAGAAGATGGAGATTGCCCAAGCCACTGCCATTTTAACATAATAGTCTTCGTGTTTGACGTTGTGTAGCAAATTCAAGGCTTCTTTAGCATAAGTATCGCTTGTGAAATGGTTAAGAAGCATCACTGCACCAAAACGTAAAGCGTATGCGTTGGTTGAGGAAAAGTAGGGAAGCAACAACTGCCAATACTCTTGCGGATATTTTTGTGCTTCCTTCAACGTACTGCAAAACAGGTCGCACACTGCCCAGTTGTTAATCTTAGGAACGAAGGCGTGAATGTACGCATGGCGCTCCTGCCAGGAAATTTTGCCGGTACCAATGAGAAGGGCTTGGATAATATCTTCCTCGTAATAGGTGCTTGCTTCCGGTAAAGAAGTTTCCAAATAATTTTGCCAGTCGGTACGCAGAACTTCCTTCGCCAAATTGCGGAGAGCAGGCATACGCACGCCGATAATATTTTCCACACCGGGAAGCAGGCTGCTGTGAAACTTTTGGTATTTTAAATCTTGCAAGGATAGAAGTTGTGCCTGCAAGCTTTCAGAAGTGTATTGCTGCATGTTTATCACCAAGACTATTATAGCATACCTTTGCTTTTGAAATGTTATGATTGTTTCACGTGAAACATTTTGCGCAGGGGGACATGGTTTTAGAAAAAAATTTGTGATGTCTAAAAACGGGGAAGTTTTTACATAGATTTTACATAATTTGCCAATTGTTTGGGTTAAGATAAGAGATAGGTTAATAAATTTTGTAGCAAGAAGGTACAGCTATGATTATCTGTGTTGAAGACGAACAGAATATTTGTGAGCTTGAGGTTTATACTTTACAATCATTTGGATTTGAGGCGAAAGGTTGCGGTAGCGGCAAAGAGCTTTTTACAGAACTGGCGAGGGAACTTCCCCAGTTAATTCTTTTGGATATTATGCTGCCTGATGAGGATGGCCTTAGTATTTTACGTAGGCTGCGTGCTGATGTAAGATATACTCATATTCCGGTGATTATGGCAACTGCTAAGGGAACGGAGTTTGACAAAGTGAAAGGCTTGGATGGTGGCGCTGATGATTACATTGCCAAACCTTTTGGAATGTTGGAGATGGTGTCCCGTATTCGGGCGGTGCTTCGTCGTTGCAGCAGTAATACCACGAATGAAAGTATTATCACTTACGGATGTTTGAGCGTGAACACTGCTGCCCATACGGTAAAGGTGTGTGGGGAAAACATTATTCTTACTTTGAAGGAGTATGAGGTTTTGAAAAAGCTTCTGCAAAATCCGGGGATAGTCTTTACCCGCGACAAGCTGCTTAATGAAATTTGGGGTTATGAGTTTTGTGGGGAAACACGCACTGTGGATGTACACATCCGCACTCTGCGCCAAAAGCTGGGAGCGGCGGGTGAGCTGATAGAAACTATTCGCGGAGTTGGTTATCGTTTGGCAGGTACAAAATGAGAAAGAAGATTTTTTATAGTCTTTTTGCTTTAGCCTTTAGCGTTTTAGTTTTAGCAACAGTATTATTTTTGTGGATAAGCTATCGTCAGACTACTGCAGAAAATATACAAAGCCTAAAAAATCAGGCACAGCTGTTGTTGGCATTGGAAGGTCAGGGTAATTTTGACTATGCAAATTTGACCAAAGCAAAGGTCAATGACAGAATTACTATTTTAGCTCCTGATGGTAAGGTGCTGTTTGACAATTACGTTAATGTTTCAAATATGGAGAATCATTTACATAGGCAAGAGGTACAGCAGGCTTTAAAAGGTAACGAGGGCTTCGCAACAAGAATTTCTGAAACCTTGGATAAAGAAGTAATTTATTATGCTGTGCAATTGGCGGATAAGAATATTATCCGTTTCGCTCGTACTAACGATACTATCTTTTCTCAGTTTGCCAAGGTGTTGCAGTATAGTTTGGTAACGCTGTTGTTGCTTTTGGTGGGAGCTTTTGTTGTAGCTCGCAGAATAACGGCAAAGGTGATAGAGCCTTTGGAAGCGTTGGATTTGGAGCATCCACAAAAAGCAAAGGCGTATCCGGAGTTGCGTCCTATTTTGCGACGTTTGGCAAGCCAACAGCAAATGCGCAGGGAGTTTTCTGCCAATGTTTCTCATGAATTAAAGACACCTTTGCAGTCTGTGCTTGGTTATTCTGAAATTATGCTCAATGGTTTGGTGAAAGAGGATGACCGCCAAAGGTTCTTGCAAAAAATTTATGATGAAGCTAAAAATTTATTAGGTTTGATTGACGATATCATCAGACTTTCCAAATTGGATGAACAGCAGAAAAATTTTACGGAGCATTTTGATTTGTTAGGTGTGTTGCGCTCGGCGATGGAACGTGTGCAGGCGAAAGCGGATAAGTATGGGGTAAGACTGTATTTAGAAAAGGAAGTAGAAGCCTTGCCTGTGGTGGGAAGCCAGTTAATGCTGGAAGAAGTATTTATGAATTTGCTTGATAATGCTATTAAGTATAATCATCGTGGTGGAAACGTTACTGTTAAGGTGAGAGAGCTTCCTAAAAAATGGATTATCAGCATTTGTGATACGGGTGTCGGCATTGCGGAGGAAGAACAGGAGAGAATTTTTGAACGCTTCTATCGTGTGGACAAGAGCAGACATCGTGAGGGTAGTGGCTTAGGGCTTTCCATAGTGAAGCACGCATTAATGATTCATAAGGGAACTATAAAAGTACATAGCTATTTAGGTAGTGGCACAGAGGTTGAAGTGTGCCTGCCGAAAAACTCTAACTAAAATTTAAGCGATAGGCTTGTTATTGGACAAGCTTATCGCTTTTTACATTTGCTTAATGTTTTTTAACGACATCTTTACTTGGCAATAATATCTTTCTAACATTGGTAGGTTACACTGTGAACGTAGGCTAAAAAGACTTATAAGGAGGATGTTATTTATGAGTGTGAACAAATTTCTCGGTTTAGGTTTGGCAGTAGTAATGGCTTTGGGTATTGTTGGTTGTGGTAATAGCGGAAAGGAAGTGAAGGCTTCTGATAGCGGCAAGATAGTTGTAATTTCTAGGGAGGAAGGCAGTGGTACACGTGGTGCCTTTATAGAACTTTTTGGAATTGAAAAGAAGGATGCTAACGGCAAGAAGGTTGACCACACTACGGAAAATGCAGGCATCACCAATAGCACTGCGGTTATGATGACCACTGTTGCAGGTAACAAGGATGCTATCGGATACATTTCCTTAGGTTCTTTAAACGATAATGTCAAGGCTGTGAAGATTGATGGCGTGGAAGCAAGCATTACAAATATTAAGAGTGGAGTATATAAAATAGCTCGACCTTTTAATATTGTAACAGCTGGTTCGATTAAGCCTGAGGCACAAGATTTTATCAATTATATTTTATCTAAGGAAGGTCAAACCATAGTTTTCAAAAGCGGTTACATTGGCAATGAAAAGGCAGAAGCATTCCGTAGTAGGAATGTAGCAGGTAAGGTGGTTGTAGCAGGCTCATCTTCTGTGTCACCTGTAATGGAAAAATTGGCAGAAGCTTATAAGAATATTAATAGTAGAGTTAAGGTGGAGGTTCAACAAAACGATTCTTCTACTGGTGTGAAAGCTGCGTTAGATGGATTGTGTGATATTGGTATGGCTTCCCGCGACTTAAAGAAAAGCGAACTGGATAAAGGGGCGCGCAACATAGTTATTGCAACTGATGGTATTGCTGTAATTGTCAATAAGAATAATAAAGTGAATACTATGTCAAAAGTACAGGTTGCAGATGTGTTTATGGGTAATACTACCCAATGGGAAAAGCTTAGATAAGATGGGAAAAGAAAAAATTATGCAGGCAGTGTTCTTAGGCGCTGCTTGCGCTTCTATAATTTTAGTTGCCTTGATTTGTTACTGTATCCTTGCTCAAGGCTTGCCTGCGGTTTACCAAATAGGTATTAGTGATTTTTTTACAGGTGTTAAGTGGCGGCCAAGTAATGACGTTTACGGAATACTACCTATGATTTTGGGGAGTGTTTACGTTACGGCTGGCGCCCTATGTATAGGAGTGCCTATTGGAATTTTGACAGCGGTGTTCTTGGCACGCTTTTGCCCTGCAAAGTTGTATTCAATTTTAAAACCTAGCGTAGAGCTTTTGGCAGGGATACCTTCTGTGGTTTATGGCTTTTTTGGTTTGATGGTACTTGTTCCATTTGTGCGTGATAGCATCGGCGGTACGGGTAACAGTTTACTAACGGCGGCGTTGTTATTGGGTATAATGATTTTGCCCACGACTATTACAGTGACGGAAGCTGCCTTGCGTGCAGTGCCTCAAAGTTATTACGAAGGAGCATTAGCTTTAGGGGCAGATCATGTGCGTAGTGTTTTTTACATCGTGGTTCCGGCAGCAAGGAACGGAATCTTAGCTGCAATAATTTTGGGGATTGGTCGTGCAGTGGGTGAAACTATGGCAGTTATGATGGTAGCAGGTAATCAGGCTCGTATGCCACAAGGTTTGTTAGAAGGAGGACGCACTTTAACAACTAATATTGTTATCGAAATGGGCTATGCTGTGGACATGCATCGTGATGCCCTGCTAGCGACGGCAGCAGTGCTCTTTATATTTATTTTACTAATCAATTTGAGCTTCACATATTTTAAGGAGAAGGCGGTAAATAATGGTTAGTTTTTACAAAAAATATGGGTGTAAGCCTTGTTCTATACTACTGATGGTAGCAGTGTGGCTGGCGTCATGCTTAACTATTTTGTCGCTTTCCTTTTTGTTAGTGTATGTCTTGGCACAAGGTTTACCATATATTGATACAAATATTTTAGACATAAAATATACTACGCAAAATCTTTCTTTGATACCTGCTTTGGTAAACACTATTTTAATGGTAGTGCTTGCCCTTGGCTTAGCAACTCCTTTGGGGATTTTTGCTGCCATTTACTTGGTGGAATATGCCAAAAATAGAAATATGATAGTGAATGTAGTTGGTGTTACAGCAGATACTTTGGCAGGGATTCCTTCTATTATATATGGCTTGTTTGGAATGCTTTTCTTCGTTAGTTTTTTAAAGATGGGTTTTTCACTTTTGGCAGGGTCTTGTACCGTAGGGATTATGATTTTGCCATTGATTATCCGTACTACGGAAGAAGCTTTGCGCTCTGTACCCATTAGTTATCGTGAGGGAAGTTATGGCTTGGGAGCAGGCAAGTTGCGAACTATTTTTGTGGTTGTTCTGCCTGCAGCAGTACCGGGAATTCTGGCAGGAATAATTTTAAGTATTGGTCGTATTGTGGGAGAGTCTGCTGCCCTGCTTTATACCGCGGGAACAGTTGCAGCTTTGCCAGAAAATATATTTTCTTCTGTTCGCACTTTGGCAGTGCATATGTATGTTTTGGCAAGCGAAGGATTGCATATGGAGCAGGCAGCGGCAACGGCAGTGGTGTTGCTGGTAATTGTTCTATTTATAAATCAAGCTGCAATACGTTTGGCAGGTAAATTGATGAAGGGGAACCAAAATGGATAAGTTAATTATTAAAGATTTGAATTTGTTCTATGGTGACTTTCAGGCACTTAAAAATATTAATATGAACATTTGTGAGCGAGAGATAACTGCGCTCATTGGACCAAGTGGTTGTGGTAAGTCTACCTTGCTAAAGACGTTGAACAGGATGAATGATTTGATAGAAGACTGTCGCCTTGAGGGTAAGGTGTTTTTAGCTGGGGAGGACATTTATAATTGTGCAAATGTGAGCTTGTTACGTAAGCGAGTGGGGATGGTTTTTCAAAAGCCTAATCCTTTTTCAATGAGTGTTTATGATAATATTGCCTTTGGTCCTCGCACTCATGGTGTTACCAAGAAGTCACAGCTTGACGAGATTGTGGAGGAATCTTTGCGAAAGGCAGCTATTTGGGAAGAAACAAAGGATAGACTGAAAAAGAATGCCTTGCAATTTTCCGGAGGACAACAGCAAAGATTGTGCATTGCTCGTGCTTTAGCAGTACAACCAGAGGTAATCTTAATGGACGAACCTACCAGTGCTCTTGACCCCATAAGTACTATGAAGATAGAAGCATTGGCGATGGAATTGAAAAAGGATTACACCATTGTGATTGTAACCCATAATATGCAACAGGCAGCACGTATCTCTGATAAAACTGCTTTCTTCCTTTTGGGAGATTTGATTGAATTTGGAGATACTAAGGAAATTTTTTCAAAGCCACACCAGAAAAAGACAGAAGATTATATTTTAGGACGCTTTGGCTAACGGATAAAGGCATTACAACTAACAACACCCGCCACTCAAAAAAATGACGGGTGTTTTTCAATGCTCTTAGTTTTAAATTGCTCTATTTCTCTACAATAGTATACTCTTCCAAGGCTTGGAGCAGCTCCTTGCTGTTGGCAGGGTGTTTAGCGCACAGGTCTTGCAGGGCGGAAAAGTTCTTCAGCTCTTTGCCCCAGAGGAAGCAGTCGTCGTCGTTGTAGGCAGCTACTACAATAGATTTCTTGCTATCGCAGGGAGTCTTGCCCAAATCATCAGTCAACATAATATAAGCATCTTCAAAGTCCATGCCGTAAACAGTTATCTTTTCTTCGGGGGTATCGTCCTCCCAGAAACCAAGCTTTTCAAAATCAGCAGCAGTAATTTGCATACTATGTACCTCGCTTTGCATTTAGTACCTTTATCATAAAACATTTTCTAATCTTTGTCGAATATTGCGAAGGAAAAAGTGGGGGTATTGTAGTATAATAAAGGCAGTGATAATTTTGAAAGAGGCGGTGCCATGAGAAAGAAACAACATAGCAGCACTTTAATGCAGGTGGAATTCGTTTGCCCTAAGTGCGGCAAGAAGCTGGCATGGGCGTTGCCTACTGCTGAAATAAATTGTCCTAAGTGTGGTACTTGGGTTACGAGCCGCAACCGCAAAATAGAAAACAATCTGTTTTTGCCTTTGGATAGTGACCAGATGGTACTGTTTTGTTAAATAGAGGGGGTTAAGCAATGGAAAAAATTTGGCAAGCTGCCCAAGCCTTGCAGGAAGAAATGGTTGCAAGGCGTAGGGATTTACACAAGCATCCGGAAACAGGCTGGACAGAATTTAGAACTGCCAGCATGGTTGTAAAGGAATTGGAAAAATTAGGTTACACTGTTACTTACGGTGCAGAGGTTGTGGATGAGGCTTCTATGATGGGCGTACCGAGTGCGGCAGATTTGGAGAAATATATGGAGCGCGCCATTAGTGAGGGAGCAGATCCGGAAGTTGTCGCAAAAATGTTAGGTGGCAAAACCGGTGTGGTTGCTGTTTTGGACAGTGGCAAGCCGGGTAAAACTGTTGGCTTCCGTTTTGATATGGACTGCAACGATGTGGAAGAGGATTCCGGCGCAAGCCATCGTCCTGCGCAAGAAGGCTTTGGCTCCTGCCATGCTAATGCAATGCACGCTTGCGGTCATGATGGTCACGTTACTATTGGCTTGGCTGTGGCGAAGCTGTTGGCTGCGCACAAGGATGAGCTGGTTGGCAAGGTTAAGCTTATCTTCCAGCCTGCGGAAGAAGGGGTGCGCGGCGCCTACGCCATGATTAACGCAGGCGTAGCAGATGACATTGATTACTTCTTTGGCGGACACATTGCTTTCAAGGCAACTAACGACGACAGCCTGGTATGTCTTACTGACGGGTTCCTTGCTACTACGAAGCTTGATGCAGTTTATAAGGGAGTTTCTTCCCACGCAGGCTTGGCTCCGGAGCAAGGTAAGAACGCACTGCTGGCTGCGGCGCAGGCAAGCATTTCCCTGCACAGCATTTCCCGTCATGGCAAAGGCGCTTCCCGCATCAACGTTGGTGTGCTGAATGCAGGCACTGGTCGTAACGTACTGCCTGATATTGCAGTTCTGAAAATGGAAACCCGTGGTGCTACTACGGAAATTAACGAGTTTATGGTGGGCGAAGCAAAGCGCATGCTGCAAGCGGCGGCAGACTTGTACGACGTAAGCGTAACGGTTACTAAAGCCGGAAGCGCCCCTGCGTGCGTAGCAGATTTTGAGCTGGCGAAAGAGGTTGCGCAAATTGCTAAGGCTTCTGCTCAATATAAAGAAATCATAGATTACATGGATATGGGTGGCAGTGAGGACTGTGCTTACTTTATGGAACGGGTACAGCAAAAGGGTGGACGTGCTATTTATATGATGTATGGCGCGAGCATTGCTGCAGGTCATCATAATAATCATTTTGATTTCAACGAAGCTTGCTTGTGGAAATCTGCAGGCTTGCTTACGATCTTAGCGCTTACCTACACTAAAAAATGATTCACCACAATTTATCTGGCTTGACAAGCTTTAGACATAAATTTTTGTTATGCTTGTGCCTGAGATATCAATGTGGAGGAACAGTATATGTATTTAATGAAGAAAATTTTATTACTTGCTTCCTGCAGTGCCTTGCTTGTAGTAGGTGGTGCGGTGGCAAATGCTAACAGTTTTGAAAATAATAGCTTGCCCCTAAGCAAAATTGGGCAAGCCAGGGTGGTACAAGAGGTGCAGTTCACTACCGGAAAGATTTTAGAAGTTAAAGACAATATGGTGGTGGTAAAGGGCGAGCGCGGTATTGTTGCAGCCTTGCTGAACGATGAAACCTATTTGCTGAACGGAAAGAACGGTAAGGCAAAAAAGCTGAGCAGTTTTAAAGTAGGCAAGGAGGTTACAGTGTACCATTCTCCTAAAATGACAAGAAGCATTCCTGCTCAAACCCAGGCCTATGCAATTATCTTAGGTGATAACGATGTAAAGCAGGGTAAGTTTTTTGTGGTTGATCAGGTTACTCCTTCTGAAAATGGAGAGTATGTAAGCGTGATGGATAGCAGCCACAGCCTTATCGCTACTGTTGACAAGAAGGCTTACAGGCATTATTCGCAAATCAAAGCGGGGGATAAGCTGTTAGTGTGGTACGATATGATGACAATGAGTTTGCCGGCAAGGACTAACGCACAAAAAGTTGTTGTTCTGCCGCAAAATTAAATGTAGAAGGGATTGTTTGTGATGAAAATTTTTATGGATACCGCCAATGTGGAAGAGATTGCCAAGTTTGTAGATTGGGGTGTTGTGTACGGTGTTACTACTAACCCCAGCTTGATTGCGAAAACAGGACGTACCCAAGCAGAGGTTATTCCTGAAATTGCGAGCTTGGTGGAAGGACCTGTTAGTGCGGAGGTTATCAGCACTGAATGTGAAGGCATGGTAGAAGAGGCACGTAAGCTGGTACAAATTGCTAAAAACATTGTAATTAAAATTCCCTGCATTCCCGAAGGCTTGAAGGCTGTTAAGATTTTGAGCGCAGAAGGTATTAAGACCAACGTAACTTTAATCTTTAGCATGTCACAAGCTCTGCTGGCTGCGCGTGCAGGCGCAACCTATGTTAGTCCCTTTATTGGGCGCTTGGATGATATCGGGGAAGATGGCGTGCTCTTGGTAAAAAATATTGTGCAAGCTTTTAATAACTATGGCATTACCACCGAGGTAATTGCCGCAAGTATCCGCAATTTGGAACATGTTGATGCGGTGATGCTTGCCGGTTGCCAAATTGCAACCATTCCTACTAAGGTGCTTGAGCAAATGGTGAAGCATCAGCTTACTGACAAGGGCTTGGCTCAATTTCTGGCAGATTACCAAAATAGCTTGAAGTAATTTTTTCCTGCCAAAATGCTTTTATAAGATGTCTTTTTGTAGGGTGTTTCTCTTGACTTTTCAATGATAATAAGTATAATTCTAATTAAGAATTATTTTTATAAAGGATGGTGCAAATGGCAAAGAGAAATACTATTCAAAGACAGCTTGTTATCGCAGCTGTGCGTTTTTTGGCAGATCATCCCACTGCTGAAGAAGTGTATGATCGTATTACCATGGAATATCCTGATATCAGCAAAGGGACTGTGTATCGAAACCTGAACTCTTTGGTTGAAAGCGGCTTGTTGGGTAAGGTTTCTGTTCCTAGCGGTGCGGATCGTTTTGACCATATTTTGGCAAGACACTACCATATTAAATGCATTCATTGCGGCAAATTTATGAATGTAGAAAACTTTGATTACTTCCATGACCTTGACCAAAAGGTTGCAGCTGTAACTGATTATAAAATGGAACACCATGATATCGTGTTTAGCGGCTTGTGTCCTGAATGTCAAAAGATGGAGGAGGCAAAGGCTAAATAAATCACAATGGCTGTTGTGCCATGAATAATTATCTGGAGGAGAATATTATGGAATTGAAAGGTAGCAAAACTGAACAAAACTTGTGGACTGCATTTGCAGGCGAATCTCAAGCAAGAGTAAAATATGGCTATTATGCAAGTGCAGCAAAAAAAGAAGGCTACAACCAAATCGCAGCTTTCTTTGAAGAAACTTCCGGTAACGAAAAAGAACATGCTAAACTGTGGTTCAAAGCTTTGCATGACGGCAAGATTCCCAGCACTATCGAAAATCTGAAAGATGCTGCTGCTGGCGAAAACTATGAATGGACCGAAATGTATGCAGAATTTGCTAAGACTGCTAAAGAAGAAGGCTTTACCAAATTGGCAATGCTCTTTGAAGAAGTTGGCAAGATTGAAAAAGAACACGAAGAAAGATATCGTGCATTGCTTGCTAATATTGAAAATGACCGTGTATTCCAACGTGAAGAAAAACAAGTTTGGATTTGCACTAACTGCGGCAAAATTATTGTGAGCGAAAAGGCTCCGGAAAAATGCCCGGTTTGCGACCATCCGAAAGGATACTTCCAAATTCGCGTTGTAAATTACTAAGACGCAGCAAGAGACTGGGGTGGTTTTACTCCGGTCTCTTTTTTACAGGTGTGATGTAGATTTATGTGTAAAGAAGTTTACACTTATACGCGGTGTAGAAGATTACAAAAGAAAATATTGCATTTTACTTGACTGTTGTACACTAAAAGTATAGAATTACTTTAATAGCTTTTGAACACAAAGGCGTAATCTTTTTTGCAGGTGAAAGAAAATGGACATTGTTTTAAGAAACACTGCAGTTGAATACGGCTACTTTGCACCGGACTTTAGCTTTTACTTTAGCACCGGCTTTTTTGCTTGCCAAAATTCATACGCAGATTAATCGTAAACAGTGCCTTTTGGTGATGGAACATCACAGTGAAGAATATGTTTTTGCAAGGGCTCTCTTACGAGAGCCCTTTTTATTTTAAGCGAGCGGCGATACATTACCTAGGGAGGTAAACAATCGTGGTGGTAAGCTTATAAGAATGATACTTAAAGCATCATCTGCATGTTAAAAAATTAAGCTTACATGAATGACAAAGGAGAGATAATTTTATGGTAATCGTATTCAAACCTAATGCACCCCAAGAAACTAAAGTTAATATTAAACAAAACCTTGAAAGCCAAGGCTATATGATTAATGAAATCAATGGTATCAATACCACTATTTACGGCATCATCGGTGATACCAGCGCATTAGATATTAATATGCTGCGTATTCATGACTGCGTAGAAAAGGTTTTGCGCGTATCCGAACCTTTCAAACGTGCTAACCGTGCTTTCCATCCGGATGACAGCGTTGTTAATGTTTCCGGTGTACCTGTTGGCGGCCGCAAAATTCAAGTTATCGCAGGTCCCTGCTCTGTTGAAAGCCAAGATCAAGTTGTAACCGTCGCTAAATCTGTAAAGCTTGGCGGTGCAACCTTGATGCGCGGTGGCGCTTTCAAACCCAGAACTTCCCCGTATTCCTTCCAAGGCTTGAAGGAATTGGGTCTTGATTACTTGAAGGCAGCAAGAGAAGAAACCGGCTTGCCCATCGTAACTGAAATTATGAGCGCTGATAAAATTGAACGCTTCGTAGAAGACGTTGACCTGATTCAAGTTGGCGCACGCAATATGCAAAACTTTGAACTGCTTAAAGAGCTGGGCAAAACCCGTACTCCGATTTTGTTGAAACGTGGTCTTTCTGCAACCATCGAAGAATGGATTATGTCCGCAGAATACATAATGGCTGGCGGTAACGAGAACGTTATCCTGTGTGAACGCGGTATCCGTACCTTTGAACATTATACCCGCAACACTTTAGACCTGAGTGCGATTCCGGCAGTTAAAAAATTGAGCCACTTACCGGTAATCGTAGACCCGTCCCATGCAGCTGGCATGTGGTGGATGGTAGAGCCTTTGGCAAAGGCAGCAGTTGCTGTTGGCGCTGACGGCTTGTTGATTGAAGTACATAATGATCCTGAACATGCTTTGTGTGACGGTGCGCAATCCTTAAAACCGGAACGCTTCGCACGCTTGATGGGCGAACTGAAAGGTATTGCTCAAATCGTAGGTCGCGACCTCTAATTAAAAAACATGCTTCCCTAATAGGAGAGCTGTCACGAAAGTGACTGAGGAGTTCGTAGAATTGTAGTTGTCTATATTAAGCTTTCGCTTAAGCTATAGAGTAGTATTGTAGAATTGTAGGATAGTAAAGGAGCGAACTGATTATGATTATTGTATTTAAACCCAATGTACCCGAAGAAGCAAAATTAAAGGTAAGAGCAAAATTGGAAGGTAATGGCTTCCAAATTCATGAAAGTAATGGCTTGAACGTTACTTTATACGGCATTGTAGGTGATACCAGTGCTTTTGATATGCGTACCTTGATTTCTGATGAATGTATTGAAAAGATTATGCGCGTGCAAGAACCCTTTAAACGTGCTAATCGCATGTTCCATCCAGAAGATAGCATTGTGGATGTTGCAGGCGTACCCATTGGCGGACGTAAGATTCAGGTTATTGCAGGTCCTTGTTCTGTTGAAAGTGTTGAGCAGGTAACTTCTGTGGCACAATCCGTTAAGGAAGCAGGCGCAACCCTGATGCGTGGCGGTGCTTTCAAACCGCGTACTTCCCCGTACTCTTTCCAGGGCTTGAAGGAATTGGGTTTAGATTACTTGAAAGAGGCAAGAGCTAAAACCGGCTTGCCTATTGTAACTGAAATTATGAGTGCCGATAAAATTGAACGCTTTGTAGAAGACGTGGATTTAATTCAGGTTGGTGCTCGCAATATGCAAAACTTTGAGCTGCTTAAAGAGCTGGGCAAGACCCGCACACCTATTTTGCTGAAACGTGGTCTTTCTGCAACTATCGAAGAATGGATTATGTCTGCCGAATACATTATGGCGGGCGGTAATGAAAACGTTATTCTGTGTGAACGTGGTGTGCGTACCTTTGAAACCTACACCCGCAACACGCTGGATTTAAGTGCGATTCCGGCGGCGAAAAAGCTAAGCCATTTACCTGTAATCGTAGACCCGTCCCATGCTGCAGGCTTGTGGTGGATGGTAGACCCCTTGGCTAAAGCAGCAGTTGCTGTTGGCGCCGATGGTTTGTTGATTGAAGTACACAACGATCCGGAGCATGCCCTGTGTGATGGCGCACAATCCTTGAAGCCTTCCCGCTTTGCTAACTTGATGACAGAGCTGAAGGGGATTGCGCAAATTGTTGGCAGAGAACTGTAAGACAGCGAGGGAAATAACGTGATAATTGTATTTAAACCCAATACTCCTGATGAAGATAAGCTAAGGGTAAAGGGAAAGTTAGAGGAACGTGGATTTTTAGTTCACGAAAGTAACGGTGTCAATATTACTCTCTTTGGTGTTGTTGGCGATACCAGCAATTTTGATGAACATACTTTAAATGAAGATGATGTCATTGAAAAGGTTGTGCATATTCAAAAGCGTTCCCGCAGTACTAATTGGCAGCAGTTGAAATTTGCCATTATCGGTATGGGGCTTATTGGCGGTTCTTACGCCAAAGCCCTACGCCGTTTGGGTGTCAAGAACATTGTGGCAGTGGAAATCAACGAAGCAGTAGCATTGCAGGCGCAAAGATTGGAACTTGCCAATCCGGTGCTGACTGCTCCCAATGAAAAGCTAAAGGATGCTGATGTCATTATCTGTGCTATTTATCCGGAAGGTGTTGTACCCTTTTTGCGTGACAACGTACAGTTTTTCAAGGATGATGTGCTGATTACAGATGTTTCCGGAATCAAGAGGAACTTAGCGAAGGAAGCGCAAGCAGAGCTGAAGGCAGGAATGGAGTTTATCTCCGGTCATCCTATGGCGGGGCGTCAAAGCAGTGGCTTAGAAATGTCCGAAGCAGAAATTTTCCAGGGTGCCAACTATATTATTGTGCCTGAAAAGCATAACCGCGAGGAATCTATTGAGTGGCTGGAAAAATTTGCTTTAGCTTTGGGGTGCAGGCATACGGTGCGCGTAACCCCGGAAGAGCATGACCGGACTATTGCCTTTACCAGCAACCTGACTCACATTACAGCTGTGGCGTTGATGAACAGTGCTTCCTATAATGAAAAGACCAAGTACTTTGTTGCCGGAAGCTTCCGTGATGGAACCCGTGTAGCAGATATCAACCCGGAATTGTGGTGCAGCTTGTTCATGGCGAACAAGGAAAAGGTTGCCGACGAAATAGATAAGTATATTGAACAGCTTGACCTGTGGAGCAAGGCTTTGCGCGCAGGTGATGGCGAGCAGATGAAGGACATGATGCGTGTTGCTGCCGCCAGAAGAAAGGAACTCTACTAATGGAGAAGATACATGTTGATTTAGGAAAACATGCATATGATATAGAGATTGATGCAGGGCTTTTGCCGCAAGTTGGACCGAAGGTAGCTGCTTTGGTACCTAAGGCAAGTAGGGCTGTCATTGTTAGCGATAGCAATGTTGCACCTCTTTATGGCGCAGTTTTGCAGCAGTCTTTGACGGAAGCAGGGCTTCCTGCAACTATTGTTACTATAGAAGCGGGAGAACAGAGCAAGAATATGCAGGTGCTCAGCAATGTGTTGGAGCAGATTGCAGAAAGTGGTTTAACCCGTAGTGATGTGCTGGTAACTTTAGGTGGCGGCGTTGTAGGAGATTTGGGTGGCTTTGCTGCGGCAAGCTTTATGCGCGGCATTGCTTTTGTACAAGTACCCACATCCTTGCTGGCACAAATAGATAGCAGTGTTGGCGGCAAAGTGGCCGTAGATTTGAAGGCTGGCAAAAATTTGGCAGGTGCCTTCTACCAGCCGAAAGCAGTGTTCATTGATACAGATTTGTTGGCTACCTTGCCAGTACGCTTCCTGCATGATGGCTTGGCAGAAGCAATTAAGTATGGCTGCATTCAAGACGCTGCTCTATTTGACAAGATTGCTGCGTACAAAAATGATGCTGAGCTTTTGGCAGATATTGGCAGTGTAGTTGCAAACTGCTGCGCAATTAAGGCGCGAATTGTAGAAGAGGACGAGTTTGACACAGGCTTGCGTGGTATTTTGAATTTTGGTCATACCTTAGGTCACGCGGTAGAACAGCACTACAGCTATGGGGAATACACTCATGGCGAAGGCGTTGCCATTGGTATGTATCAAATTACCAAACGCACGGAAGAACTTGGAATGACTCCCGTAGGTACTGCGGAAAAAATTGCTGTAGTACTGAAAAAATATAACCTTCCCATCGAAGCAGGGGTGGAAAAGGCTGCCCTCTTAGGTACGATGGCAAAGGATAAAAAGAAATCCGGTAATAGTATTACGTTGATTGTTTTAGATGAGATTGGCAATGGTAGATTGCATAAAATAAATTGGCAGGAAGTGCCAAACTATTTGGGGTAAATTATGGAAAAAATCCGTATCATTCCGACGAAGTTAAAAGGAACGGTGCTTGCACCCTCGTCTAAGAGTATGGGGCACAGGGAAATTATCTGTGCAGGTTTGGCAGCGGGCACCAGTATTGTAGATAATATCAGTATGTCCAAGGATATTGAAGCAACCTGTCGTTGCTTACGTGCTTTGGGCGTAGTCATCGAGGAAGTGCCAAGTAAATTTGCAGGGCGTAGTGCGCTGAAGGTAATTGGTACAGGAAACTTAAAAGCAGCAGAAGCAGGCGCGGATTGTGGTGAATCCGGGTCTACTTTGCGTTTCTTTATTCCTTTGGGTGCGCTCCTGGACGCGCCCTTTACTTTTACCGGACATGGTAAATTAGTAAGTCGTCCTTTGAATGCTTATTACGATATTTTTGCCAAGCAAGGCTTAAAATACGAAACTGCGGAAGCAGGGAATTTGCCTTTAACGGTTAATGGTCGTTTGCAGGCAGGATTGTATCAGCTTCCCGGTAATGTAAGCAGCCAATATGTAAGTGGTTTGCTTTTCGCTTTACCCTTGTTGGACGGCGACTCTGTTATTGAAATTACTTCGGAGCTGGAATCTGCAGCTTACGTTGATATGACTTTAAGCTGTTTGGCAAAATACGGTATTGAAATTATGAATGAGAATGATGCACACCGCCGTTATCTGGTGAAGGGTGGGCAAAAATATCAGGCTATGGATAGCAATGTTGAAGGTGACTGGTCCCAAGCTGCCTTCTGGACTGTGGGTGGAAGCTTGGGCGAGGCAGTAACCTGTAGTGGCGTTGACTTCACTTCCCTGCAAGGTGATAAGGCAGTAGTTCCTATTATGGAAGGAATGGCTGCGGATATCTCCGTTCAAGGTACTGATGTAGTAACCATTAGCAAAACTACTAAGGCAACCGTTATTGACGGAGCTAATTGTCCGGACATTATCCCTGTGCTGACAGTGCTGGCTGCGGTAAGCGAAGGCACAACAGAAATTATCAACGCCGGTCGCCTGCGCATTAAAGAATGTGATAGGCTGGCGGCTATTACTCAAGAGTTAAACAAATTGGGAGCAGATATTACCGAGCTTCCGGAAGGTTTAATTGTAAAGGGCAAGCCCGAAGGCCTACGCGGCGGCGCAGAAGTTGATGCGTGGAATGACCATCGCATTGCCATGAGCCTGGCGATTGCAGCACAAAAATGTGCTGAGCCCTTTGTCTTGACAGGGGCAAACAGTGTGCAAAAGTCCTATCCTGAATTCTGGCAGGACTACAAACTGGTTGGCGGTAAGATTGAGGTGCTGGCATGAGTGGAATTTACGGAATGAATATTAAAATGGCAATCTATGGCGAATCCCACGGCGCTTCCATCGGTCTTGTTATTGACGGCGTGCCGCCTGGATTGCAATTAGATTTAGAAGCAATCGAAAAAGAAATGGCACGTCGCGCTCCGGGTAAGAACCAGCTTTCTACTCAACGCAAGGAGAGTGACAGCTTCGCTATTCAAAGCGGCTTCTTTGAAGGCTATACCACAGGTACCCCCCTGTGCGTGGTAATTAAAAACAGCGACCAACATTCTAAGGACTACAGCATCTTGAAAGATAAGATGCGTCCCGGTCATGCGGATTATGCTGGCTTCGTCCGTTATCAGGGGTTTAATGATTATCGTGGCGGCGGACATTTTAGCGGTCGTCTGACTGCGCCTTTAGTTTTTATTGGTGCGGTGGCGAAGCAAGCCTTAGCGCAGCATGGCATTTTAGTTGGTGCGCATATTCTGCAGATAGCAGATATAAAGGAAGAAAACTTTAATCCCATGGGGATTGACGATACAAAAATCGCAGAGCTGAATGCAAAAAGCTTCTGTGTAATGGATGATGCCATTGGTGAAAAAATGCAAGCTAAGATTTTAGAAGCCAAGGCAAATTTGAATAGTGTGGGCGGTATTATCGAAACAATGGTTACTCACCTGCCTGCTGGTTTAGGTGCTCCCTATTTCGATTCTGTAGAGAGTCGTTTAAGCCACGCCCTCTTTAGTGTGCCCGCAGTAAAGGGTGTGGAATTTGGTGATGGCTTTGGCATTAGCGCACTGACCGGCGCAGAAGCCAATGACCAGCTTCATTACGAAGACGGTAAGGTTGTGGCAGAAACTAATCACAATGGCGGCATTACTGGTGGCATTACTAATGGTATGCCTGTAATCTTCCGAGTGGCGATTAAACCCACGCCTTCCATCTCCCGCGAGCAAAGAACTATCAGCCTGCAGGAGCAGAAGGATACAACTTTAACCATCGTTGGCAGGCATGACCCCTGCATTGTGCAAAGGGCAGTACCTGTTATTGAGGCAGTAACTGCTTGGACTATATGGGATTTACTTTTAGAAGCTAAGAAATGGAATTGATAGTATGGCAGAATTGGATTTGAATGTTATCCGCGAAGAAATAGACAAGGTTGACAGACAGCTTGCTGCAATTTTAGAAGCGCGTTTAGGTTTGGTAATGCAGGTTGCCGAATACAAAAAAGCAAAGGGCATGCCAGTAAAAGATAAGGCGCGAGAGGCAAAGGTTGTAGAAAAAGTAACAGGCTTCTTGGAAAATAAGGATTATGTGCCTGCTGTTGAAAGCATTATGCATAGCATTATGGACGCTGCTTGCGTACTGGAGGAAGCAGAGCTGGCGAAAGCAAACGATAGAACCTTACAAATTGCTTGCTTTGGCGTGCCGGGGTCCTTCACCCATCAAGCTTTGGAGGATTATTTCACTGGCAAGGATTATGAGCGTCAGCACTTTAATTTGTTTGAAGAGGTTATTACTGCTGTAAGTAATGGCGCTGTGGATTACGGCGTTATTCCTATCGAGAATTCTTCCACTGGCGGCATTACCGAAGTTTACGACTTGCTGCGTAAATATGATTGCAGTATTGTTGGAGAGCGTTGCATCAAGATTGAACAGAACCTTTTGGGTTATGGCGAGGCAACCTTGAGCACTATTACTAAGGTGTACAGCCACCCCCAAGGCTTGGCGCAAAGCAAGGAGTTTTTTAGAGACCATCCCCAGATGGAGCAAATTCCTTATTTTAGCACTTCCAAGAGTGCGGAAACTGTTGCAGAACAAAAAGATATTACTCTTGCCGCAGTTGCCGGCAAGAAGGCAGCAGAGCTGTACGGCTTGAAGATTTTGGCAGAAAACATTAACTACAATTCTAATAACTCTACCCGTTTTGCTATTATTGCTAAAAATCCGGAGAAGGTTCCCGGAGCAAATAAGATTACCATTGTGTTGGCAGTAAAGCACGAATCGGGTTCTTTGTACAAAATGTTAGGCCACCTGTATCATCGTGGCTTGAATATGGTAAATATTGAATCTCGTCCTATGGAGGGGAAATCTTGGGAATATTTCTTCCACGTTGATTTGACAGGTAACCTTGATGACCCGGAAGTTAAGGACGGTATTGAAGAAGTAGATAAGAATTGTACCTACTTCAAGGTTTTAGGTAACTACAGGGCAGATACCCGAAAGGAATGAGGCTTATGCAGTATGGTTTGTTAGGCGGCAAGCTTGGTCACAGCTTGTCTCCCAAAATTCATGAACTGTTTTTTAAGTACACTGGTGTTAGCGGCACTTATAGCCTGCTGGAAACAGAACTGGAAGCTTTGCCTGAACGTGTGCAAGGAATGCGTACTACTTACGCAGGCAGTAACGTAACCATTCCACATAAAATTGACGTAATGCCTTTGTTAGATAGTATTGCTCCAGAAGCACAAGCCATTGGCGCAGTGAATACCATTAAGTTTACTCCGGAGGGTGCCTTTGGTTTTAACACTGACTACTTCGGTTTTGGTAGAATGTTGGAATACAATGACATTGCCATCACCGGTAAAGCTGCTGTGGTTTTAGGTAGCGGCGGTGCGGCACGCGCAGTAATGAAGTATTTGGCAGATAAGGAAGCTGCGGAGATTTACCTTGTAACCCGCGAGCCTCAAAGCGTTGATAAACACTTTTTGGAAATCGCACCTAACTGTAAAGTAATTGACTACGCTACTTTGGAAGATTTGCAGGGGGATGTAATCATTAACTGCACTCCCGTAGGAATGTACCCTAAAGTAGAAGCTGCTCCCGTAAGCGCGAAGGTGTGTGCAAACTTCGAGGCAGCAGTAGATTTGATCTATAATCCTGCAGAAACCTTGTTCTTGAAACAGGCGAAGAACGCAGGCAAGAAATACGTGAATGGTTTGTTTATGCTTGTGGCGCAGGCAGTGGCGGCGCAGGAAATTTGGCAGGGAAAAACTTACGATAGCCAGCTAATAGTAAGGATTATGACTGAATTGGAGCGTAGCATATGAAAAATATAATTTTGATTGGTATGCCTGGCTGTGGTAAATCAACCTTCGGTAGAAAACTGGCAGAAGAAATGCAGCGAGACTTCTTTGATGCAGATGAAGTGCTGGTAATGCGGGAGCACCGTACCATTGAAGACTTCTTTGCGGAAAGTGAAGCTGCCTTTCGGACAGCAGAGACCCGTACCCTAAAGTACCTTGCGGAGAAGGATGGCGTAATCATTGCAACTGGCGGCGGGGCGGTGACCCGTCCTGAAAATATGGAACTGCTTTCCGAAAATGGCGTTATCGTTTTCATAGACCGCAAGCCTGAAAAAATTTACGAAAGCATCAATGATATTGTGCGTCCGCTATTAACAGAGGATAAGCTGCGTTTGTTCAAGCTATACGAAGAACGCATTGCTCTTTATCAAAAATATGCAACCTACATCATTGGCAACAATGGTTCTTCCGAAGAAACTGTTGAAAAATTAGTCAATTACGTTAGGGGGATAAAAGAATGAAAAAAATTTTAGTACTGAATGGCCCTAACATCAATATGTTGGGCGTGCGTGAAAAGGCAATTTATGGTCGCCAAGATTTTAAAAGCCTTTGTGCTTATATCGAATCTGCTGCCGACAAGTTAGGCGTGCATGTGGATTTGGTACAGAGTAATTATGAAGGCGATATTGTTACTGCTATCCAAAATGCTTACGGCGTTTACGATGGAATCGTTATCAATCCGGCGGCGCTTACCCATTACAGTGTGGCAGTGCTTGATGCCTTGAAGGCAGTGAACATCCCTGCTATTGAAGTACACATCAGCAATATTCACGCTCGTGAGGAATTCCGCCATAAATCCGTAACTGCGGCAGGATGTATCGGACAAATCTGTGGCCTGGGCTTTGCAGGTTACGCACTGGCACTTGAAGCGTTGGCAGTTTATCAACCTGAAATTTAAAAGGGTTGTGTGACGTAAAATTTAAGACTAAAAAGAAAACAGGATTTAACTTCGCACGAGGTTAAATCCTGTTTTCTTTTTATGATTATAAAGTTTTGTGGAAAGTTTTGTTTAATAGTTCGCAATTTACGCTATCGTTTCGCGATTTACGCTATTGATTTCGATAGAGCAATAGTGATAAAATTAAAATAACAGAAAGGGGGATTAAAATGAAATTCCTTGAAAGCAATACTGTGGAGCTGAAAGAAATTGTAAATAATGATTTTAAGAAAGAAATAGTTGCCTTTGCAAATACTAGCGGAGGAGAAATTTTCGTTGGTGTAGATAATAAAGGTAATGTTATTGGAATAGATAATGCTGAAAAAGAAATGGAACGTATTAGCAGTATGATTAGGGATGGCATCAAACCTGACCTCATACATTTTACTACTGTGGAAACTATAGAAGTTGAAAATAAAAATATTATTCGTGTTAACGTTTCTCGTGGTGGAAAGATACCTTATCATCTGACAGACAAAGGTATGAAACCAAGCGGTGTTTACGTTAGACATGGAGTTGCTTCTGTTCCGGCAAGCGAAGAAATGATAAGAGAGATGATTAAGCAAAATGATGGCACTACCTACGATAAGGCGCGTTCCTTGAATCAAGAGTTGACTTTTGATTTTGCAGAAAGCTTCTTTAAAAAATATGGAGTGCCTTTTGCGTATGAGAATAAACGTACCTTGGGTCTGATTGATTCGGATGGATTTTATACAAATGCAGCATTGCTCTTGTCAGACCAATGTGAACATAGTATAAAATGCGCTATATTTAAGGGGACAGGTAAAAGTACTTTTAGGGCACGTAAAGAATTTTATGGTTCTATTTTACAGCAATTGGAAGATGCTTATAGATATATTGATTTATCAAATAATAATCCAGCTATAATTGAAGGGCTACAAAGAATAGAACATCTTGATTATCCAAAGTCAGCTGTGCGTGAAGCTTTGCTTAATGCCATTGTTCATCGTGATTATAATTATTCTGGAAGTATCATAGTAAATATTTTTGATGATAGAATTGAATTCGTTTCACTTGGCGGTTTGGTAAAAGGTATTAGCATTGATGATATTATGCATGGGGTTTCGCAGTCGAGGAATATGATGATTGCAAATATCTTTTATCGCTTAGAACTTATAGAAAGTTATGGTACAGGTATTCAAAGAATTATTGAAAGCTATAAAGGTAAAAAGCAACCTGAATTTAAGATAGGGCAAGCTTCATTTGTAACTGTACTTCCTAATCATAACTATTCTGCTAAGGTTGTAAGCGATAATCATTCTGTTATGTTAAGTCCTAATGAGAGCAAAGTGTTAGGTCTGTTAAATGAAAAACAAATTATTTCTCGTAAAGATGTAGAAGAATTATTAGGAACATCAAGTTTTCCTGCTAATAAAATTTTACGCTCATTAGTTAACAAAGATAAAATCCAAATGTTGGGTGTAGGCAAGTCTACAAGATATGTTTTGAAAGACAGGAGTTAGAATAAGTATCTAAAGATAGGGACGTAAAACAAAAACAGGATTTAACTTCGTGCGAGGTTAAATCCTGTTTTCTTCCATTATATATGCTTTTTGATTCGGCTCTTAGCCCAATTTTTTTAAGGTCATATTTACCAGAACGTCAACACCATTTTGCAAGCCTTCAATATTAAAGTGCATGTTGGGGTCGTGCAAGCCCGGTTCAGCAGCAACTCCTACGCCAAAGTAAGCAGCTTTCAGGTTGGGATATTTATTTGCGAAGTAGTGGAAGTCTTCGCCGCCGGTATTGTTCAGTACGGGCATAAGGTTTTCTGCGCCAACAACTTCTTTTATGCTTTCGGCAACCTCTGCTGTGAGCTCGTCATCTAAAACTGCGGCAGGGATTACACCGCCAGGGAAGATGATTTCTGCTTCTGCTTCGAAGGCTTCGGCAACGCAGTGTACTACTTTTTGGAAGCGTTCCAGCAGCTCGCTCATGATTTCGTTGGTTTGAGAGCGAATATCAAACATCATAGAGGTGTAGTCGGGGATGATATTGGTTGCAGTACCACCGCCATTGATGATGGTGGGCTTGCAGCTCCAAGAGAAGTTAGGGTTCATTTTGATTGCGCCAACACTGTGGATGATGGCAGCTGCAGCTTCGATGGTGTTCACGCCAAGGTGGGGACGGGAAGCGTGAGCGCTGCGTCCGCGAAGTACAACTTTAACGAATGTGCTGGAGGAGTGTTTCACGCCAGGGGAAAGGGTGCCGAAGGGAATGTCCTGTACCGGACGGATGTGTAAGCCTAAAGCCAGGTCAACATCTTCCAAAACACCTGCGTCAATTATTCCCAAAGCGCCTTTCAAGGTTTCTTCCGCAGGTTGGAACAAGATTTTCAAAGTGCCGCGTTTGATTTTTCCTTTGAGGATGGAAGCTGCGGCAAGCAGCATAGCGCTGTGAGCATCGTGTCCGCAAGCGTGGATGTTAACGTGTTCTCCGTTGATGATGAAAGGCAGTGCGTCCATATCTGCACGGAGCAACATAACGGGGCCTTCTTCTTCGCCCTTTTCAATGCCTACAACGCCAGTTACGCCAACGTTACGGGTAACGTCGTAGCCTAATTTTTCTAAAGCATCTGCCAAGTAAGCAGAGGTTTTATATTCTTCCAAACCAAGTTCGGGGATTTGGTGTAAGTCGTGATAAATTTCTTTAACATTTAAAGCGGTCATAGTAACCTCCTTGTAAGTATGTGCTTAAATTACACAGGCATTTTAACATACAGTCAATAAAAATACAAGCAACTCGTTGGTTTGACACATATTTTATTGACAACTGACCACTAATATTAGTATAATTTACCCGTTGTATTACATAGTTAGTGTATGCATAAATATTTTTCGTTTGGAGGATTATTATGAAAGAGGAAAACAAAGAGTTGAAAACAACTCCTGTTCAGGATGATCCCAATCAATGGCACGCAGGGCCTATGGCTTTTGTTGCGTTGGTTGTAGCCATTTTATTCTTTTCCGGCATCATGGTTAAGTTTCCAGATATGAAATGGCTGAGTGCTTTTGACTTTACTACTTTGGTTGGTAAGTTTGGTGCTATTCAAGCTAGCGGTAAGGCTACTACCTTTGTTGGTAGTGGAGGTATCGGTGCTCGTGGCGGCTTCCTGTTTGCGCTGTCTCTTATTCCCAGTGTAATGTTCGCTCTTGGTATGATTGAAGTGCTTGACCATTACGGAGCAATTAAGGCTGCTCAAAGATGCTTGACTCCGTTTTTGAAACCTTTGCTTGGTATTCCCGGCTTGACCGGCTTGGCACTTATCACCGACTTGCAAAGCACTGATGCCGGTGCGGTTTTGACTAAGGGTTTGTACGACGATAACCTTATTACCAAGAAGGACTTGGTAATTATGGGCGCTTGGCAATATTCCGGCGCAGGTATGATTGGTAACTATTTTATGATTGGTTCTGCACTGTTCCCGCAATTGACCTGTACCTTGATTATTCCTTTCGCGTTGATTTTTATTTTTAAATTTGTTGGTGCCATCTATGTGCGCTTTATGTTAAAGATATTCTATAAGGGGGATTTCCAAAATGAGTAATAATGCTCCGGCAAAGCATCCTACTAATAATCCTTTTGATATTTTCATTATTGGCGCACGCAAGGGCTTTACTATTGCTACCAATAACTTAGTACCCAATATTTTAATGGCTTATGCGGTGGCAGAAGTTTTGAAAATTTTGGGCATTATGAAATTCTTAGGCGATTTATTCGGACCTTTGATGTTCATTTTCGGCTTGCCCGGCGAAGCAGTAACTGTTCTGCTCACTACTTGGCTTTCCAGCTCTGCAGCAGTTGGCCTTGCTGCAAGCATGTTTGCTAACGGTATTCTTGAACCGCGCCACATTACCATTCTTATGCCTGCTTTCTTCCTTTTAGGCGCACAGCTCCAATATATGGGTCGCCTTCTTGGTGTAGCAGACGTTCCCAAAAGATATTGGCCGCTTCTGATGAGCGCAAGCTTGCTTAACGCGTTATGCGCTATGCTTATTATGAACTGGTTCTTCGCGTAAGGCAAAATCATTATAAGCACTTCTAACGCGTCTTTTAAAAAATATGCTCCTGCTTTTTGCGGGAGCTTTTTTATTTCACAAAAAATTTAAAAAACCTTGAAGTATTCTTGCTTTTGGACTATTATATCTATATGTAACCCAAACAAAATTTATAAAAAAGGAGTGTGAGAAATGGGTAACATCTTAGGTAGCCTGCCTGTACGTCTTGTTATTGGCGTGGTGTTAGGTATCGTTGTTGGCCTTGGGGCGAATGAATCTTTAATGCAGGTGATCCTTACCTGTAAAAGCCTCCTTGGTAATATCATTATGTTCTGCGTTCCGCTGATTATCATTGGCTTTATCGCACCGTCCATTACCCGCTTGGGTAAAAATGCTAGCGTTATGCTGCGTCTGGCAATCATTTTAGCTTATGTTTCTTCGATCGGCGCTGCGTTCTTCTCTATGTTCGCAGGCTACAGCATTATTCCTTCTTTGAACATCACCCCTGCGGTAGATGGCTTAAAAGAATTGCCGAAGCTGCTCTTTGATTTGAAAATTGCTCCCATTATGAGCGTTATGAGTGCTTTGGTGCTTTCTGTTTTGGTTGGCTTGGCTGCGGCTTGGACTAATTCCACTACTATTACCAAATGCTTGGAAGAATTCCAACAAATCGTTCTTTCCATCGTAACTAAGGTTGTAATTCCCTTGTTGCCGGTATTTATCGCTTGCACCTTCTGCGCATTGTCCTATGAAGGCAGTATCACTGAACAATTGCCGGTATTCCTGATGGTAGTTGCTATCGTAATGGTAGGTCACTATATTTGGATGGCAGTTCTTTATCTTGTGGCTGGTGCTTACTCTGGCAAGAATCCTATGGAAGTTGTTAGACACTATGGCCCGGCATACATCACCGCAGTTGGTACTATGAGCTCTGCTGCAACCTTGGCAATCGCTTTGCGTTGTGCGCTTAAATCCAAAGTGCTGCGTAAGGACTTGGTAAACTTCGGTATTCCTCTGTTTGCTAACATCCACCTGTGCGGTTCCGTACTCACAGAAGTTTTCTTCGTAATGGTAGTTTCCCAGGTATTGTACGGTGTTTTGCCCGGTTTTGGCGATATGATTCTGTTCTGCCTGTTGTTAGGCGTATTTGCGATTGGTGCTCCCGGTGTTCCCGGTGGTACTGTAATGGCTTCCCTTGGTCTTATCATCAGTGTACTTGGCTTTGACGCTACTGGTACTGCTTTGATGCTTACTATTTTTGCGTTGCAAGATAGCTTTGGTACTGCTTGTAACGTAACCGGTGATGGTGCTTTGACTATGATTCTTACCGGTTATGCTGAGAAGAATAATATTGAAGAAGTTTCTGCAGACGAAAATGTGCTGTGATTTAATTTAGGCTTGAAGGCTGTTTATGACCGTATGGTTGTAGGCGGCCTTTAGTTTTTATTAATGGTAAATCCTAAAAAATAAAGGGAAATCACCCTATTATGTAGAATTTAACCATAATAAATCCGTGTGAGGAGCGTGAATCTATGGCAAAACGAGTTGTGATTATCGGTGGCGTGGCAACTGGCATGAAAACTGCTTCCCGTTTACGCCGTCGTGATAAAGATGTAGAGATTGTAGTTTTGGAGCGTGGACCGCAGCTTAGCTATGGCGCTTGTGGCTTTCCGTATTTTATTAGTGGAGATGTGAAAAGCTTTGATCAGTTTGACCATACTCCCCAAGGAATTCCCCGTGACGCAGCCTTTTTCAAAAGTGTTAAGGGTATCGACGCACGCACAGGCTGTAATGTAACAGCTATTGACCGTGGAGCTAAGACTGTTACCTATGTTGAAGCTGGAGAAGAAAAGGTTTTGAGTTATGACGTGCTGGTGCTTGGCACCGGTGCAACTCCTGTAAAGCTGCCTTTACCCAATGCAGATGCCAAAGGTATTCACGGCTTCTGGTTCCCTTGGGATGTGCATGCTGTGGAAGCTGCTATTAGCGAGGGTGGAGTAACTGATGTAGTAATCATTGGTGCTGGCTTTATTGGTATGGAGCTTGCCGAAGCCTTCCATAAACGTGGGCTAACTACCAGCATTGTAGAAATGCAGGATAGAATTTTACCACAAATGTTAGACAAAGAGCTGGCAGATTTAGTGAAGAAGCCTTTGCAAAAAGCAGGCATCAATTTATATTTAGAAGAAAAGACCATAGGCTTTGTGGTTAAAGACGGTGCGGTAAGCGCAGTGCAAACAGATAAACGTGAGATTCCGGCACAGCTGGTAATCGTAGCTGTAGGTGTTCGTCCTAATGTAGAGCTTGCTAAAGAGGCAGGCCTTGAAATTGGACCTACAGGTTGCATTGCAGTTAACGAATACCTGCAAACAAGTGACCCGGCAATTTATGCAGGTGGTGACTGCGCAGAAAATACTCATCGTGTAAGTGGAGCAAAGGTGTTTACTCCCATGGGTTCTACTGCTAACAAACATGGCAGGGTAATTGCAGATAATATTTGCGGTGATGGTATTAAATATCCTGGCGTGCTGGGTACGGGCGTATGCCAAATTCTGGATTGGCAAGCAGGTGCCACTGGCTTGAACGAGCGTACTGCTGCTGCGGCAGGCTTGAAGTTTAAAGCAGTAGTTGTTCCCGGAAGTGACCGCTTGGGTTACATGCCCGGCGTGAAGAATATTGTACTGAAGCTTTTGGCTGAAGAAGGTACGGAGCGTGTACTGGGTGTGCAGGCTGTTGGTCGTGGCGGCGTTGATAAACGTATCGACACTTTGGTAGCAGCAATCTCCTTGGGCGCTAAGCTGGAAGACCTTTCCAATTTTGACATTGCTTACGCACCGCCCTTCAACGGACCTATTGACAATATCGCGACTGCTGCCAATGTTCTGCACAATAAGATGGAAGGACAAATGAATGGCATTAACCCTAAAGATTTTGAAGCCATGAAAAAAGAAGGCGGCTATCTTTTTGTGGATGTACGTACTCCTGGAGAATTTGCTGCTAACCGTATTGCAGGCATTGAAAATAAAGTTAATCTTCCTTTGGGAGAACTGCGTGAAAAAGGTGGCGAGCTACAGGTTAAACCCGGTGAGAAAATTATTACCTCTTGCCAAATTGACTTGCGTGGTTATGAAGCAGAATGTATTTTGCGTGGATTGGGTTACGAAAACGTACACAGCCTTGAAGGCGGTATGAGCGGTTGGCCTTACGCAACTGAATCGGATAGGAAAAAATAGGAGAGAGTTACACTATATGGACAAGTTTGATGACCAGTATGTCTTGCTGCAGAATATGTATGAGGATACTTACTATCCCCAGTTTTTGGTGGACAAGATTAAATGGCAGTTTATCCATCTTATTGAGTATTTGGAAGGGGCGGATTTGAAGGATACTTCCTTAATACAGGATAAGCTGGACGAATTTACTATGTGTATCAATAGCCTGCAACAAGAATTTTGGGATCAGGATAGTGAAATTGAAACCGTGGCCAGCGAAAGCATTGCGGCAGCTTTGGAATACATCTTGCAATGGTTCGAGATTGATATTCCAATAGAAGATGCTTTACGCGAGCGCGAATGGTAAAAGGAGGAAGAAAAATGAGTGAATTTAGCGAAAGAATGGGAATGGAAGTAGGCAATAATTTTAAACAGGGCTTTAACTGCTGTGAAGCTATTGTGGAAACCTTCCGTAAGGAAGCAGGCGTTGACATTGATGATAACGCACTGCGTCTATGCTCCGGTTTTGGTGGCGGCATTGGTCATGCTCGTCATATCTGCGGCGCGCTGGTAGGCTGCACCATGGTAATCAGCACTCTGGTTGGACGTAACCATCCTACTGAAAAACCTCTTAGCGAAATTTATCCTGTAAGCAAGGAGTTCCATGACCGCTTTGAAGCAGAGTTTGGTTCTACCATGTGTAAAGACCTGATGCCCTTTGAATTTAATACTAAGGATCATTTGAAAAACTGCTTGAAGCTTACTAATAAAATTGGTAAGTTCTTGGCAGAGTTCTTAGAAGAAAAAGGCTTGGTTAAAGCGTAAAGAAGTTTACAGCTTTAGACTGTAATTTAAGAAGTTTAGTAGTTCATAGCACTTTCTCTTGTCCGTAGCAGGGGAAAGTGCTACAATTATTAATCATACAAAAAATATTTTTGCGAATTTAGAATGAGGGAGAGATTATATTATGAACTTTTCAAAACGTATGGAACGCATGCAAGCGTCCGAAATCCGTGAGCTTTTGAAATTAACTGCGCAACCGGATATTATTTCCTTTGCTGGTGGTTTACCTGCGCCGGAGCTGTTCCCCGTTGAAGAAATTGCTAAGGTTTCCCACGATTTGGTTCTGAAGGAAGGTCGTCAGCTTTTGCAATACGCTACCACCGAAGGTCGTCCTTCTCTGCGCGCTAAGATTGCTAAGCGTATGGCTGATAAATATCATACTGTTGTTGACCCTGATGATATTTTGATTACTACCGGTTCTCAACAATGCTTGGACTTTGCCGGCAAGCTGTTCTTGAACCCCGGTGATGTTGTTTTGTGCGAAAGCCCCTCCTATTTGGGCGCACTTAATGCCTTCAACGCCTATGAACCTAAATTTGTAGAAGTTCCCACTGATGACGGCGGCTTGCTTCCGGAAGAGCTGGATAAAATTTTGGAGACCACTCCCAACTGCAAGTTCATCTATGTAATCCCTGACTTCCAAAATCCTACTGGCCGTACCTGGTCCATGGAACGTCGTCAAAAATTTATGGAAGTTGTTAATAAACATAACTTGCCCGTATTGGAAGATAACCCCTATGGCGAGTTGCGCTTTGAAGGCGAAATTCTGCCTTCCTTGAAATCCTTGGACACCAAAGGCTTGGTAATGTTCCTTGGTACTTTCTCTAAAGTGTTCTGCCCTGGCTTGCGTCTTGGTTGGGTAGCAGCAGAAAAGAGTGTATTGAGCGAATTTATCAAAATCAAACAAAGCGCTGACCTGCACACCTCCAACTTCGACCAAGGTGTAGCAGATGCTTATATGGATGCTTATGATCTTGATGCTCACGTTGCAAAGATTGTAGAGCTGTATCGTCATCGTCGCGATTTGATTCTTGCTACTATGGAAGCAGAGCTTCCTGCAGGTTGCACTTGGACTCATCCGGAAGGTGGTTTGTTCCTGTGGCTTTCCATGCCCGAAGGTGTAAGCGCTCGTAAAGTTTTCGACAAGTGTATTGAAATGAAGGTTGCTGCTGTAATTGGTGATGCTTTCTATCCCAATGGCAAAACCGACCGTAGCATGCGTGTAAACTATTCCAACATGCCGGACGACAGAATCGTTGAAGGTATTAAGAGAATGGCACGCGCAATTAAAGAATGTATGTAATAGGCTAAGACCTTGCAAAAATTAAAGGCACGTCCGTGTGGGCGTGCCTTCTTGCGTAAGATAATATTATTTATTAAACTCCCGTACCGTCAAAGCAGGGGATGAACTCCTTGCAGGCAGCCTCACCTTCCTGAACGAAGCCGTCTTCTATGGTACTATCCATAAGGTATTGTTCAATCTCTGCATATTCTTCTTCGGTTATGGTGCGGTTGATTTCAGGAAACTCTGCCGCACGACCACAGGGAACGTACTGATGCATTAAGCTGAACATTACTTGACCGGGTTTGAAATTTTGCGCTACCCAGTCAATGACGCGTTTGCTATTTTCTAAATGTCCGGGCATAATAAGGTGACGGATAATTACACCGCTTTCCATGATACCATCATCGTTAATTTTGTAGTCGCCCACCTGACGGTACATCTCTTTGATGGCATCCGTTGCAATTCGGAAGTAGTAGGGGGCGTTGCTGTATTTAATGGCAAGCTTGTCATCAGAGTATTTTAAATCTGGCAGGTAAATTTGCACCTTGCCTTTCAGACGGCGTAACGTATCTTGCGATTCAAAACCGCTGGTATTGTAAACGACGGGAACGCTTAGCTTTTGGGGCAGGCTTTTAATAACAGCTTCTGTGAAATGGGTGGGAGTAACTAAATTTATATTGTGTGCTCCTTGAGCGATAAGCTCTTGGTAAATTTCCTGTAAACGTTCAATGGAAATTTCCTTGCCAAAGCCTTTGCAGCTAATATCATAGTTCTGGCAGAAAACGCAATGCAGGTTGCAACCGCTAAAGAAGACCGTGCCGCTACCTTGCGTTCCGCTAATGCAGGGCTCTTCCCACATATGCAAACCGGCTCTTGCCACAATGGGAAGCATTCCGCAGCCACAACTGCCAAAGTATTTTTCCGGGGAAGTGTCGTTTATGTTCTCCGGTCTATCTACACCACAACGATGGGGACAAACGTAGCAGTAAGTCAAAATAATCATCTCCTTGAAATTTAGCCTTAATTCATTGTAGCACAATGTAAAGTTGTTGACAAAAATATCAGCAGATTTTATAATTTGAGTAGATGCAGGTCATATAACTGACGGAAAGTGGATTACCACATGGGAGTATGACCGGTGACGCCGACCGTCTGGGCAAGAGTCCGGATAAGTGTCGGTCTTTTTATTTTAAGGGAGGTTTATGACGTGAAAGAATTAGCATTGAAGTATGGTTGCAATCCCAACCAAGCTAAAGCTCGTATTTATATGAAGAATGATAAAGAACTGCCCATCGAGGTTTTGAACGGACGCCCCGGCTTCATCAACTTCTTGGATGCTTTCAACAGCTGGCAATTAGTTAAGGAATTGAAGGAAGCTACCGGCTTACCAGCAGCTGCTTCTTTCAAACACGTTAGCCCTGCCGGTGCAGCTGTTGCTATGCCCATGAGCGATACTCTGAAAAAAATTTATTATGTTGACGATTTAGAGCTTTCTCCTTTGGCAACTGCCTACGCTCGCGCGCGTGGTGCAGACCGCATGAGCTCTTACGGTGACTTCGTAGCTTTGTCCGACGTTTGCGACAAGGAAACTGCAACCATGCTTGCCCGTGAGGTTTCCGATGGTGTTATCGCTCCCGGTTACACTGATGAAGCATTGGCAATTCTCAAAACTAAACGCAATGGTTCCTACAATGTAATTAAGATTGACCCGGACTATGTTCCTGAACTGGTAGAGACCAAAGATGTATTTGGCATTACCTTTGAACAAGACCGTAACGAAGCAAAAATCACTGCAGACCTTTTGGTTAATCGTCCCACTGTTAATAAAGAAATTCCCGAAGCGGCAGCACGCGATTTGCTGATTGCTTTGATTACCTTAAAATATACTCAATCCAATTCCGTTTGCTACGTTAAAGACGGTCAAGCAATTGGTATCGGTGCGGGTCAACAGTCCCGCGTACATTGTACTCGTTTGGCTGGCAATAAGGCTGACATCTGGTGGTTGCGCCAAAATCCGAAAGTTTTGGCACTGCCCTTTAAAGAAACCATCCGCCGTCCGGACCGTGACAACACTATCGACGTGTACATCTCTGATGATTACGAAGACGTATTGGCAGAAGGGGTTTGGGAAAACTTCTTCACTGAAAAACCGGAACCCTTGACCCGTGAAGAGAAAAAGGCTTGGCTGAAGGAACTGAACGGTGTTGCTCTGGGCAGTGACGCTTTCTTCCCCTTTGGTGATAATATTGAACGTGCTCATCGTAGTGGCGTAGAGTTCATTGCACAAGCAGGCGGCTCTATTCGTGACGATAATGTTATTGAAACCTGCGATAAATACAATATCGCAATGGCGTTCACCGGATTGCGTTTATTCCATCATTAATTTAAATATCTTATGCAGAAGGCTTCTCTCGAAAAAACGAGGGAAGCCTTTTCTCAACAACGCTGCTAATACTTTTGTGAAGCAAGAAGATTATGGTATAATCTAATTATCATTAATCTGGAGAGGTGTGCCAAAATGAAAGCGAATGTTCCCGTACAAAAGGGCGATATTATAGAGATAAATATTACAGGTTTAGGCAGTAGCGGTGAAGGTGTTGGCAAATTCCAAGGCTTTACTGTGTTTGTAAACGGTGCGTTACCTACTGAAACCATCAAAGCCAAGGTAGGATTGGTTAAGAAAAGCTATGCTACCGCAGGAATTGTAGAAATCCTGCAAGCTTCTGCGGAACGTGTAGAGCCTGCTTGCCCTGTTTACAAAGAATGTGGTGGCTGCCAACTGCAGCATTTGTCTTACGCAGGTCAACTGCAAATGAAGGAACAGCAGGTGCGTGACACTATCACTCGCATTGGTCATCTTGATACAGAGGTTATGCCAGTCATTGGCTGCGCTAATCCTTGGAACTACCGTAATAAAATGCAGTTCCCTGCGGCAATGGGAGCAGAAGGAAAAATAGAAATTGGCTGCTACGCAACGGCAACTCACAGCGTTGTTGATACGGAAGGCTGCTTAATTCAAAAAGAAGCTAATAACCAAGTGCTGCTTGCTGTTCGTAAATGGATGCAACAGTTTAACATTACTGCTTACGATGAAAAAACTGGCAAGGGCTTGGTGCGCCACGTTATGAGCCGCGTGGGCGTACACAGCGGTGAAGTTATGGCGGTGCTTATTACTTCTGCTTACGATATTCTCTGCAAAAAAGAACTGGTAGATATTTTGAAAAAAGAAGTACCTGGTTTGGTAAGCGTGGTACAAAATATCAATAAAAAGCCTACTAATATTATTATGGGTAATAAAACTCATGTGATTTATGGCAAGCCTAATATAAAGGATAGCTTAGGCGCACTTAGCTTTAATGTTTCTGCTCAATCCTTCTTCCAAGTGAATAGTGAGCAGGCAGAAAAACTCTATAACAAAGCATTGGAATATGCTGCGTTGACAGGTAGCGAAACTGTTGTCGACGTGTACTGCGGAACAGGGACAATCTCTTTGTATATGGCAAAACATGCGAAAAAGGTTTACGGTATAGAAATTGTTGCCCCTGCCATCGAAGACGCAAAGAAAAATGCCGTAGCCAACGGGTGTGCTAATGCAGAATTCATCTTGGGCGATGCTGCCGTAGAACTGCCTGCGCTTTTGGAAAGCGGTGTTAGTCCTGACGTTGTGCTCCTTGACCCGCCTCGTGCAGGCTGTGAAGAAAGGGTGCTTGCCGCGATTTGCAAGGTTAAGCCTGAACGTATTGTATATGTTTCCTGTAACCCTGCTTCTTTAGCTCGCGACTTGGCGTATTTGGAAGAGCATGGTTACAAGGCAACAGTGGTTCAACCCATTGATATGTTCCCTGCGACGACACACATTGAGAACGTTGCGTTAATAGTGAGGGAGTAACTTATGATTAGACCAATAATGAAGGACGTACTGTTCTTGGGGCAAAAGTCCGAGCCTGCAACAGCAAAAGATAAAAAGATTGCCATTGACCTGCTCGACACCTTGCAGGCTAATGCAGACCGTTGCGTTGGAATGGCGGCGAATATGATTGGCGAACGTAAACGCATCATAGTATTTAATGTAGGAAAAACTAATGTGGTGATGTTCAATCCTGTCATCGTCAAAAAGGAAAAGCCTTACGAAACAGAGGAAGGCTGCCTCTCCTTAGTTGGAGAGCGTGCTTGCACACGCTACGAAACTATAGAAGTGGAATACCAAGATATAAAGATGCGTAAGCAACGTAGTAAGTTCAGCGGTTTTACTGCGCAGATTATCCAACACGAACGCGACCATTTGGAAGGGATAATTATTTGAGGAATTACGAAAGGATGATACATTTTGAAAATTGCTAAGAAAGATGCCCTGATGTGGTTTAGATTTTTTGCACAGCTTCCTGATGATGAAGAGCTTATGCCCAAGCAGATGGAGCTTGTTTACGCAACCTTTACCCAAATCGAAGCTGCTATTGATGCGCGTAACGAAAAGCTGATGGCTGAAATCAAAGGCTTGCAGTCCATTGACGGCAGAACTTATTTTGTAGGCAAAGCTGAAAAATTTGCGCGTGGCTGTCGTTCCTGCCTGACTGGTACTGGCTTGACTGCTATCCGTAAGACTAATAAGTGTAATATTAGATGTAAGTTCTGCTATAACTATGGTGATTTAGAAAATATTATGCCCATTGGCGAAGGTATGTGGGAAATTGGCGGCACTCGTTTTTACGAACATGATTTAGATTTATTGCTTTCCATTCAGGAAAAGCCCACTGGCATTTCTTACGTTTATCTTGAACCCTTTATGGAAATTGAGAAATACTATAATATTATTCGTAAGTTTAGCGAAGCTGGTATTCACCAGCACATGTACACCAATGGTACCCTCGTTACCGAAGAAAACTTAAAGGCTTTGGGCGAAGCCGGGTTGGATGAACTGCGTTTTAATTTGGGCGCAACCAACTGCAACGATAAGGTCATTGAAGCTATCGGTATTGCAAAAAAGTATATTAAACACGTTGGCATAGAAACTCCTATGACTCCGGAATTTTTCGATACCTTCTTCCAAAAGAAAGAACAAATTCTGGCAACCGGTGTGGATTTCATCAATTGCGCAGAGCTGCACCTGAATGCTAACAATATAGAAAACTATGCCGGAGAAAATATGTATATCTATCGTCAGGGCTACATCTCTCCTATTTGGAGCAGGGAGCTTACTTTGAAGTTGATGAAGATTGCGGATGACGAAGGCTGGGATATTGCTATTCATGACTGTGCAAATCGTACTAAGTTCGCTCGCGGATTGAACTTGGCGGCGAAAGAAGGTAAATGGTTTGGCGCAAGTGATTATTGTGGTGAATTTACTAAGTTACCCTACTGGGCGTTCTTGCCTATTTTAGAAGATGACAGCTTTAAATTTTTAGAGGAAGAAGAATTGCCAGTAGGCTATCGCCCCGGAGAATTGTATTAAAGGAAAAATAAAATGCGTATAACTTTTGAAGAGATTAAAAATAACGAGACCATTAGAACTTATATTAGAAAAGCAGATGAATCTTTATGCGCTCTTGGCTTTACGGAGCATAGCTTTGCCCATGTTACTAAGGTTGCCGTAACTGCAAAGGATATTTTACTAAAGCTTGGTTACAGTGAGCGTGAGGCAGAACAGGCTGCTGTTGCAGGCTTTATGCATGATATCGGCAATGTGATTAACCGTAAAGACCATGCGCAAAGCGGTGCGGTGATGGCTTTTAGAATTTTGGATAATATGAATTGCGATCCGGAAGATACTGCAACCATCATCACTGCCATCGGAAATCATGACGAGAGTACGGCTTTTCCTGTGAACCCAGTGGCTGCGGCGTTGATTATAGCAGATAAATGTGATGTACGTTCCAGTAGGGTGCGTGACAAAGCAACTATTGCTTTGGATATTCATGACAGGGTGAACTATGGTGTAAGTAAATCTGTGCTGGATGTAAACGCTGATGAGAAGATTATTACTTTAAATGTAGAAATCGATACTAACATTTGCAGTGTGATGGAATACTTTGAGATTTTTATTGAGCGTATGCTGTTGTGCAAAAAGGCTGCGGAAAAGCTTGGTACTAAATTTCAATTGGTTATCAATAATCAGCAAATACTGTGATAAAATTGCGCTCTGTTAAAAATAACAGAGCGTAGTTTATATACAAAAGGATATGTCACGCACACAAAAAAGTTTACAATTTTAGTATTGAATGATATACTCATATCAAATTATATTTTAATTTATTTTTAAGGGGGTTGTATCATGACTTACAAATTGTGGAACATCTTGGGTGAATTGAAGTCTGCGGACTACGAATGGGTGGAGCTTTCTCATTCCTTGAATAATGAAAGTCCGTATTGGGGAGGTATTCCGGAAGGTTCTGTGGAATTAGGAAAGGTTTGCTACGATTGGGGTAATCCTATGCTGGAATGTATCATTCATACTTTCAAATTCCCCGGTCAATTTGGTACCCATATTGATTTTCCCAGCCATTTCATTAAAGATGGTAAATCTTCTGAAAGCTATGGTGCTGAACAATTGATGTTCCCCCTGTGTGTCATTGATATTACCGCTAAGGTTGCTGAGGATGTGCATTACGCTGTTACCGTTGATGACATTAAAGAGTACGAAGCTAAGTATGGTCCTATTCCTGATGGAGCATTTGTTGCTCTTCATACTGGTTGGAGCAAGAATTGGCCTAGTATGGATGCAATCAGCGGCTTGGCTGAGGATGGTAGTGAAAACTTCCCCGGATGGTCCATGCCTGCATTGAAATATATTTACGAGGAACGCGACGCTGCTGCAAATGGCCATGAAACCTTGGATACCGATGCTTCTGCCTTGGCATGTGAAGCAGGAGACCTTGCGTGCGAGCGTTATGTATTGGCAAAAGGCAAGCTGCAAATTGAAGTGTTGAACAATCTGGATAAGGTTGCTCCTGCTGGTGCGATTTTAGTTGCCGCTTGGCCGCGCATTGAAGGCGCTAGCGGAATGCCCGTGCGTGTATTCGCCATAACTCCGAAAAAATAAGAGGATATCGTTACTTAGGGTTATAAAGTTACAAATGTAGGATAACGAGGTATGAATAAGGTTCGTGCTTCGTTATCTTCTTGTTTTATATAATGGTTTTAAAAAATTTGAATAGGAAACACATATGACTTATTTGACAAGGTAAAATATCGTAGATATATTATGTATATACTGTGATGTTATCTTAGTTCGTATTATGATATGCAAATTTTCTTATGCTAATTTAGAGCGATTTTAGGGAGGTCATCATGACCAAGTTGTATTGCGTTCCGTTGGGGTACAGCCCCCGTAGCTTGTTTTATGAAAAATTACAAAGGGTTGGTTATGATAAGGGCGTGCTGGTTTTGCCAAGCCGCACTTTGATGCACCAGGCTCAGCGTGAAGCCAATGTTAGAGCTATCGACATAGATTTCTTGGCTACTACTATTTTGAGTGATAATGGTTATCTTGGGTTGCGCCAAATAAATAGGCGTAGCCAGGAGCTGGTACTTAAAGATTTAGTAAAGTTTTTGGCACAGCGTGATAAGCTGGAATATTTTGGCAGCTTGGCAGAAAAGCAGGGCTTCATTAAGGCGCTTGCTTCTTTGGTTAGCCAAATTTCCCGTAATGGTGTGACGGAAGTTCAGATTATGGATGCCTTTAAAAATTGGAACAGGCAGGGTAATCAGGGGAAAAAGGATTTTGAGCTTAGCCAGCTGTACGCCCTGTATCGCAGGTATTTGAAGGATAACAATTGGTTTGACCTGGAGGGTAAGTTCCGCCTTGCCATTAAGGTTTTGCAGGAAGAAAAGGTTAATTTACGTTGGCAGGAGATTTGCCTAAGCGATTTTTACAGCTATGATGCACTGCAGTTAGAATTTATTCGTGCCTTGAGTAAGCGCACCAATGTTTCCGTTGGCTTGATGTACGAAGCCAATCGTCAGGAAGTGTTCGATGCGGTGGAGTCTACCTACGGCGCGTTGATGAACTTCTGTGAATTAGAAAAGACTAGCCTGCCTGCTACTATGGCTCCTAAAAATGTACGCATCTGTCAATTTCCTGAGCGTGAGCTGGAGATGGCATGGGTGTTGACCGAAGTTAAGGAGCTGTTGCGTGCAGGCGTCAGCCCCAAGGATATTTTAGTAACCTTCCGCGATTTCGAAAATTATAATGGCTTACGCAATTTGGCAGATGAATATGGAATACCTGTTACCATTCCTCAAAGCTCTGCCCTGAATTTACAGCCCCTGTCCGAACTGATACTATTGCTTTTGGCGGCGAAGCCTGATAATCGCAAGGGAGCAGAGGCGTACTTTAAGCTTTTGGGCTGTGGCATGAGCAAGCAGCTCTTTGATTTTGATGGTGAGGCTGCTAGTGCTTGGCGACAGGAGAAATATTTTACTTCCCGCTCCCAGGTGCAAGTTAAATGTGCGGAAATATTTGACGTTGAAGCTAGTGGCTTGGCAATACTGAACGAAACTTTGGAAAAATTAAATACTACTGCCACTATTGGGGAATATACTGCTCTGGTAACAGAGCTGCTTAACGCCTTAGGCCTGGAGCAAAAATTGGGAGCCTTGCATAAAAAGGGTAGTGTAGATTTTATTGGTTTAAAGGCTTGTTTGCAAAGCAAGCAGATGCTTATAAATTGTTTGGAAAGCTTAACAGAGGATTACAAAAATTGTAATTTAGCTGACGAAAAACTTGGTTTGCAAGAATTTGCCGGTATTCTGCATGAGGCCATGCAGGATTATCAGGTTACATTAGTTGATGGTAGAGCTGATGGAGTTCTGCTGACAGATGTGATTAAAGCTCAGGGGGTGCGTCACAAATATGTGTTCCTGCTGGGCTTGAGAGAGGGAGAGTTCCCCACTGGTAATAATGAAAACTGGATTTATAACGACACAGAGCGGGGAGAGCTGGCATCCCTTGGTATTGATATGCCAAATACAGCTTTGGCTTACGAGGAGGATGGGTACTTTTTTGCCAGCACCATTGCTCAAACAGAGGAAACTTTAGTGCTTACCTATCATGTGGATGATAAAGCAGGAGCTTCTTCCTATGTGGGAGAGGTTCAAAAGCAATTTTCTGATGTTAAGATAGAAGTAATCTTATCCAAGGAGCCTGCTTCTCTGGGCGAAAGCTTTGTGCAGGGGCAAATGCTTAATTATTGGTGGTTAATGAAAAATTTACCCCTACCAACAATTACAGCCTCTAGTATTGATTTAATTCGCAAGCATTTTGTAGTTTATAATGGGGTTATTAATGATGTGGACTTACGTACAGAAGTGGAGCAGTGTGTAGGCAATGTATTCAGTGCTTCTTCCTGGAGCTTTATGCTCAATGTCCCTTTAGATTTCTGGGAGAACGAGTATGGAAGCAAAGCGGTTTCGTAGAAAAGGAAGAGCTGGGAGCACCTACGGATGAAGGAAATATTTTACACGCTTGCTTGGCAAAATTCTTAGGCAAGCATTTACAGGAGAAGCTTCCTAAATATGAATTTGCTACACTGTGGGAAGAATTACAGCAGGATTTTGCAGAAGTATGTGCAGATTTTATCAATAAGGGCTGCTTGGAGATGAATGAACTGTGGGCAGCGGAGCAAGCACGACTTTTAAATACTTTGCGTAAATGGCTACATTATGAATACCAATTACAGGAGCAGTGGGATTATGTTCCCTGCGCTGTAGAATGGGACTTTAGCAGCAAGAATGGTAAGCCCCTGCGTTTGAAGACCAAGACTGGTAAGAATTTTGCTATTATGGGACGAATTGACCGTATCGATAAAAATGGGGAAAAGGTTTTTGTTACGGATTACAAATTGTCCAATACGCCAGCTGGTAGCGATTTGCCGGCGGGGATTGATTTGCAGTTACCGGTGTATCTTCTGGCGGCAAATAAATTGTATGGTAAGGAAGTTGCCGGCGGCGGATATCTGTCTTTAAAAAAGGCGGAAAGAAAGGCAACGGTTAAGCTTGCTGCTGAGGAAGACTTCCCTTTCAATAAAAGAGCAACTGATTATTTTAAGGACGCTACTGATAGATGGCAAAGCTTTGTAGATTTTAGCCAGGAGGTTTTGGCAGATTATGTACATGGAATTTACGAGGGAGATTTTATGGTGGCGCCTAGGAAGGCGTGCAGGCCCTATTGCCCCTTAAAAGAAATCTGTCGTTTAGCTATTAGCGGGCAAGGAGGTGAAGATGATGAGTAATTTTACCCCTCAACAATTACAGGCGATTACAACTATTGATAATAATGTTGCTGTTAGTGCAGGAGCGGGCAGTGGTAAGACTCGTGTGTTAGTTGAACGCTTCCTACATATTTTAGAGCAGGGCAAAAAGGCTGGTAAGCACGTTAGCCCTAAGGAAATTTTAGCCATCACCTTCACCCGTAAGGCAGCAGGAGAAATGAAAGAGCGTGTGCGTGCTTCTATGGAGGCAAAGCTGCCCAAAGATGTGGATGACTTTTGGAAGAAGCAGCTTGCAGAATTGCCAAGAGCGCAGATTACAACCATTCATGGTTTTTGTAATAGAGTATTGAAGGAAAATCCAGTGGAGCTCGGTCTGGACCCTGCCTTCCAATTGGCAGAAGAGTTCGAGGGGGAAGAATATCTACAAAATTGTTTACTGGAGTTCGTTCGTCAGGGCTTGAAGCAAAAAAATGGGGAGCTGCTCCTCTTAACGGATGCTTATGGTATTAATGGTACTATAGGACAATTACAAAGCTTAGTTGGACAGCTGGAGGATATCCTTGCTTTTGGTAATCTGACTACTGCTTATCAAGAGAGGCTGGATGGTGAGCCTGGGCGCAAGGCAAGGCTGTGCAGTTTAATTACGGAATTTGCCAAGCGTGATGATTTAGGCAAGACTAAAACTGCAGAAGCAGTTGCTCTGCTAAAAGAAAATTTACAGTCTGTTCTGGATGGTATCAATGAGGAAATCAGCAGCTTCACTGCTTATGATAGCTATCTGGGGGGATTGCGTAGCTCCGGCAAAATTAAGGAACAGCTGGAAGAAATCAGAAGCCTCAAGGCAGAGCTGTTGAATATTGCCGTAGATAGAGCTGCCCTACCATTAGTTAGCGCTTGGGAAAAGGTACTGCAGGATTTTGCTGTCTATTATAGCGAATGTAAAAAGCGGGATGATTTCCTGACTTATGATGATTTGGAAGAATTGGCTTTACATTTGTTGCGTGATTATCCGCAGGTACGTCGTCAATATCAGGAAAGATACAGCTATTTAATGGTGGATGAGTTTCAGGATACCAATGATAGGCAAAAGCAGCTGATTTACCTTTTATGTGGCGATGATGCCAACGCTTTGCAGGGGCGTAAGCTATTTGTGGTGGGCGATCCCAAGCAATCCATCTATCGTTTCCGCGGAGCAGATGTAAGCGTTTTTGCTGAAGTGCGCCAAGGAATTAAAGAAAAAGGCGGAGCGGACATTACTTTGCCTGACAACTTCCGCACTGTTGATACAATCTTGGACGCCTGCAATGAAGTTTTTGAAAATTTGCTAGGGACGGATAAGAAGCGGGATGTCTATTTTGAAGCGCTCATTCCTCATAACCAGAGCGAGGTTAAACCTATTTTATTGCAGGTTCCCTATAATAAAGATACTAAGCCCATAGCTAGAGAGCTAGAGGCAATGGCTGTTGCTAAAAATATTCAACAGCTGCATGCTGAGGGCAATTCTTATGGTGGCATGGCAATCTTGCTTAGTGCAATGACTGCTTGTGATACTATGACAGCAGCTTTGGAAGAAGCTCAGGTGCCTTATCAGGTCGTGGATGGTAAAGGGTTCTATGAACGTCAGGAGGTTTTGGATTTCCTGCACTTGCTAACTGTTTTACAAAATAGGCATCGTAGTTTGGAGCTGGCAGGAATTTTGCGTTCACCCTACTATGGTTTTGAAGATGGGCTTATTACTAAGCTTTTCCTGCGGGCAAATGAGGAAAAGCGTTGTTTGTGGGATGAACTGATGGCTACGAATGCAGGTATCTTCTTAAAACAACATGAGGAGAATATGAAGTATGCCCAAGAAACCTTGGGATACCTGCGTGAATGTGCTACAGTTCTAGCTTTACCGGATCTTTTACAAAAAATAATGCAGACTTTGAATTTGGAGGCAGTGCTCTATTTACAGGAGAATGGTGCTGCCAAGCTTGCCAATGTCAAAAAGCTCCTCCGTTTGGCACAGGAATATTGCAGCGTGAAACAGGGAAGCCTTACGAGTTGGTTGGAATATGTGGAGGCACTGCGTAAAGCACAGGTTCGGGAAACGGCTGCCAATCTCAATGTGGCAGATGCTGTCACCATTATGACGATTCATAAATCTAAGGGCTTGGAGTTTGATACAGTGTACCTGCCTATGCTTGACAGACGTGGTGCAGCTGATAGGGATGTTGTGAAATTCCACAAGCAGTTAGGCTTGGGGGTTAAGGCTGTGCTTGACAATGGCGAGACAGAAGAAAGCAGTGTATTACAACAAATTAAGGCTGAGGATAAGCAGCTGCAAAAGGCAGAAAAGCAACGTCAGCTTTACGTTGCTATGACCAGAGCCAAAAGCAGACTGGTTATGTCCGGTGCATTTAATGAAGAGAAAGAAAGTAGCGCAGATAATTGGTTCAATGATTTGCGTGAAATTTTAGCGGATAGCGATAAGGTGGATAAGGTCGTTACCGGATATGACGAGGAGCCGGATTTAGAAGAAGAGGTTGAAGACGAGGATATTATGCCAGATGAAGCTATCGTCAAGCCTTTGGGAAATTATGGCTTTACCGGAAGACAGCATTTTTCACCTACAGCCTTGCAAACCTACACCTATTGCCAACGACAATATTTTTATTACCAAGAGGGTATGCCTGCTATCGAGCCGGAGAGTGAAAACGGAGATGGTGGCTTGCCACCCCATATTGTTGGCAGTATTATCCATAAGGCATTGGAGCTATATAATGGAAGGAATTTGGAAGCTGCCTTCGAAAAAGCAGTGGAAGAATTTGCAGAAGGAAACCTTGCCGGGGCAAGAAAGGCTAAGGAAATGCTTGCCCGCTATGTGGAAAGCGATTTGTACAAAGACCTGCCCAATAATAAATTAAAAGAGCTGCGCTTTAGTTTGCCACTGGATGACCTGTTCATCAACGGTGTTATTGACTGCGTAGTAGAAACTGATAATGGGTTGATTATTGTGGACTACAAAACAGGGCGACCTCCCCAAGCCGGTGAAGTGAAGATAGGTTATGCGTACCAGCTGGCGCTTTATAAATACGCCGCAGAAAAAATATTGGGGAAAAAGGTTGTGGAAGCTAAACTACACTTCCTGCAGGATTTAAGCCAGTGGAGCTTGCCCATGGATAGAAATCATCTGGCAGTTGCCCTTGCTCTGTGCAAGGACATTGGCAGTAAAGGAAAAGAGGAAGATTTTGCCTGCAGCCTTGCCAGCTGTAAGCATTGCCCTTATAATTATTTGTGTCCACAAAAATAAAGTGAGGGATTTGTCATGGAAAAATTAGAAATGTGGGATTACATTGCCATTGGTACCATCCTGTTCAGCGCTTGGATGGCGGTTTATGGTTTAAGGATATGTCGTGCGGCCAACAAGGAAGGCTTTAACGAAAGGAATTTGCGTAACAGAATTTGGGGAGCGGCGGCTGCCTCCTTCCTGTATCTGCTCATCCGTTTCGTTGCTTGAAGAAGGTTTAAACGCCAACCATGTTTGCGGCGTTGGCTAAAGATATATTGAAATCTACATAAAAAATGTTATAATAGGACGTAGCTAAATACAGTAACCTTTGGGGCGGGGTGAGATTCCCCACCGGCGGTGATAGTCCGCGAGCCTTTGGGCACGAACCGGTGTGATTCCGGTACCGACAGTTAAAGTCTGGATGCGAAAAGGAAGTGTACGTTTTTTGCGCGCGAGTGGGCCCTGAGGCATGCTCGCGCTTTCTTTTATAAAATTCGTTATAAGCGCTGTTATGCTTTGTCGCAACTCGTTTGCTTGCTCGACGTACACTTAGTACGCCTTCGCGGCACAAGCCTCATTGCTTCGCGCCTTCCAGCACTTCTAACGAATTTGACGGGAGATGCATTACAATATGGAATTTACTCAACACGAAATATATATGCGCCGTGCCTTGGAGCTTGCTCAAATGGCGGAAGGCAATACTAGTCCCAACCCCATGGTTGGTTGTGTCATCGTTGATGATGAGGGTGAAATTGTAGGCGAGGGCTACCACCAAAAGGCAGGTGAGCCTCATGCAGAGGTCAACGCTTTGAAGGATGCAGGTAGTGCGGCGAAGGGCTGTACTGCCTACGTTACCTTGGAGCCTTGTTCTCACTTTGGCAGGACTGGACCCTGCTGCGTAGCTTTGGCAAAGGCAGGCATCAAAAAAGTTGTAGTTGCCTGCAGTGACCCGAACCCAAAAGTTGCAGGCAGGGGCTTGGAATACCTGCGCCTGCAAAATATTGAAGTTATCACCGGCGTGTGCGAAGAGGAAGCCTTGCGCCTGAACGAAAAGTTCTTCTGCTGGATTACCAAGCAGCGCCCCTTCATCAGCTTAAAATACGCAATGACTTTGGATGGAAAGATTGCTTCCCACACCCGCGACAGCAAGTGGATTACGGGAGAAGAGGCGCGTACCTACGCACATCTTCTGCGTAAACAGCACGATGCTATTTTAGTTGGCATTGGTACTGTTCTGGAAGATGACCCGGAGCTGACAACTCGCATGGTTAAGGGCAAGAACCCCATCCGTATTGTACTGGACAGTCACTTGCGCGTGTCCTTGATGTCCGCAGTGTTGAACGCTGCTGCTGAAACCATTGTGGTTACCGGTTTGGAGTCAGATGCCATTAAGGGAGAGGCTATTGCTGCTCTGCCAAACGTGGAGCTTATCCGCTTGCCCTTGGAAGATGGCAAGATACCTTTAGAGCTATTGATTATCCAGCTGGCAAACCGTAACATTACCAGCCTTTTAGTAGAAGGTGGTAGTGAGGTGCATGGTGCCTTTAAGGATGCAGGCTTGGCAGATAGAGTTTATGGCTTTATCGCGCCCAAGGTTGTTGGTGGCAAAAAGGCTTTAACTCCCATTGGCGGCGAAGGCAGTGCCACCATTGACGAAGGCTGGCAGTTAGAAGAAGTAGAATACCAAGTGCTTGGTCAGGATATTTTGATTACAGGTAAAATTAAGGAGGCTTAAAATGTTTACAGGCCTTGTGGCAGAACTGGGAACAGTGCAGAATTTAGCTCGTCAGGGCGAATCCTATCACTTAACAGTTACTGCCAAAAAAGTTATGCAAAATTTAAAGATAGGCGATAGCGTTGCAGTCAATGGTGCGTGCCTTACTGTTGTGGAAATGACAGAGGGCAGCTTCACTGCGGACGTAATGCCCGAAACGGTGCGCCTGACAAATATTGGCAGCCTGCGTGGGGGCGATAGAGTGAACCTGGAGAGAACTCTGCGCTTGTGTGACGGTTTGGATGGGCATATTGTTAGCGGTCACGTGGAAGGCTTGGGTACAATCCTTAGCCAACGCCCGGAAGGCATTGCCGTTGTGGTGACTGTGAGCGCAGAGCCGAAGCTTTTAAAATATATTTTGCCCAAGGGCAGCATTGCCATTGATGGCATTAGCTTGACTGTTACCCAAGTTACGGACAGCAGCTTTTCCGTTTCCCTCATTCCCCACACCGCTAAGGAAACTACTTTAGGCTTTAAAACGGTGGGAGACAGGGTGAACTTAGAAACAGATATAATTGGAAAATACGTTGAGCGTATGCTGGGCTTTCATACGAAGGAAAACCAGGAGCTTACGCTGGATAAGAATATATTGATGGAAAATGGTTTTATCTGAGGAGGACAGTATAATATGGAAGAAAATTTTAAGTACAATACCATTGAAGAAGCCATTGCAGCCATTAAGGAAGGCAGAATGGTATTGGTAACTGATGATGAGGACCGCGAAAACGAAGGCGATTTGATTATGGCGGCAGAGCTGTGTACCCCGGAAGCTATTAACTTTATGGCGAAGGAAGCGCGCGGTCTTATCTGCATGCCTGCTGCCGGAGAGATTATGGATAAGCTGCAGCTTGGTGCTATGGTTAGCAAGAATACTGACAACCACGAAACTGCCTTCTCTGTTTCCATTGACCACGTGGATACTACCACTGGCATTTCTGCTTACGAGCGTGCCTATACCATGCAAAAATGTGCTGACGAGGGCGCTCAACCCGGAGATTTTCGTCGTCCCGGTCATGTGTTCCCGCTGCGTGCCCGTGAGGGTGGCGTGCTGGTACGCACCGGTCATACGGAAGCAACTGTTGATTTGTGCAAGCTGGCAGGCTTGAAGCCCGTAGGTATTTGCGTAGAAATTATGGGTGATGACGGTCATATGATGCGCACTCCCGATTTGGCGGAGTTTGCTAAAAAGCATAATTTGGTTTTCGTAACCGTTGCAGATTTAGTAGCTTACCGCAAAAATCACGAGAAGATGGTACACCGTGTGGCAGAAGCTGCCCTGCCCAGCAAGTATGGTCAGTTCAGAATTATCGCCTACGAAAATGATTTGGATGATTTGTGCCACGTTGCCATTGTCAAGGGTGAAATTGCCGGCAAGGAAAATGTCTTGGTACGCGTGCATTCTGAGTGCTTGACCGGTGATGCACTGGGTAGCTTGCGCTGTGACTGTGGTGACCAGCTTGGCAATGCTTTGCGTATGATTGAGAAGGAAGGCTGTGGCGCAGTAATCTATATGCGTCAGGAAGGTCGTGGCATTGGTCTTGCCAACAAGATTAGAGCCTATGCTCTTCAAGACCAAGGCTTGGACACCGTAGAGGCTAACGTACAATTAGGCTTTGCTCCTGACCTGCGCGATTATGGCTTGGGTGCGCAAATCCTTGGGGATTTAGGCTTGAGCAGTATTCGCCTGATAACTAATAACCCTGCCAAACGCATTGGCCTTTCCGGTTACGGTATTACCATTACGGAACGTGTACCCCTGGTAATTGAAGCTAATAAATATAATGAGTTCTATTTAGACGTTAAGGAAGAAAAAATGGGACACCAATTGCACTGCGATTGCGGTTGTCACAAATAAGGAGGATATATAATGAAGGTTTTAGAAGGTAAATTAACAGCAAAAGGTATGAAAGTAGCTATCGTTGTAGCTCGTTTTAATGAATTTATCACCAGCAAGCTGATGAGCGGCGCAGTTGACTGCCTTGTTCGTCATGAAGCAGCAGACGAGGACATTACCATTGTATGGGTTCCCGGTGCTTTCGAGGTTCCCCTTGCAGCGAAAAAGCTTGCTGCTACCGGCAAGTATGATGCAATCATCTGCTTGGGTGCAGTAATCCGTGGTGCTACTCCGCATTTTGATTATGTTTGCGCAGAAGCATCCAAGGGTATTGCTCATGTAAGCATGGAATACGGTTTGCCCGTTGCCTTCGGGATCCTGACCACTGAAAACATCCAACAAGCTGTGGAGCGTGCAGGTACTAAGGCTGGCAATAAGGGTGTGGATGCGGCGATGACTGTTATCGAGATGCATAATCTGTTCAAAAACATCTAAGAATTTGACATAAGTACCTTTATGATTTGTCGCAGCTTGCTTGTTTGCTTGACGTACTATTAGTACGCCGTCGCCTCACAATCTTGTTGCGCCTAGTTATACAGCACTTCTGACAATTTTCTAGATATTTTTACATCGTTGAATTTACTTTTATTTTTAATTATAGAGAGGCTCTCTCTTGAGGGAGCTGTCACCATAGGTGACTGAGGGAGTAAATATGGAACAAGATATTTTGACGAAGGGTACAGTTCCCGGCGTGCGTATCTACGCTCTGCGTACTACTAATTTGGTACGTGAGGCTGCCAAGCAGCACAGCTGCTCTCACTTGGCAAGTGCTGCCTTGGGCAGAGCAATGAATGGCGCACTTCTGTTGGCTGCTACCATGAAAGATAATGAACGTGTTACCCTGCGCTTTAAGGGTGATGGACCCATTGGCGAGGTTGTTGCCGACGCTGAGGGCAATCATGTGCGTGGTTATGTAGAAAACCCTGACGTTTTCCTTCCATTAAAAGATGGTAAGCTGGATGTGGGTGGTGCCATTGGCAGTGGTAATATTATTGTTACCCGTTACCTGCAAAACGCAGAACCCTTTACCGGTTACTGCGAGCTGGAAGATGGCGAGATTGCCAGCGACCTTACCAAATACCTTTATGTTTCCGAGCAGACTCCTGCTTCCGTAGCCTTAGGCGTTCTTGTTGACAAGGAAGGCGAGGTTACTGCGGCAGGTGGCTACTTCATTCAGGCAATGCCCGGCTGTGAAGAAGAGGTTTTGGAAAAGCTGGAACACAATGTAAATTTCATGCCCTATGTTACCCAGCTTCTGGAAATTGGTTTCAGTACAGAAAAAATGATTCAAATCATTGGCAGGGATTTGGAAGTTGATATTAAAGAAAGTGTGCCTGTGGAATTTAAATGTCGTTGCAGTCGTGAGCGTATCGAAAGCGCACTGCTTTCTTTGGACAAGGCAGCCTTGGAGGAAATTAGCCAGGATGAAATTACCGAAGCTCATTGCCAGTTCTGTAACACTACTTATAAATTTACTGCTGACGAGATAAAATCTTTGCTAAACCACAAATAAGCGATTGACGAAACAAACTATCGTTTGTATAATAAGGTTAAGCAGTTAAGATTAAAAGTCAGGAGGACTTGTGATGGATACAGATAAAAGTAGAGCATTAGACGCTGCGCTGCGTCAAATTGAAAGAGATTTTGGTAAGGGTTCCATTATGCGCTTGGGTGAAGCCAGCGCGAAGATGAACATCGAAGTAATCCCTACCGGTGCTTTGTCCTTGGACATTGCCTTGGGTGTGGGTGGTATTCCTCGCGGACGTGTAATTGAAATTTACGGTCCTGAATCTTCCGGTAAAACTACTGTTGCCCTGCACATGATTGCAGAAGCACAAAAAATGGGCGGCTATGCAGCCTTCATTGATGCTGAACACGCTCTGGACCCGGAATATGCGCGTAAGCTGGGTGTTGATGTAGATAATCTTTTAATTTCTCAACCGGATAATGGCGAGCAGGCATTGGAAATTGCTGATGCCCTTGTGCGTAGTGGCGCCATTGATATTATTGTTATCGACTCCGTTGCGGCACTGGTACCTCGTGCAGAAATCGAAGGCGAAATGGGCGATTCCCACGTTGGCTTGCAGGCTCGTCTGATGAGTCAGGCTTTGCGTAAGCTGACCGGCTTGATTGCGAAATCCAAATGCGCGACTGTTTTCATTAACCAAATCCGTGAAAAGGTTGGCGTTATGTTTGGCAATCCGGAAACTACTACCGGTGGTCGTGCGTTGAAGTTCTATTCTACCATTCGTATTGATGTACGTCGCGTAGACACCTTGAAGAATGGCAATGATATGATTGGCAGTCGTACCCGTGTGAAAATTGTTAAGAATAAAATTGCTCCTCCCTTTAAGCAAGCAGAGTTTGATATTATGTATGGCGAAGGTATTTCCCATGAAGGCTGCTTGGTAGATTTAGGCGCTGAGCTGGAAATTATCAATAAAAGTGGCGCTTGGTATTCCTATGGTGATGTGCGTCTGGGACAGGGTAAGGAAAAGGTTAAAGACTTCCTGCGTGAAAACGCAGAGCTGGCTAAGGAGATTGAAACCAAGATTCGTAATGCAACCATTGCTAAGCTTGGCGCTGATGCAGGCGAGGATGCTGTAAACGATGCAGACTAAGTCATCTCGCATTAAGCTGGATAATGAAGAGCAGGTTTACGCCTACGCAATGAACCTGCTCAATTACCGTGACTATAGTGGCAAGGATATGCTGTTAAGATTATTGGGCAAGGGCGCTGACGAGAAGGATTCCCAAAGAGTTATCGCCAGATTGAAAGCTAATGGTTTTATCAGCGAAAAGCATTATGCAGAACAGGTGCTTAGGGCTTGGCTTGCCAAAAAGGTTTATGGCAGGCTACATCTGTCAGCAGAGCTGCATCGTAAAAATGTCAGCGAAGATATGATTCCGGAAATGTTAGAGAAATTTACGGATGAGCTGGAAATGCAGAACGCTATGTGCGCGGCAAAGCAATTTATCCAGCGCAACGACAAGAAAATTAAAAACAATGATGAGAAGATAACTGCTGCTGCGGTAAGGTTCATGGCTAATCGGGGCTTTACAGGTAGGCATATACAAGTTCTATTGGAACAAATACGTGCGGAGAACGATATGTAGTAGTAAACTTGACTTTTTTGTCAATTTTATTTAAAATATAACTATCCAATCGTGTTAAATTCTCAAGTTATTCTGAGGCAACACTTTTGAAGTAGTTGCCTTGTTTTTTGCCCTTTTTCGGAATTTTATAATACGTATTAACATTCAAATATAGATTAGAGAATTCAATGGAATAAGGACATTTGAGACAGGCGCAGAAATTGAGCCTGTTATTGTTGTGTAAAAAACTTTTTGGAACCATCATTAAATTAGGAGGTGAAGACCATTTTAGCAATTATCAGTACTGCCGTTGTTGTGGGCCTGGCTGGTGGCGCAATTGGCTATTTGGTACGTAAGAACGTTGCCGAAAGCAAAATTGCAACTGCTGAAGAGACTGCTATCCGCATTATTCAAGAGGCAGAACAAACAGGCGAAGCAAAACGCAAAGAAGCCGTTATGGAGGCTAAAGAAGAAATCCATCGTATGCGTTCTGAAATGGAACGTGAAAATAAAGAAAGACGTGCTGACCTGCAACGTCATGAACGTCGTTTAGTTCAAAAGGAAGAAAACTTGGATAAAAAGATTGATTCCTTTGAACGTAAAGAAGAAAAACTTGCTTCTAAAGAAGCTCGCTTGAATGCAGCGCAAGACAAAGTGGATGCTTTGTATCAAAAACAATTGGACGAATTGGAACGTCTTTCCGGTTTGACCAGTGAAGAAGCAAAACAAGAATTGCTGGATTCCCTTGCTGATGAAGTTAAGCATGAATCTGCTATGCTCATCAAGGATTTGGAGCAGCAAGCTAAAGACGAAGCTGATAAGAAGGCTCGTGAAATTATTTCCCTTGCTATTCAACGTTGTGCAGCAGACCACGTTGCAGAGACCACTGTTTCTGTAGTTGGCTTGCCTAATGACGAAATGAAGGGTCGCATTATCGGTCGTGAAGGTAGAAACATTCGTACCTTGGAAACCTTGACCGGTATTGATTTGATTATTGACGATACTCCGGAAGCAGTTATTATTTCCGGTTTTGATCCGGTACGTCGCGAGGTTGCACGTATCGCATTGGAAAAACTAATCAATGACGGACGTATTCATCCGTCCCGCATTGAAGAAATGGTCGAAAAGGCTCAAAAAGAAGTTGAGCAGAAAATTAAGGAAGCAGGCGAACAAGCCACCTTTGCAGTTGGCGTTCATGGCTTGCATCCCGAAATGATTAAGCTGTTGGGTCGTTTAAGATACCGTACCAGCTATGGTCAAAATGTGCTGAACCATTCTGTAGAAGTTGCTAATTTGGCAGGCATTATGGCATCCGAATTGGGTGTTGACGTTATGCTTGCTAAACGTGCCGGCTTGCTTCATGATATTGGTAAGGCTATCGACCATGAAATGGAAGGCTCCCACGTGGAAATTGGCGGAGAAATTGCCAAGAAGTTCCGTGAATCCGAATTGGTTGTCAACGCAATCGTTGCTCACCATGGCGATGTAGAGCCTAAGAGTATTGAAGCAGTTCTGGTATCTGCGGCTGACGCTGTGTCCGCAGCTCGCCCCGGAGCAAGACGCGAAACTCTTGAAAGCTATCTGAAACGATTAACTCGATTGGAAGAGATTTCTGAATCCTTTGATGGCGTAGAAAAATGCTTTGCAGTACAAGCTGGTCGTGAAATCCGTATTATGGTTAAACCGGAAGTTATCGACGACGCTTCTGCAATTTTGCTTGCTCGTGATATCTCCAAGAAGATTGAAGCTGAAATGGAATATCCCGGTCAAATTAAGGTTGTCATTATTCGCGAAACCCGCGCTGTTGACTACGCAAAATAATTATGTTTACTTTAGAAAGAGTGGGTTTCTTACCCGCTCTTTCCGCTTATACAAGCAAATCTTAAAAATTGAATAATGGAGGTGAAAACGATGCAGGCTAAAGAAATAGAAGCACTGATCACCGATTTGGTAATGCCTGTGCTTGAAGGTACAGATTTAACTTTAGTTGATGTTGAGTATGTACGCGAAAAGGACTGGTACTTACGCATTTTTATTGATAAGCAAGGCGGTGTCGAAATTGATGACTGCCAGCTGGTCAGTGAAAAGTTAACAACAATACTGGACGAAAAGGACCCTATCAAAGACAAGTATTTTTTGGAGGTTTCTTCCCCCGGTATCGATCGTCCGCTGAAAAAGGATAAGGATTTTGAAGCGGCGTATGGAACTAAGGTGGATATTATGTTCTACGCTCCCTGGGAAAATATGAAAAACCTGGTTGGCGTGCTGGTATCCCATGATGCAGACTGCATTGAGGTTAAAAAGATTATTAAGGGTAAGGAGTTTAAGAATCCTGTAAAGATTGAAAGAAAGCTCATTGCTAATATTAGACCGCATATAGATTTCTAAAAAATTAAAAAGTGGGAGGCGTAATAATTGAACGCAGATTTTATCTTGGCAATCCAAGAATTGGGAAAGGAGAAGGGGATTGAACCCGACCTTCTGTTCCAGGCTGTTGAAGAAGCTTTGGTAACTGCTTATAAGAAAAATTTTGGCTCTACTCAAAATGTTAGAGTGGACATGAATAAGCAAAGTGGTGAGATTCACGTTTATGCTCAACGCACCGTTGTAGATAACGATGTAGTTGAAGCTAATGAAATTTCCTTGGCTGAGGCTAAAGAAATTGATGTTCGCTACGAAGTTGATGATATTGTAGAAATTGAAGTTACTCCGAAAAACTTTGGCCGCATTGCTGCACAGAATGCTAAGCAGGTTGTAGTACAACGTATTCGCGAGGCTGAACGTGGAATGGTTTATGAACGCTTCCAAAGTCGTGAACAGGATATCGTTACCGGTATCATTCAACGTATGGAGCAAAAAAATGTGTATATTGACCTGGGGAAGGTTGAAGCAGTGCTTACTGTCAACGAGCAGATTCCCGGTGAAATTTATCAATATCACGAAAGAATGAAAACCTATATCATTGAAGTTAAACGTACCAATAAAGGGCCGCAAATCATGGTTTCCAGAACTCACCCCGGTTTGTTGAAGAGATTGTTTGAACTGGAAGTTCCTGAAATTCACGACGGTGTAGTTGAAATCAAATCTGTTGCTCGTGAACCGGGTATGCGCTCTAAAATTTCCGTTTACACTCAAGATGAAAACATTGACCCCGTAGGTGCTTGCGTTGGTCACAAGGGTATGCGTGTACAAACCATCGTTAACGAGCTGCGCGGTGAAAAGATTGATATTGTTAAATACAGCGAAGACCCTGCTCAATACGTTGCGAATGCATTGAGTCCTGCTAAGGTTGTAAGCACCGAAGTTAATATGGAAGAAAAAATCTGCCGCGTTGTTGTTCCTGATTACCAATTGTCCTTAGCAATCGGTAAAGAAGGTCAAAACGCACGCTTGGCGGCTAAGCTTACCGGCTGGAAGATTGATATCAAGAGCGAAAGCCAAGCTGCCGAAGAAGCTTATGCAGAAGGCGAAGAGTAATCATGAAAGTAAAAAAGATTCCGCAGCGCAAATGTGTGGGCTGCAATGAAATGAAGGATAAAAAGGCTTTACTGCGTATCGTTCGTTCTCCGGAAGGAGAGATTAGCCTGGATTTAACAGGCAAGAAGAACGGTAGAGGTGCTTATGTTTGTCCTTGTGAGGAATGTATCACTAAAGCAGTCAAGGAAAAACGCTTAGAGCGCGCTCTGGAAAAGCCTGTTAGCGAAGAGGTTTATCAGAAGCTGCTGGAGGATTTTAAAGATGGCAAGCAATAATATTGCCTTTGCTTTAGGATTAGCACAAAAGGCTGGCAAAGTGGCTTCCGGTGATTTTGCAGTGCGTAGCGCCTTGAAGGGTGGGAAGGCTAAGCTGTTGGTTGTAGCAACGGATGCTGCTCCCAATTCCAAAAAGGATATGTACTATTTGGCAGAAGTAGCTGGTGTGGAAGTAATTGAACTGCTTACCCGCGATGAGTTAGGTTTTGCCATTGGTAAGGCACAAAGAACTGCGCTGGCGATTACCGATTTGAATTTTGCTAAGATGTTGAAGAAATAAACACCCAATGAAACTTTGTCAGGAGGTGGATGAATGGGTAGTAAAAGAATTTATGAAATAGCTAAAGAAATTGGCAAAAGCAGCAATGAAATCATTGATGTTTTGAAGAAAAATAATATTGAAAAAACCAATTTTAGCGGTGTAGACGCTAAAGAAATGGAAATCATTACTAAAGCATTTGCGAAAAAACAGGAGGCGCCTGTGAAGAAAGAACAACCGAAGCAAGCTGCACCTGTTCAAAAGCAGGAGCAACCCAAACAAGCTGCACAACCCGCAGCAAACAGAAATAACCAACCCCAACAAGCTCGTAACAACGATAACCGCGGAGGCCAAAACCGTCCTCAAGGAAATAATAATTTCCGGAACAATAATGGTGGCGGTCAACAAAATCGTAACAATGATAACCGCGGAGGTCAAAACCGTCCTCAAGGAAACAATAATTTCCGTAACAACAATGGTGGCGGTCAACAAGCTCGTAACAACGAGAATCGTGGTGGCGGTCAAGGCGGTTTCCGTAATAATAATGGTGGCGGTCAAAATCGTAATAATGATAACCGCGGAGGTCAAAACCGTCCTCAACAAAATCGTCAAGGCGGTATCTTTATCGGGCCTAAGGGTCAACAGCCTGGTGGTGGACAACGTCAAGGTGATGCACGCCCGCAACAAAGCCGTCCCCAACAACCCCGTCGTGAAAGCCGTCCGGAACCTGCTTTTGACATGCTCAGCGTAAAACCCAGTAAAGCTACCAATCGCGACCGCGATAAAAACCGTAATAAGGATAAACAACAAGTTAAGGGCTCCTACGCTACTAAGGAAAGCCGTCCTAATCGTAGCGCAGGTCATCAAATGAATATGAAAAAACGTCCTACCAATAATCCCCAACCTAAAAATGCTCAAGCCGCAGTGGAAATCGTTAGACCTACCTTCGTAGAGATTGGCGAAACCATCAATGTTAAAGAGTTTGCTACCTTAATTAAACGTGAGGTAAGCGAAGTTATCAAAGCCTTGTTCATGCTGGGCATGATGGTTACCATTAACCAAGACATTGATTTTGAAACTGCACAGCTTATTGGTGAAGAGTTTGGCGTAGAAATCGGACAAAAAGCTCCGGACGAAGACCCCACTGAGGTTCCGGAAGTTGAAGATGATCCGGAAAAACGCGTTCTACGTCCGCCTGTTATTACCGTTATGGGTCACGTTGACCACGGTAAAACTTCCTTGCTTGACGCAATCCGCAAGACTAATGTTACCGCGCGCGAAGCTGGCGGTATTACCCAACATATCGGTGCGTACAAGATTAACTATCAAGGCAAGCAAATTGTATTCCTTGATACCCCCGGTCACGAAGCGTTCACCGCAATGCGTGCCCGTGGCGCACAAGTAACTGACGTTGCCATCCTGGTTGTTGCAGCAGATGACGGCGTAATGCCCCAAACTATTGAAGCAATCAACCACGCTAAGGCAGCGAAGGTGCCCATCATTGTTGCAATTAACAAAATGGACCGCGAAGGTGCAAATCCGGACCACGTTAAGCAACAATTGGCAGAGCATATGCTCATCCCCGAAGATTGGGGCGGCGATACCATTATGGTTCCCGTTTCCGCACATAAAAAGACCGGTATCAGCGACTTGCTGGAAATGATTTTGCTGGTAGCTGAAATGCAAGAATTGAAGGCTAACCCCAACCTGCCTGCTCGCGGTACCATCATCGAAGCACAATTGGATAAAGGTCGCGGCCCTGTTGCTACCGTTTTGGTACAACGCGGTACCCTCCACATTGGTGACACCATTGTAGCCGGCACTGCTTATGGTAAGGTTCGCGCAATGGTTAATGACCGTGGTGAAAAGGTTAAGAAGGCTGGACCCTCTACCCCTGTAGAAGTGCTTGGCTTGAACGACGTTCCCGGTGCTGGTGACGTCCTTGACTCTACAGATGAAAGAACTGCCCGTAGCGTTGCTGAAAAGCGTATCGCTAAGAGAAAAGAAGACGAAATCAAGCTCAACTCCAAGGTTTCTTTGGACGACTTGTTCCAACGCATCCAAGAAGGCGAGCTGAAAGAACTGAACATCGTTGTTAAGGCTGACGTTCAAGGTACTATTGAAGCGCTGAAGGCTTCCCTTGAAAAAATTAAGAATGATGAAGTTAAGGTTGTTGTTGTCCACGCAGGTGTTGGCGCTATTGCTGAATCCGACATTATGCTGGCTTCTGCAGCTAACGCTCTCATTATCGGCTTTAACGTTCGTCCTGACGCCAACGCTCGTAAGGCAGCAGAAACAGAAAAAGTTGACGTGCGCACCTACCGCGTAATCTATGATGCTTTGAACGATGTAGAAGCTGCTATTAAAGGTATGCTTGCTCCGAAATTTGAAGAAGTTATCCAAGGTCGCGTAGAAGTTCGTCAATTGATTACCATCTCCAAGCTGCTCATTGCAGGCTGCTATGTAACCGAAGGTAAAGTTACCAATCATTCCAAGGTGCGCGTAATTCGTGACGGTATTGTTGTTCACGAAGGCGAAATTGAATCCTTGCGCCGCTTCAAAGATGACGTTAAAGAAGTTAACCAAGGCTACGAATGTGGTATTACCCTGGATAAATTCCGTGACCTTAAAGAAGGCGACCAGTTCGAAATCTTTAGCATGGAAGAAGTTAAAATCGACTAAAGTCAAGCAGGTGAACTATGGCTAGACTAAGAGTAGAAAAAGTACAAGAGGCTATTCAGCACGAAATTAGCAATATGCTCCTTTTTGATGTAAAGGATTCCCGCATTCAGTTTGTTACCATTACCGGTGTAGAGCTTACTGATGACATGAGCATTGCTAAGGTTTTCGTAAGCCTGTATGGCCCCGAAGAAAAACATGAAGAATGCTGGAAGGCGCTGAACAAGGCTTTGGGTTATATGCGTAGCGAAATCGCGAAGCGCATTCGTCTGCGTTTTGCCCCCAACCTGATTCTGGTGAAGGATACTTCCATGGAATACAGCGCTCATATCCAAAGCATTCTGGATAAAATTAAACAAGAAGAAGGCAAAAGCCATGAGCAAGAAGATTGATTTGCTCGCAACAGGTAATATGCTGCTGGCAGCGCAAAAGATAGTTTTGTGCTGCCACGTTAGCCCTGACGGTGATACACTTGGTTCTGCACTGGGACTGGCACGCTTTTTAGAGCAAAGGGGTAAGGAAGTAATTGTTTTTGTTGACGATGATGTTAATAAGAGTATGAGCTTCCTTCCTGGCATTGAAAAGGTACAGCGACCGATTGCAGGCGAAATTGTAGAAGCCGATTTATTCGTGGTTGTAGATGCCAGCTCCTTTGATAGGGTTGGGATTTGCAATGAAGTAGTGAAGGCGCCTGTGCTGCTTAACATTGACCATCACATTTCCAATACTGAATTTGCTGACTACCTGTATCTTGATGCAGAAGCAGCGGCAGCAGGGGAGATTATGTGCGATTTGTTCGAGGCTATGGGCTGGGAATATGATGAGAAGATTGCTATTGCTTTCTACACTGCAATTACTACGGACTGCGGTTCCTTCCGCTATTCCAACACTACTTCCAAAACCATGCAAAGGGCAGCCAAGCTTCTTGATTACGGCGTAAAGCCTAATGAAATATCAGATTTACTTGATATTCGTAGTCGCAAAACTACGGAGCTATTGGCAAAGGTGCTGCCTTCCTTGACCTTTGATTTTGAAGGCAGGGTTGCCCATATAACGATTACCAATGATTTGTATGATAAGGAAGCCCAAACAGATAGCTTCGTTTCCTATCCTCGTTATGTTGAAGGTGTGGAAGTGGCTATTATGTTTAAGGCTATGGAGCCTGCAGTTACTCGCGTAAGCATGCGTTCCAGTAGTGTGGACGTGGCGCAGGTAGCACTTAGCTTCGGTGGCGGCGGTCACCTTAGAGCAGCAGGCTGTACCATTTACGCACCTGTGGAGGAAGCAAAGGCTCAGCTTTTGGCTGTGATAGGTAAAGCATTATGATTGATGGAATCTTTAATGTTTTGAAGCCTCCCGGAATGACGTCCCATGATGTCATTGCTTTTTTAAGACGTGCGTTAAACACAAAAAAGGTTGGACATGGGGGAACTCTTGACCCTGATGCGGCAGGAGTTCTTCCTGTTTTTACCGGTACTGCCACCCGCCTGCTGGAATTTGCAGTGGAAGGCAAGAAGCAGTATTTGGTGGAAGTAACCTTGGGCAAGCAAACTGATACAGGCGATGACAGCGGTACTGTTGTCAAGGAAATGCCTGTTCCTGCTTTTGACGAAGCTGGTTTGCAAAAGGTGCTGCAAGGCTTCTTAGGTAAGCAAAAGCAGCTGCCACCCATGTATTCTGCTATAAAAGTTAACGGGCAAAAGCTTTACCAATTAGCTCGCAAGGGCGTAGAGGTAGAGCGGGAGCTGCGTGATATTGAGGTTTATAAATTAGAGCTGCTCCATTTTACGGAGAGCACTCTGACTTTGGCAGTGGACTGCTCCAAAGGAACCTATATTCGTGTGCTGGGTGAGGATATTGCCAACGCTCTTGGTACTTGCGGTACTATGAGCTTTTTGCTACGCACCCAAGTGGGCAGCTACACGCTGAATGCTTCTCATACTTTACAGGAAATTGCCGCCAACCCCGAAGCCTGCGTTGCCCAGCCTGTTACTGCAGTGGCGCACTTGCCCAAGCTGATTCTTACTGACAATCAAGCGGCACGCATTACCAATGGTGTGCGTACTACTGTTGCCGGTACTGCGGAAGGCAAGTATGTACTGATGAGCTTGGATAATGAATTTCTTGGCATAGGTAACTGCGAAGAAGAGAAGATTCAGGCTACAAAAATATTCGCAAGAAAATCGTTATAAGCACTGGTATGCTTTGTCGCGGTTTCCGATACTTCTAACGATTTTAGGTTATGAGGAAATTTAAATGAAGATAATAAATTCACTTAAACAACTTCATACTTTTACTGAACCCTGCGTTATCGCTTTGGGAACCTTTGACGGACTTCATTTAGGGCACAGGGATGTTATAGGCAGCGCCAAGGAATACGCTGATAAGCAAGGTATTAGCTTGGCAGTGTTTACCTTCAGCAATCATCCTTTGTCTTTAATCAAGCCAGAGCTTGTTCCTGTTGCATTGCTTACCCAAAAACAAAAGCACGCCTGCTTTGAAGCCTTGGGAGTGGATTTGCTGTTAGACATTCCTTTTGACGAAGCTTTGGCGAATCTATCCCCCCAAGAGTTTTTGCAGAAGCTAAGTGTACTTCAATTCAATTGCCTTGTAGTGGGTGAAAACTTTAGCTTTGGCAGTAAGGGAGCGGGGAATATTCAAACCCTTGCATCCTTTACGCAGGAGCACGCTTCTAAGCTGATGGTGCGTCCCTTGGTGAGCAATGATGGCGTAGTCATTAGCAGTACTGCGATACGTAATTTAATTGCAGGCGGCGAGGTGGCGAAGGCGCGTCAAATGCTGGGAAGGGCATATGCATTAAGCGGAACGGTTGTGTATGGCAATCAACGGGGGAATACCATTGGCTTCCCCACTGCCAACATCGCCTTGGAAGCTACTAAGATTGCTGTGCCGGCAGGTGGTGTTTACGCTGTTAAGATTTACATCGAAGGCAAATGCTACAAAGGCATGGCAAATATTGGAAATAACCCTACCTTTGGTGACGTAAGGGAAGCACGCTTAGAAGTAAATGTCTTTGGCTTTGAGGGGAATCTTTACGGCAAGGAGATTACCGTTGCTTTTTACCAGCGTATTCGTGGCGAAGTAAAATTCAATGGCGTGGCTGAGCTGATAGCGCAATTACGTAGGGATAGGGAAGTTATAACAGACTTCTTCAAATAGAAGCAAGCCTTACTTTTACGTTAGTTTTTTGACGTAAAGGCTGTAAAATTTTTAACAAAAATACTTGCTTGGACACTTATTGATGTGTTATACTTACATAGTATGTGAACCGAGGCTTGGATGTACGCAACTCCGACGGCGTCTATGCTTTGGGAATTTTAAAATTTTAGGAGGCAACTAACAATGTTGACTAGCGAAGCAAAACAATCTATTATCGTTGACAACGCTCGCCACGAAGGCGACACCGGTTCTCCGGAAGTACAAATCGCTGTATTGACCGGTCGTATCAAATATTTGACCGAACACTTGAAAGAACACAAAAAAGACCATCACTCCCGTCGTGGCCTGCTGAAAATGGTAGGTAAACGTCGTGGTTTGTTGAACTACCTGATGAAAAAAGATATCGAACGTTATCGTGCAATCATCGCTAAACTCGGTATCCGTAAATAATTTGGGGAATCGTAAGGGCTTGTCCGCAAGGGCAAGCCTTTTTTTGTGGTATTCGTGATAATTTTGAGTTACAATAATATGGTACATAATAAAGGGAGTGATAAGGTGAAAGAAATTCATTTATTACCACGTATTATAATGATGGTAATGGGATTGCTATGTATGACATTTGGTATTGTTTTGTCTTGCAAAGCATATTTGGGAACAACTCCTATTTCTAGCTTACCTTTGGTGTTAAGTATGTGTACTCCTTGGTCTTTTGGAGAGGTGACCATAATCTTGAATATTGCATTTGTTGTGGTACAGCCTTTGCTTATGAAGGAAGTATATTGGCGTGAATTGATTGGGCAAGTGCTTACAACCTTGTTCTTCGGTAATATGATAGATTGGTTTATGAATTTACTGGATGCAGTAGTTCCTGTGAATTTATTTGAGCAGTGGGGACTGTGCCTGCTCAGTGTTGTCTTTATTGCTTTTGGAGTATTTTTATGTGTGCGTGCTAAAATTTTTATGGCAGCGGGTGAGGGAATCGTAATTGCAATAGCTTTTGCCATTAAGAAGGAGTTTAGCTTGATTAAAAACTGCTTTGATATCAGCCTTGTACTTATCAGCATAATTATTTCTATTTATGAGTTTGGAACTTTGAGTGGGGTAGGTATTGGAACCATAGCAGGTGCTGTGTTGGTTGGCAGAATGGTTGCTTTATACCAAAACAAACTTAAATTTTTTGATAGATGGAGTGTTGAAAATTAGCTTGCCTAAGGTAAACTTAAAAAGTTTACCTTGTTTGCTTGTTATGTTACAATACTTGTGAATTTGTGCTTTGAGGATGTTGATGACTAAATGCAAAAAGAATTTATAATTGCGAAGCTCCCTACAGATTTTTGCCACGCTTCTACTGTTATCGAAACGCCTAATGGTTTGCTAAGCTGCTGGTTTGGCGGAACCCACGAGGGTAATGCGGACGTTGCTATTTGGAGTAGCCGTAAACTTAATGGTGAATGGACTGCGCCTGTGAAATTGGCAGATGGGAAAGAGAGTAACTGGAACCCTGTACTTTTTTATAATGGCGAGGGCAGGCTGCACCTGTTCTACAAAGAAGGACAGCAGATTTCTGATTGGAAAACCTATGTGCTTGTTTCTCAAGATGATGGCGTTACTTGGAGCGAGCCTTCCGAAATGGTAGTAGGCGACGAAAGTGGGGGACGTGGTCCCGTGCGTAACAAGCCCATCATTTTAAGTAATGGTTGCGCCGTTGCAGGAGGTTCCATCGAAAAAGGCGAGTGGTCTGCTTTCGTAGATATTAGCAGTGACGAATGCCTTACTTGGAAAAAATCTGCACCCATCAGAATTAAAGGCTTGGTTTACAGCGCAGGGGAGAAAACTGCGGAAAGCACCATTGCTGTAAGTGAACAGAGCTTTTACGGACGCGGGGTTATTCAGCCCAGCTTGTGGGAAGGCGCTGAAGGCAAGGTGCATATGCTTTTGCGTAGTAGCGAAGGTTATGTTTATCGTAGCGATAGCGCAGACTATGGCAAAACTTGGAGTGATGCGTATAAAACAGAGCTTCCCAATAACAACAGTGGTTTAGATTTGGTGAAGGCGCCTTTCGACAACTGCTTGTACCTGGTTTGCAATCCAGTGCAGGCAAATTGGGGGATGCGCTCTCCTTTAAGCTTGTTTAAATCTGAGGATAATGGGGCGAGCTGGCGCAAGCTTTACGATTTGGAAAGCGAGCCTGGGGAATTTTCTTACCCCGCAATTATCGCGAATGACGAAGGCTTGACCATTACCTACACCTGGAACAGAAAAAATATTGCCTGCGTGAGCTTGACAAAGGAAGAGCTGTGATAATTTACTCTCTTGAGTTTTAAATATTGCCTTTTTCAGTGAAGACATATATAATTTTAAAAGATGATAAAATAAAAATTTTAAGGAGTGTACTAAGATGAAAAAGATTCTTGTAGTTCTGATGGCATTGCTGACCATGGCAGTAATGGTAGCAGGTTGCGGCGGCGATTCTAAAAAAGCTGCTTATCCCGCTGACGGCGACATCACCGTAATTATTCCTAAGGCTCCCGGTGGCGGTACTGATACCTCTGCTCGTGGCGTTATCCAATTTATCCAAAAAGAATTGGCTGGCAGCAACTTCGTTCCCGTGAACAAACCTGATGGCGGCGGTGTAACCGGTATGGTTGAAACTGCTAATGCTAAACCTGACGGACATACTCTCGGCATGGTAACCGTTGAATTGGCTATGTTCCCCCATCAAGGAAAATGCAAAAATACTTACGCTGACTACTCTGCGATTTGCGCTCCCATCGCTGCTCCGGCTGCTTTGATCGTTGCTAAAGAAGCTCCGTACAACAGTGTTGACGAATTCGTTGCTTATGCTAAAGCTAATCCTGGCAAAGTAAAAATGGGTAACTCCGGTATTGGCGCTATTTGGCACGTTGCTGCATTGAACTTTGAAGAAACCTTTGATGTTAAATTCAAACACGTTCCCTATCCGAAAGGATCTGCTGATATCGCTGCTGCTTTAGCCGGCAAGCACATTGATGCTACCTTGGCTGACCCTTCCGTTTTCAAAAGCCAAGTTGATGCTGGCAACCTGAAACTTTTAGCTGTAATGGCAGCAACTCGTAGCGAAATCTATCCTGACGTTCCCACCTTCAAAGAATTGGGCCACGATATGACCATCCGTGCTTGGGCAGCTTTAGTTGCTCCTAAAGGCACCCCGAAAGAAAAACTTGACGTTCTGCGTAATGCAGCTAAAAAAGTTTGCGAATCCAAAGAATTCAAAGATTATTTCATGAAACAAGGTATTGACCCCACCTGCATCATTGGCGAAGAATGCGACAAGATGATGAAGGATGACCATGAAATGTACGGTAAGTTCTTGAAAAAAGCAAAATAAGTAAAACTAAGGGCTGGTAGAAATACCGGCTCTTTTGTTTTTTATCTTGTAATTGTTTCACGTGAAACATTTGGCAGAGGGGGACATGGGGTTATAAAAAAATTTTAGGAAGTAGTTGTGAGGGTTCGTTAGTTACTACATAATTCTAAGTTACTGCATATTTTTTAGAACAAGGAGCAAAACTTACAGTTTTGTTGAACGCATGGCAGAAGAAAAAAAGAAAAAGAAAAAAAGAAGATTCACTCTTATAGTTGCCATCGAGATTGAAAAAGTGACGTGATTGCAAGAAAAAATTTTAAAAAGGTTTTAGGAAAAAGTATTCTTGGACAGTGTCACCTAAATTTTTTTACTTGTTTTAGAAAATTTACGTCACTTTTAGGTTGCTCGTGTCAACTATAAGAGTGAGGGGCAAGATTTTTTGGTATAATATACTCAAGAGTAAATGTTTCACGTGACAGTGACTGAATGCGTTGCAGAACTTATGAAGATGTACCAGAAGTTGGTGGGGGAAAAGCAATGAGATTTTTTAGAAGTGCTACTTGCTTATTGATGATGTGCTTATTTGTTTTTGGTAGCGTAACTACGGTAGAAGCAGGAGTTACTCATTGTAAAGGCATTAAGCTGTGCGGAAAGGTTAAGGTTGTAGAAAGCTTTGCTGATTTGAAGGTGCAGGTTGTTAACAACTTCCCTGACCTGAAAGTGAAAAGGGTTAAGCATTTTCCTAACGATATTGGCGAGTGGCAGTTTGTTACTCATGGTGAGGATTTCACTATCCAATACGTTGACCGCTTTCCGGATTTAAAGATTAAGTTTGTAGAGCACTTTCCGGGGTGAAAGTACGTGAAAATAAAATTTTAAAGAGCATGTAGAAAAGGCACAGACTTGCAAATTGCAGGTCTGTGCCTTGAAATTTAGAACAATAAAACACAATCACAAAGGTTTGTTTGTTTTTGGAAGCGGTTTCTGATATAATATAATTAGCCTAGCGAAGCCGGCTTCCTCTGTGAAGGAGGTGGTACTATGAGCATTTATGAAGCATTGTCTTTGATGATTATGTTTGCAATGTTGGTAGTTACCATTGTCAAAAAACAGTAAAAGCCAGCTAACGTGAAGTAGCCGGCTTTTCTGTACTCAAAATACCATGAGGAAAGCTCGGCGGTCTCACTCGCTAGGCTTCCTTGTTTATTATTATAAGGCTAATAATAGGTAAAGTCAATTTTTACTTTTTGTACGCTGCGGAAGCGAGGATTTCCATTTTAGCAAACTTTTTCGGAGTGCTGCCTAAATCGAATTTTGCAGAAACCTTTTCGTTAGCAGGTACGGTTACTGCAAAAAGGCTTCTTGCATAAATGATTTCGCCTGCTTCATCGTAGTAAACTACTTGTGCGGTGCAGTTAAGATTGTTAGCAGTGCTGTTGATGATTGCTACACGCTCGCGGTCATAGTCCATATTGTAAACTACACCGGATTTGTTATCTTCATCAATACCGGGGACAAGCACTGCAAATTGAGAGCGTTCTTGTTTTACCAAGGTGTACTTAATTTTTTCAGTATCTTTCTTAGTAGGGTTTATGGGGACGTAAACGCTTTGCTTTGCGCCAAGGGCGGTGATGGTGTTGTTTTCGATAGCTTCCAGCCAGAAATCGCCTTTGTCGTAGCAATCCGCCTTAAAGTTTACTTGCACAACGGCGTCGCTGTTATTGGTAACGAGCACGCCAAAATTGTCAGAGGTAATTTTTAAACCCAAGATTTTTGCAGAGCGAGTCCATTCTACAGGCTTGAGGACGATGTTTTTATCATCCAGTTTACCACAGCCGCTCACAGCGCAGATGGTGAGAAGCATTACAAAACTCATAACGAGAGTAAGAATTTTTTTCATAAGATGTTCCTCCCGTGATTAAATTATTCATAGCAGAATTATAACATTACTGGAAGCGTTGCACAATTAGATTTTGATATTGCGAAGTAATATGAGGTGAACTTGAAAAATTGTACTCAATGTTATATATTAAATTATGTAAAGATAATTTTGTTTAACACTCGTTTCCCTGTTCATTTTAAACGTTTACAATTAATGGCAGAAGTGTTATACTTAACTCAATCCTTTATACCATACCAAGGATTATTAGGTTACTATGATAAGGTAGTACACCGAAAAGCTCTAACGCTCTGTCTTACGGCAGGGCGTTATCTTTTTTACAGACAATTATAAATTTCAAAATAAATGTTATGAAAGGTTGTATGAAAATGGCTTACGCAATTGGTTTAGATGTTGGTATTGCTTCAGTTGGTTACGCTGTTGTAGCTTTAGATTATGAAGAAAATCCTTGGGGAATTATTCGCATGGGAGCGCGCATTTTTGATGTTGCAGAAAATCCTAAAGATGGTGCGTCTTTGGCGTTGCCACGTAGGGAAGCAAGGGCTGCAAGAAGACGATTGCGCCGTCGCCGTCATCGTATTGAAAGAATAAAGAACTTATTTACAGATTCTAAGCTGCTAACAGCAGAGCAATTGGAAAAACTTTATGATGGTAAGAAATTAGAAGATATTTACAATTTACGTGTAAGAGCCTTGGGAGAAGCAATGAGCAATGAAGAAATAGCTCGTATTTTATTGCATTTAGCACATAGACGTGGATTTAAGTCTAATCGTAAGGCAGAAAAAGCTGATAAAGAAAACGGTTTGCTTTTGACTGCGGTAAGTGAAAATGCTAAAAGGATGCAAGAGAATAACTATCGTACTATTGGTGAGATGTTCTTTAAAGATGATAATTTTAAGGAATACAAACGCAACAAAGGTGGAAGTTATTTAACTACGGTTGCACGAGAGATGGTTACAGATGAGGCTAAGCAAATTTTCACTGCACAAAGAGAATTTGGAAATAACATTCTGACAGAAGAATTTGAACAAAGATATCTAGAAATTTTATTGAGTCAACGTAACTTTGATGAAGGGCCTGGCGGAGAAAGCCCTTATGGCGGTGACCAGATTGAGAAGATGATTGGTTATTGTACTTTTGAGCCTGGAGAAAAGCGTTGTGCGAAAGCAAGTTATTCTTTTGAGTACTTTAACCTTTTGCAAAAGGTAAACCATTTACGTTTATTGGTAGATGGTGAAAAGATAGCATTGGATGACAGTCAAAAGAAAAAGATAATTATGCTTGCTAAGACTAAAGCAGATTTAAAGTATAATCAAATTCGTAAAGAGCTTGGTTTGGGCGAAAAGGTACTGTTTAATGGTCTTGTTTATAATGGTAATGTTGATGAAGTAGAGAAAAAAGCAAAGTTTAATTATTTGCCTGCTTATCATCAAATGCGTAAAGAACTTGATAAAGTTTCTAAAGGACACATAGAAACTTTAGATTTAGTAACTTTAAATGAAATTGGTAGAATCTTATCTGTGTATAAGAGTGATGCTAAACGAGTTGAAGCATTTAGTAAACTAAATCTTGCTAATGAAGATGTTGAAGCGTTACTTAACATCAATGGTTTAAGAAAGTTTGGTCATTTATCCTTAAAGGCTTTGGATAAGATAATTCCATATTTGGAACAAGGTTTGATTTATAATGAAGCTTGTGCTGCTGCTGGCTACGAATTTAGAGGTCATGTTGGTAATGAGAAAACTTTTCTTTTGCCAGGAAAAACTGATGAAATGGAGAACATTACCAGTCCTGTTGCACGTCGTGCAATCTCGCAAACTATTAAAGTTATAAATGCTATTATACGTGAGCAGGGAGAAAGTCCTTTATATTTGAATATAGAGCTTGCTCGTGAAATGGCAAAAGATTTTGATGAACGTAAAAAAATAAAAAAAGAGCAAGACGACAACCAAGCTAAAAATGAAAGGCTTTTAGAAAGAATAAGAACAGAGTTCCATAAACAAAATCCAACAGGATTAGATTTGGTTAAATTTAAATTGTGGGAAGAACAAGATGGCAGAAGTCCTTATTCTGGTAAGACTATTGAAATTAATAGATTGTTTGAACCTGGTTATGTAGATGTAGACCATATTGTTCCCTATAGCATTAGTTTTGACGATACATTAAAGAATAAAGTTTTGGTATTCGCTTCTGAAAATAGGGAAAAAGGAAAGAGCTTACCAATTCAATACTTAGCAAGGAAATTTGGACAAGAAGCTGTTGATAACTTTAGGGTACGTGTAAACAACGATGTAAGGAACTACAAAAAGCGTCTTAATCTTTTGAAGGCAGAGGTAACAGAGGAAGACCGTAATAAGTTTAAGGAACGTAACTTACAAGATACTAAAACTATTTCTCGTTTTATGTATAATTACATTAACGACCATCTGCTTTTTGCAGAATCTGAAACGGGTAAGAAGAAACGTGTTACTGCTGTTAATGGCGCTATAACTTCTTATTTGCGAAAACGTTGGGGGATTAACAAAGTACGTGCAAATGGCGATAAGCATCATGCGGTAGATGCTTTGGTTGTTGCTTGTACTACTGATAAACTTATTAAAGATTTGTCTTATCATTCACAGTACCATGAGGTTGAATATGACCATGGTGAAAAAGAAAGTTTATTGGTAGATAGAGCGACCGGAGAAATTTTAAAACGATTCCCTTATCCATGGGAAGATTTTAGAGCAGAACTTATGGCTCGTTTATCAAATGACCCAAGTACTGCGTTAAGAAGATTGCAGTTGTTGTTCTATCAAAATAAAGATTTAAATGATATTAAGCCGATTTTTGTATCACGTATGCCTCGACGTAAGATTACTGGTGCTGCCCATAAAGCAACTGTTAAGGGAGCTCGTCATATTGAACAAGGAATTGTAGTTTCTAAAAAGAATTTGACTGACCTTAAATTAAATAAGGATGGTGAAATTGAAAATTACTATGCACCCGAAAGCGATAGACTGCTTTATGAAGCATTAAAAGAGCAGTTGAAGAAATTTAATGGTAATGCCAAAAAGGCTTTTGAACAGGATTTCTTTAAACCCAAAGCAGACGGTACGCTTGGACCGAAAGTAAAGAAGGTTAAGGTTTATGAAAAATCCACCTTGAATGTTAGCGTACAGCAAGGAACAGGCGCTGCTGATAATGACAGTATGGTGAGGGTTGATGTTTATAAAGTTGAAGGCGATGGTTATTACCTTGTACCCATCTATGTTGCTGATACTTTGAGGAAAAAGTTACCTAATAAAGCAATAGTTGCACACAAGCCATATGAAGAATGGATAGAGATGGATACTAGAAATTTTGTATTTTCTTTGTATCCAAATGATTTAGTGAAGTTTGTACACAAAAAAGAAGTAGTTTTCAACAAGGTTAATGATGATAGCACTTTAATTGATTCTTACCAGACTAAGGAAGAAATTGTGTATTATAAAAAAACAGGTATTGCAAATGCTACCGTTAGTATAATTAATGCTGATAACACTTATGCAATACCGAGTTTAGGTATAAAAACTTTGTTGTCCTTAGATAAATATCAAGTGGATGTACTTGGTAATTATCACAAGGTTGGAAAGGAAACCTTACAAACTTTCAGTAGATATCAACAAACGAAAAAGAAGCCTTAATTTTGTTCCGCAAAGGAGTGGTGAAGATGGCTTATCGTAATCTACTTATTGAGAGTTGTGCCAATTTAAGTTGTAGGCAAGAGCAGCTAATTGTCACTACGGATTGCAAACATTCCATACCGATGGAGGATATCAATTCCATTGTATTAGAGAACAATCAAAGTACGATTACGATAGCTGCACTTTCAAGGCTTGCACAAAATGGCGTGAGTGTTTTTGTATGTGATGAAAAGCATTTGCCTTGCGCTGTTTTGGAAAGTTTTGCTCAACATTCACGTAATGTAGGGGTAATGCGTTTGCAGGAAAAGTTATCTTTACCACAACAAAAGCGTTTGTGGAAACAAGTAATTCAAGCAAAAATAAATAATCAAGCGGAATGCTTGATGCTTTGTGGCAAAGAAAAAGAATCCACTTATCTAGGTGGTTTAGCTAAAACCGTAGTAAGTGGTGATGCAAAGAATATAGAAGCTGTAGCTGCGAATTACTATTTTAAAAATTTATTTGGAGTAGGGTTTTCGCGGGGTGATGACGCTGATGGAAGAAATAGTGCATTAAATTATGGCTACGCTATTTTAAGAGGTCATATTGCACGATTACTTACCGGTTATGGCTTCTTACCCATGCGTGGTATTCATCATCATAGTGAACAAAATAGTTTTAATCTTGCTGATGACTTCATAGAACCCTTTAGACCTGTTGTTGATTTATATGTTGCTCAAAATGTAAGTAAACAAGATTTACTTGCACCTATGGTAAAACGAGGACTTTATAATTTACTAAATGCGGATATGCTTAGTGGCGGTCAAAGACATAGTGTTGCCTATTCAGCTGAAAGGTTGGTACAAAGCTTTATGCGTTGTTGCCAGCAAACTACAAAAGAGTTAATGCCACCTAAGTTGGTTGCATTAAAACAACATACTTATGAATAAGTTTATGAGAATGCTTGTATTTTTTGACATACCGGTAAAGACCGCCAAACAAAGAAGAATTGCAACAGGGTTTAGAAACTTTTTGTTAAAAGATGGATATCATATGGTGCAGTATTCAGTTTACGCAAGAGTGTGTAATGGATTAGATGCTGTTGCCAAACATAAGGCAAGATTATATTCGTATTTGCCTGATAATGGCTCTGTAAGATTGTTGGTTATAACAGAGAAGCAATACGAAACTATTGAAATTCTGGTGGGAAACTATAGTGAAGATGATACACCATTTGTTTGTGAGCAGCTTTCTATTTTCTAAAAAAAGAACATTGAACGGTATATTTGTGTTTAATAAATTTGCTTTTTTAAAACAGAAACTCCCAGGAACATAGTGTTTCTGGGAGTTTCTGCGTTCCCTGTTATACCATACCAAGAAAAATTAGGGAACTACAACGCGTAGCTGAAAACAAGGTATGCTTCATCCGTTATACCATACCAAGAAAAATTAGGGAACTACAACCCCGACTAATTGTTTTTTAGATGGATTTAAGTTATACCATACCAAGAAAAATTAGGGAACTACAACTTGCACTCTGCTCTGAACGCAGGGCGGTTAGTTATACCATACCAAGAAAAATTAGGGAACTACAACCTTGTTTCTTCACTGGTAAAGGAAGGGCTGGTTATACCATACCAAGAAAAATTAGGGAACTACAACTCTAAAGGTGGCTTTACTAAGTCCTTTGTAGTTATACCATACCAAGAAAAATTAGGGAACTACAACATCAGACCTTTTGAAGGAGTACCTTTTTTGGTTATACCATACCAAGAAAAATTAGGGAACTACAACTCGTAGACCAGACCACTGGCGAAACCTTGGGTTATACCATACCAAGAAAAATTAGGGAACTACAACAGAATAGATGATGTATTGGAAACGTTCCGTGTTATACCATACCAAGAAAAATTAGGGAACTACAACTTAGCGCCTTTAACCATGTTTGACCAGCCTGTTATACCATACCAAGAAAAATTAGGGAACTACAACGGGTGTATGGTAACGCTTGGGTGTCTGGTAGTTATACCATACCAAGAAAAATTAGGGAACTACAACTGTAACCAACACTTCTTATGACGGCAATGCGTTATACCATACCAAGAAAAATTAGGGAACTACAACTTCTATGTCAACGGGCGCAAAGCCTACGGGGTTATACCATACCAAGAAAAATTAGGGAACTACAACTTTACGCAGCGTCTGAAGAACGATTCACTAGTTATACCATACCAAGAAAAATTAGGGAACTACAACACCCTGTAATGGTAGATGAGATTTTACCTGGTTATACCATACCAAGAAAAATTAGGGAACTACAACGTAATATCATTGCCACTCAAAAACGGCTTTGTTATACCATACCAAGAAAAATTAGGGAACTACAACCCAACGGAACAAGCCCCCACCGAAAAGCAAGTTATACCATACCAAGAAAAATTAGGAAATAATCATAAAGTAGTTCACTTTGATTATATCATATAGAAAAATTTTATGGAACTCTAAGATATGTTATGATAGTAATGGCTGGAGTATCGGATACTTCAAGTAAAATAACAAAACTCTATGCTAAGCTGAACTAAATAGTTTGCAGAAGAAGCTAAGGCAAAGCTTGAGAGCCTGCGTTACGAATTGGAACTTTTAGATAAAGTATAAGCCAAGCAGATAGACACGTAACAATACGGCTTCTTGGCAACAAGAAATACACAGCATTGGATTACATGAAAGCTCACCCGGTAGGGTTTGGCGGCGAAGTAGAGCGTGGAGCGTTGGGGCAACCCGTTACCAATCCGGAAATTACTTTGGATACCAAGGTTAAGGTAGTTGAAACCAAAAGGATGTTTAAAGACCAAGATTGGTGGGACATTAGAAATGATTTTATAAACAAATATCCCGATGTTGTTAACAGATAAGAATGGGAAACATATACCCATAATCAATACTTTGAGTAAAGCCAAAATTGTTTTAAGCAAAGATAGCATAAAGCATGTACTTTCTGACGTAACCAGTAGCACGAAAGAAGATTCAAGCATTGGTGAATTGCGCAGGGATGTTTACCATTATGAACTCGTGCCAGTTTTGCGTGAATTGATACAAAATGGTGTCTTGATAGAAGAACATGAAGATAAACACAAGAAAGATAGGAGGGTATATAGATTATTCTGTCCTGTAGAGTTTGATGACGGTAGCTTTTTTGTAGTCAAGCTAACCATTAAAAAACAAAAAAACAATTATTTGCTTGATGATGACAGCTTTACAGATTTGCGGATATACGATGTGCAACGCATAAAAAAAGAACCCGTACAACGACCTCAAAGTTCCGGCGAACCGGGGTCCCATGAGGGTAGTCCTACGAGTCTTTCTGGATTAAGTATAGCAGATATACTTAAGGATGTCAAAGACAACAACGGAATTCCGTATATTGGTGAAGATGGCAAGCTCAATGTTAATTTTGTAGAAAACACCAACACTTTCAATCAATCTGCTTGGCACGGAACGCCGCATAACTTTGAAGCTTTTGACTTAGGGGCAATCGGAACTGGCGAAGGCAATCAAGTACATGGCTAGGGTTTGTATAGTGCTAAAAATAGAAAGATTGCACAAAATTAAAGAGAAAAACTTTTGGCGAAATCCATTAACGACAGAACAATAGCGAACAATGGTTGATCAAAACAAAGAGCCAAATATAGTACTACATTGGATATTTTTAACTAAAATGTTACGTAAGGAGTCGCTATTGAACGGAAGTGGTTGTGCGGTGCAGTTTATGCTGCCATACCTTCACATTAAATTTAGTAACAACTTTAAGTTTATTATTAGCTATCATTTTCAGCGTTCCAATTTACCGCGAGGTAGGTGTTACCCATTGTAAAGGTATCAAGTTGTGTGGAAAGATTAGAGTAAAATTTGACTTTCCCTTTTGGAATGATTTATAATTAAAATACAAAGGGGTACTACCGTTGTAAACGGCTTGCCTAATAGTTCATCAAAAAGATAACCATTCATTGGCGTGTGCGGTTATCTTTTTGCATTTGTACCAATTAATATGACACTCACAAATGAGTAAACAAAAAACGAGAGGCAGTTCTTTTTGTATTAGAACTGCCTCTTTTGCTTTTCAAATATTATCTTACAAAGTATAACCGGGGTAAGCCTTTAATGCTTCGCCCAAAATGTAGATGGCTTTCTCCAAATCTTCGGATTTGAGAACGTATGCCAAACGAGCTTCGTTTACGCCACGAGCAGGGTCATTGTAGAAGCCATTGCCCGGAGCGAACATTACGGTTTCGCCGTCGATGTCGAAATTTTCTAAAGTCCAGATAGCGAACTTTTCTGCGTCGTCAACGGGGAGGGAAACCATTACATAGAACGCGCCTTTGGGGTCGCTTGCTGCAACGCCGGGGAGCTTTGCCAAAGCGGAAGCAATGGTGTTGCGACGTTTTTTATATTCTTGGTTTACTTCTTCCAGATAGGTTGCCGGAGTATCGTACAGGGCAGCAGCGCCAACTTGCTCCAAGATGGGGGAGCACAGGCGAGCTTGACAGCATTTAATAATCTGTTTACCAAATTCTTTGTTCTTACTGATGACGCAGCCAATGCGCGCGCCACAAGCACTAAAGCGTTTGGAAACGGAGTCTACCATAATCAGGTTGTCATCCAGTTCAGGCATGGTACCAAAGCTGCGATAAGCACCGTCGTAAACAAATTCGCGGTAAACTTCGTCAGCAATGAGGGCAAGGTCATATTTCAAAACCAAGCGTGAAATCATTTCCATTTCTTCTTCGGTGTAAACTACGCCGGTGGGATTACCCGGATTGGTAAGCAGGATGGCTTTGGTTTTGGGAGTGATGTGTGCTTCAATTTCTGCTTCGCTGGGCAGGTGGTAACCATTTTCTACATTAGTTTGCACTGCGTTGATTACAGCACCAAATTCCTTAGCGAAGGTGGTATAGTTTGCATAGTAGGGTTCGAAAACCATGATTTCATCGCCTTGGTCGCACAATGCCATAGCGGCGAAGATAAGCGCCTCACTACCACCATTGGTGATGAAGATATCTTCTAATGCGTAATCGATACCTTTTTCTGCGTAATATTTTTGGATTGCTTTAATGAGTACGGTTTCGCCCTTGGAATCGCTGTATGCGATTACATCTGCTTTATAATTACGGATGCTTTCCATAAATTGGGGCGGGGTGGCGATATCAGGTTGACCAATATTTAAATGATAAACCTTTTTGCCAGCTGCTTTCGCGGCGTTAGCATAAGGTGCCAGCTTTCTGATGGGAGATGTGGACAAGTTTTGTACGCGTTGAGACAGTTTCATTGTGGACTACTCCTAACATAAAATATTTAGTCAGCCTTGAGGCTATAATATTTATATTATAGCTTGCAGAAAGTGTATATGCAAATTTTTTTGAAAATTTAATTCAAATACTGGGAAAGTGTAAAGTTTTTACTATAAATCTCCCGATAATTGACTTTTTCGTATCGTAGGTTTATAATAATTGAGATAGTTTTATATAAAAATTTATATTGAATTAGAGGTTTTGGAAATGCTTGAAGAAAAATATGCACCCCACGCCATTGAGGAAAAATGGCAAAAATATTGGGATGAAAACAAATCTTTCAAAGTAGAAATGGATGAAAATAAACCCAAGTCCTATGTACTGGAAATGTTCCCCTATCCTTCCGGTAATTTGCACATGGGTCACGTTCGTAACTATTCTATCGGTGACGTGCTTTGCCGCTTCCGTACTATGAAGGGTTACAATGTGCTCCATCCCATGGGCTGGGACTCTTTCGGTATGCCTGCAGAAAACGCTGCTATTAAACATGGCGTTGCTCCGAAAAACTGGACTTTGGAAAATATTGCTAACATGACTCGTCAATTAAAAGCTTTGGGCTTGGCTTATGACTGGGATCGTGAAGTTGCAACCTGCAAAGAAGATTATTATAAATGGACCCAATGGTTCTTTGAATTGTTCTATAAAAATGGTTTGGCTGTTAAGAAAAAATCTGCAGTTAACTGGTGCAACACCTGTAACACCGTACTTGCCAACGAACAGGTTATTGATGGCAAATGCTGGCGTTGCGACAGCGTAGTTGAAAAGAAGGATTTGGAACAATGGTTCTTCAAAATTACTGACTATGCTGACGAACTGCTGAAAGATTTGGACCTTTTGGAAGGCTGGCCGGAACGCGTTAAAACCATGCAACGCAACTGGATTGGTCGCAGTGAAGGTTTGGAAATGACCTTTGACATTCCTGAACTGAATGATAAGGTTGCAGTTTACACTACCCGTCCGGATACTTCCTATGGCGTAACCTTCATGGCTTTGGCTGCAGAACATCCCTTGATTGAAAAGATTTGCGAAAACAATCCTAAGGCTGCAGAAATCAAAGCTTTCTGCGATAAGGTTCGCAACCAATCCGATATTGAACGTACCTCCAGTGAATCTGAAAAAGAAGGTATTTTCACTGGTGTTCACTGCATTAACCCGTACACCGGTAAAACTGTGGAAATTTGGGTAACCAACTACGTTCTGTACGATTATGGTACTGGCGCAGTAATGGGCGTACCTACCGGTGACCAACGTGACTGGATGTTTGCAGATAAATACGGTATTGAAAAAATCGTTGTTGTACAGCCCAAGGGCGTAGCCCTGAAGCTGGAAGAAATGACCTGCGCTTACGAAGAAAAAGAAGGCGAGCTGGTTAACTCCGGTGAATTTGACGGTATGGAAATGCACGCTGCCATGGCTGCCATTATGGATAAAGCAGAAGCTGAAGGCTTTGGTAAACGTCGTGTAAACTATCGCCTGCGCGATTGGCTGATTAGCCGTCAACGTTATTGGGGTGCTCCCATTCCCATCATCTACTGCCCTCACTGTGGTGAAGTTCTTGTTCCGGAAGAAGAACTGCCTGTTCGCTTGCCGGAAGACGTTAAGTTTGATGCTGGCGCTAAATCTCCGTTGGCAACTTCCGAAGCTTTCGTAAATTGCACTTGCCCCAAATGCGGTGCTCCTGCGACTCGCGAAACTGATACCATGGACACCTTCCTGTGTTCTTCCTGGTACTACCTGCGTTATACTGACCCGAAAAATGACAAGCTTCCCTTTGCTAAAGAAATTAATGGCTACTGGGGACCTGTTGACCAATACATTGGCGGTATTGAACATGCAATCCTGCACTTGCTCTATTCCCGCTTCTTCCTGAAAGTACTGCGTGATGCAGGCTTGGTTGATTACGACGAACCTTTCTCCAATCTGCTTACCCAAGGCATGGTAATCAAAGACGGTGCTAAGATGAGTAAATCTTTGGGCAATGTTGTTTCTCCGGAAGAAATTTTGGAAAAATACGGTGCAGATACTGCGCGTCTCTTCATCCTCTTTGCTGCTCCGCCTGAAAGAGAATTGGAATGGAGCGACCAAGGTGTTGAAGGTTCCTTCCGTTTCTTGAATCGTGTATGGCGCATCATTTATAACTATCTGCCTCAAATCGAGCAAAAGGTTACTGAATATGATGTAGCTAACCTTACCGAAGCAGATAAGGATTTGCGTCGTGCTTTGCACAATGCTATTAAAAAGGTTACCAGTGATATTGAAACCCGCTTCAACTTCAACACTGCTATCTCCTCTTTGATGGAATTGGTAAACGCACTTTACGCTTACAAGGAAGCTGCTCAAGAGCTTAACGCAGGTTTGGTATATGAAGCAACCTCTGCATTGGTGCGCATGCTTGCTCCTTTCGTGCCCCACATGACTGAAGAGCTGTGGCAAGCTGTATTTGACAACACAAGCAGTGTACACGCACAAAGCTGGCCTGAACATGACGAAGCTGCTTTGAAAGTAGATAACGTGGAAATCGTACTGCAAGTAAATGGCAAGGTTCGTGGTCGTTTGGTAGTTCCGGCAGAAGCAACTGCTGCTGAACTGGAAAAGATTGCTTTGGCTGACACTAATGTACAAGCACATATTGGCGGCGCTACCGTGCGCAAAGTGATTTGCGTTCCCGGTCGTCTGGTTAATATCGTAGCAAAATAATAACTTTTAAATTAAATATTCTTGTAGTACGATTAGTACTCTAATTATTCAGAGCTGTATGGAATAACTTGTCTATACAGCTCTTTTATTTTTTACAGAGGGGAGAAGTATATGGACAATTACAAACAAAAACTAATGTTGCTTTGCACATTGCTTTTAGGCTGCGTGCTGACGAGCCTTGGCGTGGAGTACTTCTCAAATACTGATGAGCCAATACCGGTTCCACCACCTGCCTTTATAGAACAGAAGCCTTCAAAAAAAGAGCAGGCTAATACTTTAAAAGCAGGTGCTTCAAAAGTAAATCAGGCTGGGGATTTAGGAAAGAGCAGTTTAAAGAACGATAAGGCTTCTAATTTTGAAGAACAGCCTGCAAAAACCAAAGCAACTGCCCTAAAGCAAGGGGAAGCTTCTAAAATGTGTACTGCTTCCATCAACATAAACACTGCAAGCATTGCTGAACTGGATAGCTTGCCTGGGATTGGCCCCGTCATTGCCCAAAGGATAGTGGAACACAGAGAGGTGCAGCCCTTTAAAAATGTGGAGGAGCTGCTGCTGGTAAAGGGGATTGGCAAGAAAAAGTTTGCCAGGCTAAGGGAGATGATTACAGTAGAATGAACTACATATATATAGGAACAGTTTTGTTTTTAATAGGCTGTTATGGAAGTTTAGCTTGGTGGAACTTGCAGGCTTGCAAAGGCTTTCTTTTGTTGGCGCTTGTAGCTTTGCTGGTAGCACTTTTTACGAAAAGGGTGCATCAATTTTGGAAGCCTGCCATTTGCAGCTGCTTTCTGCTGTTGGGAATGTGGGCTGGCAGTACTGCACCGGAGCATCCCAAAGGGCAGCTGCAGCCCTACTTTCAAAAGGAAGTGCTTGCTTTCGGAAGTATTGTACCTGACAGCGTGAAGCAGTATCCTTACGGAACCAGCTTTGTCTTGCGTTGCGAAAGACTGTATGTAAAAACAGGGGAGAGCGTTTCAAATCGGAAGACTGCTTCTGAAAATGAAAGGTCGCTCCGGATTTTGGAAGCTGCTTCTGAAAATGGAGGGGCGCCTCAAAATTCGGAGGCTGTTTCTGAAAATGAAAGGTCGCCTCAGATTTTGGAAGTAAGCTATCGGCAAAAGCTAAGAGTGTTCACTAAGGAAAAGAGCTTGCCGCTTATGGGAAAGATTTGGTGCCAAGGCGAACTACTGCCCTTAAACAGCCTGCGTAATCCGGGCGGCTTGGATGGCGAGGGTTGGCATTACCTACAGGGCTTAGGAGGTCGTGTGCGTAAAGCGCAGGTGGAGGTTGTAAGCGGTGAAGGAAGTTTGCTGGATGAACTTGCAGTCTTAAATTTACGTTTGCGTGAAAAAATCTTGCAGGCTTCCGGCGCGGAAGAGGGAGCCTTGCTGTGCGGAATGTTGCTGGGTGGCAGTGCAGGTTTAAGTGAAGAGGTGCGTGAGGATTTCGCCGCTAATGGTTTAGCACATTTGCTTTCTGTTTCGGGAACACATTTTGCTTTGTTGACAGGCTTCCTGCTTTTGCTATTCAAGCCCTTGCCCAAGAAGGCACGCAAATTATTAGTACTGCTTTTGCTCTGTGCTTACGCAGTTTTGTGCGGGATGAAGCCTCCCATTATGCGTGCGTTATGTATGAGTGGCGTGCTGCTTTACGGAGGGAGCGGTGGCGCACGGGGAAATTTACTGTGCCTGACAGCCTTGGTGCTGTTATGCTTTAATCCTGCGTGGCTGCTTGATGTAGGCTTTCAGCTTTCCTTCGGGGCGGTGACAGGATTGGTTTGGCTTTATCCGAAACTGAAAAATTATTTCTGCAGCTGCTTGCCTGTAATTTTGGGAGAGGCAATGGCGTTGACTGTGGCGGCGCAGCTGGCGGTGCTTCCATTTTTGATTGGCTATTTTCATCAGCTGCCTTTGATTTCATTGGTAAGTAATATTGTATTGGTGCCTGTACTGGAAGTTGCAAGCTTAGTTGCCCTCTTGGGTTTGACGTTGGATTTTGTTTTACCATTACAATTTTTGGAAGGCTGCCTGCTGGTGGCGGTGTGGCTGGTAAAGCAGGTCTTAGTGCAGGCTAAAGCCTTAGCAGGTTTACCCTTTAGTACGGTGGTGGTTGGCAGCTTGCCTCTGTGGTGCGCAGTAATTTATTATTTTGCTTTGGCAGCTTGGGCGGACTTGCCTTGCCTGCAATTTGTACGCAATCGTGAGCGTAGGGTGTTTCTGGTAACGGCAAGCATATTTTTGAGTGGAGCTTTCCTCTGGAAGAGCTTTGCTCCTGTTCCCTTGACGGCGTACTTTTTAGACGTGGGGCAGGGGGATTGCGCTGTGGTGCTGACGCCGGCAAGAAAAGTTATGGTTATAGATACAGGTGGCTTGAAAAATTATGACACAGGTAGCAGGGTGCTTGTTCCCTTCTTGCGTAGCTTGGGCAAGAGTAAGGTAGAAGTGCTGCTGTTAAGCCATGGCGATTACGACCACGCAGGCGGAGCTGCTGCTTTGGCACGGAATATGAAAATTGAACGGATTGTTTTGCCTGCTACGAGCTCTCTTACGGAAGCGGAAGAGTCTTTGTTGCGTAACGAGAGGCACAGTTTGGTAGAGCGTGCCTGCGTGGGGAAGAGGTACGAGCTTGACGGAGTTGTTCTGGAAATTGTGGATGTGCCAAGTCCGAAAAATATTTTTGCACCGGAGGGGAACGAGGCAAGCACAGTAGCTTCTATTAAATATGGGGGGCACAGCCTGCTTTTTACAGGTGATATCAATAGTTATAGAGAGAAGCGCTTGCAAAATATTGGTAGCTACGATGTACTCAAGGTTGCCCACCATGGTTCTAAGCATAGTAGTAGCTTACAGTTTTTACAAGAAGTACAGCCTAAGCTGGCAGTTATCTCCGTTGGTGGAGGGAACGGCTATGGACATCCTCACCCTGAAACCTTGGCGCGACTGGCGAGGGTTGGCAGCAAGGTAGTAAGGACGGATGAGCTTGGGGCGGTGAAGGTAGTTTTTGACGATGATGGTATTAAATGGTATAGTTATGTATATAATACGAAGCATTTTTAGGAGCTCTCATGATTTTAAAACCCAACGACTTACTGAAAAAACTTCATAAAGCAGAGCCTTTGCCTAATTTATTCATGCTTTTGGGCAGCGAAGCCTTCTACCGTTCCCAACTGCTGGCGGCAATTCCGGAATACGTTTTCGCAGAAGTTGACCCTGCTGACCGGGAGGTTACTGCCTTTGACAAGGATACCAGCCTGAACGAGCTGGAAGGTGTCATTAACAGCTACCCCTTTTTCTGCGGTAAGTCCTTGGTGATTTTGCGGGATGAAAAGCTGTGGGGCGGCAAGCAGGATAGTGATGCCAAAAAGCAGCAGATGAAAAAGCTTTTGGCAATTCTTTCTGACATTCCCGAATATTGCACTGTAATTTTAAGTGCTACGGAATTAAAGAAGAGCACTAAATTGTATAAGGATTTGGCGGCGAAGGCAGTGGTGTGCGAGTGCGAAAGCATTAAGCCCAGAGATTTACTGCCCTGGCTACGAGAGCAGGCGCAGGATTTTGGCGGAGCCTTTGATAACGAAGCTGTTGCTGTGATTATGGAATATCTTGCTGCGGTTGAGAGTGTTCCCCTGCAGCTTTTACGTCGGGAAATTGAAAAGCTTGCCATTTACGCAGGCGAACGTAAAAAATGGGGAAGAGAAGATGTGGAAAGCACCTTTTCTGCATTGCCGGAGGTTGGCAGCTTTGCCCTGAACAATGCCATCAGCGTAGGTGACTTGCCCCAAGCGTTGGAGCTTTTGGCGGATAAGCGCAAGAAGGGCGAAAATATTATGCCTGTTTGTGGCTTCGTCATGAGTAATTTACGTAATATGCTCCGCATTAAAGAAATGCTAAACGCAGGCTACGGTGAGGGAAGAATAGCTGCGGAAACAGGGCTGCATCCTTTTGTGGTGAAAAAGAACCTGCAAGCTTGCAAAAGGCTTTCTTTAAAATCCTTACAGACTGCGTTAAACGATTTGGCAGAAATGAATATTGCCATCCGTTTGGGAGGCAGGCAGTACGAGCGTATGGAAGAAATCTTGGTAAAGCTTTTGACAGAAAGGTGATTTTCCTGTAAAGGCACTGGACAAGGAAGAGATTTATTAGTATAATGGCTTTAGTCAATGGAGACTTTTTCAAGTGGGACAAGTGCCTGCGTTGGAAAAGTCTTTTTGTTTTATTAAGCATGAGTGTAGCAACGAAAGGAGAGCAGCTTTGCTGCGAAGCTATCTATGAACAAGAAAGATTTACTGTACTATATTAAACCAGAACAACAAAATGAGCGTGACCTGCACGCACTGCTTACCCTGCATCCGGAAATTAAGTTTGTTTCTTTGATGGGTGTGGATTTTGCCGGAAACGATACTGACGAGAAGATTCCCATGAAAATTTTCTTGGAAGACACTGCCAGCTTCTTGGAAGGCAGCGCTGCTCAAACCGACGGTTCTTCCGTTGTGTTGACAGGCATTGCTACCTTGAACAATGCGCGCGTTGATTTGACTGTAGATAAATCTGTAAACTGGTACGTGGATTACAACTACGAGCATTTTGATGCAGAAAGCGGCAAGATGGTAGGTACTCTGCGTATTCCCTGCTACCTCATTCATAATGATAACCATGTTTGCTCTCGCTCTATTTTGAAGGACACTCTTGACCATATGGAGCAGGAGCTTTTGCAAATGTTTAAGGAATATCCCGTGATTGCCGGCTTGGAGCATGTAGACCTTGCGGATATTGAAAAGATTATTTTTACCTGTGCTACTGAGCTGGAATTTTGGGTAAAATCTCCTGCGGAGGATGCTCCCGTGGAAGCGCTGCACTCTTCTCAAATTATGCAGGAACAATACTGGCAACGTACTCGTGGCAATGTGCGTACCGCTATGGAGCAAACCATCCAAATGTTAGAGCTTTATGGCTTGGAGCCGGAAATGGGTCACAAGGAATGTGGCGGTGTTAAAGGTCAGATTGATGGCAGCGGTCATATGACTCACGTTATGGAACAGTTGGAAGTGGACTGGAAATTTAATGTTGGCGTGCAGACTGCGGATAACGAGCTTTTGGCGCGCATCATTGTTAAAGAGGTGTTCCGTATGAACGGCTTGGACGTTTCCTTCCAGGCTAAACCCATCCCCGGTGTGGCAGGCAGTGGCGAGCACGTTCACGTTGGTATTGCTGCCAAATTGAAGAACGGTAAGATTGTTAACCTGTTCTCCCCTAAGGATATGCATCAGGATTTCCTTTCCGCAGTTGGCTACGGTGGTATGATGGGCCTTTTGAAAAACTACGAGGTAATCAATCCCTTTATTTCCTGCACGATTGATTCCTTCAATCGTCTTAAACCCGGCTTTGAAGCTCCTATTTGTATCGTAACCTCCTTGGGTATGAGCCCGGATAATCCTTCCCGTAACAGAACTATTCTTGCGGGTTTGATTCGTGACCTTGATAATCCCAAGGCAACCCGTATTGAAATGCGTTCTCCCAACCCGTACACCAATACCTACATCGCTTTGGCTGCCTTCTACCTGGCAATGCTGGACGGCATCAAGGCTTGCGTTGCTTCCGGTAAGGATTTGAAGGCTTTGGAAGCAGAAATTTCCAAGGAAGCAGGAGTGGAAGGCTTCTATCTGGAAAAGGATCGTCAGTACCGCACGGAAGAGGACGTGTTTGAAGACTTTACTGCGGAAGAACGCGACAGTCTTTTTGGCAAGCCTCCTGCAACCGTTTGGGAAAACATGTGCGCTTTCGAAAAGTATCCTGAAAAATTGGCAGTGCTTACCGATAGCGGCATCCTGAAGCCGGAATACGCAGAGTCCTTCAAGCAGGGCGCTTTGATTCGTTGGCAAACAGAGCTTTTGAATCGTTTGATTCCTGAAAATCATGAGGATGTCGTTAAGGCTAAACGCTTGCATAACCAGGACAGCAGCACTGACCTGGATTTGGCACTGTGGCACAAAATCCAACACCTGCGCACCAAATTGGCGAAGGATTCCTTTGAAACTCCCAGCATCTTCACCTGTATCCGTAAGGCTATTACAGAAGGGGACTACGACACCGCTTCCAAAAAGCAGGTAGAGATGGCAGAAGTTATGCTGGAGTTGAAGAAGCTTTATAATGAATATAAACAAAACATCATAGATTAAAAGGTATTATAAGCACAAAGCAAGTCCTACGGGGCTTGCTTTGTATATTTTTGTGACAAAAATTTGAAAGTTAAATATTGAGTTAATAATTCTTTTATGGTAAACTGTTAGAGATACAATGAGCGCAGTGTTGCGTGCTTTGAAAGAGAGGCGGATTGTATGGTGGAGCAAGTAAAGGATGTTCCTGCTTATATCCGAGAAATGTACCGTTACAATTCTTTCATGAATCAGTTTGGTGTTGAGATTGGTGAGATTACCTGTGGTGGTGCTACTGTCAGCATAAAACTGGATCCAATGAAACATTTTAATCATCGTGGCATTTGTCATGGTGGTGTACTCACTGCTTTGGCAGATTCTGTGCTTGGTGTTACCGGTGCCAGCGTGGGTGCAGCGGTGGCAACTTTGAATTTCAGTATGAACTTTATTAAAAACGTTCATAGTGAAGAGCGCATTTTTGTAAAAAGTAGTATTAGACATCACGGTCGCACTACGATGGTTATTGAAGCAGAGATGCACGACGAGAATAATCACCTGATGGCGACTATTTTAACCACAATGTTTATTGTAGGAAGATTTGAAGAAATACCGGAGAAATGGTAAATCCGGGACAATAAAAGCAGCGGAAGACCGCAAAAAATTTAAGGAGGAAAACATGGAATTTGCACTGAATGAAGAACAACTTGAATTACAAGAGATGGTGAGGGAGTTTGTAGAAAAAGAAATCACTCCTTATGCCGCTGAAATGGACAGAGAAAACCATATGCGTGAAGGCTTGCTGGAAAGAGCTGACGAAATGGGTCTCTTGAACGTAATCGTTCCGGAAGAACTAGATGGCCCCGGTTTGGACAGCGTTTCCGTTGCTGCAATTTACGAAGAATTGGGCAAAGGCTGCGCTGGTGTAGCAACCTCTTTGGCTGCTAACTCCTTGGCTACTCTTCCCGTACTCATTGCTGGTACTGATGAACAAAAGCAAATGTACTGCGACGTTCTTAACAATGGCGGCTTGGCTGCTTTTGCTTTGACTGAACCCGGTGCTGGCTCTGATGCTGGCGGCGTTTCCACTCGCGCAGTAAAAAATAAAGAAGAAGGCACCTACACTCTGAATGGTTCCAAAATTTTCATTACCAACGCTGGTATCGCAGATATCTTCCTAGTATTTGCCAACACTCGTAAAACCGGCGGTATCCGTGGCTTGACTGCGTTCATCGTTCCTAAAGGAACTCCGGGCTTGACCATTGGTAAGAAAGAAGACAAAATGGGTATCCGTCCTTCCAATACCTGCGAAGTTATTTTGCAAGACGTTGTTATCCCCGAATCCTATCGCGTTGGCCGTGAAGGCGAAGGCTTCCGTATTGCTATGAACACTCTCGACAGCGCTCGTCCTTTCGTTGGCGCTGTATCCGTAGGCATTGCACAAGCTGCTCTTGATTGCGCAGTTAAATATGCAAAAGAACGTCGTCAATTTGGTCAACCCATCGCTTCCTTCCAATTGGTACAAGGCATGATTGCTGACATGGCTATGAAAGTTGAAACCGCTCGTCTGATGGTTTACAAAGCTTGCTGGATGCGTGACCAAGGTATGGAATTCTCCAAGGAAGCTGCTATGGCAAAATGCTATGCTGCTGACGTAGCAATGCAAGTTACCACTGATGCTGTTCAAGTAATGGGTGGTTATGGCTATTCCCGCGAATATCCTGTAGAAAAAATGATGCGTGACGCAAAAATTATGCAAATTTATGAAGGCACCAACCAAATTCAACGCTTGGTTATCGCTAACAAAATCTTATACTAAAATTACAATAAGCGCCGCTTAGCTTTTAGGAACTGCGATTGCCTGCTCGACGTGCGCAAAGAACGCTTAGCTACACAATCTTGTTCCGTCTTGCTATCCAGTACTTCTTGAAAGTTTATAATTACTTGATGATAAGTCCCTTACTTCGAAAGAAGCGAGGGACTTTTTTATTATGTATATTGAGGAAAGATATGTTATAATGTAGATTAGATAAGTATATAAAATAGGGGTAGTGTATGAATTTTATAATTGTGGCTTTGTTGGTTATCATTATTGACCAGCTAACAAAGTATTATGTAGTATCGCACTTTTACTTGGGAGAAAGCGTACCCGTCATTGAAAATATTTTTCATTGGACTTACATCCTCAATCCCGGCGCAGCCTTTGGGATGCTGGAAGGAAGCCGCTGGTTTTTCGTGGTGATTGCCATTGGCGTACTGGGTGGCATTTGGTATATGAAGGATGAAATTAAAGAGGGCGGTTGGATGATGCAATATGGTGCAGCGCTTTTTGGTGGTGGTGCCATTGGCAATCTTATTGATCGTGCTCGTAGTGGTCTTGTCATAGATTTTTTTGACTTTAGAATTTGGCCTGTGTTTAACGTGGCAGATATAGCAATTTGTGTAGGAGTGGCAATGATTTTATGGAAAGTATTGGAAACGGAATTTCTGACCAACGAGAAATCTTAATCGTAACTGAAAACGAAGCTGGACAACGTGCAGACGTTGCCCTTGCCGGAATGTTGGAGCTGACCCGTTCCAATATGCAAAAGCTGTTAGACGAGGGCAGAGCGGTTAAGGGAAGCAAGGTTTTAAAATCCAATTATAAATTGAAGCTGGGTGATGAAATTGTCGTAACCCTGCCGGAGCCCCAGCCTCTTGACGTGCAGCCGGAGAACATTCCCTTAGACATCATCTATGAGGATGAGGATGTAGTTGTCGTGAACAAGGCACGGGGTATGGTGGTACACCCCGCTGCCGGAAATTATAGCGGTACCTTGGTAAATGCCTTGCTGTACCATTGCAAGAACCTTTCCGGAATCAACGGTGTTATCCGTCCCGGTATTGTCCATCGTCTGGACAAGGATACTTCCGGCATTATGATTTGCGCAAAGAACGATGCTGCCCATGTTTCCCTGTCAGAGCAGATTCAAAGCAAGACAGCGCAGCGTACTTATTTGGCAGTTGTTCGAGGCAATATCAAAATGGATGGGGGAATTATTGAAACCCAGATTGCCCGCGACAAGGATGACCGTAAAAAGATGGCGGTTGTTAAAGAGGGAGGGCGCAATGCCATTACGGAATACGAGGTGGTAGAACGCTTTGGCAAGTACACCATTGTAAAGTGCAAGCTGAAAACCGGTAGAACACATCAGATTCGCGTGCACATGGAGCATTTGGGCTATCCCTTGGTGGGTGACCCTAAGTATTCGCCCATGAAGACGCCTTTTTCCATTAATGGACAGGCGTTACATTCTCTAACTTTAGCTTTTGAGCATCCTCGCACCGGCGAGCGGATGGAGTTCGAGGCAAAAATGCCTGAAGATATGCACAAAATAGTTACCAGACTGCGTTTAGGGCAGTTTAATTAAATAGTAATCAGCGCGAGTGCGCAATATATTATGGAAGGTGAAATAGTATGAGCAATTATGTTAAGAAAAATATTTTGATGGATGCTGATGCAATCCGTCGCGCCATCGTGCGTATTTCTCACGAAATCATTGAAAGAAACAAGGGCGTTGAGGACGTAATCCTCGTTGGTATTCGCAGTCGTGGTGTGCCCATGGCAGAACGTCTTGCTGCTGCCATCGAAAAGATTGAAAATGTAAAGGTTCCCGTTGGCATGCTGGATATTACCCTGTATCGTGATGACCTGTCCACTTTGGACTACAACCCCGTTGTACACGGCACTGAAATTGACCAGGACATGAGCGGCAAAACTGTTATCCTTGTAGATGATGTACTCTATACCGGTCGCACCATTCGTGCAGCTTTGGATGCCATTATTGATATGGGGCGTCCCAAAGCAGTGCAGCTGGCAGTGCTTATTGACCGTGGCCATCGTGAACTGCCCATTCGCGCAGATTTCGCCGGCAAAAACGTTCCCACTTCCAAGAAAGAAGTTGTTAATGTACAGCTTGTGGAACAGGATGGCGTTGATGAAGTTGCCATTGGTGAATACGCTTAATTAAATTTTACGGCAAATTTTATATACGAGGTGGAGAAAATGGGTGCTTGGATTAAACAACGTAACGAACTGTTAGGTGCTGCTGTTATTAAAAATTTGGCAAGACGCAATATTGAAGGCTACTATTGCGCTACCAAGGAAGAAGCTTTGCAAAAGGCTTTGGAGCTGATTCCCGAAACTGACGTGGTTACTTGGGGCGGTTCTGTTTCCATTGATGAAATTGGTTTGCTGGATGCTGTTAAGAAAAGAAACCCTGTAATTGACAGGGATACTGCAGCTACTTTGGAAGAAAAGGTTGAGCTGATGCGTAAAGGTTTAACCTGCGACACCTTCCTTATGAGCACCAATGCCATGAGCGAGGATGGTATTCTTGTTAATATTGATGGCAATGGCAATCGTGTAGCTTCCCTTATTTTTGGACCTAAGCAAGTAATTATCATTGCCGGTGTTAATAAAATTACGAAGGATTTAGACAGCGCAGTTGCTCGTGCCCGCGGTACTGCTGCTCCCGTAAATGCGCAGCGCTTTGATGGCATTCGTGTTCCCTGCGCTAAGACTGGCGTATGTGCCAACTGTAATTCTCCTGATTGTATGTGCTGCCAAGTGGTAATCACCCGTCACAGCCGTCAGGCAGGACGTATCAAGATTATTCTCGTAGGCGAAAATATTGGCTTCTAATTTTAGAAAGGAGTAGTCGAAGATGGAAAAGCGTTACGCTGCTCCCGATGAAGTTTTATATCACGTTGGCTTTAGTGCTAACGACATTAAAGGTGCTAAGATTGCCATTCTTCCCGGTGACCCGGGCAGGGTGGAAGGCTTGGCGAAATCCATTAGCGATAAGGTGGAGTACGTTGCCACCCATCGCGAATACACCAGCTGGTTAGCTTGGTTTGAGGGTGCTCCCATTTTGGTATGCTCTACCGGTATGGGTGGTCCCTCTGTTGGCATTGGCATTGAAGAGCTGGCGCGCTTGGGTATTACCCATTGCATCCGCGTAGGGACTACCGGTGCTATTCAGGAAAGCATTAACCTAGGGGAAGTAATTATCAATAATGCAGCGGTACGCCTTGATGGTACCTCCAAGCATTATGCTCCGCTGGAATACCCTGCGGTGGCAAGCTTTGAAATTATCTCTGCTCTCGTACAGGGTGCTAAAGAAAATGCAGTGCCCTATCATTTGGGTATTTCCGCTTCTTCCGATACCTTTTGGCCAGGGCAGGAGCGTTATGATAGCTTTACAGGCTATGTGCCGCGTCACTTCCAAGGCAGCTTGAAGGAATGGCAGGCCTTGGGCGTGCTTAATTATGAAATGGAAACCTCTGCCCTGTTTGTAATTTGCAAAACCTTCGGGCTGGAGGCAGGCTCCATTTGTGCAGCCGTTGCCAAGCGTACCGAAAGCGAAGCCGTTGCCAAAGGCGATTACTACGCTAAGGGTATGGAGCGTATTGGTGTTGTTATGAGAAGGGCTTTACAGATTTTGTTATCTGAAAGCAGGTGATAAAATGTCACGAACAATTATTTTGCTGATGGATTCCTTTGGTATTGGTTATGCTCATGATGCCGAAAGCTACGGCGACAAGGGCGCAGATACCTTGGGACACATCTGTCAATGGTTTAAAGAAAATAATGATAGGCCCTTGTACCTGCCTAATCTTGCCAAGCTTGGACTGCAGGCTGCAGCAGAGCTTAGTCGTGGAAAAGCCCTGCCAATGGGTCTGGGTGCAAGCTACGAGAAGGGGGCTTATACCTTTGCAGAAGAAGTTAGCAAGGGCAAGGACACTTTAAGTGGTCACTGGGAAATTACCGGTGTGCCTGTAGATTTTGATTGGGGCTACTTCCCCGAAGTACCCAACTGCTTCCCGAAGGAGCTGGTGGATGCACTTATTAATGAAGGAAACCTACCGGGAGTGTTGGGCGAGCGCCACGCTTCCGGCACGCAAATCATCGAAGAATTAGGTGAAGAGCATGTGCGTAGCGGTAAGCCTATCATTTATACTTCCGCAGATAGCGTGCTGCAGATTGCTGCCCACGAAGAAGCCTTCGGTTTGGAGCGCTTGTATGATTTGTGCAAGCTTGCCTTTAAATTAGTGCAGCCCTATAAAATTGCACGCGTCATTGCGCGTCCCTTTGTTGGTACTTGCGCCGCAGATTTTACCCGCACTACCAATCGTCACGACTACGCAGTTCCTGCTCCCAAGGAAACTCTGCTTGATAAAATAGTAGAAAGTGGCGGCAAGGTGTATGCTGTTGGTAAAATTGCAGATATCTTTGCTCATCGAGGCATTACCAAGCATTATGCTGCAGGTGGCTTGGATAAAATTATTGACGCTACCAAGCAGGCAATCCTTGATGCGCCAAGTAACACCTTGGTTTTTGCTAACTTTGTAGATTTTGACTCTTCTTTCGGACACAGGCGTGACCCGGAAGGCTATGGCAAGGCACTGGAATATTTTGACAGTCGTTTGCCGGAGCTTTTGGCGCTAGTGCAGGAAGAAGATTTGGTGCTTATCACTGCTGACCACGGCAATGACCCAACTTGGGAAGGCACTGACCACACTCGCGAGAAAATACCTGTACTGTTTTCCGGTAGCAGGGTGGCAAGTAAACAGCTTACACCCATGAGTACCTTTGCGGATATCGGGCAAACCATTGCTGCCTACATGCAGGTTGAACCTACCCTTACCGGTACAAAGGCAAATTTGTTTTAGGGAGGTGCTCCTATGAAAAAGATATTTGCTTATGTAACCCTGCTTTTAGTATTATTCTTTGGCATTGGCACATCCCAAATTGCTCATGCAGATTTTGCAGAGCGACCTGTAGGCTTTGTTATTGTTGACAAATCCGGTGCGGTGGATGGTGCTGTTTACAAGGAGTGGCGTGCAGCGGTGAAATGGGCTTACCATTTTCCTGATTACCAAATCGTAGACAGCGGCGAGCCCCAAGAAATTGTGGGTAGCGTTTTGCGAAAGAACGTTAAGGTTACCAAGGAGCTTTTGGCAAACTTGGCTCAGGAAAGCAAGGTGGACGTGCTTGTAATCGCCAAGGTCTACAGCATGAGCGATAACATTGTCAATGGCGGCTTTGGCCCCTTTGATGATGATGGTCCCTATGTTTTGGTTGACCTTGCCGCAGATTTATATGTTTATAAAAAGGATGGCGACAAATTTTTAAAGAAGCGTTTGCGTGAACATCAGCTAAAGGATTTGGGCAATTACGACCGTCCTCAAGAAACCGTGAAGTGGGCGTTGGCAAATCTTGTTAACAAAATGGAAGGCAGACCACAAATTTAATAATATGCTTAGATATAACAACAAACGGCTCCGAAATCGGAGCCGTTTTTCTATGAGTGTCTAAAGTTTTTACGCTTATAATCCTTTAATGAATTCAGCGGCGAGAAGTACGCCCTTTTCAGTAGTGGGAGCGCATTTGTCATGGGGTTCAGTGGGTTGGAACTTGCCGCCACGAATGTCGTAGCAAAGCTGAGAGCCGTAAGCTTCTTCAAATTTTGCTGCAAAGTCTTTGGTTACTTCGTTCAGCTTGGGTCTATCCCAGCCTTGAGCTGCGCCGTAAATACCAAGGAACATTAACGCACCCTTGTAAAGACCGCATTGCATACGATAGTCACGGTGTTCCATGATACCGTTGAGTGCATCTAAAACTTGTTTATCCAAAGGAAGCTTGAACAGCTCGCTCATGCAGTAGAGCATGGTCATACCGCAGCTAAAGGTTTTGCCCATGAACAGTTCGTTAGAACGCTTCTTTAAAAATTCTACTTCTTCTGCTGTCAAAAGATTTGCCATAATTTTTCTCACTCCAATAATTTATTTTTATTCCAGCTCAATGGTTTCGCCGGGGTTAACAATCAGAACCTTGCTATTAGTAGTTGCTTCGACATCTGCCTTATAGGCCTCAACGTCTTGAGCAATGGGAGGCCAGGTGTTGTAGTGAACGGGGATAACGTACTTTGCCGCAAGAAGCTTCGCTGCAATAGCCGCGTCCTTGGGATCCATGGTGAAGTTGCCGCCAATGGGAAGGATTGCGTAATCGAAGGCATCCAATTGGGGAAGCAGCTGCATATCGCTAAAGAGAGCAGTGTCGCCGGCAAAATAGAACTTGGTATCGTAAAAATCTACCACGAAACCGCAAGCGTGACCACCGGGAATACCGCTACCGTGGAAGGCAAGGGTCAAACGAACTTTGCCAAAGGGGAATTTAAAGGTTCCGCCCAAATGCATTGCATGGGCTTTGCAACCGTTTTCTTCTGCAAGGTAGCAGATTTCTGCGGTGGAGATGATGGTTGCATCATTAGCTTTAGCAATTTCAAAGGCGTTACCGATGTGGTCAAAGTGAGCGTGGCTTACAAAGATGTAATCTACTTTAATGTCTTTGGCTTGCAAGCCTTCCGGGTTGCCGTCCAGGAAGGGGTCAAAGATGATGGTGGAATTGTTTTTTTCAATGGTAAAGCAGGCGTGGTTAATAAAATGATATTTAGCAGTCATCAAAATCACTCCTCAAAATTATTTACATTTATATTATACATTATATTGAAGCGTTTTCGTAGATTTTCTGTGAAAACTTTGCACTTCTTCTAAAAATAAGGTACAATTTACTCTGTACCAGAATATTTTTAGGAGAAGCTTATGAATTTTTTTAAGTTTTCTGCGGCGCTGGCAGTTGCCAGCTGCTTTTTTATAAACTCCATAGCGGGGGCTACTGCCAAGGAGGAGCACGAGCTTTTTGATACGAAGCCTTCTGCCTCAAAACAGGAAGCAGCCTTCCAAAATGAGAAGAAGCCTTCCAAAACGAAGGGCTCTGCTCCAAAACGGGAGGAAGCTTCCAAAACGAAAGACTCTACTTTAAAACAGGAAGCAGCCTTCCAAAATGAGAAGCAGTCTTCCAAAACGAAGGGCTCTGCTCCAAAACGGGAGGAAGCTTCTAAAAATGAGAAGCAGCCTTCCAAAGCGAAAGGCTCTGCTTCAAAACGGGAGGAAGCTTCCAAAAACGAGAAGCAGTCTTCCAAAATCGAAAGGAAGCCTGTGAAGAAGGAATACTGGGGCGGTATGGAGCTACCTGCAGATTTTAAAAAGATTTCTATTTTCGGAAGCGCTGTTGCTACCAAGGGACAGGCGGTAAATTTAATTAAGCAGACTAATTCTGACGTGAACCTTGAGTGTAGCGTGGAAGAGATTGTAGATTTTTACTGGGCAGAGGCAGAGCGCGAGGGGGTGCGCCCCGATATTGCCTTGGCGCAAGCCTTGGTGGAAACCGGTTACTTCCGTTTTGGAGGAACGGTGAAGCCCAAGCAAAATAATTTCTGCGGCTTGGGGACTACGGGTAAAAAGGTGCGTGGCGCTAAGTTCGATAATCCGGAGCAGGGAGTGCGTGCTCATATTCAGCATTTGCTTGCTTATTCTGCGAAGAAGAAGCCTTCTACTAAAATTGTAGACCCTCGTTACGAATTGGCACATGCCATCCGTAGCGAACGTGGTTACGTTGATACCTGGTACGGGTTGAACGGGACTTGGGCAATGGGTTCTAATTATTGCGAAAAGATTATGGTTACTTACCAGAGGATGCTGGGAATGGAAATGAGTAAGGCAGAACAGGAAGCCTTGCTTGCCAAACAGAGGTTGGAGCAGGAACAACGTGAAACCCAGCTGAAAAAGGACAAGAAGTATCGCAAGCAGATGGAAAAGGAAGCCAAGGCTCGTAAGAAAGCTGAGAAGGAAGCTAAGAAGCGTAAGCAGAAGGAAGCTGAACATAAAATGCACGCACGCGTAGATAAAGTTGTGCGTGAAGAGAATGATAAATAATTTGATGAGGTGTTAGATATGCATATAGTTTTGTTTGAACCTGAGATTCCCGGTAATACCGGTAATATTGCCCGTTTGTGCGCTGCCACAGGCTGCCATTTGCATTTGGTGCGCCCTTTGGGATTTTCTGTTGAAGATAAATATTTGAAGCGTGCCGGTTTGGATTACTGGCATTTGGTTGACATTCATTATTACGACAGCATCCACGAGGTGCTGGAAAAATTTAAGGATAATCCTAAATATTTGCTGACTACAAAGGGGCACAAGTCCTACAGCGATGTTGCCTATGCTCCTGACAGCGTACTGATTTTTGGCAAGGAGACCGCTGGCTTGCCTGCATGGATGCACCAGGAGTATGCGGAAGGCTGCGTGCGCATTCCTATGATTAGCGAGGCACGCTCTTTGAATTTGTCCAACGCTGTTGCCATTGTGGCTTACGAAGCTTTGCGCCAGCAAGAGGGCTTTGCAGGCTTAACTGTTTAAACGAGGTACATTATGATTATTATTAAAGAGTTTGATTTTGATGCTGCTCATTATTTGCCGGCTTACAATGGCAAGTGCGAGCATTTGCATGGGCATACCTACAAGCTGGTGGTAAAGGTGGAAGGCACGCCTGACCACGAGGGTATGGTTATAGATTTTATTAAGCTGAAAAATTTAGTGAAGGACGAGGTACTGGTGCATCTTGACCACGCTTGCTTGAATGATGTGCTACCCGTTCCTTCCGCAGAAAATATTTCTGTATGGGTGTGGAACAAATTGGAAGCGCTGCTCAAAACGGAGCGTTACCATTTATACGAAGTAGAAGTTTGGGAAACACGTACCAGTGGTTGCGTGTATAGAGGTGACTGATGAAGGACGTACAAGGTGAAAAGGATTTACGTTGCGTGCCCTTAAAACACGTTGGTATTAAAGACTTGCGCTGGCAAATTGAACTGCTGGATAAAACCAAGGGAACCCAGCCTACGGTTGCCAAGGTTACCTTGGCGGTGGATTTGCCCCACGATATGCGCGGTACTCATATGAGCCGCTTTGTAGAATGCCTGCAAACCTTGGGGCCTGTGGGCTTGCACGAGGTGGAAGGCATTTTAGATACCTTGAAGGAGCGCTTGCAGGCAGAAAAGGCTTTCCTGCAATTGGAGTTCCCCTATTTTTTGAGCAAGGTTGCGCCTGTAAGCGGACAGGTGGCGCCCATGGATATTGACTGCATTTACAAGGCAGAAAAGGGCGAGGAGTTTAAGCTGAAAATTTGCGCGGTTATTCCGGTGCAAACCCTGTGCCCCTGCTCCAAGGAGATTAGTGCCTATGGCGCTCATAACCAAAGAGCTTTTGCCAAAATAGAAATTGTAGCGACTGAATTAGTATGGTTGGAAGAGCTGGCTGCCATTGCAGATGCAGGAGCAAGTGCTCCGGTGTATGGCTTGCTGAAACGACCTGACGAAAAGTTCGTTACAGAAATGGCTTATGATAATCCTCGTTTTGTAGAGGATGCAGTGCGTGAAATTGCCCTGCGCCTTGAAGCGGACGAGCGTATTAGCTGGTACCGCTGCGAGGTTGAAAGCGTGGAGAGTATTCATAACCACAACGCTTTTGCAGTGGTGGAAAAGGGTTGGAAGTGAAACAATGCTTTTGAAAATAAATAAGGAGATGCTTGCAGATGCTCTTGCCAGTATTGGAGTGCATCAGGCAAGCCTGCCTATATTTGCCAATAAAAATCAAATACTGCCTTTGAAATTATTACAGGTGCGCACTCCCGCGGCTAACATTATTAAGCAGGAGATGCTTGCTGCCGGCGGCGACGCTGCTGTTCCCACAGGCTGCGTGCTGAATAAGGATAAATATTCTGACGTGCTGCTCTTAGGTACACGCAAGCATTACAGGCTGCTTTTGCAAAAGCTGGAGCTGATGCCCTACTTTGGCATGGATAAGATTAAGGTAGAGTTAGAAGCAGTATTAAATGAAGGAAGGTTGCAAACCGTCCTTAGAGATGGCAGAGTTTTAAGCTATGACAAGGTGCTTATTATGGGCATCTTGAATATTACGCCTGATTCCTTTTATGCAAATTCCCGCACTGCTGTTGAAGAGGTGGTGGAGCGGGCTGGACGCATGCTTGAAGACGGGGCAGACATTTTAGATATTGGCGGCGAGTCCACTCGTCCGGGAAGCGAAAGCGTAAGTGCCCAAGAGGAGCAAGCCCGCGTGCTGCCTGTTATCGCAGCCTTGCGCAAGGCTTATCCTCAAGCCGTTATTTCCATTGATACCTATCGTGCTTCCACAGCTCGCCTTGCTATTGGAGCAGGTGCGGACATCATCAACGATATCAGCGCTATGGAAGCAGATGCCGAAATGCTGAACGTGGTGTGCGAGACCAAGGCACCCATTATTTTAATGCACATGCGCGGTACACCCAAGGATATGCAAAGCCAATGCGAATATAAGAACGTAGTAGAAGAGGTTGCTGTTTACTTGGCTGAGCGTGCCAATCTTTTGCGTGAGCGTGGCGTTGGTGCGGAAAAGATTATTCTGGATCCCGGTATCGGCTTTGCCAAGAATGTAGAGCAAAACCTGCTGTTAATGCGTGACCTGCACGCGCTGACAAGCTTTGGCTACCCTGTACTGTTAGCTACATCCCGCAAGGGAACCATTGGCAGGGTGTTAGGAGATTTACCTGCGGAAGAACGCTTGGAAGGAACGCTTGCTGCCAGCTGTCAGGCAGTTTATTCTGGTGCGAACATGGTGCGCGTACACGATGTTAAAGAAAACTGGCGAGCAGTACGCATGTTGGAGGCTATTTTATGTCCACAGCATATGTAGCCTTGGGAAGCAACCTTGGTAATAGGGAAGAGAATTTGCGCACTGCCTTAAAGCATTTGCAGGAAAATGGCGTGCAGGTGGTGAAGGTGTCTACCTTTATCGAAACGGAGCCTTACGGAGTGACGGATCAGCCTGGCTTCATCAATGCCGTGTGCCAAGTTGCAACGGAGCTTGCTCCTTTGGAACTGTTGCGCTTACTTTTGAGCATTGAGCAGGAAATGGGAAGGGTACGTTTGCGCCGTTGGGGCGAGCGTAATATTGACTTAGATTTACTGCTGTATGAGGATGCGGTGCTGGAAAGCGAAGAGCTGACCCTACCCCATCCCGATATGCACAACAGGGACTTTGTTTTAGTACCCTTGGCGGAGATTGCGGGGGAGGTAGTGCATCCCTTGCTAGGGAAAAACATTTTTAGTTTAAAAAATGAACTGCTCTCCAAATGATTGACAAGCAATAATGAAATGCTATAATAAAGCACAAACAAAAATTCGATAAAGGGTTAAGATTATGAAGGTTAGTAAAGATTTACTGTTGAAACGTTTTAAGAGGTACGTCCAATTTGAAACAACTTCTGACGAGAAGGCTACCTGCTTTCCCAGTACGGCGAAGCAGCTGGAGCTGGCTCGTTACCTTGTTGACGAACTGCAAACCATCGGGTTAAGTGAAGTGGAACTTACGGAGTATGGCTATGTGCTGGCAACATTACCTGCCAATAGGTCAGAAGCTTTGCCTGTGATTGGGCTCATTGCCCACATGGACACAAGCAGTGAAGCGAGCGGAGCCAATGTACAGGTACAACTACACCAAGGCTACGATGGAAGAGACCTTGCACTGAGCGAAGGTAATGTACTATCTCCCAAGGATTTTCCTGAAATTTTAAATTATGTTGGGCAGGATATTATTACCTCCGACGGCACAACCCTTTTGGGGGCAGATGACAAGGCTGGCATTTGCGCCATTGTCTCTGCCTGTGAGTACCTGCTGGCTCATCCTGAGGTTCCTCACGGAAAAATACGCTTGTGCTTTACTCCTGACGAAGAGGTTGGGCGTGGGACGGAGCACTTTCCTTTAGAAAGCTTTGGCGCAGATTTTGCCTATACCGTTGATGGCGGCGAGCTGGGAGAATTAAATTACGAAACCTTTAATGCCTGCAATGCAACCATTGTATTCAATGGAGTTTCCGTACATCCGGGAAGTGCGAAGAATAAAATGCGTAACGCAGTGAGCCTTGCTGCTGAATGGCAAATGGCGTTGCCCGCAGGTGAACGCCCTGAATATACAGAAGGCTACGAAGGCTTCTACCATACCCTGCGTATTAACGGCGGCACCGATAGAGTGGAGATTGATATGATTTTGCGTGACCACGATAAAGAGTTGCTTGCTAAACGTAAGCAGGTTGTTCTTGATTTGGCAAGCTTTATGAACGCTAAATACGGAGCTAGTACTGTGGAGTGCAAGCTTATGGATTGTTATAGCAATATGAAGGAATATATCATGCCCAAGTACCAGGTGGTTGAGCGTGCGGAAGCTGCTATGGTAAAGGCGAATGTGCTTCCTAAAATTGTTCCTGTACGTGGCGGTACGGATGGTGCGCGTCTTTCCGAGATGGGCTTGCCTTGTCCCAACATTTTTACCGGTGGGCACAACTTCCACGGAAGATTTGAGTATTTACCCTTGCAATCAATGGTGAAGGCAACGGAGGTAGTAATAAATTTAATAAAAGCATAATAAGTTTATTGATGTTGAAAAGCTGTGCTTGATTGCACGGCTTTTATTTTATTAGGGGCATTTATATTAACTAACGAAGGTTACCATAAAATTGTTTACTTGATATGAACAAGACTTGACTAGGGGGGGACAAGTGGTAAACTTTTCTCAAAGAATGTTAGTATCAATACAAAATTTATTGCTTTCTTGCAATACGTAAACGTTAGGTGAGTTGTTTGGAAAGACAATAAATTTTGCTCTAACGTTACTTAATGCTATTGATACATAGCGTTTGTAATAAAATTTTTTGAGAAAAGAGGCGTATGTATATGTCTAAAAAGATGATGAAGAGGAGCTTGGCACTGGGCGCGTTGATGGCGTTTGTTATTACTGGTAGTGCTATGGCGGAAACTCCAAATGGTTGGAATTCAGTGAATTGGGCTACTACTAGTAGTACAGCTTATGTCTATGTAGCTAAAGAAGATAATACCAGCGGTGATTTAAATGTTACTGTTGACGGTACCAATGTAGTAATGGTTGTAGGTAGAATTACAGGTAGTAAGGATGGTAGTTATCCACAATCCCAAGGTAACGGAGGCTCTGTTACTATAGGTGAAAATGGTTTCCTTGCAAATAGCATAATTGCTTGTGGCGGTATGGCTTTTGCAGGAGACGCTAATGATAATAAAGTAATTTTTAGTGGAAGTCATGTTGGTATCATTTATGGCGGTTACGCAATAGCTGGAAATGCTAATAACAATGAAGTAATCATAAATGGAGGCAATGTTGCAGATATTTGTGGTGGCATGGTTAGTGGTGGTACTTATAATGCTGATGGTAATAAGGTAACTATCAATGGTGGTACTGTAACTAGTAGTGTTCGTGGTGCATATGCTACTGGTGCTGCTACAGGATCTAATAACATTATTTCTTTGCAAGGTGACGCGGATGTTTCCGGTGCTAGAATTTATGGTTTTGAGGGAAATGGTACTGGTAATAAATTAAACATTGATGAAAGTTATACTGGGAGCAAGATTGGAGAAGTAAGCTCTTTTGACGAAATTGAAATCGAAAAAATGGAATACGGCAAGCCATTAGAAGTTGGTAGTATGTACTATAAGGATACTAATGAAGATGGAACTGGCGGAACTAAAATTACTGTTAATAAAATGACTATGTCTGGTAACGAAGAGTTAAGTGAAGGCACTGAATTGCAAATCATTAACGCTGATAGTAATAATCTCAGTAGTGGTGTAAATAAAGGCGCAATTAGCTCTGATAGCTCTGTAACCATACATAAAGGTGCTTCTGAAATTATTGATGTTACTTTTGGAGGAGAAGATGTTAGTGAAGATGGAACTATTAAGATTGATAATGTTTATGCTTCCCGTAACGACCAAGTCCTTGTAATTGGTGAATCTCGTGCAGCTGCAACTGCCTTCGTAAATCAAGGTAGCGAATTGGTTGAAACTGGTTTAGATGCTCTTGCCCGCGACAACGCTAAAGCAGGGGATACCAAAGCCTTCGCAGCAGTTTATGGCAACGCTAGTGAATACGCAACTGGTAGCCATGTAAAAGTTAATGGTTGGAGTGGTATCGTAGGTGTTGGTAAAACTAACGCTAATGGATTGACCGTAGGTGCCTTTTTTGAAAATGGTACCGGTAACTATCGTACTTACAATACCGTGAATAATGATTTCATGCGTGGCGATGGCGAAGCAACCTATAATGGTGGTGGCTTCCTTGTTCGTAAAGATAATACCAACGGTGTTTATACGGAAGCTTCCTTGCGTGCAGGTAATTTGCAAAACGAACTGCGCAAAGCAGTGCGTGGCAGTGAAGGCTTGACCGGCTATGACGTTGATACCTTCTACTATGGTGCGCACGTTGGCGTAGGCAAGATTATTCCTCGTGGTAACGAAGGCGACAGCATTGATGTTTATGGTAAATTTATTTATACTCACCACGATAGTGAAAACTTTGAAATTGACGGTTCTGACTTCCACTTTGATAGTGTAGATAGCGAACGTTTGCGTTTAGGCTTCCGTATTAACGAAGTACAAAGCAATAAACTTTCTATGTACTATGGTGCTGCTTGGGAATATGAATTCGGTGGCGATGCGGATAACACAACTGTTGGTTATGACCTGAGCACTCCGTCCCTTGGCGGTAGCACTATGATTGGTGAAATTGGCATGCACTATCTTGCTAGTGAAAAATGGAGCTTGGATTTGAATGTACGCGGTTACAGCGGTCAACGTGATGGCTTTACTGGTAGCGTACAAGCTAACTACAGCTTCTAATTTAGACAGCTTAATATAGGCTTGCCATTCTCCTTTTAGGAGGATTGCTTCTTTTCAACACTGCCTCCCTATACACCTTCTGGGAGGCAGTATTAAAAAATAAAGCACTCTCGGATTGTGAGAGTGCTTTATTTTTAGGTTTTGTTGATATTTAATCTATGATAGTTCTGATAGTAAATAATTTTTTATATCAGTGATGTGTTGCCTAAAATAATTGGGATTAGCGTGTTCATAAGCAAGAACACGACGAAGCTTACGTTCAAGTTCTCTAATTAAATTTGGGTTTTTGATGATAAATATTTGAGAATTATAACCTAGATATTCACGATTGATATATTTATCAGTAATAGGGATGACGTCACTGATGAAAAATATAGATTGTGTGGTTGTCTTGCCTAAATGATAAAAACAAGAGGTAATATTCCTGCTATTTGAGTTTATATAACTCATAATTCTATTTTTGGCTGATTGGTCTCTATGATTCCAATTACCTACTGGTATGGCCCAATAAAGATTAGGATTCTCAATTGATTTGATTAGGCAAACAATGGGACGTTCTTTAGTGTCATTCCATTGACCACCAAGTTGTTTTATTAACTGGTAGATACTTTTATCACCGAAATACATACCTTTTTCAATCATAATTTACCTCTATAAATGCAAAAACCCCTTGCGGGGTTTTTGTTCATTACGATGTTTACAGCGCACATCGTGAAGCGTAATTGTAACTACAATGTTAACGTCGTACATTGCGAAACGTGATTGTATCATTACGATGTTCAGCGCACATCGCGAAGCGTGCAAAAGAGTTATGCTCTCCTGATTAAATTATATTTTAAACAGTAGTTTTTGTCAATCGTAGCAAGAATCAAGGATGGATATAATATTCTCTTGCTTTTCTTAATCCCAACGCTTGAGCAAATCCTGTATAATCTGCTCCTTGGTTTTATTAGGTTTACGTTTCTTTTCGAAGTTACGGAAGTTATTGTCCCTGTGGTCCGTAGAATAGTCTGCGTAATCAAAGTCATCATCATTACGCTCGTAGCTACGGTTGTAATCGCCGTGACCATCATCAAAATAAAAAGGGATGTTATAATTTGGCTGTATCAAAAAAATTTCTTGCATAGTCTTTCCTCCAAGCTTTCTGCGAATATTGTAGCACGTTTTTCGTTAAGAAAAAAGCGTTTTATAAGGCGCTTTCCGTTGCAGGAAAAAGCTCTTTCGCGCAGAAGTATTATCAACAAAAGGAGAGGCTTCCTTTTTCAATATGTTGTGATGATTTTAGATGAAAACCCTTGAAAGTAAAATATAAATATGATATAGTGTATACTATATTAAGAACTCAGCTTAGTAAAAGTATATTATAAAGGAGAGTTTCATCATGGAAAAAGAAAAACAGTTCCTACTTTGGTTTGAACAACTGGAAAGAGAAGACGTTGCTATTGTTGGCGGCAAGTCTTCTTCTTTGGGCGAGATGACCGCTAAGGTTGACGTTCCTGTTCCTTATGGCTTTGCTACCACCGCTTATGCTTACAGATACTTTTTTGAAAAGAGCGGTTTGGACAATGAAGTACGCGAACTGGTTGGCGAGCTGACCGACGTTGAAAACAGTGCGCTGCTGCGTGACGTTTGCGCGCGTATCCGCCAAGCTATCCTTGATAAAGAAATGCCCCAAGATTTGCAAGAGGCTATTGCGGCAGCTTACGAAGAGCTTGGACAAAAAATGAATATTGACCAACCCTATGTTGCAGTTCGCAGCTCTGCAACTGCAGAGGACTTGCCGGACGCAAGCTTTGCAGGTCAACAAGATACCTATCTGAACGTACAAGGTGCGGAAACTATTATCGCTAAGGTTAAGGAATGTTATGCTTCCTGCTTTACCGACCGCGCTGTTTACTATCGTGAAAAACAAGGCTTCGACCATTTGGACGTTGCATTGAGTGCAGCAGTACAAATGATGGTATTCTCCAAAGCTGCAGGCGTTATGTTCACTGTTAACGTAGCAACCGGCGACGACCAGAATATTTTAATGGAAGCTGCTTGGGGCTTGGGCGAATATGTTGTTCAAGGCACTGTAACTCCTGACAATTACACTGTTTGCAAAAAAACTCACCAGATTATTGAGAAAAACGTAAATGGTCAAGATGTAAAACTGGTTCGTAAGGCTGGCGGCGACTGCGAAGAGCAGATGGTACCCCTTGATGAACAGAACATGCAAAAGCTGACTGATGCACAAATCGTTGAATTGGCTGGCTATGCTAAAAAGATTGAAGAGCACTATGGCTGCTACATGGATATGGAATGGGGCGTAGATGAACGCGATGGTAAATTGTGGATTCTGCAAGCTCGTCCTGAAACCGTATGGAGCCGTCGTAATAAAGAAAATGGCGCACCGAAAGAGGAGAAGAAGGCTGTGACTACTGACCGCAAAGTTATCGTAAAAGGCTTGCCCGCATCTCCGGGTCAAGTTTCCGGCAAAGTACATGTTATTTTGGATCCGTCCCGCATTGACGAATTCAAAGAAGGCGAAATCCTTGTAACAGAAATGACTGCTCCTGACTGGGTACCGGCAATGAAGAAAGCGAAAGCAATTGTTACTGATAGCGGCGGTATGACCTGCCATGCTTCCATTGTTAGCCGCGAACTGGGTATTCCCTGTATCGTAGGTACTAAGAGCCGCGGTGAAGCAGCAACTACTACTATTCCCGATGGTATTGACGTAACCATTGACGCTACTCACGGCGTAGTATATGAAGGTATTTTGGAAGAACCTAAAAAAGAGCAAGCTACCCAACAGGCAGCAGTTGTTGCTGAGTACTTCCCGCCCACCGGCACCAAGGTTTATATGAACCTGGGCGATCCTGAGCTGGCAGAAAAATATTCTACTTTGCCCTGCGATGGCATTGGTCTTATGCGCGAAGAGTTTATCTGGACTACCTACATCCACGAACATCCGCTGCATTTGATTAAGATTGGTCAACCTGAAAAGGTAGTGGACCAATTGGCAGAAGGTATGCGTCAGGTTTGCCAAGCTATGGCTCCGAGACCTGTTACCCTGCGCTTCAGCGATTTCAAATCCAGTGAGTATCGTGACCTTAAAGGTGGCGACGAGTTCGAACCCTATGAACCTTCCGCACTCCTTGGCTGGCGTGGTGCTTCCCGTTACTATGACCCCAAATACATTGACGCTTTCAAATTGGAATGCTTGGCTGTTCGCAAAGTACGCGAAGAGTTTGGCTTGAAGAATTTGAACGTAATGATTCCTTTCTGCCGTAACGTGGAAGAATGTGAAAAGGTTGTCAAAATTATGGCTGACTGCGGTTTGGCTCGTGGTAAAGACTTCAAAGTATGGCTGATGGCAGAAATTCCTGCGAACATTATCCTTGCTGATCAATTCAATAAATATGTTGATGGTTATTCCATTGGCTCCAACGACTTGACTATGCTGGTATTGGGCTGCGACCGTGATAACGATACCGTATCCCATATCTATGATGAACGCAATCTTGCTGTTAAGCGTGCAATCCGTCACCTGATTGAGGTTGCTCACAAGGATGGCAAAACCGTTTCCATCTGTGGTCAAGCACCCAGCGTATATCCTGAATTCTGCGAATTCCTTATTAAGAGCGGTATTGACAGCATCTCCGTCAACCCGGACACTGTTAAATTCACCAAGAAGCTTGTTGCTCAAGTTGAACAACGCGTAATGCTTGACGCTCTTACCGGTCGCGGTCGTGCAGAGGTTGAGGATTTAACCTGGTAATTTATAAATAGTTTTTCGTCAAGAGCATTAACGGCTCCTGTATTGCAGTACCCTTTGCAGTACAGGAGTCTTGTTTTTTAGGAGGTGAAGTTCATTTATTACATTCTATTAGCAATTTTTACAGGCTGCTTGCTCATCCACAGCTACACTGATTACAAGGAGCAGCTGCTTTATGACAAAGTCTCCACTGTTTTGATGGTGACAGGTGTAATTTATGCTTATTGCTATGGCGATTTATGGCAGTCAGTTTATGGAGCTATGGCAAGCGTTGGCATTATGTTGGTAATTTATTGGGTGAGTAGGGGCGGTATGGGCTTGGGCGATGTCAAGCTTGCCTTTACTTTAGGCGTATGGCTGGGCTTGGCGCAAAGTCTTGCCTGTTTGCTGCTGGCTTTTGTTGCAGGGGGAGTTATTGGCGTAGCTCTTTTGGCGACTGGGCTTAAGAATCGCAGGGATGCCATTCCCTTTGGTCCATACCTTTGTGTAAGTGGCTGGGTTTGCTTGTTTTACGGTACAGATATCTTGAATTTATATTGGCAGTTATGGCAGTAAAAATTTTAGATGAAAAGAGTGTGTTCAAAGTGTATTCGATGAAAAGTTTTGGGAACAGTTTGTTTAGAATTCCCTCGGAGCAATGTTTAGAAGTAGTATTGCAGGAGGAGCAGGTATTTACCTGTCACTTGGCTTTGCCTATGATGCCGGCAAGGGAGCTTGCAGAAGCAGTACGTTGGGAGCTACCCTTGCACGTTCCTTTTAATGAAGAAGGCTACCATTATAATTACAGGCTTGCAGGTAAAAGAGATGGCTTGCAGCAGGTAGAAGTATTTGTTGTAAGTAAAGAGCTTGTTGCTCAATACGATGAGCTGGCAAAAAGCAGGAGCTTGGTTCTTACGGCGCTAAGGGTTCAAATAGGTAAGGATAACTTGAATTTGCTTATGGATGCTAAAAAACGCATGCGCCCTTCTGCGACGAAGCTTTATAATTTAGGAACAGCGCTTGCCCTTGGCTTGGGAGTACTGCTTCTTGCAGGAAGCTACTGCTATCGCGAACAACAGCTTGGCAAGCTAAGCGAGGCAGAAGTACGGCTTCGCGGTTTACAAATTTGGCAGCAACGCTTCGAGGATGGGGAAGCAAGGCAGAAAAAGCTTGACCAGCTGACAACGACGTTGCGTAATTTGGAAGGAGAAGGCCTTGTGTGGAGCGAGGTGCTTGCCGCTTTAGGTAGCAGTATGCCCAAGGATTGCTGGCTGGCAAGTGTTAAACAAAAGGAAGCAAGCCGAATGCTGGAAGTGCATGGCAAGGCAAAGGGCGTTCCCCAGGTAAAACAACTGCTACAAAATTTGGAAGCCAGTACTGTTTTTAAACGGGTTACCCTAACAGAAACAGGTGAGGGCAAAAATGGTTTGTTAAGCTATAAGTTATTATTGGAAGGAAAGGGGGCAGGCAAATGAAAAAATTAGGAGCTTTACAAAAATTAAAAGGCATGAGTGTGGAACAGCGTAGCCTAATTGCTTTTGGCAGTGCCTTGGTTTTATTGCTGACGTTGATGTTTTTCGCCTTTGTCCCTTTTATAGAAGAAGCCTTGCTCGCTAAGGCGAAGGCAGGGCGGTTAGAGGAAAGGCTTGTGGCTTATCAGGAGCTTTCCGAAAAGAAGAACTACCCACAATTAGTGGAGGAACAAAAAATAAAACTTGTCCACTTGGAAAAGCGCTTGCCTAAAAAATTACAGCAGGCAAGCATTATGGAAGAGCTGCACACTGCGGCGGATAGCTGTGGAGTAAAAATTACAGTCTTAAAGGCAGTGAAGCAGGGTAGTTCTTCCAAGCAGAGTATTGCCTTACAAATGGAATGTAAGGGAAATTATATGGAGGTTCTAAAATTTTTACGGCGGGTTGAAAAAGAGGGCAGCTTCAAAATTTTGCAGGAGTTCGTTGCGAAAGGAGACGAGCGTAACGGAAGCTTAGAGCTTGCAACCGTAGTTTCTGCTTATAAAAGTTAAATAATAGGGGCGATTATGTCTTTTTTATGTTTTTTGTGTCAAAACTTTGTCTCTATGCTATAATTATCCCATGATTATTTAAAATTGGGGGAAGTGTCATGAATTTTCAAGACCGTCGTGTAAAAATTTTAGTAGGGCTGTGCGTACTGCTCGTCGTAGTTGTCGCCTACCGTATTTTTGATAACATCCAAAAAAATAAGGAGCGCGCTGCCAGAATAAACAAAGGCAGGGAAGTTGCCGTAGAAGTGAGCGTGCCCAAGCGTGTTACTATTATGCCTGAACTTATTTTTTCCGGTAGTCTTGATCCGGAATGGCAGGCAGAGGTTGCTCCCAAGGTTGATGGACGTGTAGAAAAGGTCTTCGTCAAAGAAGGCGATAAGGTAACCAAGGGACAAGTGCTTGCAGTTTTAGAGCAAGAGGATACTGATGCAGAGGTCTTGAAGGCCCGCGGCGAATATATCGAAGCTAAAACCAATCTGCGTAAGGCTGCCCGTGATTTAGAGCGTTATGAAAAACTTTTCCAAGCTGGTGCTGTTTCTGAGCAGACTGTTGATGATTACCGCTTCGCTCACGAAAATGCAGAGGCACAGTTGGATGCAGCTCTCGGTAATTTGCGTGGCAAGGAATCATCCTTGAGCGGAACTAATATTATTGCGCCTGCTGATGGCATCATTGCTAAGCGTTACTTCCAGGAAGGCTACTACGCTAAAGCTGGTACTGCGCTTTTTGCCATTGCTGATATCAGCACCTTAAAAACTGTTGTTAATATTCCCGAAGGTCAGATAGCAGGTGTGGCTGTTGGTAACGAAGCATACATTACTTTGCCTGCCTTTGAAAACCGTAAAATTGTAGGCAAGATTACCAGCATTGCTCCCGTAGCAGATTTGCCTGCTCATACCTTCTCCACTGAAATTAGTGTAGAGAACCCGGAAAACCTGCGCGCCGGTGTTTTTGCTACCGTAACCTTGGCAGCAGAGCCGCGTGAGAACGTACTGACTATTCCTATGCACGCTATCGTTATGCGTGACGACCAAAAGACTGTGTATGTTGTTGACGCAGAAAACAAGGTTAGCCGTCGAGTTTTGGCGATTGGCTATTCCAACGAACAATATGCAGAGATTGTCAGTGGCTTGCAGGACGGCGAGGTTATCGTAGTGAGAGGTCAAAATAAGCTGCGTGAAGGCAGTCAAATTAAATTAGATAAGGCAGGGAAGTAAATATGATTGGTACATTCATACGTAGACCCGTATTTACTACCATGTTTGTTTTGATGCTGGTAGTATTCGGCATCCGCTGCTATCCTAATATTGGCGTAGACTTAACGCCTGACGTTGACATGCCCTTGGTAAGCGTGCGTGTTACTTATGATGGTGCTTCCCCGCAGGAAATGGAAACACTTATCACCAAGCCTATCGAAAACAGTGTCAGCCAGGTTGCTGGTATTAAAACTCTTTCTTCCACTGTTCTCGAAGGCTACAGCGAAACCGTACTGGAATTTGACTTTGGTGTTGACCCCCAGGATATGTCATCCGAAGTTCGTGAAAAGGTTGCCCGCGTGCGTCGCCGCTTGCCTGATGATATAGACGAGCCTGTAGTACAAGCGGTAGACCTGGCATCACGTCCGATTTTGATGTATACCTTCTCATCTGAATCCCGTAGCCGTAGCGAAATTCGTCGCTTTGTGGAAGATAACCTGGTTGACGAGCTGTGTATGGTTGAAGGCGTTTCCGAGGTAAATGCTTACGGCGCAAGTACCCGTGCCATTCGTTTGGTTGCCAAGCCGGAAAAATTAGCGGAATATAACATCGCCTTCCAAACTGTTTTCGACAAGATTAATGACGGCAACTACAATACTCCCGGTGGTAAGGTAAAGAACAAGGACATGGAAATTACCGTCCGTACCATTGGTAAGTATGAAAGCGTTGACGACGTTAAGAAAATAGTTGTTGCCAATAACGACGGTAAACCTGTTTACATAACTGATGTTGTTGATGTTATTGACGATTGGGCTGACGAAGATACCTTTGGTAGTGCCAATGGCAAACCTTCTGTACTGGTTTTCGTGCGTAAACAATCTAAGACTAACACCGTTGACGTTATTGATGGTGTTAAGGCGAAGATTGCAGAGATGCAGGAGCGTTCCATTCCTCCCGATATTGAAATTAGCATCGTGCGTGACCAATCCACCTTTATTCGTGAAAACATTGCTGACGTATGGAATGCGATTATTTTTGGCGGCTTCTTGGCACTGCTCATAACTTATCTGTTCTTGCGAGATTTTAGAGCGACTATGTTAGGCAGCTTGTGTATTCCTACTTCCATTGTCGCAACTTTCTTTATGATGAAGGTTTTAGATTTTACCTTCAATAATATGTCCTTGATGGCGCTGTCCCTCGCCGTTGGTATTTTGATAGACGACGCTATCGTTCTTATTGAAAACGTATTCCGTCATATGGAAATGGGTAAGTCTCCCATTGTTGCGGCGCAGCACGCTACAGAAGAATTAAGCCTTGCGATTTTGGCAACGTCCCTATCCTTGCTGGCGGTGTTCGTACCCGTTGGTAACATGGGCGAGGTAATCGGTCAGTACTTTAAACAATTTGGTTTGACCGTTGCTTTCGCAATTTCCTTCTCAACCTTGACTGCATACACCTTAACTCCTATGGTGTGCGCCTATTGGTTGAAGCCTACTGACGAAGAGCAGGCGCGTAAGGAACGCAATCCCTATTTGCAGAAGTTCTTGGATAAATTTGAAGCAGGCTTCCAATTTGTCCGTAAGCTTTATGACGAGCTGATGGTTGTGGTAATCAGGAATCCTAAGAAGGTATTGGTTGGTGCTTTCTTATCCCTGTTCCTGAATTTTGGCTTGCTGCCCTTCGTAGGCATGGAGTACCAGCCTACCTATGACTCCGGCGAATTTACCATTAACTTTAAAGCTCCCATTGGTACCGGTTTGGACAAGACTGTAGAGCTTGCTAAACCCATCCAAGAAGAAATCTTGGGTTACCCGGAAGTTAAGGTTGTTGCCTTGAACATTGGTGCTTCCCGTAACCCGGTAAACCAAGGCTCCTTTGAAATTCGCCTGCATCCTTCCAGCGAGCGTGAACGTTCCATGCAGGAAATCATGGACGAATTACGTGCCTTTGTCCGTGGTGTGGAAGGCTTGAATGCCAACGTAGTATCCAACCAAGGTGGCGGTCGTGGTGATAGCCGTCCGGTACAAGTTGGTTTGCGTGGTAATGATATTAAACAATTGAAAGTTTATGCTTTGGAATTGGCAGAAAGAATCCGTCAAGTTCCCGGTGCTTCCGACGTAGATATTTCTGACTCTGATGACCAGCCGGAAATCGTAATCAGGCTTGACCAAGCCCGTGCCAGCTCCTTAGGTTTGGATTCCACCTCTGTTGGTGAAGTTGTAGAGATGGCGTTCATGGGCAAGGATACCGGTAACAGCTATACCATCGGTGATAATGACTACGACATTATTTTGCAAATGCCTCATGAATGGCGTACCAATATTAACGACGTTAAGAACCTGCGCATCTCTAACGAAGATGGTCAGTTCATCCGCTTAGGTGACGTTGCTGAAGTAGAATTGAGCAGTGGTCCTACTCGTATTGAACGCGAGGATAAGCGTCGTCAAATCGTAGTATATGCCAACACCGTAGGCACATCCCCCGGTGATTTGATTACTGTAATTCAAGACAAGCTCATTCCTGATATGAACATGGAACAAGGCTATACTTACAAGATGGTAGGCCAGGCTGATACCATGGCGCGTACCTTTAGAGAAATTCGTAACGCAATCCTCTTGGCTATCGTCGTAGTTTACATGGTAATGGCAGCTCAGTTTGAAAGCTTCGTACAGCCTCTCGTAATTATGACATCCCTGCCCTTTGCGATTATCGGTGCTGTATTGGGCTTGCTGGTTGCAGGTCAAACTGCCAATATGATGAGTATGATTGGCTTGATTATGCTCTTAGGCTTGGTAACCAAGAACGCAATTCTTTTGATTGACTATGCAAACCAGGCACGCGAACAGGGAGCACCCTTGCGTAAGGCTGTTCTTGATGCCTGCTCTCTGCGTCTGCGTCCTATTCTGATGACAACCATCTCCACCATTTTCGCAATGCTTCCCATTGCTTTTGGTATTGGTGAAGGTGCGGAGCTGCGTCAATCCATGGGTGTTGTTCTTGTAGGTGGCTTGTTTACCTCTACAATTTTAACCTTGCTGGTTGTTCCCAATGTATACATCCTGTTTGAAGACTGGAAAGAAAAACATAATGCAGGAAAAACGGCATAAGAAAGCGAATACTTAATCTAATGCTTTAGAGCGGAGGATTGGGCTCGTGACTTTACAGGACGATAAGATTTTAGAAATTATAAATATGTATAAAAACCAAGAGCTGCCCCCTGAGGCAGCTCTTGCACAAATTAAAGGTTTGCAGTACACCGATTTGGGTTTTGCCAAACTGGATAACAATAGGGCAGACCGCCAAGGGTTCCCCGAAGTAATTTACTGCGCGGGTAAAACACCGGAGCAGTGCGGGGAAATTATGTATGCTCTTAGTCTGAACAATGATAATGTTCTTGCTACCAGAGCAGATGAAAATGTATATGAAGCCATCAGGGCTAAGGTTCCGGACGTGCGCTACCACAAGGAGGCGCGCGTTGTTGTGCTTGAAAGGAAGCCCTTGCCCAAGGACGAAGCGCGTGTGATTACCATTGTAACTGCGGGAACAAGCGATATCCCCGTGGCAGCAGAGGCGGCGATAACAGCGGAGCTGATGGGCAACAAGGTCAATTGCATTTATGATGTTGGCGTTGCCGGTATCCATCGCTTGCTGGATAAATTAGAAGTAATACGTGCAGCCAACGTGCTTATCGTGGTTGCGGGTATGGAGGGCGCTCTTGCCAGTGTTATTGGTGGCTTGGTGAACAAGCCCGTTGTGGCAGTACCTACCAGCGTAGGGTATGGTGCAAATTTTGGCGGCCTTTCTGCGCTGTTGGGAATGCTTAATAGCTGCAGTGCGGGCGTTGCTGTTGTGAATATTGATAATGGTTTTGGTGCGGGGCGTTTGGCAAGCATCATTAACCATATGAGGTAAGAATATGAAAGCGATTTATTTAGAAACCTTTGCCGGCATTAGCGGTAATATGCTTTTAGGAGCATTGATAGATGCAGGCTTTCCCATAGAAGTATTACGCAATGAATTAGAGAAGCTAAGTTTAGGTGAATATGAATTGGTGTGTCAGCGTGCTAATAAGCTGGGTATTGATGCGCAGTATTTTAATGTGCTGTTGCCCCATGGCCACGAGCACAGTCATAACCATGAGGAACATCATCATCACGAGGAGCATTTCCATTGTCAGGAGTATGCTCATACCTATGACCCTTCCCATCACGAGCATCATCATGAAGAACACGCTCATGAGCATCACCACCATCACGATGGAGAACATCAGCACGAGCAAGAACATGCTCACGAATTGCCTCACACTCATCACCACCACGAGCACCGCAATTTAAAGGCGGTGATGGATATTATAGAAGCTTCCTCCTTATCTCAAAGCATCAAGGGTAAAGCACGCGAGGTGTTTACTGCCATTGCTGTTGCGGAAGCGAAGGTTCATGGCAAGACTGTGGAAGAGGTACACTTCCACGAAGTTGGCGCTATTGATACCATTATTGATATAGTTGGTTGCCTACTGGGACTGGAATACCTTGGTATTGAAAGGGTTTATGTGGGTAAGATTACAACGGGCTACGGCTTCGTAAAATGTGCTCATGGGTTAATGCCTGTGCCCGCACCTGCCACAGCAGAGCTTTTACAGGGATTGCCACAAATTAAGGGCAGTGTTGCCAAGGAGCTAACAACTCCTACGGGGGCGGCGCTTGCTAAGGTTTTGGGTACTACTGCTGTGGAGCTGCCTGCTGATTTTATTAGTGAAAGGATTGCCTACGGCGCAGGCACTTGGGATATAGAGATTCCCAATGTTTTGCGGGTACATGTTGGCAAGATTGTGGAAGCTGCTATTGACGAAGCAGTTATTGAAGCTGCTTGTAATATTGACGATATGAGCGGAGAGCTTTTTGCCTATGTTAGAGATAAGCTCTTGGAGGCAGGAGCTCTTGATGCGTGGGCAGAGCCTATATTAATGAAGAAAGGTAGACCGGCATATAAATTATGCTTCCTTTCAGAGGAAGAAAAGCTGGACGAATTGTTAGAGATAGTTTTCGCAGAAGCAACTACCTTGGGCGTGCGTTATCACAGAGTAGAACGCAGAGTTCTTGAACGCAAGAGCGCAGTCGTTGCTACAGCTTATGGTTCAGTGACTGTGAAATACGGCTTGTGTAATGGTAGGGCGATGAATATCGCACCGGAATATGAAAGCTGCAAGCAAGTTGCTATGGAAGCGGGCGTGCCTTTGAAAAAGGTTATGCAGTGCGCGCAAGCTTCTGCTGAGGAATTGTTGCATGAGTAAGGATTTTACTGTATATTTGGCAGAGCTACGGGAAAAGTTAAATAGCATTGCTCCTGTAAGCTCTGAAAAGGATATTGCCTATGGTCATCAGTTCACTGTTGTCCGTGGCAATGAAAAGGCAGTGCTTACTGCTTACGACGGAAAGAAGGGACGCCGTCTTGTATGGGGCGGTGCAACCGGAAGCTTGCAAAGTGCTTTACAAGAGGCGGTAGAAGGTAAGCCGGTTTCCTTTCTGGCTGAAGAGGATACTGTTTGGCAGGGGATGTGGGCAGGCAGTGACGAATCAGGCAAGGGGGATTTCTTTGGTCCTTTAGTGGTTGCCGCTGTTATAGTTGATGACACTACTGCTGCCAAGCTGCAGGCGGCTGGCGTTAAGGATTGCAAGCTGCTAAGCGATAAGAAAATTTTGCAGCTGGAAGACGTTATTAAGGATACTGTTGTGGAAGCTTCCGTTCTGGAACTAAAGCCCCATATTTATAATATGCGTTATGCACAGGTGAAGGCAGAGGGGGATAATCTTAATCAGCTTTTGGGCTATGGTCACGTTGCTGCCCTAAGCCAGGTGCTGGCTAAGCATGGCGAGTGCAAGGGTGCGCTCATCGACCAGTTTACCAAGTCCAATGCTGTGTTGAGAAGCCTACAGGAGAAGTTTCCTGCAATGATATTTAAGCAGCAGCCCAAAGCTGAAAGTGACCTTGCTGTTGCTGCAGCTTCTGTACTGGCGCGGGCAAGGTTCCTGCGCGCTATGGATGAGCTGGCGGTTTTAGCCGGCGAGGAAGAGCTGCCCAAGGGTGGAGGCGAGCAGGCTACTGCCTGCGCACAAAGAATAGCGGAGCGTTTGGGGAAGGATGCGCTCAAAAACTTTGTAAAGCTTCATTTTGCCAATTATAGTAGATTGTCATAAGCACAGTTATGTTTTGTCGCAACTCGTTTGCTTGACGTATATTTAGTACGCCTTAGCTGTACAAGCCTCGTTGCTTTGCGCCTTCCAACACTTCTGACGATTGTGGAGTAAGATAATGCTAAAAAAACTAATCGTAAATGCCGACGATTTCGGTTTACATACAGAAATAAATAAGGGTATCATCAAAGGTTACAGGGAGGGCTTCATAACAAGCACCTCCTTGATGTGCAGCGCGCCTGCCTTTGAGGATGCGGTGGCTTTGGCACGTCAAAATCCAGGGTTGGGTATCGGTATTCATCTTACCTTGGTGGGAAGCGTGCCTTCTGTTTTGCCCAAGGAAAAAATAACTACTTTGGTGGATGAAGCAGGCTTGTTTCCTGCAAATTATATAGTTTTTGCTAAAAAGTTTTACACGAAGCAAGTAAAGATGGTACAATTAGAGTTAGAACTTCGCGCTCAAATTGAAAAGGCTTTGGCGACGGGGTTAAGTATTACTCATGTTGATAGTCATCAGCATGCCCATGTGCTTCCGGGAATGACCGGCTTGGTTGTAAGGCTGTGTCGTGAGTATAATATAAAGAGCATAAGGATTCCGCAGGAAGGTTACTTTTTTAGCGGGGGCTTTGCGGGCGGGCTTGGGCGCAAGATTGGACGTGCAGGCTTGTCTTTCTGTGCTTGTTTAGCAGCATTGCAGGCAAGGCAAGCAGGGCTGAGCTATCCGAAAAGCTTTTTTGGTATGTTGGCAGGTGGCAATTTAAATGAGCAGCTTGTTGGCAATATTATCACTGCTTTACCGGAAGGTGTGAGCGAGATTATGACTCACCCCGGATTGAATAAGCAGGAGCTTGATAAGCATTTTACTTGGGATTATCACTGGGAGGATGAGCTGCAGGCTTTCCTTTCCGAAAAAAATAAAACCTTATTGGAGCAGCACAGAGTTACTACAATAAATTTTGGTGGTCTTAGATAGATGTCTGAAAAACTTATGAAGCGCTTGACGGTATTATTTGCCTTCGTGGTACTGATATCCGTAGCGGTAATTTATTTTACATTTGATATACGAGCCTTGGAGTACCTTTCCATGTTCGAGCCGGAGTGCGTGTTATTGGCGCTTGGCTGTTTGGCAGTGGGATTGTTTTTTGACGGCTTGCGCTTGATTACCTTGGCAGATGTTACAGGAGCTAAGCTTACCTTGAAGCAGGTAGTGAATGTGGTTTTAAGCAATTACTTCCTGGCGCTGGTAACACCGGGTGCCAGTGGCGGTGCTATTGCGCAGATTATGTTCATGCGTAAGGCGGGAGTGCCGGTGGCCAAGGCTACGGTGGTAGTTTTGGTGCGCACGGTTATGTCAATCTTCTTCCTGATTTTGTTGGTGCCTGTTGTTTTGCACAGCGATAGCGATATTGGGGAATGGATGCCTGCTTCCGTTATTACGGTGGTGTCCTTGCTCTTTGTTTCGCTTCCTATATTAGCATTCTTTTTGATGCGCACCAGTTATCCGGAAAAATGGCTTGACAAGCTTACTCGAAAGCTGTCTTATACAACGCGTCAAAACTGCTTCATCTGGTATGAGGAGTTTAAAAATGCTTTCGTAGTAATGGCTCAGCATCCAGTAAAGGTTTTTCGAGCCTTTGTAGAAAGTGGTTTAAGTCTTTTAGGTATTTATGCTACTGTGCCTGCATACTTTACAGGTTTGGGAGATTTTACCTTTGATTTGTTCCAGGTTATGGGTAGAATGATTCTGCTGAACTTGGTGTTATATTTTTCTCCCACACCCGGTGGCAGTGGTGTGGCGGAGGTGGGCTTTGTTGCCCTGTTTTCTAATATTCTGCCTGAAGGCGTGGTTGGTATTATGGCTGTACTGTGGCGCTTTACCGCAGAATATTTACCATTCCTCTTAGGTGCTTTCGTTTCTATTCGTGCCTTTGGTTCGGATGTAATGAATATGGCAAATGTAACTGGGGGTAAGAAGAAATGAAGATTTTAGTTACCGGCGGTGCCGGGTTCATAGGCTCACACCTGCTGGAATTATTGCACAAGGAAAATACAGCAGAGGTTGTTGCCTTTGATAATCTTTCTTCCGGCAGGGAGTCCCATGTACCGGCAGGTGTGAAGCTTGTGGTGGGGGATATCCGTGACAAGGAAGTTTTAGAGGAAGTTTTTGCTAAGGAGCAGTTTACCGCTGTGATTCATCTGGCGGCGCAAACCATGGTTCCTTATTCCATAGAGCATCCAGACGAGGATTGCGATATAAATTTAATGGGTGTTCTGAATGTTTTGGAGTGTTGTCGTAAGTATGGAGTGAAGAACATAACCTTTTCCTCCAGTGCGGCGGTCTATGGAGATAACACCAATATTCCTTTGAAAGAGAGTGAAAGGCTTTTGCCTACTTCTTTCTATGGTGTAACCAAAATGACCAGCGAGCACTACCTGCGTTTGTACTACGAGCTTTATGGCTTGAATGCTACCGTGCTGCGTTTTGCCAATGTTTATGGCGAACGTCAAGGTGCGGGCGGAGAAGGCGGTGTTGTAAGTATTTTCTGCAAGCTGTTGGCGGCGGGGCAGGGCGTAACCGTTTTTGGCAATGGTGAACAGACTCGCGATTTTGTTTATGCCGGAGACATTGCTGCTGCTTTGGCGAGGACTGTAAATCTAACTGGCTATAACACAATCAATGTTTCCACTCGCAAGGAAACTTCTGTGAACCAGCTGCTTGCTGCTTTCGAAAAAGCTGTGGGCAGGAAGTTTGAAGTTACATACGCTCCTGCTCGTGAGGGCGATATCTTCCGTTCTGTTTTGGACAACGCTAACTGCATTGCCAAGCTTGGCTATTGTCCCAAGATGGAATTGGCAGAAGGCGTGGAGCGTACCTATCAAGATTATCTGAAAGCTTACAATAAAGCTTAAAGCGAGGTTAGAGATGAATCAATACGAAAAGAAAAGCCTACTGATTTTGGCGGCAGTAATAATTTTTATGGTGTTCTTCGGTATTGGCGGCGTACCTCTGTTAGACCCGGACGAACCTGTTTACGCTGAAACTGCTCGTGAGATGATATTGACCGGTGACTATTTATCACCTAGAATTTTTGGCGACTACTGGTATGACAAGCCGCCCATGTATTATTGGCTGGTGGCAATGGCATTCCATGTCTTTGGTGACGGAGAGTTTGCAGCACGCTTTCCTGCTGGCTTAATGGCTGGCGGTACTGCGCTTATGCTGTATTTTTCTGTAACGAAGCTGTTTAATGAAAGAGCGGGCTTCTGGTCTTCCATGGTGTTATCCAGCTGTATAATGTTCTTTTACATGGGCAAGGCTGCGGTTACGGATACTACGCTTTTGTTTTTTATGACGGGTGCTCTACTGTGCTTTTTGCATAAGCGCTACTGGCTGATGTATGTTTGTATGGCGTTGGCTACTGTAACTAAGGGACCGATTGGTGTTGTTTTCCCCGGTACTATTATTTTCTTATATCTGCTCTTCATCGGGCAACTGCGTGAGATTTTGCGTATGCATGTCATTCGCGGCATCCTGTTATACTTTTTGATTGCCAGCCCTTGGTACTACGCTATGTATACTGTTCATGGCATGGATTTTATCAATACCTTTTTAGGCTTCCATAATATTACCCGCTTTACTACTCCGGAGCACGCCAGCCGTGTTACCTTCTGGTATTACTTCCCGGTAATTATTTTGGGGATGTTCCCGTGGACTGGCATTCTGCTGCAGTCCATCAAGGCTTCCATTAGCGATAGCCGTATTGATGATATGCGCACCTTAATGTTCATGCATGTTTGGTGGGTATTTGTACTGCTCTTCTTTACTATCTGCAAAACCAAATTGGTTTCATATATTCTTCCTATGTTCCCTGCCTTAGCAATTATTATAGGTTGGAACATTTCCAGAATGGTAAGTAAGATGCGTTACAACACTACCTTCTATAGCTGGATTGTTGGTAGCGGTATTATGTTCAGCTTGCTGGGAGTAGGCTGGATTATTGGCGGGCAACAACTTCCGGAGCTGGAATTCAGTGGTTTGGTTTTAGGCGGCTTAACCTTTGTGCTTGGCTTTGCCGCACTCTTTACCCTGTGGTATTATCGTGATGTGGAAATGGCGAGCTGGCTGCATGCGGCAACAGGTGCTACTATTATGGTAGTGGCATTTGCCTTTATGCTACCTGTTATCGCAGATAGGTTCAGTGTTAAAACAATTAGCCAGGTTTATCGTGAAGAATGTAATCCCGGACCGGAGATTTATGTTGATAAATTCCTGCGTCCCGGCTTTATGTACTATGCAGGCAAGCCCGGTATTGAAATGTTACCCAAGACTGGTGCCTTTGCAGAAGCATTGCGTAAGGATGAACCTAAATACTTCTTAGTGCGTGGTTTAGAGTACCGTCGTTTGCTAAAGGTGCAGCCTAAACCGGATAACCTGCATCAGGTTGCAGAAATTGCTGATATTTACTTATTAGAACAAAAATAGATAGCTGTTTGGGAGGGTTATTAATGAAACTTTTAGAAGAAAGAATTTTAAAAGATGGTGTTATTAAACCGGGTAATGTGTTGAAGGTGGATAGCTTCTTGAATCATCAGATAGATGTACCCTTTATTGCAAAGCTGGGTGAGGAATTCAAAAGGCTGTATGCAGATACTCCCGTTACTAAAATATTGACCATTGAAGCTTCCGGTATTGGTATTGCCAGCGTAGCAGCAATGTATTTTAATGTGCCCGTTGTCTTTGCGAAAAAGGCAAGCGGTAGTAATATGGATAAGGATGTTTATTTCACCAAAATTTATTCTTATACTCACAACAAGGTAAATGAAGTTGTTGTGTCTAAACGTTTTATTTCTCCTGAAGATAAGGTACTCATCATTGATGACTTCCTTGCTAATGGTTGTGCCTTGGAAGGCTTGATTGAGATTGTACGTCAGGCAGGTGGCACTGTGGCAGGTGTTGGTATTGCAATTGAAAAAGGGTTCCAAGGTGGCGGTGATAAGCTGCGTGCCAACGGTGTTCGTGTGGAATCCTTAGCTATTATTGAAAAAATGGATTCTCAAAGCAAAACCATTGAGTTTAGATAGGAGCAGGCATGAGTAAAGAAAGCATTGATAACATTTACCAGCTTGACGGGAGAGTACCTGTAGGCAAAGCTATTCCCTTTGGCTTGCAGCATGTTCTGGCAATGTTCGTTGCTAACATTGCGCCCATTCTTATTGTGGCGGGTGTGGTGAAGATGCCCTTGGAAAGCAGTGCTGCCCTTATTCAAACTGCAATGATTGTTGCAGGCTTGGGTACTTTAATTCAGCTGTATCCTGTTTGGCGTGTAGGCAGTGGCTTGCCCATAGTTATGGGCATCAGCTTTACCTTTGTTTCTATCTTTTGTGTTATTGGCAGTAAATCCGGGTATGGTACTGCCATGGGCGCTGCCCTTGTCGGCGGTTTGCTGGAAGGTTTGTTAGGATTGTGTGCATCATACTGGCGACGCTTTATTCCGCCCATTGTTGCGGCTACAGTAGTTGCTTCTATCGGGTTTTCTTTGCTGGGAATTGGTGCTAACTCTTTTGGTGGCGGCTTTGGCAATCCTAACTTTGGTGATGCTAAGTATATTATTGTAGGAACAATTACCTTGGTAAGCTGTTTGGCGTTCAATATTTTTGCCAAGTCTTTTTTTAAACAGCTTTCCGTACTTTTTGGCTTGGTTGTAGGTTACATAGTTTCTTTCTTCTACGGAATGGTAGATTTAAGCCGTATAGCAACTGTAGATTTAATTTCCATTCCTAAATTTATGCCCTACGAATTGGAGTTTGACCCGGGAGCAATCTTCGCGGTATTCCTTATCTTTTTAGTGTCTGCTTCTGAAACCATTGGCGATACTTCTGCTATGACTGCCATTGGCTTACGTCGTAACGTAACGGAAAAGGAAATTTCCGGCTCCATTACTTGTGATGGCTTTGTAAGCAGTGTTTCTGCGATGTTTGGCTGCATGCCCATTACTTCTTTCAGCCAGAACGTAGGCTTGATTGCCATGACCAAGGTTGTTAATCGCTTTGCTATTATGACTGGTGCAATGATTATGATTATGGCAGGTCTGTTCCCTGTGTTAGGTGTAATTCTGGCTTCCTTGCCGGAACCTGTGTTGGGTGGCTGCACTCTGATGATGTTTGGTTCCATAGTTGTAAGTGGTGTGCAGATGATTGCCAGTTGCGGTTACAGTCAACGCAATGTTATTATTGCTTCTTTAGCAATGAGCATTGGCTTAGGCTTCACTCAAACTCCTGCTATCTTTAAAATTTTTCCGGACCTTATCCGAAATGTCTTTGCAGAAAATTGCGTGGCAGTTGTGTTTATAGTAGCGGTTATCTTGAACCTGATTCTGCCTGAGGATATGGAAAGCAGCAAATAATTTAGGTTTAAAAATATGGCGGCAGATTTTCTGCCGTCTTTCTTATGTTATAATGTCAGATGAAAGAAGAGGTAACTGACTAATGGCGAAAAAGATTACTGAAATAGAAGCAAGCTTACAGGAGTGGGAGCTTTTGCAGCAGCTTCCTCAGGAAATGGAAGGCTTTAAGCTGTGTGCCGGAACAGGAATCAATGGACAAATATTAAATATTGCTTCCTATAATAATGAAGCAAAGCATTGTCGTTTGGATTTAGTTTATACAGGTGAAACCTTTGACTACGTTTTAGTTAAGAGCATTGGCTTGCATACTTTTCGTGATGACAGATTCTTTGCACGGGAAAGGGAGCGGTTTGCAGAAATTGTTTTGGCTAAGTTGCCGGAGCTGTTAAAGGAGTTGAACAACGGGTCAGGGAAATCACTTGGTTACGAGGCGAAGGAAATGGGCTTCGCCAAATGGGATTTTTGGAAGAAGCTGCCGCAAAAAATTGATGGCTTTGAGCTTTTCATTACTCCCGATAAACCCTTGGAGTACATTAACGGTTCATGGATTATTTTGGACTACAGTGATTTTTCTAAGGGTAATCAAATTATGTTCCTGTACAACAGCTTTCGTAACGAACTGTTTGCAGAACTGAAGAAGGGGAATCTGCCCCTTACTACGGATGAGTTCAATGCCAGAAATTTAAAGGGATTGTCACTGCTGATTGACCAGAAGCTGGAAACAACATTGAAGGAATTAGAAAAATAAAAAAGATGTTGACAAGATAATAGTAAATCTGTATAATACTATTTGTAGTTGATTTGGCCTGGTGGTTCAGTTGGTTAGAATGCCGCCCTGTCACGGCGGAGGTCGTGGGTTCGAGTCCCATCCAGGTCGCCAAACTATGCCTCGGTAGCTCAGTTGGTAGAGCAAGGGACTGAAAATCCCTGTGTCAACAGTTCGATTCTGTTCTGAGGCACCATATTCTGCGGGAATAGCTCAGTGGTAGAGCACCTCCTTGCCAAGGAGGGGGTCGCGAGTTCGAGCCTCGTTTCCCGCTCCAATTAAGGCGACATAGCCAAGCGGTAAGGCAGAGGTCTGCAAAACCTTTATCCCCGGTTCGATTCCGGGTGTCGCCTCCAATTTTGTTTTGTCTGCCGCGGTGGCGGAACTGGCAGACGCAAGGGACTTAAAATCCCTCGGGTAGTGATACCCGTACCGGTTCGATTCCGGTCCGCGGCACCAAATAAGTATATACGCAAGAGCATCTCAATGCAAAGTGCATTGGGATTTTTTGTTTTTATAATCTTTGTGCGATAAGTGCGAAAGCCTTTATTTTGAACATCATAATTGCAAAAAATGAAATTGATGTGTAGATGTTAAGCTTGTAGTATAATAGTATGGAATAATTTTAACAGGTGATGCTATGAAGATTATTATTTCTCCAGCGAAGAAGATGCGTGTTGACAATGACACCTTTGTTCATTTAAGCAAACCGGAATTTTTAGATAAAACTGCCAAGCTTATGGCAAGTCTTAAGGAAATGGACTTGCCTGCCTTGCAAAAGCTATGGGAGTGCAACGATGAAATTGCTGTCTTGAATTTTGAGCGCCTGCAAGGAATGGACTTACAGCGTAACCTTACTCCTGCAGTCTTTGCTTATGATGGCTTGCAGTACCAGCATTTGGCGCCTAATGTTTTGGAAGAGAATGCTTTGGTTTATTTGCAAAAGAACCTGCGGATTTTATCAGGCTTTTATGGAATACTGCGTGCTTTCGACGGAGTGGTGCCTTATCGTTTGGAGATGCAGGCACGCCTTGCTTGTGATGGTTCCAAAAATCTTTACGCTTTTTGGAATAGCTTGCTCTATGACGAGCTTACTAAAGACGATGGAGACGTACTGAACCTTGCTTCCAAGGAATACTCTAAAACGGTGGAAAGGTATGTGACGCAAGACGTGCGGTTCGTAACCTGTGTGTTCGCTACTTATGTTAAGGGCAAGCTAAAGGTGAAGGCGACGGAAGCGAAGATGGCGCGCGGGGAAATGGTACGCCTGTGTGCAGAAAATAACGTGCAGCACGTTGATGAGGTAAAGGCGTACAACGTGCGAGGGTATATATATAATGAAGAACTTTCCAGCGAGAAAGAGTTTGTGTTTGTGAAGGCATAAGTGTTTTGAAATTTATTGGCTTTTGTGTTATAATACAATGTCTAAAATTTTGAAGATATATTTTTTACGAAAAGAGGTATGAAGAATGGCTAATGGCTTTGAGGCACTGAAGGTTTGTGCCCATACAGTTGAACAGCTGAATAAAATGGGTATCAAGAAGCCCATGCCCGTACAGGAGCAAGCAATTCCTGCACTGTACGCAGGTAAGGACGTAATCGCCAGAGCACAAACAGGTACCGGTAAAACCTTGGCGTTTTTGGTACCCTTGGTTGAAAAAATAGATACTACTAAGCCCTATGTGCAGGCTTTGGTAATTACTCCTACTCGTGAGCTGTCCCAACAGGTGGCTAACGAATTGAAAAAGATTACCGGTGATAGGGACATTAAGGTTCTGGCTGTAACCGGCGGTCGTGATTTTGAATTGCAAAAGCATAAGCTGGATGGCAAGAGTCACGTACTCATCGGTACTACAGGCAGATTGCTTGACCATATCCGCAAGGGGAACACTTCTCTTGGCGGCGTAAAGTATTTGGTTTTGGACGAGGTTGACGAAATGCTCCTGCAAGGTTTCATTGACGAAGCAAGTGAGCTGATTGCCATGACCAGTCCGGAGCGCCAAACCATGCTCTGCTCCGCAACACTGAATGAGGAAGTTCGTAAGTTGGGTAAACGCATTACTCGCAATTGTTCAATCATCGACGTGAACCCTGCGGAAGCTACTGTGGACAAAATTCAGCAGATTTGCCTGAAAACTACGGAGGAGTACAAGAACAAAGCTGTTGCTTCTTTGATTGATCGTTACAATCCCTATTTGGCGATTGTCTTTTGTATCAGCAAGGAGCGTACTAAAGAGTTGGGCGACTGGCTGGGCACTCAAGGTTATAATGTAGATGTTTTGCACGGTGAGATGTCCGCTGCTAAACGCAAGACGGTTATGAAAACCTTTAGGGATGCCAAGATTCAAATTCTTGTTGCCAGTGACCTTGCCGCTCGTGGCTTGGACGTTGAAGGCGTGACCCATGTTATTAACTACGATATTCCTCACGATGTTGACTGGTACGTGCATCGCATTGGCAGAACTGGTCGCGCAGGGAATGAAGGCGTGGCAGTTACCCTCTACACGGCGGACGAAGTAAAGTGGCTTAAAAACATTGAAACCAAGCTGAACATTACTATGGAACGTCAGAACTTGGAGGGCAAGACTGTGGTGCGCCGTACTACTGTGAGCGCTCCTAAGAAAAAAGCAAGCGCTCCTAAACGTGGACGTAATGCTGTGGCGGATAAGAGGAAGGCGCCCAAAACTGGTTCTAACCGCCGCCAAAACAAGAAAGCGTGATAAGAATAGTTACGCTTTCTAAAAATATAAATGTTGTAAATAATTTGGACCGCTCATTTAGGGCGGTCTGTTTCTTTACATAGACTTGAGATAGGTTTATAATTATCCTGATATAGAATTTTTATTTTTAGATTGGAGAATAACGCTATGTCAGATGTTAGAGTTCGTTTCGCTCCCAGTCCTACTGGGTATTTACATATCGGTGGTGCTCGTACCGCCTTGTTTAACTGGCTTTTCGCTAAAAAAATGGGCGGTAAGCTTATTTTACGTATTGAAGATACGGATACGGAACGTTTAAAGGAAGATTCTGTAAGCCAAATTTTGACTAGCCTAAAATGGTTGGGCTTAAATTGGGACGAAGGCCCCGAAGCTGGCGGTGACTTTGGACCTTACTACCAGTCTGAACGTCAGGATATTTACACTAAGTATGCGCAGCAGTTGGTTGCAGAAGGTAAGGCTTACTACTGCTTCTGCACTGGTGAAGAATTGGAAGCGGAGCGAGAGAAGCAACGTGCGGCAAAACAGCCCTTCCGCTACGCTCGTACTTGTCGTGATTTAGAACCTGCTGTTGCCAACGCTCGTAGGGAAGTAGGGGAGCCTTGCTCCATCCGCATCAAGATTCCTGCGGAAGGAAGCATTGTTGTTCATGATTTAATTCATGGTGACGTAACCTTTGACTTAAAACAGCTTGATGATTTTGTCATTGTGAAGAGCAATGGTATGCCCACATATAATTTTGCTGTTGTTGTTGATGACCATTTGATGAAGATGAGCCACGTCTTACGTGCGGAGGAGCATCTTTCCAATACGCCTAAACAGCTTTTGATTTATGAAGCTTTGGGTTGGGAACCTCCCAAGTTTGGTCATATGCCTATGATTTTGGCACCTGACCGCTCCAAACTGAGTAAACGTCATGGTGCGACTTCTGTTGAAGAGTTCCGTGACCAGGGTTATTTGCCGGAGGCAATCGTTAATTATTTGACTCTGCTTGGCTGGGGACCTGGTGATGAAAGAGAAATCTTTAGCCTGGCAGAGACTGTTGAGCTTTTTGAGCTGGAGCAGATGTCCAAGAAGGCTGCGGTTTACGATACCAAGAAGCTGACCTGGATGAACGGTCAATATTTGTCCGAGCTTCCATTGGAAAAGCTTTTGCCGGAAGCAGCAAGTTTCTTCATTAAAGATGGCTTGTGTGACGAGGCTTGGTTAGCAGCTAACAAAGAATACTTTGCCAAATTGGTAGATACAGTGCGTGTACGTGTGAAAACCTTGCAGGAAGTTGCAGATGCTTCCACCTATTTCTTCAAGGAAGTGGAATGCTACGACGAAAAGGGCGTGGCGAAGCATTTTAAACGGGAAGCTATTGAGCTTCTGCAAAAATGTATTACTGCTGTGGAAGAAGACGAGGTGTACGATTTGGCAAGCACTGAAGCTGCCTACAATAAAATTGCAGAGGATAATGGCTTGGCTTTGGGCAAGGTGATTCATCCTACTCGCTTGGCGTTGACAGGCAGGACTGTAAGCCCCGGTATGTTTGATGTAATGGTGCTGTTAGGAAAAGAAAAAACCTTGGCAAGATTGAACAAGGCTATTGAATATATAAAGACTTTATAAGAATGGAGTAGGTTCATGAAAATATTTTTGACTGCTTTATTATGCATGCTGTTATGCGTACCTGCTTTTGCAGACCAACAGACAACAGTGCTTTCTGCGCCTGCAACCATAAAAAAGGCAACAGGCATGCTACCCTTTATTGATGGTAGCAATGACCCGCTGTTAGAAAAAGAAGCAAATAACATTCTTCAAAAATATGCGGAAGAGTTGGTGGACGAGGTTGGCAACAAGGGAACAATTACCTACGCTGTGCAGCTTAACCGTCCTAGTTTGGTAAGCGTGCTTTTGCAAGCCAACAATGAAAAGAAGGTTGCTTATAAAGGTGTGAATATTGATTTGACCACTGGTCGCGAATTTATTGTCTATGATTTTTTCACCAAGGATGATAATGTGAAAGAAGCCTTGGGCGATTATGCTGACGTACTTTTTTCTGAAAAGGGTATCTATACTCGCGAAAGTGAAAAGACAGGCTACACTGCCTTCGTGCCCTACAGCAAGCTGATGGCTTCCATGCGCATTGGCGAAGCAGGGCGCTTGGTGCAGATTGCCAAGCTTACCCGCAATGCAGAGGGGAAGGTGCTTACCATCCCCAATGGCAGCTTGATGGCAATGAAGCTTGATTCCAACCCCACTACCGGTTACCGCTGGGTGGTAACTTATCCTGAAGGTGCAGAAAACGCTATTAAAAATGTAGGCAGCTCCTTTATTATGCCTCGTGGTGATGACCAACGTACAGGCATGCCCGGTGTAGAAATTTTAGTGTTCACTGCGCAGGAGGCTGGTACTTATAATTTGAAACTGGATTACAAGCGCCCGTGGGAGCGTGTAGGTATTGATAGCTTTAACTTTACCGTGGTTGTGAAGGAGTAAAAATGGTTAACTCTAAAGAAAGAATTATAGAATTGCTCGCTCCTGCGGGAAGCTGGGAGGCTCTTGAAGCAGCTGTAAACGCAGGCGCAGATGCAGTATATATGGGTGGCAAGGCATTTGGTGCACGCCAATACGCTAGCAACTTTGATAGGGAAGAGATGGCGAAGGCAGTTTACTTTGCTCATATGCACCGGGTAAGAATTTATATTACTGTAAACACCCTCGTTGACGACAGCGAAATGCAGGAGCTGGCAAGCTACCTGCTGTTCCTCAGCAACGTAGGCGTTGACGGTATCATCGTGCAGGATTTAGGCGTTATCCGTCTTGCGAAACAGATTGTGCCTGACTTACCACTTCACGCCAGCACTCAAATGACCGTTACCAATAGCAGTGGTGTGGACTTTGCCGTTGAAGCAGGTATGGAGCGTACCGTTGTGGCACGCGAGCTTAGTCTTGAAGAAATCAAGGCAGCTTGCTCCAGGGGTACGGAGATTGAAACCTTTATTCATGGTGCCTTGTGTGTGTGCTATTCCGGTCAATGCTTGATGAGCAGCTTGATTGGCGGTCGCAGTGGTAATCGTGGTCGCTGCGCCCAACCCTGTCGTTTGCCCTACAAGCTGATGAACGCAAAAGGCGAGGATATGCTTCAAGGCAAGGATGCAGGTCAATACCTGCTGAGCCCTAAGGATATGAACACCTTGGAAATTCTACCCCAGCTGATTGACGCAGGTGTGGTTTCCTATAAAATAGAAGGACGTATGAAGCGTCCTGAATATGTTGCTATCGTTGTGGATGCTTATCGTCGCGCCATTGATAGCTACAAGGTAGGCAATTACAATGTTCCTGCACAGGATTTAGATAATATTGAACAAATCTTTAATCGCGACTTTACCACTGCCTATATGACCCATCGTCCCGGACGTGAGATGATGAGCGACAGGCGTCCTAATAATCGTGGCGTTCTGGTTGGACGTGTGGCGAAGCTGGATAAGGCTCGCAATAAAGCTACCATTAAATTAGATAAAGAGCTGCATTTAGGCGACGGCTTGGAGTTCTGGGTAAGTGTGGGCGGTCGCGTTGGTACTACTGTTACGGAAATGCTGCGCGGCGGCGAAAGCGTTTCCGTTGCTGGCGTAGGCGAGCAGGTAACCATTGATGTACCTAATGGCGTGCGTTTGAATGACAGGGTGTTCCGTACTCTTGACAGTCGCCTGATGACTTACGCTCAACAATTCTTTGGACCTGATGCTAAGAAGCGTATTCCCGTTGACGCAGTTGTTACTGCTAAATTGGGAGAGCCTATGAAAATTATGCTGACCGATGATGAGGGCAATGTTGGCTACGGCGAAACAGACTTTATCGTTGAGGCAGCACGTAAGCGTGCTTTGGATGATGAGGTAGTGCGTAAACAGATTGACCGTCTTGGTACTACTGAATATTTCCTGAACAGCTTAACCTTCGAGCATGACGAGAACGTAATGGTTCCCATGAGCGAAATGAACGAAGCTCGTCGTATGGCGGTAGAATCCTTGAACGCTGCTCGTTTGGAAGCCTTCGCTCCTGCCCGCAAGCAACGTCACGCTATGAATGTGGAGCTTGTTCCTCAAGAACGTGGTACCCGTGGCAGCCGCAGCATTGTAACTGTGCATTGCGATACTGTTGCTAAGGTAGAAGCTGCCTTAAACGGTGGTGCAGATAGAATTTTATTCGCAGGCGATTGCTTCAGCACTAAGGTTGTTACTAATGAAGATTACCGCACTGTAGTAACCCTTGCCCGCAAGGCAGGCAAGGAAGTTGCTTTCGCTACTCCACGTATCATCAAGGAAGCACAGCTTAAATATTTTGACAAGCTTTTCGCTCTGTGGAACGAGCTTGCTCCTGATTATGTTTACATCAGCAACAATGGCTTGTGGCCCTTGGCGAAGAAGTATCCTAATTTGAAATTGTGGGCAGATATGACCTTGAACATTTATAATGTGCAGTCCTTGGAATTCTGGCACGAAGCCGGGGCACAAGGCGCTCTCCTCTCTCCGGAGCTTACCATGGTACAGGTAGAACATTTGGCAGCGGTAGCTCCTATGCCTGTGGAATGTATGGTACAGGGCAGATTGGAAATGATGGTTTCCGAATACTGCGTAGGCGGAAGCTTCTTGGGAGATTTGCACAAGGGTGCCTGCAAATTTAATTGCAAGGAGCCTTTGTTCTTAGGTGACCGCAAGGAAGCAAGCTTCCCCGTAGTGGGTGACCAGTATTGCAAGATGCACATCCTCAATGCCCACGAGCTTTCTATGTTGACTAATGTTAAGCATATGGAAGGCATTGGCGTTAGCAGCCTGCGTATTGACGGTCGAAACTACGAAGCGAAAGAAGTGGGCGAGCTTACCCGTATGTATAAACAGGTATTGCGTGGGGAAATGTATATTGAAGAAAACTTACCCAACACAACTCGCGGTCACTACTTCCGCGGAGTGTTGTAATATAATGAAGAAATTTGAGAAGGACTGAGGTAGTTTCATGGCTAGATTTGCTATAAAAACCTTAGAATTTGATAAAGTAAAAAATATTTTGGCAGATAAGACTGCAACCTCCTTAGGGCGCCAGGCGGTGGAAGGTATGCGCATTGAAAGCGAATTTGCTACCGTCAAGCGTTTGCAGGAAGAAACTGCGGAAGCATTGCGCATTATGGACGAGGGCAAACGCTTTCCCTTTGGCGGCGCGTATAACATTGTTTCCGAAGTAAAGCGTGCGGAGCTGGGCAGTACCCTTGACCCGGAAGAACTGCTCCACGTGCAAACTACTGCTGCTGCCATCCGTCAAATGAAGTTCTTTTTACAGGATGAAGCAGAGATTGCGCCTGTGTTAAGCGAATACGCCAATGGCTTGAACATTTTTACCAAGCTGGAAAAGCAAATTGCCAATGCCATTGATGATCATGGCGAGATTAAAGACAGCGCTTCTACCAAATTAGGTGGCTTGCGTACTGCCATCCAAATTGCCAAGAATCGTGTGAAGGAAAAGCTGGACAGCCTACTTCACGATCCCGGCAACCAAAAATATTTCCAAGAAAATTTGGTAACCATGCGCGGGGATCGTTATGTTATCCCCGTCAAGATGGAATATAAGATGAATTTTCCTGGTATTGTCCATGACCAGTCCGGTACAGGGGCAACCCTTTTCATCGAGCCTATCGCTGTCGTGAACTTGAACAACGACATCAAACGCTACATAGCAGAAGAAAAGGAAGAGGTTGAGCGCATTTTGCGCCAGCTTACTGCCAATGTTGGTAGTGAAGCAGCGGCGCTGTTAGGCTCTCTGGATATTTTGACTGATCTTGACGTTATCTGCGCTCGTGCTTACTTGGCACAGGAACAGCACGCGGTTCGTCCTCAAATGCTTTTAAGTGGCAAGGTGGAAATCAAGCAGGGACGTCATCCCCTTTTGAACAAGGACACTGTAGTTCCCTTGGATGTGGAGCTGGGGGATAGGTTCAGTATGCTTTTGATTACCGGTCCTAACACCGGTGGTAAGACCGTTGCCTTGAAGGCTGTTGGTCTTTTCGCACTGATGGCGCAGTCCGGTATGTTTATTCCGGCAAGCAGTGTCAAGCTGCCTGTGTTCCGTGCCGTTTATGCTGATATTGGCGACGAGCAGAGCATTGAGCAAAGCTTGAGTACCTTCTCCGCTCACATGACTAATCTGATTAGTATTTTAGGTGAAGTAAAAAGCGGGGACTTAGTTTTGATAGACGAAATCTGCGCAGGTACAGACCCCAACGAGGGTGCTGCCCTTGCCATGTCCATGCTGGAGCATTTACATAAGAACAATATCCTGACCATGGTAACCACTCACTACAGCGAGCTGAAAACCTTTGCCTACGGTCACGAGGGCATGGAAAATGCCAGTGTGGAATTTGACCCTGTTTCCCTGCGACCAACCTATCGTTTGCTGATGGGTGTGCCCGGTAGCAGTAATGCTTTCAATATTAGCCGTCGCCTTGGTTTGGCAGAAGAGATTGTAAAACAGGCAGGACTTTTGCTGAACCAGGAGCACGTTCATATGGAGACGGTCTTGCAGGAGCTGGAGGGCGAACGTCGCAAGTTTGAAAGCGGTAGCCAAGAGATTGAACGCCTGCGTATTGAGAGCGAGCATTTGCGTAACGAGCTAGCTCACGCTAAGCAGGACTTCGAGCGTCGCAAGAACGAAATGCTCCGCAAGGCGAGAGAGCAGGCTGATGACATCTACCGTCGCAGCCGTCGTGAGTCCGAAGCAGTACTGAAAGAGCTGCGCTCCATGAAGGCAGATTTCGATACTAAACGCTTGGAGCAAGCTGCGGAGGAAGCACGCAAGAAGCTGAACAAAACTTTAAGCGAAGAGGCTCCGCTGCCGGAAGGCGCACCGCTGACTAAGGAAACTGCTAAAAAAGGCTTGAATGTTTTTGTAACCTCTTTAGGTAAGAATGGTACCATTATCGACGTAAATGGTAATGATGTTACCGTACAAGTGGGTATCCTCAAAATGAATGTGCCTGCAAAAAAATGCCTGGTTACTAAAGCGCAGCCTATCAGCACTGAGCCTGAAAGCAATAAAAAACGTAAGAAGGCAGGCTACAGCCACCAGATGTTCGTGGCGAAAAGCTCTAGCGCTAAGCAAGAGGTTGACCTGCGTGGTATGACCTTGAACGAGGCTATTCCCATTGTTGACAAGGCGATTGACGATGCGCTCCTTGCGGGCATCAGCCAATTACGCCTGATTCATGGCAAGGGTACAGGTGCCTTGCGTGCAGGCTTAACTGCTTATTTGGAAAGCAACCGCTTCGTGAAGAAGCTGGAGCTTGCTTCCTTAGAAACTGGCGGTAGTGGGGCGACTGTGATAGATTTGTGAAGTCATTGACCGCAACAAGGTAAAATGCAATAATAAATTTAAAACTTTTAATTTATAGGAGGAATCTGTTATGACTATGAGTGTTGCTGCTCAACATGCAAAAGGTAAATTTGCACAGGACAAAATTTTCGGCGCTAACGCTGCTGCCGTAGCTGCTGCTGCTAAATACGGTAAGGAAAACGTAGTTAACGCTACCATTGGCGCTATCCTTGATGAAGATGAAAATTTAGTATGCCTTCCCACTGTAGAAAAGGTTTATCGTAGCCTGGCTACTAACGAATTGATTGCCTACGCTCCTATTTCCGGCTTACCGGAATTCTTGGATGGCGTTGTTACTGCTGCTTTCGGTGAATCCCGTCCGGACGCACACATTGCTGCTGTTGCTACTGCAGGCGGTACTGGTGCTATCCACCACGCAATCTGGAACTACCAAAGCGAAGGCGACACTGTGCTTTGCTCTGACTGGTTCTGGGGTGCATACAAAGTACTGTGCGCAGATATGCATCGTAATTTTACTACCTATAAAATGCTGGACGAAAACAACAAGTTCAACCTGCCTGCACTGAAAGAAAAAGTGGAAGAACTCCTGGCTAAACAAGACAACCTGCTCTACATCCTGAATACTCCTGCTCATAACCCCACTGGTTACAGCTTGAGCGAAGAGGATATGGACGGCGTGCTTGGTGTTCTTAAAGAAGCTGCTCAAGGTGGCAAGAACATTATCCTGTTCTTAGACGTGGCTTATATTGACTACGCAGGTGAAAAAGAAGAAGTACGCAAAATCTTCAAGAAGCTGGGCGGCTTGCCGGAAAATATTCTTACCATTGTTGGTTACAGCATGTCCAAAGGCTTTACCCTTTACGGTCAACGTACCGGTGCAATGATTGGTGTATCTTCCAGCGAAGAAGTTATTAAAGAATTTGCTGACATCAACCAATACACCAGCCGCGCAACCTGGTCCAACATCAACCGTCCTGCAATGCGTACCTTGGCAACCATCTACAACGACGCAGAGCTTTTGGCTGCGGTTTGCAAGGAACGTGACGATTACTACCAAATGATTAAGGCTCGCGCAGATTTGTTCACTAAAGAAGCAGAAGAATGTGGCTTGCCCATGCTGCCCTATGTAGCAGGCTTCTTCCTGTCCATTCCTGCTAAAAATCCTGATGCTATCTGCGAAAAACTGCACGAAGATAATATCTTTGCAGTTCCCTTGGCAGCAGGCGTGCGTATTGCTGTGTGCGCAGTACCTGTGAGAAAGATTAAGGGTATGGCGGCTAAGGTGTTGGCTGCTATGCAATTCGTTGGTGAATAAAACGGTGTAAGAATCGTTATGCTTTGTCGCAGCTTGTTTACCCGCCTGACGCACGCTTAGTACGTCGTCGCTACACAAGCTTCACTGTTCCTTGCCTTCTGGCACCTCTAATGGTTTTATAGGATGGTGATTGAATGATTACTCTAACCATATACAACGGCGAAACTCGTCAAGTGGAAGAAGGCAGTACCTTACTGCAGCTTGCTCAGGAGTTCGCTAAGGATTTTGCTACTCCCATTGTTGAAGGCGTATTTAATGGAGAGACCGTTGACCTGCAGCAGCCATTGCATTGCGATGGCACTGTGGATTTCATCCAGCTTAAAGGTGAGGATGGCTTGCGTGTGTATGTGCGCACTTTACTTTTCATCTTTCTTGTAACAAGCAAACGCTTGTATCCGGATGTAGAGCTGGAAGTACACAATACCTTGGGAAGTGCTTTACACTGCGTGTTTAAAGGGGAAAAACGGTTAAGCGCTAAAGCCTTGAAGCTTATCGAAGCCGAAATGCGCAAGCTGGTAGAGCAAAAAGCGCCTGTAAAATTACTGCGCATTACCAAAGCAGAAGCATTGAAGAGATATGGACATCTATGCAGTGATGATTTGGCACCCCTAATGTGCAATATTGCTGACGAAGATTTGGTAAGTGTTTACTCCTTAAATGGGGAAGTTGGTTATCTTTTTGGTGCTATGTGTCCTGATGCAGGTTATATTACCGAATTTAAGCTTATGCCCTTTGATGACGGAGTGATTTTAGATTACCCTGCCTTTAGCGATTGGAAGGAGCTCGTTAATTTTAAAGATTTAACCAAGCTGAACGCTGCTTTTCGTGAAACAGAGGAATGGGCAGAGATGATTAACTGCGATACCATTGCCAAGCTGAACCGTTATATTGAGATGGGTGTAGCAGATAAAATTATTCAAATGGCGGAAGCGCTTCACGAAAAGAAATTTGCTGCTATCGCTGATGAGATTGCCAAGCACCGCGACAAGATTAAAATTATTCTTATTGCAGGGCCTTCTTCTTCCGGCAAGACCAGCTCCACCCAACGCATTAGCATTCAGCTTGCGGTAAATGGTATTCGTCCCATTCCTATTTCTATGGACGATTATTATGTAAATCGTGTGGATACACCTCGTAAACCCAATGGCGATTACGATTTTGAAACCATTGATGCTATTGACTTGGATTTGTTCAACGCTCACCTGACTCGTCTGTTAAGAGGGGAAAAGGTCAAGATTCCCAAGTACAATTTCCAAACAGGTTTGCGTGAGTATCGCGGTACAGAGCTGCAGCTTACGGAAAACTCTGTGCTGCTGGTGGAAGGTATTCACGGCTTGAACGATAGGCTGACAGATTCCATCCCTGCAGAAAATAAAATTAAGATTTACGTCAGCGCCTTGATTCCCTTGGCGTTTGACCAGTACAACCGCATTAATACTACTGATGTACGTTTGCTCCGTCGTATGGTGCGCGACAGCCAGTTCCGTTCTCACGATGCAGTGTCTACTTTGTCCCGTTGGGCAGACGTGCGTGAGGGAGAAGAAAAATATATCTTCCCGTATCAGTGCAGTGCGGATGTGATTATGAATACTAACCTTATCTACGAGATGGCGGTTATCAAAAAATACGCAGAGCCTTTGTTGGAGGCAGTGCCTCGCGAAAGCGGCAAGCCTTATATGATTGCCAGAAGGTTGTTGCGGCTTTTGAAACATGTTAAATCAATGGACGATGCTGTTATTCCCAATAACTCATTGTTGCGTGAGTTTATTGGTGGTAGTGTGTTCAAGGAAGCATTGTAAAGAACAAAGTACATATATAAGTAAAGGAGCAGGTGGAAGATCTGCTCCTTTACGTTTTACTTTGGCTTTGTGCTGCCTTTAATGATAACTTTCTTCATTATAATATTTAGGTGTATTTTGAATGTCAGGTATTTTTTTATAATCAATATCCCTTGGTTTTTATATTTGTGGTAAAATAAAAAGAGGAAAATCGGCAAGTATGTAGAAATAAAATTAGGATAAAGTATGTTCATTTGGGAGGTAATGCAAGTGACAGAAACTAATAAATTTAAACGTGTAGTTTTGAAATTAAGCGGCGAAGCATTAGCCGGTGAAAAGGGGTTCGGTATTGACCCCGAAGTAGTTTATTCCTTAGCTGCTCAAATCAAAGAAGTTGTTGCTGCTGGTACGGAAGTTGCTGTTGTAAATGGTGGCGGTAATATTTGGCGTGGCATTAGTGGCAGTAACAAAGGTATGGATCGTGCTACTGCTGACTATATGGGTATGTTGGCAACGGTAATCAATTCTTTGGCATTGCAGGACGCTCTGGAAAATTTGGGTGTGCCCACTCGCGTACAAACTGCTATTGAAATGCGTCAAATCGCTGAAACTTATATTCGTCGTCGTGCCATTCGTCATATGGAGAAGGCTCGTGTAGTAATCTTTGCTGCAGGCACCGGTAACCCGTACTTCTCTACTGATACTACCGCTGCTTTGCGTGCTGCAGAAATCGAAGCAGATGCAATCCTGATGGCTAAAAAAGGTGTTGACGGTGTATATGACTGCGACCCTGCAAAAAATCCCAATGCAGTTATGTTTGATGAGCTGGAATACATTGAAGTTATCCAACGTAAGCTTAGCGTAATGGATTCCACCGCCATCAGCCTGTGCATGGACAACAATATTCCTATTGTAGTATTTAATATTGATAAACCGGGTAACATTTTGCGTGCTGCTTCCGGCGAGAAAATCGGTACCCTGGTAGGAGGTAAATAATTTATGGCAACTGTAAAAGAAATTATCACTAACGCTGATACCAAGATGCACAAATCTGTTGATGCATTGCGCGTTGATTTGGCAAGCTTACGCGCTGGCCGTGCTACTCCTTCCTTGCTGGAAAAGGTAACTGTTGATTACTATGGTGCTCCCACTCCGGTAACCCAAGTGGCAAGCGTTTCCGTTCCCGAACCGCGTATGATTGTTATCCAGCCTTGGGAAAGAAACATGATTAAAGAAATTGAAAAGGCTATTATGAAATCTGATTTGGGCTTGAACCCCAACAGTGATGGCGTTTGCATTCGTTTGAACCTTCCCCAATTAACCGAAGAACGTCGTAAAGATTTGGTTAAGGTTGTTCATAAAAAAGCAGAAGAGTTCCGTGTAGTTGTACGTAATCTGCGCCGCGATGCTAATGATGCTATTAAGAAGGCAGAAAAGGCTAAGGAAATCACCGAAGATGAATCCAAGAAGGGCATTGACGATGTACAAAAGCTGACCGACAAGGTTATCAAGGAAATTGACGGCGTGGCAGCTAATAAAGAAAAAGAAGTTATGGAAATCTGATGCAGGTTCCGAATGTTTTAGCACTTCCCTTGGATGAGGCTATGAGGCGTTTAGAAGCGGTTGGGGCAGCTTGTGAGGTTAAGGTGCTGCTGCCTCCCCGCGACAGCGTTGCTGATTTTGAGGGTAAAGAGGTGCGTAAGTATGTAGTTAGGCAACAGGTTTTGCCTGATGATAAAGTAGTTCTTACGATTGTGTATAGATAAAATGAGAGGAGGTGCAAAGGCTATGGCATTGAAAATTGATAAAGACGCTTGCATCGGTTGCGGTACCTGTGCAGCAACCTGTCCCGTTGGTGCAATCAACGAAGTGGACGGCAAATATGAAATCGGTGAAGAATGCGTAGAATGCGGTGCTTGTGCGGCAGCTTGCCCCGTTGGTGCAATCGAATAATATCATCGACTAAATATCAAAATTCAGAAGGGCGGCCTCCGCAAAGGAGGCTTGCCTATTTATTATTTTTTATGATTCTCTAGCGAAAGGCTGGATGCTTATGTTTAAAGGTTTGTTTCAAACCAAAAAGAAAACTCCTAAGGCAGAGCTTGCTTTAGATTTAACTGATATTGATTTAAACAATGTACCTAAACATATTGCGATTATTATGGATGGTAATGGTCGTTGGGCTAAGGCTCAGGGAAAGGTGCGTACCTTTGGTCATCAGGCTGGTGCAGAAACCTTAAAGACCATTGTTAGGGCAGCAGATAAGCTGGGAGTAAAGGTGATTAGCGCTTATGCCTTTTCTACAGAAAATTGGAAGCGCCCCGTGACGGAGGTTAACTTTATCATGGAGCTGTTATCCCGTTACTTGACCAGCGAAATTGAAGAGTTCAACGAGAACAATGTGCAGGTGCGCTTTATCGGTTCTCGTGAAGGTTTGCCGGAAATTGTTAAAGAGAAGATGGATAATGCCATTGAGGCTACCAAGAACAATACCGGTATTATTTTGAATTTGGCAATAAACTACGGAGGGCAAGCAGAGATTTTGCAGGCGGTGAAGGACATCGCTGCCAAGATTGAAGCAGGCTCCTTAAACGTAGAAGATATAACTAATGATGTTTTTGAAAATCATTTATATACTAAAGGATTGCCTGCACCGGACTTACTTATTCGTCCTGGTGGTGATTTGCGTATTAGCAATTTTTTGCTGTGGCAGATTGCTTATGCGGAAATTTGGACGACGGATGTGTACTGGCCTGATTTTTCACCGGAGCATTTGTTGCAGGCGGTTAGCGCTTACCAAGGTCGTGAGCGCCGCTTTGGCGGTTTAGTAAATAAAAAATAAGCAGGTGTAGAGATGTTAACACGTATTATTACTGGTGCAATCGGCGCAGTGGCTGCCGTTGGCATCATTACTACCGGTGGTTGGGTGTTTTCTTTGGCGGTGTTTCTGCTTTCTGCCATTGGGTGGTATGAGTATCATCAAATTGCTGCTGCCAAGGGCAAGCATGTTTATTACTTAACTTCCGGATTGGGAAGCTTACTGATTTGTGGCTTTGCTGCTTTTGCCTATTATGCAGAGATTGATGAGATTTTTGTGATGGCGTTCATGGCAATGTTCATGGCTTTGTTCTTTATCTTTAATGCAATTGAAGGCCTGGTGCGCCATTGTAAATGTGGTGACAAGGATTGGGCAAGCAATACAGCCTTATCTATTTGGGGGATGGTTTATTGCGGCGTGCTCTTTGCTCACGTAATTTTACTGCGCTCCCTGTATCTTGGTCCCCATATTGATTTAGGCTTCCGCGTATTTCACTACGGCGAGCTCTGCTTGTGGATTGTACTGATTGGTACTTGGGCAAGTGATATTTTTGCTTACTTTGTAGGCCGCTTCTGTGGCAAGACTCCTTTCTGCAGTGTTAGCCCCAAGAAAACCTTTGAAGGTGCGGTGGGCGGTTTTGTTGGCTGCTTCATGATTGTTTTGGCAATGTGCATTATGTGCATTGGTATTCCTCTGTGGCAGGGTGTGGTGTTAGGCTTGGCTATTGCCTTCTTCGCACCGGTGGGCGATTTGGTAGAATCTATTTTGAAGCGTTCCTTCGACGTGAAGGATTCCGGTAAGCTTTTCCCTGGTCATGGCGGTGTGCTTGATCGTTTCGACAGCTTGCTGTTTACGGCGCCCATTACTTATTATTTGATGTTGTTCTTTACTTTGTTTTAACCCCAATTTACTTCATATAAGAAGGTACGATTTATGAAAAATATTTCTTTGCTTGGCAGTACCGGCTCCATTGGCAAACAAACCTTGGAGGTTGCTGCTGCCAATCCTGATAAGATGAAGATTCGCGTGTTGGCTGCCCATACCAGCGATACGGTTTTGGAAGAGCAGATTCGCGCCTTTGAGCCGGATTTTGCAGTGCTTTCTGATAAGGAAGCTGCTGCCCGCTTGGCAGCACGTTACCATGGCAAGACGGAGATTCTTGCCGGTGAAGAAGGCTTGCTGGCTGCGGCTACCTATAGCAAGGTTGATACAGTACTGGCTTCCATGGTTGGTTACGCAGGCTTGCGTCCTACAATGGCGGCGATTAACTGCGGTAAGAATATTGCCCTCGCCAATAAGGAAACCTTGGTGGCAGCAGGCAGCCTGGTTATGGAAGCTGTTGCGAAAAATAATGTAAGCCTTACCCCTGTGGATAGTGAGCACAGTGCTATCTTCCAAGCGCTACAGGGAGGTAAGGAGGATGAAGTTAAACGCCTGCTTATTACTGCCAGTGGTGGTCCCTTCCGTGGCAGAAAGCGTAGCGAATTAGAAAACGTTACCTTGGCGCAGTGTTTAAACCATCCCAATTGGAGCATGGGCAGGAAGATTACAGTGGATTCTTCTACTCTTGCCAATAAGGGCTTGGAGGTAATCGAAGCTCATTGGCTTTTTAATATGCCTTATGAAAAAATTGACGTGGTGGTACATCCGCAGAGCATTATCCATTCTTTGGTAGAGTTCTGTGACGGCAGCGTTATTGCTCAATTAGGCGAGCCTGATATGCGTTTGCCCATTCAGTATGCTTTAAGCTATCCCTGTCGCTACCACAAGGCGTTTGACCAGTTAGATTTAATTAAGGCTGGCACGCTCACCTTTGAGGCACCGGATATGGAAGCCTTCCCGTCCTTGCGCATTGCTATTGATTGCGGTAAAGCAGGGGGAACCTTGCCCTGTGTGTTCAACGCTGCTAATGAAGAAGCAGTGTACGCTTTCTTGGATAATAAGATTAAGTATTTAGATATTCCCTACATTACAGAAAAGGTTGCTGCTATGCACAAGAACATTGCTGCTCCCTGCATTGAGGATATTGAACGTGCAGATGCAGAAGCGCGCAAGGCAGCGCATACTATTATTGCAAGTTTATAATAACTTAGAGTTAGGAGGCAAAAATTGCTAACGATTTTAGCTGCTATTTTCGTGTTTGGTGTTTTGGTTACAGTTCATGAGCTGGGGCACTTCATAACCGCTAAGATGATGGGGATGAAGGTAGAAGAATTTGCCATTGGCTTTGGGCCTAACATTTACCAACAGAAGGATGGCGATACACTGTACAGCCTAAGAGCTATTCCCTTGGGCGGTTATAATAAAATTTCAGGGATGGACCCGGATGACCCGTGGGAGCCTAATAGCTTTAAGGCGAAATCCATTCCTGCAAGGATGCTGGTAATTTTGGCAGGCTCTTTGATGAATTTTATTCTGCCTGTAATATTGTTTTCCGGCATCTTTATGATAGATGGTATTGAAAAGCCTATTGATAAACCTGTTTTGGGTATTGTTGTAGAAGACAAGGCTGCCTACAATGCAGGGCTTGAAGTAGGCGACAAGATTTTGACTATCAACGGCGCACCCGTGCATACTTGGAATGATGTGGTAACTACCCTTCGTGACAACGGAACAAAAGAGGTTACCCTCACTGCAGAGCGTGGAGGCGTTGTAAATACCTATAAAATGCTCCCCGAATATAATGAAGAATTAGGACGTCCTTTGATAGGGATTTCTCCTAAATTTGTCAAAGAGCGTGTGGGCGTAGTGGATTCCATTAAAATGGGCTTCGCTGCTACACAAAAGGTTATTGTGATGATGGTGGAAGGGTTGCAGCGTATTATTACGGGCAAGTCTTCGGCAGAGGTTTCAGGACCCATTGGTGTTGCCCAAATGGCTGGGCAGATGGCGGCAGAAGGCTTGTTGCCCCTGTTAAACTTTGTTGCTTTCCTGAGTATTAACCTGGGGGTTATTAACCTGTTGCCCCTGCCTGCTTTGGATGGTGGGCACTTTGTATTGCTTTTGTACGAAGGCTTGCGTGGTAAGCCCTTAGGTTCAAAGGCTATGAATAATATTCAGACCATTGGTATTGTCCTGCTTTTGGCGATAACAATTTTTTCTACATTTAAAGATATAACTCGTTGAGAGGTGACTTATTTTGGAACGCAGAGTAACTCGTCAACTGGAAGTTGGTAAGGTTAAGGTGGGCGGTAGTGCTCCTGTAGCAGTGCAGTCCATGACAAATACTAAGACAAGCGATCCGGTGGCAACCTTGGAGCAGATTCACGGGCTGGCAGAAGCGGGGTGTGACATTGTACGTTGTGCCGTTCCTGACATGGCAGCTGCCGAAGGGTTAAAAACTATCGTCGCACAAAGCCCCATTCCTGTAATTGCAGATATCCATTTTGATTACAAGCTTGCTTTAGCAGCTATTGAAGCCGGAGTTGACGGCTTGCGCCTGAATCCGGGAAACATTGGCGGTAACGATAGGGTGGCTGCCGTGGTGGAGGCTGCTAAAAAACGTAACATACCCATTCGCATTGGTGTTAACGCAGGCTCCTTACCCAAGGACCTTTTGGAAAAATACGGACATCCCACTGCGGAAGCCTTGGTGGAAGCCGCTTGGCGTCACATTCGTATTTTAGAAGAGATGGATTACAGGAATATCAAGATTTCCTTGAAGGCACATGATGTTCCCTTGACCTTGGCTGCCTATCGCCTGATGGCAGGGCAGTGTGATTATCCCTTGCATGTTGGCATTACGGAGGCTGGCACTGTCAACAGCGGTATTATTAAATCCGCAGTTGGTATTGGTACCCTGCTGGCAGAAGGTATTGGCGATACTATCCGCGTGTCCTTAACCGGTGACCCTGTACGCGAGGTTAAGGTTGCCTTTGAAATTTTGAAATCCTTAGGCTTGCGGGAATATGGTCCTACCTTGATTTCCTGTCCCACCTGTGGACGAACCCAGATTAATTTGGAAAAGTTGGCACTGGAGGTTGAAAAGCGTTTGGCAGAAATTAGCGAGCCAATTACCGTTGCTGTTATGGGCTGTGTGGTTAACGGACCTGGTGAAGCACGCGAGGCTGACGTTGGTATTGCCGGCGGTATAAATGAAGGTTTGATATTCCGTAAAGGTCAGGTCTTGAAAAAAGTTGCGGAAGCTGATATTATTGATGAGTTGTTCGCTGAAATTGAAAAAATTTTACTTGAGAGGAAGGTATCCCATAAATGAGAGTATCTAAAATGTTCGCACCCACCCTGCGTGAGGTTCCTGCTGAAGCAGAAGTAGTTAGTCATCAATTATTATTGCGTGCCGGTTTTATGCGTAAATCCACTGGTGGTATGTATAGCTATTTGCCCTTGGCTTGGCGCGTATTGAAAAAAATCGAAAACATTGTTCGTGAAGAAATGGATGCTGCCGGCGCACAAGAGATTATGATGCCCATTATGCAGCCTGCAGAAATTTGGCAGGAAAGTGGTCGTTGGGGTGCTTATGGTGCAGAGATGATTCGTCTGAAAGACCGTCATAACCGTGAATACTGCCTTGGCCCTACTCACGAAGAAATGGTAACCACCTTGATTAAAGGTGATGTGCGTTCTTACCGTCAACTGCCCATGAACGTATATCAAATTCAAGATAAATTTCGTGATGAACGTCGTCCTCGTTTTGGCTTGATGCGTAGCCGCGACTTTATTATGAAGGATGCGTATTCCTTTGACCGTGATGAAGCTGGCTTGGATGTGTCTTATAAAACTATGTACGACGCGTACACCAATGTATTTAATCGTTGCGGTTTGACCTTCCGTCCTGTAGAAGCGGATAGCGGTGCTATCGGTGGCAGTGGTAGCCATGAATTTATGGTAATTGCTGACAGTGGCGAAGCTGAAATTGTTTACTGCAACGAATGTGACTATGCTGCTAACGTAGAGAAGGCAGAGATGCATCTTATCGAAGCTGCTGACGAAGCTGCTTTGGAAGCTGCAGAGGTGGAAACTCCTAATTGCAAGACCATTGCTGATGTTTGCGCTTTCTTGAATAGTCCTGTAGAGAAATCCGTAAAGGCTGTTGCCTATAAATCTGAAAAAGGTTTGATTTTGTGCTTTGTTCGTGGTGACCACGAAGTAAACGAGGTTAAGGTAATCAACACCTGTGGCGTGTTGGAAGTAGAAATGGCTGATGAAAGCATGCTGGTTGAAGCTGGTACTTGCGGCGGTTATATGGGTCCTGTTGGCATTGACCCGGAAAAAGTTATGGTTGTTGTTGACCACAGCGTAATGCAAATGCACAATTTCTGCTGCGGTGCTAATAAAGAAGGCTACCATCTTATCAATGTAAATCCTGGTCGCGACTTCACTCCTACCTATGTTGCTGATATCCGCCTGATTCAAGAGGGTGACCCCTGCCCGCACTGTGGTGGCAAGGTAAGTAAGGCTCGTGGTATTGAGGTTGGCCAAGTGTTCAAGCTGTTCACCAAATACAGCGCTGCCATGAACTGCACTTTCTTGGATGAAAATGGCAAGGAAAACCCCATGGTTATGGGTTGCTACGGTATTGGCGTAAGCCGTACCATGGCTGCATGTATTGAACAAAACAATGATAAGGACGGCATGATTTGGCCTGTTGCCATTGCTCCTTACGAAGTTTTGGTGGTGCCTGTAAACACTAAAGATGCAGCTTCCACTGCGAAAGCAGAAGAAATCTACGAAGTATTGAAAAAAGCCGGCGTTGAAGCGGTTATTGATGACCGCAACGAACGCCCCGGTGTTAAATTTAAAGATGCAGATTTGATTGGCTATCCCTTGCGTGTAGTTGTAGGCCCCAAAACCTTGGCAGAAGGCAAGATTGAAGTTAAGGCACGCAAAACTGGCGAAGTGGTAATGCTGCCTGTTGAAAGCGATTATGTAGCAAGCATTAAAGAAATGCTGGCAAAATTGTAAGAGGTAAGAGATGTTTGATGTTCCTTGGGTCTCTGATTTAGAACTGACCATGGTACTGCGCTTGATAGTTGCGGCTGTCTTGGGCGGTATCGTGGGTATGGAACGTGGTAGTGGCGACAGACCTGCAGGCTTTAGAACGCATATTTTGGTGTGCGTGGGCTCTGCGCTGTTCATGCTGGTTTCCATTTACGGTTTTGATGATATTGCACCCGTTACTACTGTAGTTGAAAATGATATTGGTACTCGTCGTGATACTGCTCGTATTGCGGCGCAGGTTGTAAGCGGCATAGGCTTCTTAGGTGCAGGCACAATTTTGCACGAAGGCTTAACCATTAAAGGCTTAACCACTGCAGCCAGCTTGTGGATTGTTTCTGCTATTGGCTTGGCAGTTGGCAGCGGCATGTACCTTTTGAGTACTGCTGCTACCATTTTAACCTTGGTTACCTTGGTTACCTTCCACAACTGGGAAAAACGTTTTGCCGGTAATCGAAGCGAGCGCCGTTTCATCCGTGTTATTACCAATAATGTTCCCGGTGTTATTACCGAAGTTACCGGATTCTTGGCAGATGCCGGAATTAAGGTTAAGACCTTAAACGTGAAATCTGATAATAAAAACGATAACATCATCTTAGAATTGTATTTGAAGATAAATAAAGGCAGCGATGTTACCAGAGTTGCCAGCGGCATTCAAGATATCGAAGGCGTTATTGCTGTAGAGAATGCCAAATAGTTAGTCATAAGGAAAGGACACGCTTATGCAAGCAAAATATTGCATCATGCCTGACAAAGAGAAATTTTTTGCTTTCTTGTCCGGATTGTCTTTTTCCAAAGCCGAGCTAATGCAACTGCGTATGTTAGACATAAAGCAGATTTGTATTGATGAATCGGCCTGCTTATGGGAAATACACTATGGATGTGTTGCTCACCTTACTAATGGCTTAATGCAAGCGGCGGCCGAAAAACTGGCTGTCGCTTTTTCTTTGCGCAAGGTTATATTCATTAACGAAGCCAACGCCACCCATCAGGTAGAGCTGACAAAAACAGAAGAATATCCGGAAGTAGAGTTCACTGATTGTGGCGGTGCTCCCAGCTATGATGACATACCATTGCCGGAAGAACCGCCTGATATCCAAATTGGTGAGGTTGACCCGCCGGAGCCTAACTGCGTAATGGAAGCAGAGACCTACGAGCAAGCTTATGAGCAGGCATATAATAGGCTATATGGAGAAAAGAAAGATGACGGACGCTTGTGGGGTAAACCCATTAAGGGAAAGGTGCGCTCTATTGACAGTATTGTTGAAGAAGAAAATAGAGTTGTTGTAGAAGGCGAGTTTGTCAAAACTTTGGACAAGGATGGCAAGCTGACTGCCTTTAACGAAAGGGAACTGCGCACCGGTGATATTAACCTTACCTTTAATTTATGTGATGGTACAGGTGGCTTGTTCATCAAAATGCGTTTTACCAGTAGGGATGGTAATGACCCCAAGGCTGAATGCAAGCAGCTGACAAGTTTGTTGAAACTGGGAATGCGTTTGCGCATTCAAGGTAACGTTGCTCCCGACCGTTTTGCCAATGATGAGATGACCTTAACGCCTGCGGGGATTATGAAAATAGATGTGCCTGAACGTAAGGATAATGCGGAAGTAAAAAGGGTAGAGCTGCACTGCCATACGAAGATGAGCAAAATGGATGGCTTAACCCCAATGAAGGACCTGGTTAAAAAAGCAATTAAATGGGGACATAAGGCACTGGCGATTACGGACCATGGCGTTGTACAAGCCTTCCCCTTCTGCTATGACGAGGCAAAGGGCAGCGATTTGAAATTAATCTTTGGTATGGAAGGCTATCTGATTAGCGACCGCGAGGAGATTAAGGACGATATTGACCAGGAGGTTGCAGAAACCAAGAAAAAGGTTAATCGTACTAAAATCAAGAGCAACCATATTATCATCTTGGCAAAAAACGAAACAGGCTTGCGTAATTTGTATAAGCTGGTTTCCATTAGCCATTTACGTTATTTGAACAGTCGTCCCCTGCTGCCCCGCGAGGTTATCATGGAGCATAGGGATGGCTTGATTTTAGGTTCTGCCTGCGAGGCAGGTGAATTGTACCGCGCCATGATGGCAGGCGCCAGCGAAGAAGCATTGGAAGAAATTGCTTCCTTCTATGATTATCTGGAAATTCAGCCCACAGGTAACAATATGTTTTTGGTACATAAGAATATCTGTACCGAAAAAGATATTGAAGAATACAACCGCCGCATTTACGAGTTGGGCAAGCGTATGGGCAAGCTGACAGTTGCTACCGGCGACGTACACTTCCTTAACCCTGAGGATGAAAAGTATCGTGCTATTTTGCAGGCACCTTGGCATAAAGAAGGCGAAGTAGAATACCAGCCGCCCTTGTATTATCGCACTACAGAAGAAATGCTGGCGGAGTTCTCTTACTTAGGCGAAGATATTGCCTACGAGGTATGCGTAACCAATACCAATAAAATTGCTGATATGATAGAGCGGATTAAGCCGGTACCGGATACTGACCAGCTGTATTCACCTTCCATTCCCGGAGCGGAGGATGCGGTGCGTAACCTTACCTATACCAAAGCCTACGAATGGTACGGCAAGCCTTTACCCCAGCTGGTAGAGGACCGCTTGAAAATGGAGCTTGATTCCATTATTGGCAATGGCTTTTCCGTACTGTACTTTATTGCTCATAAGCTGGTAAAGCATTCCCTGGACCGTGGTTACTTAGTAGGTTCTCGTGGTAGTGTTGGCAGTTCCGTTGTGGCGACAATGCTGGAAATTACCGAGGTTAATGCCTTGAAGCCCCATTACCGCTGCGCCAAATGTAAGCACAGTGAATTCTTCCTGAACAATGAGGTGGATTCCGGCTTTGACCTGCCGCCCAAGGCTTGTCCCCATTGCGGAACAGATATGGTGCGTGATGGGCACGACATTCCCTTTGCGGTATTCTTAGGCTTCCACGGCGACAAGGTTCCTGATATTGACTTGAACTTTTCCGGTGGCATTGACCCGGACGATGCGCTCGCCATGTCCGACCAATCCGTTGCTCACAAATATACGGAAGAGCTTTTTGGACGTGACAATGTATGCCGCGCAGGAACTATCGCAACTGTGGCGAACAAGACCGCCATTGGCTACATCTTAAAATATTTTGAAGGAAAGAATATCCATCCTCATCCTGCACATATTGCTTCTTTAGTTGAAGGCTTGGCTGGGGTAAAACGTACTACGGGCCAGCATCCCGGTGGAATTATGGTTGTACCGCGCAATATGGATATTCATTATATTACTCCCATCAACCGTCCTGCTGACGATAAGGATGGCGACACCGTAACAACCCACTACGATTATCACAGCATCAATGACCGTCTGGTTAAGCTGGATATTCTGGGGCACGACGACCCCATGGTTTTAAAGATGCTGGAAAAATATCTGCAAGAGGACACAGACCCTAACTTCGATCCGAAACAGATACCTGTTGGCGACGAACCCACCTTGCGTATTTTCCAAGACACTTCATCCTTGGGGGTTACTCCGGAGCAAATTGGCAGTGACGTTGGAACTTTTGGTATTCCTGAATGTGGTACTTCCTTCGTGCGTCAGATGATTAAGGACGTACAACCGAAAAAGTTTAGTGAAATTGTGCGTGTATCCGGTTATTCCCACGGCACTGACGTGTGGCTGAACAACGCGCAGGATTTAATCAAGGAAGGCAAGCCCGTTGCGGAAACCATCTCTACTCGTGACGATATCATGACCCATTTGATTTCCAAGGGCGTAGAACCAAGCCTTGCGTTTAAAACCATGGAGTATGTACGTAAGGGCAAGGCTGCTAAAAGCGGTTTAGAGTCTAAAATGAAGGAAGCAATGGAAGCGGTGAAGATTCCCGATTGGTACATTAAATCTTGTGAAAAGGTGCAGTACCTTTTCCCGAAGGCTCACGCTGTTGCCTACGTTTTGATGGCGTACCGCATTGCTTACTGCAAGGTGCATCACCCTAAACATTTTTACGCTTCCTATTTTACGGTACGTGCTACAGACTTTGACTACGCCCATGTGGCGAAGGGCTTGCACTACGTTAAGAACTTCATTAAAAATGTTTACCTGCAGGGCTACAAGGCAAGTACCTTGGATAAGGCAACTGCAACCTATCTGGAGCTTGCCAATGAAATGATGGAACGTGGTTATGAATTTGAAAAGATAGATTTGTATAAATCCCATCCCACAAAATTCCTGATTACGGAAAAAGGCTTGCGCCCGCCCTTAGCTTCACTTAGCGGTGTGGGTAACAGCGCCGCATTAAGTATTGCCGCAGCCCGCGACCCGGAGCGTCCCTTTATTTCTCGCGAGGATTTACGCCTGCGTGCCAATGTTGGCAAGGCTGTCTTAGAACGCTTGGCAGAAGTTGGCGTGTTAGACGAGCTTCCTGAAAGCAACCAGATAGACCTGTTCTGAAAATAAAAGACTGGCTTAAATTATAAGCCTGATTACAAATTAAAAGACCTCTCGAAAATTTTGCTTGTTCAAAATTTAGAGAGGTCTAATTTTTTAGAAGAGGGTGAAGGCTTACAAGATTTCTTCGCGGATAAGCTTGTTCACCATTTTTTGCTTACCTAATACCCACAAGAGGTCTCCCTTTTCAAAAGTAAGGGAGAGGTTAGGATTGGTAATAACGTAAGCGCCACGCTCTAAACCTATTACGAGAGCGCTCCAGTTTTCGCGCAGGTTGGCTGCCTTGATGGACTTACCCAAAAGGGGAGAGTGGTTGTCGATAGTAATTGCCAAAGACAGGAATTTCAGCTCAGGCTCTTCGGCGTGGCTTTGCAGCATAAATTCACGCAGGCTGATGGGTGCATCCACAAGCTCTAAATCAATCTGCTTGCCTGCAACAGCGGCATGGAACATTTTAAATTGCTCACTGGTACCGATAATCAGTAGGGTGGAATCAGTTTCCAATACATATTCTGCGCCGGGCATATCCACTACCTGATTGGGAGTAGTTACCTGTAAAATATTACAGCCGTAGTTGGAACGGAAGTTAGTTTCTAACAGGGTCTTACCTATAAACTTACTATCTGCCGGTAATTTGTAACGCGCCAGCTGTAAATCTTCGTCGAACCAGTTTTGCGGGCAGCCCTGTTCGCTGCAAACCTTTTCTCTGTGCTTGCGCATATGCTTTTCGTTAAGATTCACAAGGAAGCGGGATTCAATACGCAAGTATTCACTAAGCAGCCAGTCGGAGGAGTAGATGAGATAACCAACGCCTGCAACTGCAAGGATGGAAACAAAGTAGGGAAGCTCCATCAGGCTGTGGAAGGCGTACATCATAGAACCAATGGCAGTTAAAATTTTAAAGAAGATTAAAATTAACAGCGGGAAGTGGTTGGAACGCTTCTTGAACCACAGAACGGAAAAGAGCTCTTCGTTTTGCGTGCGGCTTGTCAGAACCACGCGTAAAATGGGGGACATGGCAAGCAGGGTTACTGCGCCTGTAAGCAAATTGCTGTAGGGCAACGCCAAGGTGTTCTGCAAATAGGGAAGTAGATAATATTTTGCGCCCATGGCAATGGCAAAGAGCAGGGTTAAGTAAATGAACATACGGGTAAAATAGCCTTGCAGCAGTGCGCTCCAGTCGCTGTCATCAGCTTCGTCGTCCTCGTCGGTGTAACGGTCCAGCCATTGCAAAAGCTTCATGGGCAGCAGCTTGTTCATTGCTCTGTAAGCAGGGTCCGCCGCCATGATGAAGAAAGGAGTAGTAAAGGTTGTTACTACAGAAACTGCAACGATGATGGGATAGAGGAACTCGCTGATAACACCAAGGCTCATACCGAGGGAAGCAATAATGAAGGAAAATTCACCGATTTGCGCCAAGCTGAAACCGCAGTGCATGGAAATGTTTAGGTTTTGCCCTGCCGCCAGTACGCCGCCGGTAGAGAAAATAAGCTTGCCGATAATGGTAACGATAACAATGCAGAAGATGGGGAAGGAATATTGCAACAGCAGTGCCGGGTCAACCAGCATACCTACGGATACGAAGAACACTGCGCCGAACAAATCCTTAACAGGCTTTACCAAATGCTCTATATGTTCTGCGTTGGGAGCTTCTGCAATTAAAGAACCCATGATGAAAGCACCAAGAGCTGCCGAGAAGCCCATGTGAGTTGCCAGTACTACCATGCCCAAGCACAAGCCAATGGAAGCAACGATTAAGGTTTCGTCGTTCATCAGGTTGTGTGCTTTCTTAAAGAAGGTGGGAATAAGGTACATACCCATTACGAACCACAGGGTTAAGAAAAATGCCAAACGTCCTACGCCCATGGCAAGCTCCATGGAAGAAATGCCTGCTGCCGCCAAGGTAGAAAGCATTACCATCATAATGATGCCTGCAATATCTTCAACAATCAAAATGCCAAAGACCATTTCTGTAAAACGCTTGCCCTTTAATTTTAAATCTTCAAAGGCTTTGATGATGATGGTGGTAGAGCTCATAGCAAGCATGCCGCCAAGGAAAATACTGTCCATATGGCTCCAGCCTAAGAGCGTACCGCATAAATAACCCATGCCAAGCATACCGCCAATTTCAACGGCAGTAGCTATGAAGGCAGTGTTGCCTACGCTTTTTAATTTGTAAAAGCTAAATTCCAAGCCCAAGGCAAATAATAGGAAGATAACACCTATTTCAGACCACGCCTGGATATTGGTGGTATCCGTTACCGTTGGGAAAAAGTTAAAATGAGGACCGGTAATGAAGCCGGCAATGATGTAACCCAAAACCAGTGGCTGGTTTAACTTTTTGAAAAGAATGGTTGTGATACCTGCGACGAGCAAAATCATCGCTAAATCTGTAATAATAGTTGGTAAGTGCGCCATGGAGTGCTCCTTTCTGTGTGCTAATACTTGCGTAACTAATGCAGACAAATAAGAAAAAATGATGTATAATATTATAGCTTGTATTTATTATACAGGCAATTTATCCCACGAAAAATATGTAAAATGTGAAACTTATTAAAAATATAACGGAGGGTATCCCATGAGTGAAAATTTAGTTCTTATTAACGGCGAAATTATGCCGGAACACGAAGCATTTATTGAAGTAAACGATCGCGGTCATAATTTTGGTGACGGCGTTTTTGAAATTGTACCTGTTTATAATGGACGCTGCTTTGCCTTGCTGCCCCATATGAACAACCTGTTTGAATCTGTAATCCAAGCAAAAATTCCTGCTGTATATATGATTGAAGAATTTGTTGGATTCCATGAAGCTCTTATTCAGGCAACCGGTCTTACAGAATGTAACATCTATACCCAAATTACCCGTGGTGCCGGTATGTACAACCTGGCTTTTCCGGAACAATGCGTTCCTACTCTGAGCATGTTCGCTGTTCCTGTTGACCGCGATGCCTTGGAAGCAAAACGTGCTAAGGGCGTAAACGTAATTACTGAAGAAGATGTGCGCTGGGAACGTTGCGACATCAATACCTTGAACCGTATGCCGGAAGCAATGGCTCGCCAAAAGGCTTTCGTTGGTAACGCCTTTGATGCGCTTTTTGTACGCGACGGCAAAATTACCGAAAGCACCGAAGCAAGCTTCGTAATCTATAAGGACGGCATCCTCTGGACTCATCCGGAAGACAAGCATATCCATAAGAACATCACCCGTCGTTTGTTAAAGGAACGTTTAGCTGTAGACTTAGGCTTGCAGGTTGTAGAACGTGCCTTTGATAAAGACTTTGCTTTGAAAGCAGATGAAGCGTTCCTGTGTGGACCGCGCTGCGAATTTATGCCTGTTACCAAAATTGACCGTAGCTTTATTGGCGACAAGCAGCCGGGCGAAATTACTAAACAGCTGCAAGAAGCGTACAAGGCTTTCGTAGCTAAAGAGTGCCCTGTAAAATAAAATGAAAACTAAAAGCTTGGTGTTGGGGGCGCTGCTGGTTGCCATTGCAGTTATCTTGCAGGCAAGCAGGTTGGTGCTTCCCTTGCCGCCATTGTTTACCACCTTCATAATAGGCACATTGGTAAATATGATGCTGGTGCTGTGTGTAAAATTAAATGGTTTTACCTCCGCAGCAGTTCTATCAGTGCTGCTACCCGTTTTTGCTTACATCCAAGGGCAGCTGCTCTTGCCGCTTTTGATACCCGTTGTCGCGTTAGGGAACATTCTTTTTTCTTACGCAGTACGGGCGGTGAGCAGGGGAGTGCTTGCGTATTTGTTGCCACCTGCGATAAAGGCAGTGAGTATGTGTGCAGGTGCTTACGTTGTCATTGCCTTACTTGGAATTGAAAGCGTTGCCATGAAAAAGGGAATACTTTTTGCCATGAGCGTACCGCAGCTTGTGACTGGTGTGGCTGGCATCTTGGCGGCGAAGAAGATGGTGGTAGTGATAAAGAAACTTATAAATTTTTAGGTAACAGCGTTTTTAAAACACTGTTGCCTAATTTTTTTGTTTATTTTAGAAATTTTTTCCGCTTTTGGTAAGTCTAACCTGCGAACGAACGTAAGCTGTCCCCTTTGGGGAAAGTGGCGCAACGAAGTTGCGACGAAAGGGGAATGCAGTAACGATTGTTTCACGTGAAACATTTGCAGGAGAGGGACATGGATTTATAAAATTTTTTGAGAAATATTAGTGATTACAACCCACACAACTACTTACGTTCAACAGTGACTCCCAACGCAACATTCTAGTTAAAAATATCGTTGCCCACATATTCGCTTCGTAGTGTTTCGTAAACATTTAGAAAGTACAGCTCAGGATGTGGTCTTAACGATATTTTTCTCGATACAGTTGTTGCTGCTCGTCACAATCGTTTCACTCAAAGTGGTTGTGTGAGGTTAATTATTTACAGAAACTATTTAATTTTGAATTGTAAGTGTATAATATAGACAATGGAGTAAATCTTTAGAAAATGATGAGGGTGTTTTATGGGCAAGTTAATTAAAGGTGTCAATGATTTAGAAACTTTATATCCTGATTTAGCTTTAGAATGGGATTATGAAAGTAATGATAAAAATCCAGGAGAGTATCTTTATAGCACAGATAGAAAAGTAGGATGGATTTGTAGCATCTGTAAAACAAAATGGGTTACAGAAATAAGACATAGAACACAAAGGAAGACTGGTTGTCCGGAATGCGCAAAGAAGTTAAGAGGTCAACTTAAGCATAAACACGCTCTGAAAAATAGTGGTTCAATAACAGATTTGTTGTTACTAAATGAATGGGACTATGAGAAGAATGTAAAAAGCCCTACAGAATATACTCCTTGGTGTAATAAAAGTGTTTATTGGATATGTTCCAAATGTGGCTATCGATATAAAGCAAAAATTAGTAATCGTGCTAATGGTAAGGGGTGTGCATGTTGTGCTAATTTGGTAGTTGTAAAAGGTGTGAACGACTTAGCTACTACCCATCCTAAATTGGCTTCAGAATGGCATCCTATAAAAAATGGCGATTTGACTCCGGAAAAAGTAACTTATGGTAAAGGGAAAAAGGTTTGGTGGGTATGTCCAGAAGGACATGAATATCTAGCTACTATTCTACATAGGAGTCATGGAACTAATTGCCCTGTTTGCAATTCTGGAAGACAAACATCTTTTGCTGAACAAGCTGTTTATTTCTACATTAAGAAGCTTTTTAGTGATGCAATCAGCAGATATACTGGTATTTTCGACAATGGAATGGAGTTGGATATTTATATTCCTTCCATAAAACTTGCTATTGAGTATGATGGAGAAGCTTGGCATAAATCTGAAAAGGTAGAACGTGAAAAAGAAAAATATCGTATTTGCAGAGAAAATGGCATTAAATTATTGAGGTTAAAAGAAAAAAGAAGTGATACTGATATACATACAGCAGATGATGTTTGGAACATCACTGGTAATGGTCCTATGTATGAACGTAAGAATCTTGCACTGCTAATTAGGTTGTTATTAGACCGTTTAGATCCTCTTTCTAATTTTTGGACAAGAAAAAGAATAAGCGATTTACATAGTCCAATAGATGTTGATATTGATCGTGATGAGATGGAAATTCGTGCTTATATGACAAAATTAAACAATAATTCATTAGAAGAATTATTTCCAAAAATCGCTAAAGAGTGGCATCCAACAAAGAATAAATCCGTAAAACCAAATCAAGTAAAAAAAGGAAGTACTGCAAAGTATTGGTGGCTCTGTTCTGTTTGCAATAATGAATATATGGCTTCTGTATATCACAGAACTTCGGGAACTGGTTGTCCCAAGTGTGGTGCTAAAAGAAGTGCAGCCAACAGAAGAAGAAAAGTTTATATGATTGATATGAACACAAATGAGATACTGAAGACATTTGAGTCTATTGTGGATGCTGCACAATATATGAACTTTAGGTCTAGTAGTAATATTACTAGCGTATGTAAGGGAAAAAGGCTACATGCTGGTGGATATTTATGGCGTTATGAGGGTGAGGCTTTTATTATTAACCAAAATTGTGGGAAGGAAAAAGGAGAAACATATGTATTGCAAGAATTGTGGGAAGATAATTCCTGAAAATGATAAGTTTTGTGGAAACTGTGGTGCTCCAGTTGGTTATCAAATAAGTAGAGAACATAAAGAGAAAGCCTTTTGGAGACATGGTTGGTTCACTATACTTATGCTCTTTATGTGCTTTCCTGTTGGTGTGATTTTAGTTTTTATCAATCATCCAAGTGTGGTAAAAACTTTCTTTATGTTTTTGCTTGGATTGATAGTGCTGTGTTTTGTTTTAGTTGGCTTTGATGGATGTTCATCTAATGTTATGAAATCTGTGCCATATAAATCAGAGCAAACACAGGTGGAATCAGATGCTGGCAGTACAAGCGAAAAGAAAAAATATATTAACGAGAAACAAAAGAGAAATTCTGCGACAAGTAAAGTTATAAAAGAACCTGTTGGAAAGCCTGACCAAATTTATTTTGCTTATAAACTTTACGATTATAAGGTGGCTTATAATAAAGCAGATAATAATTTACAGAAATCTGCGGTGCGCGGTAGGCAAGTTGAATTTCTAAAGCAGTATTTTCCTAATAATAAGTTTGAAAACTGGATAGGAAAGGTGAAAGAAATTAATTCAGTTGAAAATGGAAATTTTGCTAGTATTGAAATTGAGTGTAGAGTAGATGATATGGTTTTTGGTGTTGCTACAGAAAGGTTTAATATCAAGCTGTCTGGTAAACAAACTTTAATTGATGCTAATAGTCCGCTTTATAATGTAGTTTTTAATTTGCAAAAAGGAGATACTGTAGAGTTTTCTGCTTTCGTAATTCCAAATAAAGAAAGTGGTTTGTATTTAGATAACTGGGTTTCTGAAATGTTATCTGTAGAGAAGCCGGAGTTTATTGTGCAGTTTACTGATATTAAAAAAGTGGATGGTTATTAAGATAAAAGGAGATACTTGCATAGATAGGATGTTGAGAGTGCCTACATAACTCTAAGTTACTACATACTGAGTTAGCAGAGTAACTATTGTGTTTATCAATAATAAGTGGTAAAATATAGATACCAAAGGCAATGGTTGTGTAGCAAGACTGACACGCAAAAAAAGTAAAAACCTCGGAGCGGCAACTCCGAGGTTTTTTGTTTTGGGCTAGCTGTGTGCTATAGATTTCTGTCTAACCACTTGCAAATATAGTTACCAGCTATACTTGCCATAACAGAAATAAAAAAGGCAATGGTTACTTCTATCATACTGACACCTCCTTCCTGCTGGAAAGAGTCACAGCCCTGTAATTATAGCAAATTTGGACACTTTAGGCAAACCAGTGATGTGCGTAAAGATATAGATAAAAAATTACCCCCTTCAGTCAGCTACGCTGACAGCTTCCCCAGAGGGGAAGCCTAACCTGCGAACGAACGTAAGCTGTCCCCTTTGGGGAAAGTGGCGCAACGAAGTTGCGACGAAAGGGGAATGCAGTAACGATTGTTTCACGTGAAACATTTTGTAGAGGGGGACATGGGGTTATAAAAAAATTTAGGAAGTAGTTGTGTGGGTAAAGAAATCTTATAAACAATAAACCAAGCCCACAACATTTTCTCAAATGCTATGAAATTTCCTAACGAAAGCAGAGAAAATTTCAATAATGTATGTTATAATAATCTCGGTGTATTATGTGTTTAGATGTATTAGGGGGTCTTTTTATTTTAGAATTTAAACCTGTAACATTGGCGCAGAAGCCTCTGTTTGAAAGTTATTTATCTGCACCTGGACAACGCGGAAGCGAATGTGCTTTTTCTAATTTATTCGTTTGGCGCGATTGCTACAATATATTCTGGTGCGTTTCTCATGGATTTTTAATCATCAAGGTTAAACGCAACGAAGTTGATTTCTTTTTGCAACCCTTTGGCGGCAAGGACGAGGACTTGCCTCTCTTGATGGAAGAGCTAAAAGAGTATCACGGCGGCAAGCCTTTTAGATTGCATGGTGTTTACGAATGTACCAAGGAACGTTTAAACAGAATGTTCCCCGGTTTGGAATTTGAAGACGACAGGGATAATTGGGATTACGTTTACCTGCGCGAAAAGTTAGCAACACTTTCCGGTCGTAAGTATCATGGTCAAAAAAATCACTATAATGCTTTTAAGAAGGCTAATCCTGATTTTGTGTACGAACCCATCACTGATGCCAACAAGGCAGAATGTCTTGCCTTTGGCGAAAAATGGTGTGATGATAGAATTGAAGAAGATCCTACTTTGATTTGCGAAAAGTATGCTATGCAGCAGGCTTTCAGCAATTTTGATGCCCTGGAGCTGCGCGGTGGTGCCATCCGTATTAATGGTAAGATAGAAGCCTTTAGCTTTGGCAAGAAAATTAACGAAGATACTGCAGTGCTCCACGTTGAAAAGGCTAACCATGAAATCCGTGGTCTTTACACTGCCATCAACAAGGAATTTGCTGCTCATGCTTGGGAAGATGTAGTTTATCTGAACAGGGAAGAGGATATGGGCGTTGAAGGCTTGCGCAGGGCGAAGGAGTCTTATCATCCGGAGTTTATGTTCAAAAAATACAGCGTTGTTATTAGCTGAGGTATGCTATGACTTTTAGAGTTGTAAACGAAGCACGCATGAACCAAGTCATGGATTTGTGGGATTACTGCTTCGAGAAAAAGGATGACCCTTTTTACCAATGGTATTTTAGCGAATACTGTGGTAAGGATAATATGGTTATTGGTGGCTTTGACGAGCAGGACAAACTGCAAAACATGCTTCACCTTAACCCCTATATGTTAAACCTGCGTGGCAAACAGCAGCTGACACCCTACATTGTGGGGGTTGCTACTGCTCCCGAAGCAAGGGGCAGGCATTTGTTCCGCCCGCTTTTGGAAACTGCATTTGAAGTGCTGCGCTCTCAGGATTTTCCCTTTGCCTTGCTGATGCCTATTTACGCAGGCATTTATTTGCCTTATCAGTTTAGCTTTTGCTATTATCGTCACAAGTACGATATGGAGCTGGAAAAATTACAGCTTAGCAAATTGGGCAGCGATTTGCCGGTGGCAAGGGTGGCGCTTAATAAGGAAGTGCTTGCGCCTATTTATCAGAATGTTACCCAAGCTTGGAATGGTGCGCCGGTGCGTACTGATTTCCAGTGGAATAAGCTTTTGAGGGTACATACTTTAGAAAAGGTACAGTGCGCTGTGGTTTATGAAGGGAATGTTCCTGCTGGTTACATGCTTTATAAATTGCAGGACGGAGCCTTTAATGTTCTTGAGCTGATGGCGCAGGGTTGTGCGGCGCGTAACCGCTTGCTGCAATTTGCCGCTGCTCATAAAAGCGAAGCCAAGCATTTTACCTGGTTGGCAGAGCCGTGGGACAAAACTTATTTGAGTTTTGCAGACCACAACGCCAGTGGAAGACTACAGCCCTTTATGATGGCACGCTGTTTGGATGCACGCTTGGCATTGGCAGAGCTTCCTGTTGCTGATGATATGGAAGAAAACAGTGTGGTGCTGCTTCTGACAGATAATATTATTGAAAGAAACAATCACCTGCTGAAGCTGAAAACTGCTCCCGGCAAGCTGGAAGCGGTAAGCACCTTGGATAATGAGGAGGTTACTATGGATATGGGAGCCTTCACCCAATTATACTTTGGCGTCTTTACTGCGACGGAGCTGGCACAAGCAGGCAAGCTTAAAGTTCATAATACAGAAAAGCTTTCTGTATTAGATAGATTATTCCCCAAATGTCATAATTATATTAATGAATATTTTTAATAACCTCAAAAAAACTTGGAGGCTGGTGTAATGAGTATGATTAGAAGAATTTTTGTGGAAAAGAAGGATGCTTTTGCTGTTGAAGCACATGGTCTTTTGGCGGACCTGCGCAACAATCTGGGCATGACAGGCTTGGAGAACATTCGTATGATGAACCGCTACGATGTTATGGGCCTGAGCGACGAAGAATTTGCAATGGCAAAAAAATTAGTTCTTTCTGAACCTCCTGTGGACAGCGTGCTGGAAGAAGAACTGCCTGTTGCTGAAGGCAGCCATGCTTTCGCAGTAGAGCTGCTGCCCGGTCAATACGACCAACGTGAAAATTTTGCTGAACAATGTATTCAGCTGATTACTCAAAAAGAGCGCCCAATGGTTGCTGCTGCTAAAGTGTATGTTCTGGAAGGCAACCTTACTGAGGATGAAGTTGCTAAAATCAAAGCTTACTGCATCAACCCCATTGAAGCACGCGAAGCAGAGTGGGGCAAGCCGGAAACCTTGGTAAGCACCTGCGAAGAACCTGCTAAGGTTGCGCGTGTTGCCGGCTTCCTGACCATGACTCGCGAAGAAGCAGAAGCTATGCGCAAGGAAATGGGCTTGGCAATGAGCTTGGAAGATTTGCTGTGGTGCCAACAATACTTTAATGAAGAAAAACGCGAACCGACTATTACTGAAATTCGCGTATTAGATACTTACTGGTCTGACCACTGCCGTCACACCACCTTCATGACTCAAATTGAAGATGTAGAGATTGTACCCGGAACTTATACCAAACCGGTACAAGAAGCTTACGATAAGTACATGGCTGCTCGTGATGGCGTGTATGGCGAAAACACTGAGCGCCCTGTAACCTTGATGGATATCGCAGTTATCGGTATGAAGAAGCTGCGCAAGGAAGGCAAGCTGGCTGATTTGGATGAATCCGAAGAAATCAATGCTTGTTCCATCGTTGTACCCATCGAAGTGGATGGCAACACCGAAGAATGGCTGGTAATGTTCAAGAACGAAACCCACAACCATCCGACAGAGATTGAACCCTTCGGTGGTGCAGCAACCTGCTTGGGCGGTGCAATCCGTGACCCGCTTTCCGGTCGTTCCTATGTCTATCAAGCAATGCGCGTAACCGGTGCTGCTGACCCCCGCGTTCCCGTTTCCGAAACTATCGAAGGCAAGCTGCCCCAACGTAAAATTACCATTGGTGCAGCTGCAGGCTACAGCTCCTACGGTAACCAAATTGGTTTGGCAACTGGCCACGTTCAAGAATACTATAACGATAAATTCGTAGCTAAGCGTATGGAAATCGGCGCTGTAATTGGTGCTGCTCCCCGCAGTGCAGTTCGTCGTGAACGCCCTGCTGCCGGCGATATTGTTGTACTTCTTGGTGGTCAAACCGGTCGTGACGGCTGCGGCGGTGCAACCGGTTCTTCCAAAGAACATACTGTAGATTCCTTAATGAGCTGCGGTGCAGAAGTACAAAAGGGTAACCCGCCCACTGAACGTAAAATTCAACGCTTGTTCCGCAATCCGGAAGTTACTGCAATGATTAAACGCTGCAACGACTTTGGTGCAGGCGGCGTATCCGTTGCTATTGGCGAATTGACCGATGGTCTTGTAATTGACCTGGATAAAGTTCCGAAAAAATACGAAGGCTTGGACGGCACAGAGCTTGCTATTTCCGAATCCCAAGAACGTATGGCAGTTGTAATCGAAGCTGCTAATAAAGAAGCCTTCATTAAATTTGCTGATGATGAAAACCTTGAAGCTACTGTTGTAGCAGAGGTGTCTGCTGACCCGCGCTTGGTTATGTACTGGAGAGGGGATAAGATTGTAGATTTGTCCCGCGCTTTCCTCGATACTAACGGCGTGGCACAACACACCAGCATTGTAGTTGAAGACACTAAGGCTGACAACGTATTCGATAAAGTTCCTACCGAAGTTGCAGAAGCTAAGGACATTAAGGCTGCTTGGCTGGGTAACTTGGCACGTCTTAACGTTTGCAGCCAAAAAGGTTTGAGCGAACGCTTCGATAGCACTATTGGTCGCGGTACTGTAATGATGCCCTTTGGCGGTAAAACTCAAATTACCCCGTCCGAAGGTATGGTGGGCAGAATCCCCGTACTCCACGGCACTACCACTGCTGCTTCCGTAATGGCTTGCGGCTACAATCCGGAAGTTGCAATTTGGAGTCCGTTCCACGGCGCAATGTACGCTGTTGTAGAATCCGTAGTTCGTGCAGTAGCATTGGGGGCTGACCCGGCAAAGCTGCGCTTGACTTTACAAGAATACTTCCCCAAACTGAACAACACTTCTGCTTGGGGCTTGCCCTTCGGCGCGCTCTTAGGTGCCTTCACTGCTCTTGATGCATTGGAGCTGCCTGCAATTGGCGGTAAAGACAGTATGTCCGGTACCTTTATGGACAAAACTGTTCCGCCCACCTTGGTATCCTTTGCTGTAGGCGTAATCGACGGCAACAAAGCAGTTTCTGCAGAATTCAAGGAAGCAGGCAACGAAGTTATCTTCCTGTCCTGCCCTCGCGACAATGCAGAAGTATTCGACTTCGCTGCACTGCGCAAAAACCTTACCGCAGTTCACGCAGCAATGGAAGCTGGCAAGATTAAGGCTGCAGCAGCAGTTAAGGACGGCGGCATTGCAGCTCTTGTAACTACTATGTGCTTGGGCAACCAATTAGGCTTTGAATTTATTAAACCCTTCCGTGATACCGATAGCCTCTTTACCCTGCAACCGGGCGGTATGGTGCTTGAACTGGCTAAAGGCGTAGAACCGGAAGAAGTCTTTGACGGTTTGGAGTATATGCTCCTTGGTCACACCACTGCAAATGCAGGCGTAGCAATCAACGACGTTGTGATTACCGAAGCAGAAGCAAAGGCTTCCTATATGGAAACTCTCCAAGGAATTTTCCCCTACAAGCTGGCAGATGTAGAAGAGCCTGCGGATATTGCGCAACCTCTTTACAAAGCAGAACTGCCCTTGACCGCACCCATCACCATTGCTAAACCTCGCGTATTCATCCCCGTATTCCCCGGTATTAACTGCGAATACGATAGTGCGCGTGCCTTCGAGGCTGCTGGCGCAGTTGCTGACACCTTTGTTGTACGCAACCTAACAGCTCAAGCAATCGAAGAATCTGTAGAAAAAATGGTGCAATACATCAACAACGCACAAATCGTGATGATTCCCGGTGGCTTTAGTGCAGGCGACGAACCTGACGGCAGCGGCAAGTTTATTGCAACCATGCTGCGCAACCCGCGCATTAAAGAAGCAGTTAGCGATTTGCTGAACAATCGTGACGGCTTGATGCTGGGTATCTGCAACGGCTTCCAAGCTTTGATTAAGCTTGGTCTTGTTCCCTATGGCGAAATCCGCGATATGGAAGAAGCTTCTCCCACCTTGACCTTCAACAATATTGGTCGCCACATTTCTCAAATTGTTACTACCAAGGTTGTTTCTAATAAATCTCCTTGGCTGGCAATGTGCGAGCCCGGTGATGAACACGCAATTGCTGTTTCTCACGGCGAAGGTCGCTTCTACGCACCGGAAAGCACTATCAAAGAACTCTTTGCTAACGGTCAAGTTGCAACCCAATATGTGGATGCAGTAGGTAACCCCACCATGAACATGCCTTGCAACCCCAACGGCAGCTTGTATGCTATTGAAGGCATTACCAGTCCGGACGGACGTGTACTTGGTAAAATGGGTCACACCGAACGCTTCACTGATGGCTTGTTCCGTAACATCTATGGCAACAAAGACCAAATGCTGTTCAAATCCGGCGTAAACTATTTTAAATAAACAGTGTAAATTTTTTAGAGACTCTGCAAAATTTAGCAGGGTCTCTATTTTTATGCTTGTTAGATAAAAAGTAAAGTGGTATAATTGTGAAAAACATTTATAATAACAATGAAGTTTATTTGTAAAAACAAGAAGTTTATTTTAGAGACAAAGAAGAGGTGAAACAATGGAAGAAGATTTGAAATTGATTGGACGCAGAATTAAGATTTTAAGGATGGAACACAAGATGGGGCAGACCGAAATGGCAAAGAAGATGGGGCTATCGCAAACCAATCTTAGCAATATGGAAAACGGTCGCACGGCTGTTACCATTCAAAATTTATTGAAGCTACGCAAAATATTAAACTGTTCCATGAGCGACTTCTTCCTGGATTTGGAAGCACCTGTTGAAAAGAAAAGGGAAGAGGTAAAGGGGAAGAGTGCTATTGAGCTTGAGGATGCAGTACAGATTTTGAAGCTGCTTAAAGCAGTGGATGTAAAAGGTCTCTGACTTGGCGCCCCTGAAAGGGGAGCTGGCGCAACGAAGTTGCGACTGAGGGGTTCCAAAATTTATTGCTTTCCCGCAACAAGCAAAAAGCTTCGGTGGTTAGTGCTAATTTAAAGGCAGCTTAACGCTCCTTTTAGTATAAAAATATCGCTGTCCGCATATTCGCTTCGCAGTTTCTAGAAGCTTTTAGAAAGTACAGCTCAGGATGCGGAGCTTCGCGATATTTTCTTGAATTTATGTCGCTGCTTTTTGCTAATCGTTGCTATGAAAGCAAGTAAATTTTGTTCTAAAATGTGGCGTCCCCTTTGGTGGACATGAGGAATGAGGCTCCCTTTTGAGGGAGCTAGCGCAACGAAGTTGCGACTGAGGGAGTTTGGTTATATTGCTTCTGGGCAAGCGGAAGCTTTGTAATAAATATATTATTTTTATTTTTTCGTGATGAAAAGAAAGAGAGGCGTATTTGAAAATGTCTAAGAAAATGTTGAAAAGGAGTTTGGCACTTGGTGCATTGATGGCTATGGTTATCACTGGTAGTGCATTTGCTGAAGCTACTGTTACTGATGATTATGTTGATGGTCAAAAAGCAAGTTTAAGTGTAACTGGTACGGCTGGAAAGATTGAAGTAGATTCTTGGAATCTGTCAACTGTAATAGGCGATAACGAAAATGGTAATCTAACTACTGCTGGAGAAAACGCTGTAGCTATCGGTCATAATGCAACAGCTGGAAATGATTCTGTTGCTATCGGAAGTAATAGTAATCCAAATGGTACAAAAGCTGCGGATAACAGTGTAGCTGTTGGTTCTGGTGCTAAGGCTTATGCAGAAAAAGGTTCTGCATTTGGTAGAGAAGCATGGGTTAAAAATGGAGCAACTAATTCAGTTGCAATAGGAGCGTGGTCTGAAGCAACAGAAGCAAATACTGTAAGTTTTGGTAATACTAATACTCAAAGAAGATTAGTAAACGTTGCTGAAGGTAAAGCAACTACTGATGCTGTAAACTTGGGACAAATGGAAAAGGCTCTTGCAGATAAGGCGAATGTTGCTGATGTTTACACCAAGACTGAAACTGATGCTCAACTTGCTGCAAAGGCTGATAAGACAGCACTTGATGCAAAGGCTGATAAGGAAGCGTTAACTACTGAAACTAGTAACCGACTTGCAGCTGAACAAGCTTTGCAAGCGAAAATTGATGATATCGGTGGCAATAGCACTGCAGCAATCAACGGTCTGAACCAACGCCTTGATAGAACCAACGCTAAGATTAACAAAGTAGGCGCAGGCGCAGCAGCTTTGGCAGCTCTCCATCCGTTGGATTATGATCCGGACGACAAGCTGACTTTCTCCGCAGGTATGGGTAACTATGCAGGTGAAAACGCAGCTGCTTTAGGTGCATTCTATCGTCCTAACGAAAAATTCATGGTAAGCCTTGGTGGCACTATGGGTAATGGTGAAAATATGGTTAATCTTGGCTTGTCCATCGGTTTGGATAAACCTAATGGCTTGGCTAAATTGAGTAAACGTGAACTTATCCAAAAAGTTAATGCTGTTGAAGCAGAAAATGATGCACTTGAAGATAGAGTAGCAAAACTGGAAGCTTTGGTAGCTCAATTGGCAAGTAAATAGAACCTTTGGCGGCGAAGTAGACACCAACTGGCAATGGAACTTAGGCGTACGCTACAGCTTCTAAGTGAGCGCCGATTAGTTACTTAACAATAAGATAAAAATTTAAAGAGCAAGGCATATTCTGCCTTGCTCTTTATTGTAGTCTGTTATATAATTTACTTAGAAAAGAATGATGCTGCCGATAGTGAAGTGAACCCCAATTGTTGGACAAACAACGATTGGGGGTTATTTTTTTATGGCATTTACTTTTGAAGAAAAATTA
>JAFUKD010000024.1 GCA_017467905.1 Phascolarctobacterium sp.
ATCCAGTTCGTCAGCAAATTCTGCAGCCAGTTTGTCAACGTTTGCGCCTTTTGCCATAGCTTTTGCTACGATTTGAGCCATTTCATAACGGGTCATCAATTTGTCGCCGTCGAATGCGCCGTCAGCATAGCCATCAACTACACCAGCAGCAGCCAATTTAGCTACGGAGTCATATGCCCAGTGGCCAGCGGGAACGTCGGAGAACGGGTTAGCAGCATAAGCGGAAGCGGTTACGCCCAATGCCATTGCCATAGCGAGTACTAAGGATTTTTTCATAATGTTTTCCTCCTCTTGTTAAGAGATTTTTTATTTTTACAAAACCTCTATATGGAGAAAATAAAAACGAGCAAATTCTTGTAAGAGTTGCCTTGTTTCCTCTACACTTTGCCCGTAAATACACTTCTGCCTATATAGAAATTTTATAAACGGGGTGGTTCGTAGCAAATGCCTTATGAATGTCACCGCCTTAATTGTAACATTCTTTACTACTACTTGAATTATAATCTTTTCACAACCTTTTTGCAAGTTCTTTTCACAAAATTTTAGTCCTTCACTTCGTTTTGAACACATTATCTTTTTCCGAGAGTTTTATTTTGAAGATGTGTAATCCCTTTTGCAAGCTTCGCTCTGACAAAACAAAAACGCACCAGATTTCTCTGATGCGCTATCTTTAATGTTGGCGGAGTGGGTGGGTTTCGAACCCACGCACGCTTTGACACGTCTAACGATTTAGCAAACCGTCCTCTTCAGCCACTTGAGTACCACTCCGTTAGGTTACTATGATATTATAACTGTTCTTGCTACTTTTTGCAAGTACCTTTGTTAAAAATGTCTAACGATTTAGCAAATCGTTCTCTACATTTTGTATATGGCGGAAAGGGTGGGATTCGAACCCACGGAGGCTTTCACCTCGCTAGTTTTCAAGACTAGAGCCTTAAACCACTCGGCCACCTTTCCATCAGAATTTAATTATATTCTAAATAAACTTTTAAGTCAATACGTTAGCCAAGTACTACATCTGTTACGGCAAGCGTTTCCTGCTCCAAGGCTTGCGCTTCCTGTTGCATTGCTTCTAATTTTGCGTACATCTTTTGGTTATACTCTTCGTCCTTAATAAGCTTCAAGTTTACCACCACATTGTAGGCAGCGCTACGCAGGGCAGCTCTTCCCATGATGGAGCTAACAGCAGCATCCGTAATAGCAGTAGGGTTACCAATCTCTGCCATTCGTTTCCCAAGATGCATTACCTTTAAGCTTGCTTCTGCAATTTGCAGGGGAACCTCTGCAGCACGCTTAGCTGCGTTTTGGATTGCTTGGTTACGTTGCTGTTTTTCTTCGTCAGTTGCCTTGGGCAATCTGTAGCAGGCCATAAACTCATTAAAAACTTCTGCATCTGCATTAACAAGCTGCAAAAATTGACTGCGCAAGGCTTCGGCTTCCTTTAACAGTTCCTGCATCTCCGCTTCGCTTTTTGCAAATTTTTCCTTGCCAACAGTTAAGTTACCTACCATAGAAGCCAGTGCTACAGCTAAAGCCCCTGCCATGGCAGCACCTCCACCCCCACCGGGAGTAGGAGCATTGGAAGCCAATCTATTTAAAAATTCTCGGCAGGTTAATTCTGTTAAATCACTCATCCTTGCCCTCCAAAAAACGTCTTACTAAAATTACCGCTGCATACGCATCCAAGGGTACGGGCGGAACGAGCATACCCAAAGGAACAAGCTTGCGCCAACCTTGAGGCGGGTTCTCCTGCCAGTACAGGGTACGCGCTTCTTCCGTACTGTGAGCCTCTTCTACAACGGTGAGCACCACATTAGGCAACACCTTCTGTACTGCTTGCCCAATATTACTGCTATTAGTACCATTGCCCAGCACAATTTGTGCCGGGCAACTTGTTTGTAAAAAATCTACTATTTCTTTGTCAATGCTTTGGCTATTGGCAATACGCAGAGCATGTATTGCTCCCCTTTCGTTTACCAAAGCCAAGCCTGTTTTACTTCGTCCGGGGTCTACACCCAAGTAAAGCTTAGTCATTATCATCAACTACTTCCAAGCGCAATCTTACGGGGCCTGCCGTAGTGATGTCACCACGGGCAAAGGCTTTTAAAATTACCTTGCCACCAATGCGCCGCATATCATTGCTTGCTTCAATCATTGTTGTAGCATCCAAATTGCCCACCTTACCGGTAATCGGGTCAGGCAGTACGCCGGCATCTACAGCCTTATGGTTTACCTTGTTCAGGAAGCTCATAATAACGGTATCATAAGCACCCTCAAGCTTTTTCAGGTCAACCTTTTCGCTCAAAATCAAAGTGTTATCCGGATAAATAAACTGGTTATCCGTCATCTCTATATCGCACACAACAACTTCGCCAACGATAATATTGGCAATGGTGCGCACGCGAAAGAACATATTGCCTTTGCTTCTGTCAAGCACTGCAACCGCTTGGTCTACAATACGCTTCGAAAGCCAAATAGCCTGCAGCTTTTCGTCATTTTCTTCTATACCTAAACGATTCAAAACAGAAGCATTAGCATTATCAAGCAGCCAATTTACCTGCGCCACGTTTTCCTCATGGCTTAAACCGCCACGCATAATTCCAGCGTAAACAACTTCGCCCGCACGATAGAAAACCTGTCCTTCGCGCATAGAGATGATGCCTTGGCGCAGCTGGGCAGTACTTTCTTCCAAAGCAGTAACTTCGGCGTTAAGCAGTTCCCTTGAAGCAGTTAGGTCTGCAACTTCTTTTTGAGCAACATCGTATTTTGTATTAACATCTGCCAATTTAGCTTCCATAGCATCATTAGCACGAGTGCTTTCTCTAATCTTTTCGTCCAGCTCGTTGATGATGCTGTTCTTTTCCTCTACCTCTACCTTTGCTCTGGCAAGAGCATCTTGGGCAATGCTTTTCTCTTCGTTTAAGGATTTTAGTTCAGCCTTAATTTTTTCCATACCAAAAAGTGCAGTACGGGCACTGTCAGAAGATATAGCCATTACCCCTATTGTGAGAACAGAAATCATCATACCACTTAGTACGGTAAGTAAAATGGAAGTGTGCTTGGGTCTAAGTCCAAAGACCGACATCCGCTTCTTGCCTATTTTACTGCCCATATTATCAGCCATGTAAGCAATCAAGCCGCCAACAATTGCCATAATGACAATCATTCTTATGCCAACCAAACACTCACCTCCTACACGCCTCAACAATAATTATTAAGAGTTCTTTTCTTTAAGCAGTTTTACACCAATTACAAGGCACAGTATGTTAGGTAGCATACAAGCGAGGAACGGAGGCATTGCTCCACCCTTGCCCAAACCAGTAGTAAAGCTCATAACTGCATAATAAATAAAGATTACGATAATACTGATACCTAAACCAATAGAAGAGCTGGTTCTTTGCTTTTGTGTACCCAAAGCAGCACCAATCATCGCAAAGAAGAAGCTTGCCAAAGGAATGGAAATACGCATATAAATTTCACACCATTGCTTAGCAGTAGGCTCCTTGCGTTCTTCCAACATAACAATGTACTCACGCAGTTCTGCAATAGTCATTTCTTCCGGTTCCTTCTGCTCCCAGGCAATTTCCTTAGGAGACATATCAATAGGAATAATTTGCTCAGAATAGCGAGCAGTACTGGTAACGCCATCCTCATCATTCAAAGAGAATACATTACCGTTTACCATACGCCAGGTGCCATTTTCCCAGAAACCTTCTTTTGCAGTTTGAATACGTACAATTTCACCTTTTTCAAATTCTTCAATAGTAATACCTGTCATCTTGCCTTTGCTTTCGTCAAATCTATTAGCATAGGTAATACGATGGGTACTGCCTTTAAAGCTTTTAATTACAATGTGTTCTGCCTGCCCAGTAGGTTTAGTACTATTTTTGATTTCATAGTCAACAATCTCAGAGCATTTTGCTTTTGCTGCAGGCACAACCTTTTCTGCCCACACCAAAGAGAACATGCTTACCAAGAAGCCAACTACTAAAACCGGTGCAACAATACGATAATAGCTAACGCCGCCAGCCTTCATAGCAGTAATTTCGCTACTGCCGGACAATTTGCCAAATGCCATCAGGGCAGCCAACAGCATAGACATGGGGAAGGTATAGTTAATTACTTCCGGCAAGCTGTAGAAAAACAATCTTGCTACCGCATCCATAGAAGCGCCATATTGGGTAATATACTTTGTTATTTTGAACAACATGGTGCTGGCAATAAAAATACTGGAGAAAGCAGCAATGCCGAACAAAAAGGGATACAAAAGTTCCGTCAAAACATAACGGTCTAATAAACGTAAACGCACTTTCCTTCCTCCTACATAGTAAAGTTATCGCCCAAATAATATTTGCGGGCTACAGGGTCATTGGCAATAGTTTGGCTATCACCGTGAAGCAAAATTCTGCCATCTGCCAAAATATATGCCTTATCAACAATGCTCAGGGTTTCGCGCACGTTGTGGTCGGTAATCAAAATACCAATACCGCGCTGTGCCAAATGGGCAATCATGCCTTGAATATCCGCTACAGCAATGGGGTCAATGCCGGCAAATGGTTCGTCCAGTAGAATGAAGGCAGGGTCTGTTGCCAAAGCACGAGCAATTTCTACACGACGGCGTTCACCACCGGAAAGCGCGCTGCCTTTACTCTTGCGAATGTGTCCAATATGAAACTCTTCAATGAGGGCGTTCATTTTGGCTTCACGCTCTTCTTCATTCAGATGCGTTGTTTCCAAAATGGCCATAATATTTTCTTCAACAGTAAGCTTACTAAAAATAGAAGCCTCCTGCGGCAAATAGCCAATGCCTGCACGGGCACGTTCAAACATTGCCAAATTAGAAATGTCCTGTCCGTCCAAGGTTACAACACCTGCATCAGGCTTTTCAATACCTACAATCATATAGAAAGTTGTTGTTTTGCCTGCGCCATTAGGTCCCAGCAAGCCTACAATAGTACCCTGCTCTACCTCAATGCTAACGCCGTTAACAACATTTCTTTCACCATATGTTTTTATCAAATTATCAGTTCTAATAATCAATGGGTTAGCCCTCCATCATTTTCTGAGGCTTACGCCAAATCTTGACCTTCGCTTGCAGCTTGGGCAGGTCTTTCTTCCGGAACATAAATAATTTTTACATTACCATCTGCAACAGCTACGTTGGAATTAGTTAAGCGCAGTTTATCGCCAGTTACAGAATTGCCATCCTGAGTTGCATGCGCATTGCCAATCAGTTCAACATAACCATTAGCCTTGGTTTCGTAAATAGCCTTGTCCGCAGTAGCAGTCAGCTTGCGCGCAGGACTATCAATATTCACACCACCATAAGCATTCGCCACGCCATTTTTCATATCATAATCAATTTTACCAGCGTTCAAGGTACTGCCATCAGTATCAGTCAGGCGTGCCCAACCGCCAACGGTTTCAGCAAATTCCGTAGACTTGTAGTAATCAACTCTATCTGCTTCCAGCCTTTTGCCTTCTTTAATAACAATGGCGCCACCAAAAGCAGAAACATATTCTTCATTAGTTAAGGTAGCTTCGCCGCAAGTAATCTGTACATCATTTTTATAAACCATAACGTTGCCAATCAGGTTGCCGCTTTTGGTCTTGCTATTAAAGATTGCATAATTGGCAGTTGCTTTGCCTTCGTCCTGCACGATTACTACATGCCCTTTGCCCTTGCCCTCGCCGGTTTGCATATCGTATTCCAGTTCATCAGCTTTTACACTGAATTTTCCGGGAGCAGCAAAAGCAGTTGCTGCAATACTACAGCTAATGGCTGCAGTAGCTAACATTAACAATAGTTTCTTAGTATTTATCATTGATTGTCGCCACCTTTCTCAACCATGGCATTGCCTTGCAGCTTCAAATTGTCAAAAGCACTTGTAGTCATAGCCTTATCCGCACTGGCAAACCATTCATCCTTATACAACTTAACATTGCCTGTCGCAATGATTCTTTCCCCTTTTTGAAGCCACTCTACCTTATCAGCAAGCAGCTTGCCACCATCAGAGTTGATTGCTTTTACATTGCCTTCCAAGGCAAAATTGTTAGTTCCCATTTTCATAGAACCACTTTCGGCATCTATATCAATATAGTTACCGTCACTACGATAAACCTTGCCTTTGATACCTTTTAAAATGGCTGTGTCAGTAACCTTATCATTGATGATTTCACCGATGGTGAATTCCCACATTTTTTTACCGTCTTTTTCACGTTGAATGACACTATTTTTCAAGGAAGCATTAAATTTAGCCTTAACACCTTCGCCCAATTCAACATTCTTCGGCACAGAACCACCAAAGACCAGCCAGCAGATAATAGCTGCCGCTACGGCAATACCACCGAGAATGGCAAGAATTACATTTTTATTGTTCATCCTTCTCCTCCTCTGGTGGAGTATACGGAGTGTTCCAGCGATGTTGGAACCATAACCAGTTATCCGGATACTCTTTAATTATTTTTTCAACCTCTTGGGTCATCTTCAATGTTACATTATAATCATCGGTCTCTTGATTACCGGTAAATTCATATCTAATAGGATCTTTGACTATAGCAACATGACCATAGCCATCAGGCTTACGCACAATAAAAATAGGGATGATGGGAGCCTTAAACTTACGGGAGAAGTAAGCAGGGCCAGTAGGTGTGGAAGCCATTTTTCCTAAGAATGGTACGAAGATACCATCATAGCCACCATCTTGGTCAGCAATCAATCCTAGCATACGACCTTTCTTCATCGCTCTCGCACAACCCAAAATTTCGTTAGTACCACGGGAGAAAATTTCCTGACCAACGCCTTCACGCAGTTCATTCATAAAATCGCTGTACACTCTATTAGGCTGAGGCTTTTGTACAGCACTAAGAGGGAAGCCATTTAAAGCGAGAGCAGCACCAAGCCATTCCCAGTTATCCAAATGGCAGGCAAGCATTACAACACCTTTTTTCTCTTCCAGGGTTTCCCATAAAACTTCCGGTCTATCGAAAGTTACTAAGCCACGAATATTATCTTTGTTCAAGGCAGGCATGTACATAATTTCCATAAAAGTAATGCCTAAATTAATAAACAAGCGCTTGATGGTAGCACGAGCCTTTTCGTCATCATAGCCTAAACGTTCTTTAATTGTCTGTTCAGCACGAATTCTTTGTTTTTTAGCAATCTTATGATACAGATGTCCCATACCCTTGCCAATTATTACTACTAATTTATATGGTAACCAAGATACTATCGTGCTGATAGTATGCAACAAATAATACAACCACATTACTGTTTATCCCCCTGCCCTGATTCTAAATAAGAAGCTACTATAGCTTCCCATTTATTTTGAGCCTTTAAAATCATTTCAATGGCAGAGCGCACTGCACCCCTACCACCATTCTTGGACACAACTATATTAGCTGCGCTACTAACCTCATCCGCAGCATCCTGCGGTGCCAAGGTAATACCTGCTCCTTTGAACGCAGGCAAATCGTTCAAATCATCGCCCATATAAGCGATTTCGTCTTTAGTCAAGCATAATTCATGTGCCAATCTTACCAGTTCAGAATATTTATCTTTTACACCCTCGCAAAGCAGGGTAATCCCCAACTCCGCAGCACGCCTATGAATAATCTTACTTCTGCGACCAGTAATGATGGCAACATTCAACCCACTACGCAAGGCACAGCTTATCCCTAAGCCGTCCTTAGCGTTGAAGCCCTTAAAAAATTCTCCATTATCCCCAATGTTAATGGTGCCATCAGTCAGGACACCATCAACATCAAGAGCCAATAATCTTATTTTGCTTAATTTATCTTGCACTATACCACACCTTGTCTTACCAGGTCAGTCATATGCAGCAAACCGATCACTACCATATCTTTATCAAGTACAGGAAGTACAGTAATGGGTTTCGGTTGATTGCTTTCCATTAAATGCAAAGCTTGTGCTGCCAATTTGTCAGCAGTAATATACTTAGGCGCTTTGGTCATCAGCTCAGTAACGGGATGCTGCAGGAAGTCAACACCTTTTCTAAGACCACGACGAATATCACCATCAGTTAATACGCCCAGCATTTTTCCCGCTTCATCAACTACGGAAACTGCGCCTAAGCCTTTATCTGTAATTACAAACAATGCTTCCTGTACAGTAGTTGCCGCAGAAACCAAGGGGTTCTCGTCACCGCTATGCATAATATTGCCAACAGTGAGCAGCAGCTTGCGACCAAGGGAACCACCTGGATGGAACACAGCAAATTGGCTGGCAGTAAAGTTACGTTTTTGCAATAATGCCAACGCAATAGCATCACCATACGCCAAAGCAGCAGTAGTACTACTTGTAGGAGCTAAGCCCAAGGGGCAAGCCTCTTTATTTACGCCTACATCAAGAACGACGTCAGCATTTTTCGCCAAAGTAGAATTAGCATTGCCAACCATAGCGATAATTTTAGCGCCAATGCGACGCAGGGAAGGCAAAATATTTAAAATTTCACCGGTTTCGCCGCTATTAGACAAAGCAATCACTACGTCAGCAGAGGTAACCATACCCAAATCGCCATGAATACCTTCTGCGGGATGCAGGTAAAAGGACGGAGTACCAGTGCTGGCAAAGGTTGCTGCCATCTTACGCCCAATAATACCGGATTTACCCATACCGGTAATTACGGTACGGCCAGGACATTCTAAAATCAAAGAGATTGCTTCTGCAAAATTAGCGTCAACACGGGGAACTAATTCTAAAATTGCTTCAGCTTCCATACGCAAAACATCCTGCGCATGCTTGAGCATTGCTTCCATTTCAGCAGCCACCTTTCTTCTTAACCACGTACAATCTTATCAATGGCAGTTACGTCTTGCAACAGTTTTTTCAGATTATCCAATTGTACCATATTGGGTCCATCAGACAGAGCTTCCGCAGGGTTATCATGTACTTCAAGGAACAAAGCATCAATACCGATAGCAGCAGCAGCGCGAGCCATATGGGGAACATATTGGCTTTGACCACCACTGGAAGTACCTTGACCACCAGGAATTTGTACGCTGTGAGTAGCATCCATAACAACAGGGTAGCCTAATTCACGCATAACCGCTAAGCCACGCATATCAGTTACAAGAGTATTGTAACCAAAGCTGGAGCCACGCTCGGTAAGCATCAAATTATAATTGCCAGCTTCCTCAACCTTGGTGATAACATTTTTCATATCCCAAGGAGCAAGAAACTGTGCCTTTTTTACATTTACAGTTTTACCTGTTTTAGCAGCAGCATAAACCAAATCAGTTTGGCGGCACAGGAAAGCAGGAATTTGTAAGATATCAACAACTTCCGCAGCCTTATCTGCATGCCAGGGTTCGTGAATATCGGTTACTACAGGTACCCCCAAATCCTTTTTGATTTGTGCCAAGATTTTTAAACCTTCATCAATACCAGGTCCTCTAAAAGATTTAATGGAGGATCTGTTTGCTTTATCAAAAGATGCCTTGAATACATAGGGAATACCCAATTCATCACAAATAGCTTTCGCTCTTTGACCAATCATCAAGCTGCGTTCATAACCTTCCAATACACAGGGACCAGCCATCAACATTAAAGGATTGCCCTGACCTACCAGATAATCGCCAACTTTAACTATATGCATTACACAACCTCCTTATTTACCAACTTATTTCTTCATTTTTTCAAATAACGCATTAACAGCAGCCAAGTCTTCCGGAGTATCAACACCAATGCCTTGGAAATCACTTTCCAAAACCTTAATCTTGTAACCATTTCCCAAAGCACGCAGCTGTTCTAAACTTTCTGCTCTTTCCAAGGGAGTAGGAGTAAGAGCAGCATATTTCAATAAGAAATTACGACGATAAGCATAAATGCCTACATGCTTGAACACTTTATAGTCTTCCGGTTTATTGCGAGGATAAGGCATCAAGCTACGAGAGAAGTACAAGGCATAACCACGCTGATCAGTAACAACCTTAACAGCAGCAGGATTATCATAATCTTCTTCATCCATAAGAACCTTCATGGTTGCCATATTTAAATCAGCATCGCCGTCAAACACTTCTGCCAAACGATCAATGATTTCAGGCGGAATCATGGGCTCATCACCTTGCACATTTACGATGATATCAACATCAGGATATTTCAAAGCAACTTCTGCCAAACGGTCAGTTCCGCTAGGATGGTCAGGAGAAGTCATAACAGCCTTACCACCAAAACCAAGTACAGCCTGTTCTACCAGTTCATTATCAGTTGCAACAACTACTTCATCCGGTAATTGTGCTTGGCAAGCACGTTCATATACATGCTGAATCATAGGTTTGCCTGCAATCATAGACAGAGGTTTACCCGGTAAACGGGTAGAAGCATAACGGGCGGGAATAACACAAAGAACTTTCATTATTTATCTTGCTCCTTTTGAATAGCGTTTAACACACATTCTTTAAATTCATCAAAGCCTTCTGTAATTTGAATATCCATATTCAAAATATACAGGGGGATTTCACGGGCAGAATAAATAAATTCTGTCGGAATCTTAACAGCGTCTTTAGACGTAGTAACCATAGCAACAGCCTTTTGACTGCTAGCGCGTTCACTAATATACTGCATCTCCAGCATACCATAATCATGGTGGTCAGGATAACGTACAGCTTCCATAATATTAAGACCAATACTGGACAATGTTTGTTCAAAGGAAGAAGGGTTACCAATTGCAGAGAAGACCATAACATTTTTGCCTTCCAGCTCACTTAGCTCCTTACGATTTTGAGTAATGCCTTTGTACCAATCGGCAATCTCTACAAAATTCTTAGGATGATGGACACTTTCTACAACAGGCGCTTCAGAATTATACTTTTCAATAGTCTTGCGCAACTGCATGCGACTCAAGATACTGCTTTGGTCAGTCTTGGTAAGCAGGAACAAATCACCACGATCCAAATTTTCCAAAGGTTCACGCAGCATACCGCGAGGCAGTACGCAACCATTGCCAAACATATTCAGAGTATCAACCAAAACAACGTCAAGGTCACGTTCCAAATGCCAGTGCTGGTAACCGTCGTCCATGATGATTACTTCTGCTTTAAGCTTATCTACCGCATATTTACCGGTAACGGCACGGTTTTTACCAATGACAACGGGAATACCGGGTAATGTTTTTGCCATCAAGTACGCTTCGTCGCCTGCTTCGTAAGCAGTCATAAAAATTTTATTGCCGTCAGAAACAACACCAATCTCTTTATCCCAGTGAGAACGATAGCCACGATTCAAAATAACAACACGATATCCCATACGTTTAATTAAGTCTGCCATCTTTTGAGCAGTAGGAGTTTTGCCGGTACCGCCAACAGTAATATTACCTATGGAAATTACGCAGCAGGGGAGCTTAACCTTCTTTTTCAATCCCATTTGATAGCATGATAATTTTAAGCCAACGCCAAATTCATACAAATAGGAGCAGCCACGCAGGAAGCCTAAGATTAACCAGCCATAGAAAGGAGTTTCCGGACCGTAAGCCATTTGATAAATATACTGGATAACTGCATCACTGTGACGCAAGCCACCGCCACCTTCGTCGTTAATACCACGAGTATTAACAGGATAACTGGAGTACTCGCGAGAAGGAACAGTAGTCAAAGCCAGCAAATCCTTCAAATAATGTATGCTGCGAATATCCGCGCCACGGTTTTCCTTGATTACCTGTAAGGAAGCGGCACCCATTTTTTCACGGCGTACATCATTTTCAATAATGTCTAACATTTCGCTAGTTAACTCTGATGTATTATTAATCATTTTGCAGGCGCCTACCTTGCTCAGCAAGGAATAGGAGTCCTTAAAATTCTGCATATTAGGACCAACAATAATTGGTTTCGCATGAGCCGCAGGTTCCAACACGTTATGACCGCCAGTCTTACTTAAAGAACCACCTACAAAAACAACATCACCAACAGCATAGATACGTCCTAACTCACCAATGGTATCAAGCAACAAAACGGGATAGCTTTTGCGTAAAGCAGGGTTTTCCAACATTTTGGAACGATATCCAGTTTCAAAGCCATAGGAAGCCGCAAGCTTGGAGATTTCATCAGCGCGATTTGTCTTACGCGGTGCAATAACCAAGCGTGCATCGGCATGCTTCTCGCGAATTTTTTTGAAAGACTCGAATAAAGCTTTTTCTTCTCCCGGATGAGTGGAACCCGCCATAATTATAGGATAGCTTCCACCCAAACCCAGTTCTTCTTTGTAACGAGCATAATCCTCAGGAGTAACAACCGCATAAGTTTGGTCAAACTTGGTATTACCAGTAACAAAAATCTTGTTTTTATCAGCACCTAAGCTGTAAATGTAATCGGCGTCAATACTTGATTGCATACAGAAACGGCTTACAGTACTTAACATATCATCCCAAATGCCATACAAATAGCGGTAGGTTTTTACGGACTTTTCAGAGATACGACCATTAACCATCATTACGGGGATATGGCGTTCACGGATGGCACGCAAAAAGTTAGGCCACAATTCAGTTTCAACAGGCATAAAAATTCCAGGATGAATACGCTTAACCATAGACTCTGCCACAAAGGGCAAATCTAAAGGGAAAAAGATAATAGCATCTGCTTCTGGAATAATCTGCTTTGCCATATTGTAACCGCCGACAGTAAAGGCAGATACCAAAATAGGACGATCAGGCATCTCTTGACGAATTTGTTTAACTAAAGGACTAGTTGCAACGATTTCACCGACAGAAGCGCCATGAATCCAAATGCAGTCCTTACGCATTACCTTTTCAATTTCTTTATTATTTACTCTACCTAAACTTTGACGGAAACGTCTGCTGAAACCTTTTTCTGTAAAAAGGCGATAAGTATAGTATGGTAATACAAAAATTACAAATACTATTATTAGCAGTAAATTATAGATAATATACATTTAAATTCCTCACTTAGCTTCCTTGGTACGATACTGAATTTGATACAAATGGGCATATAAGCCATTTTGAGCCATCAACTCATCGTGGTTACCTTCCTCGACAACTTTGCCTTTTTCCATTACCAAAATTTTATCAGCATTTTTAATAGTGGAAAGTCTATGTGCAATTACAAAGGAAGTTCTGCCTACCATAAGTCTATCAAGAGCTTCCTGTACTACGCGTTCGCTTTCAGTATCAAGAGCAGAAGTAGCTTCATCTAAAATAAGAATTTGCGGATTCTTTAATATTGCCCGGGCAATAGCGATACGCTGACGTTGACCACCGGAAATATTTACACCACGGTCTCCCAGCTGAGTTTCGTAACCATTGGGCAATTCCATGATAAAGTTATGTGCATTAGCAGCCTTTGACGCAGCCTTAACTTCTTCTTCAGTTGCATCTAAGCGACCATACAAAATATTATCGTAAACACTGCCATTGAACAGCATTGTTTCCTGAGGGACAATACCAACCTGTTCACGCAAAGACTCCATAGTAACTTCACGAATATCACAGCCATCTATCACAATGCTACCACTAGTTACTTCATAAAAACGTGGCAATAAACTTGCTACCGTAGACTTACCTGCGCCGGAAGGGCCAACCAAAGCAACTACCTGTCCGGGGGTAGCACTAAAGCTAACATTATCTAAAATAGGTTCATCAGTATTATAAGCAAAAGAAACATTATTAAAGGATACATTGCCTTTTACATGGGGCAATTCCTTCGCATTTGGAGCATTGGTAATAAGTTCCGGTAAATCTAAAACATCAAAAACGCGATCAGCAGCAGCAAGCGCTCTTTGGATATTTGCGATAACCTTACTTAAACGTTTAATGGGATTAGAGATGTTTACCGCATAAGTTAAGAATGCAACCAAAGCACCGGCAGTGATATCTCCATCAATAACACTATTCCCACCAAACCACAAAATCATTGTTACGCCAAGTGCAGCAACAAACTCAATGGTTGGAGTCAAAGTAGCCGAAAGCTTAACATACTTCATCTGCGCACGGAAGTTATGCATATTTTGTTTTTCGAAACGATCAACCTCATAAGCCTCACGAACGAAAGATTTAATTACACGAGCAGAAGACACTACCTCCTGTAAAACAGAAGTTAAATCTGCAGTAGCACCCTGAATCCTGCTACCAGAAGCACGAATCTTTTTACCGAAGAAATCTATAAATAAGATTACCACAGGGAAAGTACAGAAAGTAAACAGAAACAGTTTCCAATCCAAATAAACCATTGCCACAATGGATGCTATTAAAATAACACTTTCTGTAATCATTTCAACTATATTATCTACGAGCCCTGACTGTAAAGCACTAACGTCATTAGTAACATAGCTCATAATGGTACCTGTTTTATTTTTATCATAAAACGCCATGCTCAGTCTTTGGATTTTATTAAAAACCTCTCTACGAATATCAATTACTACTCGCTGACCTACATAGCTTATTAAATAGCTTTGTCCATAAAAGAAAAATCCACGAAACAGAAAGATAACTACTACACTCAGAGCAATATAAGTTAATTTTTCTGCATCTTTCTCTGATAAAACCTGATCCACCAAATCCTTGATGATCCAAGGAAGAACAACTGTACCGGCAGAAGCCATCGCCGTACAAATTGCTGCCATAAGCAAACGGAACTTATACGGACGTAAATGTTCTAATAATCTTAAATATTGTTTCATCTTTTCTCCCCAGCAATTTTCAATACTAATTCAGCTACACGCCCGACAGCGCCCGGCTTTCCTAATCTTTCTTTAACATATGCCAAATCTTTTTTCATTTGCGCATTACGTTCTTCTCCTAACAAGTTCATCGCCTCTTGAGCAACCTTTGCCGGAGTAAAATCATTCTGTATTAATTCTGGCAACACACTCTTGCCAGCAACAATATTGGGTAAACCAATGTGAGGAATGTTAACCACCATTTTTGCTATAAAATACGTTAAAGGATTAGTTTTGTAAACAATAACACTACCTAACCCACACAAAGCAGCCTCTAAAGTTACCGTACCACTGGTAGCTAAAGCTAAATCTGCAACGCTAAACAAATCATAGTTATTGCCTTCTGTAATCCTTACTGTAATGCCAGATGCTTTAATTTTTTCTTCCAATAAATTAAGAGGGATTGTTCCCGCCCTGGGCATAACAAAATCCACTTCAGGCAGCTGCTTTTTAATAAGCTTAGCTGCTTCCAGAAGTGTTGGCAACATTTTCTCAATTTCCATTAACCGGCTACCAGGCATCAAAAGAATTAATTTTCTTCCTTCTTCCTTAGCAGCAAAAGCTTTAGCTTCTTCTGCATCCATGCTTGGTTTCACTATATCCACCAATGGATGTCCTACAAATTCTACATTAGCACCTGCTTCTTTATAAACATCGTATTCAAAGGGAAAGATGCATGCTACCCTATCAACAATCTTCGCTACATTCTTAGCTCTACTTTTATGCCAAGCCCATGCAGAGGGCGCAATGTAAGAAACCACAGGAATACCTTTATCATGAGCAAGCTTTGCAAGTTTCATATTAAAGCCTGGATAGTCAACCGTAATCAAGCAGTCAGGCTTGCGTTCGTCCATTACCTTTGCAAAATCATCACGCAGTTTAAATAAATCCGGAAGCTTCTTTAAAACTTCAACAAATCCCATTACGCCATGATCCTTAATGTCAAACAACACTTCTCCGCCGGCATTACGCAGGGCATCGCCACCCATCCCGAATACCTCAGCAGAAGAATCTATTTTTTTAATTGCCGCAGTAACAGCAGCTGCATGGATGTCGCCAGATGCCTCTCCTGCTGAAATTAAAATTTTTGCCATAATAACTCCTTCAATACGCCTCTATATTTGAAAATAAAAATACTCACAAGATTTCAATATACATTATAACACAAAAAAGCGAGCAACAAACAACATTGCCCGCTAAGAAAATAATTTTTTTCAAATTTTTATTTAACAAGAATAGTGATATTGTGTTCGTCGGCCATGGCAATGGTTTTTTCCCTATCCACTACCAGGGTGTTACCTGCTTCAATAACAATACCAGTAGCTCCTGCATGAATCATGGATTCCATTGTCTTTGTACCAAAACCGGGAATATCAAAGCGTTGGTCCTGAGAAGGCTTCGCTGCTTTCGCAACTATAACACCACCCTTACCCAAGAAACCACCACGCAGAATGCAAGCATCAGTACCTTCAATGGCCTCTACTGCCATAACCGCACGATTCTTCACAACAACAGTCTGCCCGATATCAAGACCGCCAATAGCTTTCGCCATCGTAAACCCAAACTCCATATCTGCCAACTCTGCCTCAGTAGGTTTCCTTTTAGTAAGCACACCAGGCTGCGGTAACAAAGGCTTGATAAGCTCCGTTTGATCCATAACCTTAATGCCTTCGCCTTCAATTTCCTTAACAATGGCGTTCATAATGGTATCGTCCTTACGGTCAGGAACAGTGGCTAAAATCTTTATGGCTCTTAAATCAGGAACAATAGCACCTGCCTTATACAGAACCTCTTTAGTAACCTTGCCAATCATGGTTACCTTTTTTACCTTATGCTTCTTTAAGGTAGAAATAATTTTTCCTATTTTACCGATATTGATATCGTAGTACTTGTCAACACTGCCTGCCAGTTCAGGATCTATATCAGGAACCACCCCAACGGCGATAACATCATACCCCAAACTTTTTGCAGATTTGGCAACCTCTACCGGCAAATGTCCAATACCGGAAAGAATACCTAATACTTCCATTGCTTATCCCCTACGGGTACGAATAATACCGCGGTCAACAGTACGCAGGAAGCGCAGCAAATGTTCAACAGGTTCATTGCTTTCCAGCTCTTGTTCCATAGTAGCAATAGCTTCTTGTAAACTCAAACCGCTACGATAAAGAATACGGAAAGCCTTTTTCAGCTCGCTACGATGCTCCGCAGGCATTCCTGCACGAGCCAAACCTACGCTGTTCAAGCCGGAAACATAAGCCGGATCGCCTGCAGTAATCATAAACGGAGGCAAATCCTGAGTCACACGCGCCATACCGCCAATCATAACATTGCGACCAATCTTACAGAACTGATGTACAGCAGAAAGGCCACCGATTACAGCACGGTCTTCTACAATTACATGACCAGCTAAAGTTGCCACGTTAGACATAATTACATTATTACCAACAATGCAGTTATGCGCAACGTGAGTATAAGCCATCATTAAAATATTATTACCAATACGAGTTTCGTTTCCTTCGCCAGTTGCTCTGTTAACAGTACAACATTCGCGGAAAGTGCAACCATCACCGATAATAGTATAAGATTTTTCGTTTACAAATTTTAAATCCTGTGGGTCTGCACCGATGGAACAACCAGGGAAGAAAGTGCAATTTTTACCTACAGTAGTGTACTTATGAATAACCGCATGAGGACCAATCTTGCAGCCATCACCGATAACAGTCTCTGCATCAATAACAGCATAAGGTCCAACTTCAATACCCTTACCCAAAACAGCAGTAGGATGAATGATAGCGGTTTCATGAATCTTATTTTCAGGCATTTCTACCGAACACATTCTTTTCACTCCTCAAAGTTAATCATCTGATTAAATGACTAAGCACAAATATAGAAGTACAATCTTAACTTAACAGAAAATTTCATATTGTAAATTTTCCTGTTTTCAATGTTTAAAGCTCCAATAGTTCTTTTTTCTAATTTTTTCTGTCTATTAGAGCCATATATCACTATTTATTCAATAGGGTCTTTAATTACAAAGGTGCAATCACATTCGCAGGCAACCACACCATCTACCTTACCTTCGCAATGGATAATGCCCATGCTGCCACGCATAGTCTTAACTACTTCTGCAGTAGTTACAACTTGGTCGCCAGGAACAACCGGTTTACGGAAACGCACGTTATCAATTTTAACAAACATTGCAATCTTACCACGATTTTCTTCCGGATAGAGCATTGCAACGCCGCCAACCTGTGCCATTGCTTCAATTAACAATACGCCAGGCATAATGGGTTCGTTAGGAAAGTGACCCAAAAATTGTACTTCATTAGCAGTAATATTTTTAATGCCAACAGCACGCTTCATAGGTTCAATTTCCAAAATACGATCCACTAAAAGTAAGGGATAACGATGCGGAAGAATTTTTTTAATTTCATTGATATCTAATACTGTCATTTATTTCTCCTCCTCTGTTCTATACGCCTGAATTTGTTTAGCAATTTGTGAATTAAAGGCATGTCCTGTTTTTACGGCAATTACATGTCCCTTGATGTGTCCCAGCAAATATAAGTCTCCAATTACATCAAGAATTTTGTGACGGATAAGCTCATCATCAAAACGGGGTACGGATAAAATTTTATCCTTATCAAAGACAACTACATTTTCCAAGCTGCCACCTAAACCCAGGCCAAGCTTTTTAAGCATTTCCAATTCCTCAGTAAAGGCAACGGTACGCGCAGCCATAATTTCTTTGGTAAAGCTTTCTTTATCCAATTCAATATCAAAGTATTGTGTTCCAAGCAGGGGATGCTTATTAATAGAAGTAAAGGAAATACGGTAGCCATCATAGGGCAAAATAGCAATATAACGATCACCATCGTGAACATGAAACGCCTTGTCTAAAGCATATACCTTACGTTCTTCTTCCTGCTCCAGCAAACCAGCTTCTTCTATCAATTCACAGAAAACCTTAGCACTACCATCAGTAACAGGAGGTTCCGGAGAAGACATCTCAATATAAATATTATCTACGCCCATCATAGACAAAGCTGCCATCAGATGCTCCACGGTAAAAACCTCAGCTCCGTTAGCGCTAATGGTTGTTGCTTTCACAGTGGAACTTACATTTTCAGCTAAAGCTTTAATTTCAGGACGGCCGGGTAAATCAGTACGCACATAAACAATACCAGTATTTACCGCAGCAGGCTTGAATGTCATTACTACTTCTTTCCCGGAATGCAAACCAATGCCGGAATAAGAAATTTCTTTGCAAACTGTATGTTGCATATTTTTAGTAGCCATACTCTCCTCCTTTACTTTTTATTGCCGCCAAAGCGACGACGTTTATCTTTCCATCTATCGTGAACCCAGAACCACATATACGGATCACTTATAATTTCATGTTCCAGCACTGTAACTAACTGTTTAGTGACAGTGTGGAAATCTTCTTCTTTATTCTTTGTTTTAGGTGTGTACAAAGGCGGATGGATTTTGGCGGTGCAAGTACCATCATCATTATTGTGCATGAAAATCGGTAATATGGGAGATCCATAAATTCTTGACAGTGCCGCTGCACCTACAGGAATTTTAGATTTCTTGCCAAACAAATCAATCTCTACCCCACCATAGTTGGTGTCCTGATCATAGAGAATGCCTAACAAATGTTTTTCCTTCAACATTCTGCTAATGGATAGCAAATCACGTTCACCATGGTTATACGCAACCTTTTGCCCAACCATTTGACGATATTCATTAATGAACTTGTCCATGTGGCCATTGTTTTGCTTTCTGGCAATGGAAAGCATAGGGTAACCATGTAATGCAACTGTCGCGCCCAAAAGTTCCCAGTTTCCATAGTGACCAGTCGCCATAATAACGCCCTTGCCCTCTTGATACGCAGCTTCCAAATATTCCAAGCCTTCAACCTTTACTACATCATTAATAGTTTTCGGTGTCAACAGAGGAAAACGCATTACTTCAACTGTCATACGTCCGAACCGTCTTAAACTGCCGTCAGCAATTTCTTCTGCGCGAGCTTTATCTACGCCCAAACATTCCATAATATTATCAACAGCAATTTCCATACGCCATTTAGGCACGGCTAAACATGCAATCCCCCCCAAAAGCTTCGCCACTAAATTGCGAAACCATTTGGGAGAAACACACATCAATTTACTAAATAATTTTACGATATAATAACCTATCACTAATTACACCCTACCGCAAAATTACTTTTCTTGTAATTTTTGCAGCTCTTTCTCCAAGGTTTTAACACGCTTCAGCATATCACCTAATTTACGCAGGTTAGCTTCTTGGCGTAACCATTCCTTATGCGGCATCGCAGGGAAGCCTGCCATAAAGGAGTTGGACGGAATATTATTGGTAATACCTGTTCTGCCACCAAATACGCAGTTATCTCCGATAGTAATGTGACCAACAGTACCAACCTGACCAGCGAAGGTTACGTTATTACCTACAGTTACGCTGCCGGAGATACCAACATGAGCAACAACCAAGCAGTTTTCACCCAAAATATCATTGTGACCCAAGTGTACCAAATTATCAATCTTAGTACCCTTACCAACGATAGTGCTATTAGCAGTAGCGCGGTCGATACAAGTGTTATTACCAATTTCTACATCATCGTGCAAAATAACATTACCGGTTTGCAAAACTTTGCTATGCTTACCATTTTGAGTAATATAACCAAAGCCGTCACCGCCAATAACGGCGCCAGCCTGCAGGATTACCCTATCACCCAAAATACAATCCTCACGGACAGTTACATTAGGATAAACAACACAATCCTTGCCAACCTTAACACGCTTGCCAATATACGCATGAGGGTAAATTACGGTTCCATCACCAATTTCTGCACCATCTTCTATTACAGCAAAAGGTTGAACAGCAACATTATTCCCAATTTTAGCGGTAGGTGCTACATATGCCAAATGGCTGATTACGCGCTCTACTTCTTCCGGGGCACGGAACAATTCCAATAAAGCAGCAAAAGCAGCACGAGGATTTTCTACTCTAATAACAGGTCTGCCATCTAATTGAGGATCTGCAGGGCTAAGCACCATAACCCCAGCCTTGCTCAAATGGCAATGCTCTACATGGGGCGGTACGGCAAAGGAAATATCCTGCGGACCAGCTTCTACCAAGCCGGCAACACCGGTTACTACTAAAGCAGGATTGTCATTTTCTACAGTACCATGCAAAAACTCAGCTAATTCTTGTACGCTCTTCTCCATCGTCTAAACCTCCATAAGTTAAAGCGGACGGATGCTTCCATCCGCTAACCGCTTTGGTAATTTATTTCATTTTGTCAATAACCGCTTGGGTTACATCAGTTCCGCCTTGGGGAACTGCCTCTTTGTGTAAAATTGCACCCAAACCTTTTTCTTTAGCTACTTGATGCAACGCACTATCCAAGCTGGATTTTAATTTATTTTGCGCTTCGCTTTGCAATAATTGTGCTTTAGCGGAATATTCACCCATAACTTTTTGCTGCTCTTCAACAGACTTGCCTTCCATAGCCTTTTCCATTTCTACTTGCAGCTCTTCCATTCGTTTGGTAACTTCATCTTTTGTAGTTTTTACAAACACTGCCTCATTTTCAACTCTTTGCATATCTACAGTACCAAAATCTGCATTACGACCACTGCAGCCAAAAGTAAGCATAGAACCGGCAATCAACAAACCAGCAATAACTTTTTTCATAGTCAACAACCTCGCTTAATTTAAAAGTCTTAGAATCACACATTAATATTTTAAGGCAAAGAAGCAGCCTTAGCATCCAAACGCTGCTGCATCTCTGCTCTATATGTCTGCATCTTTACGTCAATATAAGCCTGCTTCTCTTGTTGCAACAAAGCAAGCCTCGTTTCTCTTTCTAAACGCAAAGCCTCTATTTCTCTTTCCAAGTCCTCACGTTTTTTAGAGCGCATCTTTAAAGATTCCAGCTGCATTCTCAAATTAAACATCTTCAACTGATATTCTTCTTCGAGCTGCTGCTTATGAAATAGAATTTTTTCTTCTGCCTCCTGCTCCACCTGCAAACGATATTTCTTTAACAGAGCCATTTCCCTGCCCCGCCATTCCACCATCTGAGTATTAGCATCAGCAATCCTGTAAGTAGCTTCACTAAGCTTCTTTAACTCCTGCAGTTTGGCAAGAGTCTGCGTTTTTACTTCATTAACAATTACTTTTTCCTGCTCTGCCTTAACAGATACATCCCCATTTTTCTGCACATTACCGCAGGCAGATACACACAAGGTACCTAAAACAAACATTATCAGCAAGCTTTTGCCCATAATTCATTCCTCCTGCACCAACAGCAAATGAGGCCCAAAAAGGGCCCCTCAATGGCATAAAAATATTAACCTTTTTGCAAAGCTCTAATTACTTCGTCAGTAATATCCACACCGCCAAATACAACGGTATCTTTATGAACAACTACAGAAAGGCCTTTTTTGCCAGCAATCTTTTGGATGTTCAGCTCAATATTCTTCAAAACCGGATCCATCAATTCTTTTTCCTTATTGCCGATACGTTCTTGCAATTGTTTGTAGTAACGTTGCTTTTCAGCATCATTCATGGTTTTGCTTTTTTCATCAAAATCCTTTTGCGCAATGGCAATTTCATTTTGCATTGCAGTTCTTACATTTGCCAATTCAGGACTTTGGGATACCAACATTTGATAGTTTACCACGCCGATAGCAGATTCTTTAGCTGCTGCAGAAGCAGTGCTACCAAAGCCGCTTTGAGACAAAGTTAAAGCAAAGCAGCCCAACACAAAAATTGCTGCCACAAACAAAGAAACTAATTTAACATTTTTCGGATTGCGCAAATGCTGCATCATAATAAAATCCCTGCTTTCTTACATAAATATATAGTTTATTATATCAGTCTATAACGCTTCTTTCAAGAAAAGCTATAAATTTCCTATTATTCTTAAATAAAATTCATCGCCACCGTAAACGTATTCCGCACTTAAAAACTCATGAATACGATAGCGCACACCATATTCGTTACGATTATCCCCGGAAAAATGCTCTGCCCGCAAACGCCACTTGGGAGCTAAATAATATTCCAGCCTGTAATTATTCTCTCCATCAGGCATTCGACGTATGTAAGACCAACCGCTTTTCCCCCAATAACGAGTATAACCAATACCAAAGTTCCACTCCACGTCATCAAGGACTACTTCCGCTTCACCAAAAACTTCTTCCAAGGGCGAAACAAACTTGCCTATGTGTGCCTTGCCGGAAAGATTCTCATCCCCTCTGCCAATATCGCCATAGCCTTCAAACCACAGCTTATATTTATCAGAGTCGATAACAATCTCTATTCCTAAATCAGTATCAGGAGCAATTCTAACTCGCGGCTGCAGGTCGTACTCCACAATCTCAGGCTCTTTGCTTAATTTAACAAGCAAAAATTCTTCTATCTCTTGCCTTTGACGTTCTACATAGCTTACAGGTAAGCCTCTTAGTTTATTACATTCATCCTCATACTTAGCTTTAAGCTTCATAAGTAAAATATTAGGGATTGCTTCAGAGCGCATACTGTAATCAATATCACGCACCAATTGCCCTACAGGATAAACTATTACCTGCACAATGGTCTTGTCAGCTTCATTCACAAGGTCTACTGCAGCCTTGAACTCCGGCAAGGCTGCCTCAACCTGCTGACGTACCATTTTGCGCAGCACTCCATCAGCCCAATCACTGGCATCAACGGAAGCGCCGGTAATAGTGCTGTGTAACTGCTGTTTCAATGTCGGCAGCTTGCTTTCCAGTAATGCGGAGGTCTGCTGCTCGATACCGGAAAACTGCAAATCCACCTGTACATTGCTAATAGCTACATTCCAAGGTCTAATCTGCAAGAGCAGCTCTGCTTCTTTATCAATGGTAAGCTGCGTACTTTGTAGATAGTAGCCTGTCAAAACTCTATCCGCAATATCAGTCAGCAAAGCTGCATATTCCTGTTGCGCCGGTTTAATAAGCTCAGTATCCCTATCCAACAAAAGCTGCTGCGCTACAAGCTGCATGCTATTGCTCATCTTATCAAGCAAAGGAGCACTGGTGCCATTGGTTACATCAATGACCTGCACATAAACCTGTTCTATTGGCATAGAAAAAGCTTGCTGCAATGGCAAAAAGCTTGTCATTGCAGCAAGAGCTAAAATAGTTTTGGACTTCATAACAAACTCCAAATATTAGAATTGTCCACCAAAGCTGAAGTGGAATTTGCCACCATCATCACCGTAGCCATAGTCAAGTTTAACAGGGCCAAGAGGTGAATTAATACGCAAGCCCACACCAAAGCTATTCTTGATTAAACCAAAGTCAAATTCGTCTTCAAAACGATTATCCCAAGCATAGCCATTATCGGTGAAGAGCACGCCTTGAACCTTCTTAACAATGGGGAAGCGGTATTCCAATGTTGCCTTTACCATGCTATTACCACGGAACTGGTCATCTTCATAACCACGCAAAGTATCACTGCCACCCATGGAGAAGCGTTGGCTAAGAGGCATATCGCCATCTGCATAGCCTGCACCCAAGTTCAATGCCCATACAGATTCGCCACCTGCACGATAGTAGTAGCGGTAATCAGCGGTAAACTTGGTAAAGTCAAAATCGCCGCCCATAAAGCCTGCATGTTCAATGCTGTAGGAAATACGTTTACCTTCATGCGGATCATAAATATTATCACGGGAATCCAGCACGCGACCTAAAGTAATGGAACGGGTTACGCCAAAGTTTTCCTTACGACGTTCTCTGTAATCCTTAGGATAATTATACTCAGGGTTCCAATAACCAGATTCCTGCTTACCATTTGCTTCACTAGCAGGACCAAATTGCGGTTCATAGTATTGATCTCTATCGCCTTCGTAACCGTCTGCTTCACCTTCGTAGATGTCGTCACGGTTTTTCAAGGTAATATAGTTGCTGATAAATTCATCTTCTGCTCTACGACTCAAGGTTAATTCTTGACCACGACGTTTTTTGTCGTAACGAGCGATTTCGTCACCATCAATATTGTAGTCCGCATATTCGTTGGTAATATCGTACAAATTGATAGTCGCCATGGTTTCCTTTTCATCTAACCAGGGACGAGTGTAGCTGAAGTCATAGTTCTTATTATCTTCGCCGCCAAATTCCCAGCGAATATTAATTCTGTCGCCAGTACCACGGAAGTTCTTATCGCCAATGGAAATCATACCAACGAAACCGTCAGCATTGGAGTAACCTGCGCCAATACCAAAGGTACCCGTATTCATCTCTACAACTGCAATTTCTACTTCTACAGAGTTAGGCTCCTTACCGGGGTTCAGCTTAACATTAACGTCTTCAAAGTAACCCAAGTTATAAATGCGTTGCATACTACGGCGAGCGTCCTTAGCATTAAAGGGCTGACCTTTTTTCAAGCGCATTTCGCGGGTAACAACATAGTCTTTAGTTTTAACATTGCCCTTAACCTTGAAGTCTTCTACAATACCTTCGTTAACAGTCAAGTTCAAAGTACCATCCTGGTCCATATGTACGTCAGTTACGCGAGCCAAAATATATCCTGCTTGACGATATTCTTCTTCCAATTTCAGGACACGACGGTTAATATCTTTTAAATTAACAACAGTACCTTCTTCTAAATTAAAGAGACTGTTGATTTTTTGCTTATCAATAACGGTGTTGCCAACTAAATTCAATTTGCTATAGGTAGGATTTTCCAAAACATGGTAGGTTACTTGCACACCTTCGGGAACTTCTTTAAATTCAGGACGCAAATCATAGAACCAACCCATATCGTAAATGGCACCCAAGTCTTCACTCAAACCAATCTCTGTCAGCTCCATACCCGGTTTAGTTTTTACTACTGCGAGTACCTCTTCCTCGCTGAGTACAGTATTGCCGGTAACGCTTTGTTTAGTAATGGTTTTACCTAAATATTTAGCGAGTTTATTTTCAGGTTGTGCCTGAGCTGTTTCAGCCTGCGGAGCAACTGCATCAGTAGCCTCAATCAACACAGCAGCATTTTGAGCAATTTCGGATTGCTCTTGTTGTTCTTGCGCAAAAACAGGAACAGCAAACAACGCTGCTGCCAAACCTATCGTGAGAGGCTGTAACAAAAATCTTTTCTTCATTTAAGTCCTCCTAAAGTTTATTTGGAATTACTAAGCTCTACTCTGGCAGATTGCACCAAGCGACGCATATCTGCTTCAGTTATGTTTACCTGCTGTCTATAATCTGCTTGCCCATTAGCAGGTATATTATTTATCATTTTGTCACCGAACACCGGTATAACTACTGTCTTTCTGCTCTCCACAGAATTGGCTGCCATGCCCTCCATCTGTGAAGAAGAAGTTATATTAACAGGCTCTTGGCTTTTGCCTGCTACCGCAATACTGCCGTGGGCATAATACCAGCCGCCAAAACCGGCCAACGCCAACAACGCAGCCACACACATAGCCAACGCGTGTCTGTTCCAACTCCAAGGAATATCCTTTTTGCGTCGCAAATTCTTTAGTTCTGCTTCTGCCAGCATCAAATCCAATTCGCCACGCATACCATTATTATCTAAAAAGCTTTGCTCGGCATTATCCAAACTGGTTTTAACGCTGCGAATACGTTGAAACACAGAACGCTTATTTTGTGCCACGCCAATAACCCCTTTCTACAAAGATACATACAATCACAATCCTTTTAAGAATCATGGTTTCACACCTTGTTTTAGGCGATTAAATTCGTTTTTGAGCAAAATAGTACATCATACTAAGTATATCTACTCAATGATACTATCTTAATATAGTTTTTGTAAAGCAAAATTTATTTTCAACTTTTATTGAAGTCATGAATGAAACGAGACAGCATCCCCCTAATACGTCTAACGCCTTTTTTCTGCAGGTGGTACACATGCCCCAAGCTCACATCAATAGCTCTTGCTATGGATTGGGCAGTTCTATCTTCAAGGTACATCCCCGTAATAACCTGCTGTTCTTTTTCCGGCAAGCGCCCCAACGCCTGTGTAACCTTTTCCTGAAGAAGCTGGCGCTCTGCCAGTTCTGTAGGCGAAGCCTGCACCGAAGCCAAAGTTTCCCCTAAGGTTAAACCACTGCCAAGGTCACCTTCAAATAAAGGGTACTGCTGTTAGATTTTTTCAGGTAATCAACCATACTGCCTTTAATACGAAAAGAGGCGAACACGCTAAAGGCTACACCACGAGTGTAATCATAATTCTCTGCTGCTTCCAAAAGTCCTACCATTCCCTCTTGGATAAGTTCCATGGTATCAGCTTCGGGAAGCTGGAAGCTTATTGCTAATTTGAAAACCAACGGTTGGTAAGCAGTCATCAATTGCTTATGCGCCTGTAAATCTCCCTGTGCGACACGTTCCCACAACGCAAGCTCTTCCGCCGGTTCCAAAAGCTTAGTCTTACGCAATTCTTCCAAATAACCTTGCAGCATCGTTCAACCTCCTTTCCTAAAAATTTTAATTAAATGTTACCTTATATTCCAAACCGAACCAATCCTCTGCTTCATCGGATAAATCATAGCTTCTGGAATAGGTAAGGTTCAAACGCCTGTTAATATCGTACTGCCCAAAAATGCTTCTGTCAATACCATCAAAGCTAGTGGTATAGCCAGCCATGAAACGGCTTCCCAAATACTTGCTCACAAGCAGATTATACTGGTTGCGTTCGTCTTGGGTAAGCTCTTGATTGCGATCCCTCATGTTTTCAAAACCAATACCGGAACGTACCTTACCAGTGTAAATACGGAACTGGTCAAGCCCCAAGGTTTGTTTAAGCAGCATTTCCACGTCACCTAAAACAGTCATCTGCAAGCCTGCCGTCATAAGGTTTGCCATATCCTCGCTGCTTACATCGTCACTGCCCGCGCTATCACGCTGCAGGGTAAGCATACGTACAATGGTATTCTTTTCCAAAGGAGGATTACTACTAAGCTGCAAATCCATTTCCTCCAACGGACCAGTGATACGCATATAAATATCGTAACGACTAAAACGAGCTTCCGATTCCAAATTAACATTAGGCAAGAAAGAACCAGGTGTTAGCCAATTGATAGAAGTGTTTTTAAGCTTGAACGGAGTACGCAAATAAGTAATACTGCCCCTATCTGCATTTATCTTGCCTTCAATCATCGGGAACACTGTACTACCTTTAATATACATGCTTCCGCTTAGCCAAATATCATACAAATATTTATTGAAGAAATGTATCTTATCGCCTAACTCAATTTGTAAATCCATGCCATAGTTGCTGCTGCCCTCGCCCATTTCAGGAATAGTTGGCATGTTAACCAATACATCCTCAAGCTTCACCATACCTTTAATCATAGGACGATAAGCCAAGGGTGCAGGCAGGTTCCCCTGCTTACGAGCCATATCCCTGTATTCCTGAGGAACGATTTGTACATTACTATTAATTCTACCTGTGAAGATTTCTGAAGCTATCTCAGCATCATCTGCTATGATGTTCAAGCTATAAGGCTCGTCTGCATCGGCACGCAAGGCGTAACTACCATTAGCATTTACCCTGCCCTTACCAAGCACTGCAGATAAATCATGGAGCACTACCTTCCTGCCTTGGAACTCTACATCAGCATGAATTTTATCAATAACGCTACTAAAATCTGCAAGCTTAACGCTGCCTTCAGGAATATTGATGGAACCAAAAACCAACGGATCTTCCAAGGTTCCTGCCAGAGTAAGCTTACCATGGGTATCCCCTGTACCCCATTCAATCATTTTGCTAAACGCAGGCAGCATCGCCAAACGCGCATTAGCCAAATCAATTTCAATATTCATCTGCGCACGGGGGTTACGACGTTTTGCCTTTTCACGCAGCAAATCTAAGGGAATATCACCAAAGGCCTTAATGCCGTAAATATCCTTGGTAGCGTAGAACTCTTCCAAATTTATCTTGTCATCATCCATCACTAAAGCAGCAACCAGTTTATCCAAGGTTACTCCGGAAACGCTGCCATTAGTAATGATGAGATTTGCCTTGCCCGTCGGGTCAGAGAAGGTGCCATCCAAATATAACTGCAGGTCCATCTCACCTGTAATCTCCGGCGGAGCAGTCATAAAGGCCGCTGCAATTGCAGGGTTAGCCTTGCTGGCAGTCAGGGAAAGGTCGTAGCGTTTTTCTCGCAAATCAACCAAGCCACCAGCAGTAATGATACCTTTATCCGTGATTTTCTCCTGCTCCTGCAATTTAACATCGTCAATATACAGCACCCCCTGCAAAAGCTGTCCGTTAAAATGCATATTATGGTAGCTAAGGTTATTAAGCTTCACGTCATCAGCATCAAGAACAATATTAACACCGCTACCCTTACCATTAGGAGAAAATACCAGCTCACCCTGGGCAGTACCGTCAATATTATAATCCTGCTTTGCCATGCGCAAAATGCCGCCCAAATTACCCCACAGGGTCAACACCTTACCATGCATATATTTTTCTACAATATTCAAATTCAGGTCAGCAGTAAATAAGCCGTAGTTACTTTCGTCATCAACGTAGGGTTGTTTAAAGCGGATATCCAGCTTATTGGTTTCCTGCCCATTACTTTCAAGGTTGCCGCTCAATTCAGTTAGCTTTTCACCATTGACAAAAATTTCGTCTCCGTAAACCTCTCCTTGAAAATAGGGCTGTTGCAAATTGCCACCCAAATGTCCGTCCAAATTGATAAACCCACGCAAATCTAAATCGCTTGCCATTATGGGCAAACGCTCTAAGCTGACATTGTTAGCTTCCATAGTAAAGTCAAGCGCCTGTTCCTTAGACAAGGTGCCATTTAAAAACACCTCTGCTGAAAGTGCTTTAAGAGCAAAATCACGCAGGTCAAATTGTCCATTGCGGTAATCGTATTTCCCCTGCACTCTATCAAGCAACACCCCTTGCACACTACCATCAGTCAAGCACACCTGACCAATCACAGAAGGATTAGCCACGCTGCCCTGCACTCGCACTAAATTGTCAACATTGCCGGTCAGCTTAACTTCAGGAGCAACTAATTCCACCAGAGGTTCAACGCGCACATCAACAGTTTTCAAAGAAATATCTACAATAGGCTCTGCCCCTTGTAAATTGATAGTACCGTTCAAAATATGCTGTCCCTGCTTCATATTGGCAATGAAGTTAGTAACGGTAAGTACATTTTCCTTCATTGCTACATGACCATGAGCTTCCACAACGTTCTGCTTCATGAAATCAATTTTGCGTACTTGAACAATGCCGCCAAATTCAGGAGCTGTAAGAGTACCGGTAACATCAAAGCCAGTGGAGCATAATCCACTGCCAACTTGTCCGGCAACACTCAAAAACGGGTCAATGGGAAACTCAGCCATACGTCCACTCAAGCTCAGGCTATTGTCAGAAGCAATAGTTCCGTTTACCACTAAACTGCCTGCTTCACCAGCCAGAGCGCTTAAATGGTCAATGTTAAGATTTCCATTTTCAAAACTACCATCAAATCCTAACTTATGTACCTTTAAAGTACGCCAGCTTAAATCAAAAGCATCTGCAGCCGCCTGCACATTTACTTTCTCTTCCTGCACATCTGCTACCAGCGCAACCTCGCCATTCAAAGTTATGGTATCTTCCGGACTATCGGGTACACAAATTGCTATTTTATTAAAATTAGCTTCTGCCAAGAAGGCTTCTGCTGTTTCGTCATAACCGCCATTAAAAGCAACGCTACCATCGCCGTAGCTAAGCTTACCCTTAGCCTTAATCGCCTTTAAATCATTTAAATCTGCTAAATCAGCTTCACCGGCAACGCTAAGTTTATGCTCATCTACAACTACATCCAAGGGCTTTAAGGTAATCACATTATCAATGACACTAACTGCGCCGTCCAAACTAAAGCTATGCCAAGCCTCTCCTAAAAAGGCTACGCCACTAACTGCCTGCAATTTTCCTTCGCCGTCAATCTGCACACGCTCACCATCATTTTTCCAATGCAAGTGCAAATCTTTAACAAAGCCTGTATTATCCTTAATGTTTTCCAAAAACTGTGCTGCCGCTGCATAATTAGCAAGATTCAAGGTCTTTGTCTTCAAGCTTAGATTGCCAATACCTTCCATGGTCAGCAGCCCTTGTAAATTTAAAGCTTCCTCTCCCACGTTGATATCAGCGTTCACTGCAAAATTAGGATTAGCGCCACCATTAATCTCGCCATTAACTCCTACATCCCATTTAGCACCGGGCATAGTAACGCGCAGCAAACCTTCCTTAACTTCTAACAAGCCATAAAAAGGTGTTTCCGTGGAATCAGAAGGCTTCAAAAAATCTTGTAGATTCCAGCGTTCTTCCTTGTTCATAGCCAAGAACACTTCCGGTTTAACAAGCGCAACTTTAGTCAATGCCTTTTCGGCGCCGCCCAGAGCAAGCCAAGGACGAAAATGTACAATAGTTTTAGGAAGTATTGCAACATCTTTTTTATTGTTATCCTTAACCACAACATCAGTTACTTCTGCAGAAAGGCCTCCGCCCCAATGCATACCACCTATTTTCACCGTGCCGTTAATGTAATCCTGCGCCAAGGTTTCGGCAACAGGAAGCAACTGCTTAATATACTGGGGGACAACTTGCGTAACCAAGCCATAATAAACTGCAGATAACGCTACCAATATTGTGATTAATAAATTTCTTCCTTTAAGCATAAGCTGCTCCATTCAAAAAAATATGTTTCATAAAAAGATTTCGACTTTTATTCTTTCGACACTATATGGATACATCCTTTTTTAATCTATGAACTATAAGTGAAATCTACGGCACGTATCCAAAAATAAGATAGCATATCCCCATAAGGAGGGGTTGATGTAAAATATAAATTTCTAAAGAATGGGTACCGGGATAGACAAAGATTTTATAGTTACCACAAGTGAGCTTGTCCAGTAAGGAATGTTCTCCGAGCCAAGCAAAAAGGTACATCCCAAACCAAAAAAGGAAAATATGGGGTAACAGGGGAACGTAGTCTGACGAATGAAAGTTATTGCTATGAAACCCCAAGATAGCAAAAGCATCCTGGTAAAGCCACTGCGGAAAAGCAAAAAGCTCTTTACCAAAAAGATTTGCTCCACCCGAAGCAATGTCCTTAGTTAAAAAGTAACCTGCTACGCTCGCCGCCATACCGATTACCACAGGAACCTGTTGCAATTCTTTTTTCAGAAGCAGCGTCAACCACATAGCGCTACCGAAAAAGGTTAATATTCCGTAGTAGATGGCTTCACTAGGCGCCACCAAAACTGTCACAACAGTTATGAGCAAGCCTAAAATTTGCAACTGCAAGCCACGTTTAAAAGTGTTACGCCCCAAAGCGAAGACCATTCCGGAAACCAGCACGAACAAACCACAGCCGTTTCTTTGCCACAGCTGCACCCAAGTCTGGTAGGGCCAATCAGGGTTCAAACCATACACTACATACACATCATATAAAAAGTGAAAAATAATAACGTGGTAGATGGCGAAGCCTCTCAATGCATCTAGTAAATGATACCTTTGCCCCATACTCCACCTCTTTCCACGTTACATTAAAGTTAATCCATCAAAAACTTTCCTTGTTTAATTCTGCGTTGTACCCATAGCAAACGCAGGCTCAAAGCTACTGCGCAGGAAGTTACGCCCAAAATTAAACTAATCCAATAAGAATCGGGACCGTACCCACAAATATAATCAAGGTATAATCCCAAAGGCAGTGCCACGCCCCAATAAGCAAAGATGCCTGCCCAAAAGGTTGCGTTCACGTCCTTATAGCCACGCAAAATTCCTTGGATGGGTGCCGCCACCGCATCAGAAAACTCCCACAAAATAGCATACATAATAAAATGTACAGTAATATCCACAACCTGAGGGTTACTGCTGTAAATCAAAGCAACCTGTTCTCGCAAAAGATATTCCAAGCTTACATAACAGCAGGTACACAACAAGCTCATCTGCAAACCAATGATGATATAGTCCTTCGCCATGGCAAAACGCTTCGCTCCGGCTTCCACACCAATAACAATTGTCAAAGCCATGGAAAAGCTTAGGGGTATCATATATACCACAGAAGAAAAGTTCAGCGCTGCCTGATGAGCTGCAATAACTTCCGTACCAAACTTAGCTACAAAAAGAGCAACCACTCCAAAGATACTTGTTTCCATAAAAATAGATACACCCATGGGTACGCCTATCTTCAAATATTCCTTGAACACTTCTTTGGCAGTCCTAACCTTGGCAAAAATATGATACTGTTCAAAGTCAGGCAATCTGGTAATCACCAGCACGAACATCAAAAGCAAAATCCAGAAGGTTATCCCTGTGGCAACTCCTGCCCCAATGCCACCCAAGCGTGGCAAACCAAGCTTACCAAAAATCAGTACATAATTTAGCAAAGCATTGATTGGCAAGGCGAGCATATAAATTTTCATGCTCAACAGGGTATACCCCAAGGTATCCACTAAACATCTTAGAGGCGTTATCAAGAAGAAGGGTAAAATCCCCAAGGCAACACCCCATAGATATCTAATGGCCACATATTCAACTTCCGGCTCTAACCCCATACGTTCCAGCACAAGAGGTACAGTAAGCATGCCGCCCAAAATTACCAGCAGGGAGAAGATAGCTCCCAAAAATAAACCATGGCGCACTACCACCTTAATCCTATCCTTTTCGCCCGCACCTAAAAGATGAGCCACCAAAGGCATTCCGGCAAAAAGCACGCCATTGAAGCCAGTCTGGATTGGCATCCACAGGTTACCGCCAATGGCAGCTCCTGCCAAATCCACATCCCCTGCCTGCCCCGACATACTGGCATCAAAAAAGTACATACCAATAATCGCCACTTGAGTACCAATAATCGGCAACATCACGCTTAACAATCTTTTAATCTTATCACGTTGTTGGCTTTGAAAAAGTTTCAACATACTTTCCTTCCAAAACTATTCTTCCTGCTCAGCCAGCTCGGACAAATAGGCCCACCTATCTACTAACTCGTCCAAACGCTGCTGAGCTTCCTCTTGCTTCTTAGTCAAATCATTTAATTTTACAAAATCACTACCACAACTGTTAATCTCCAGTCCCAGCATTTTAATTTCAGCTTCCGTGCGGGCAATTTCTTGGTCAATATTCTGTAGCTCTAAACGCTCGCTGTAGGTCATCTTCTTTTTGTTGACAACCTTATGCTCTTCCTTCACCACAGGCTTATTGCTTTTTACGATTGCCGCCTGCTCCTCCAGCATCACAGCTTCGTAATCGCTGTAGCCACCATTATATTGACGCAAGGTTCCACCTGCCTGCAAGGCAAAAATTTTATTGGCAAATCTGTCCAAGAAATAACGGTCATGGGACACTGCAACAACTGCTCCGGCAAAATTATCAATATAATCTTCCAAAACAGAAAGCGTAGGGATGTCCAAATCATTGGTAGGTTCGTCTAAAATAAGAACGTTGGGCGCAGACATCAACACTCGTAACAAATACAAGCGACGCTTCTCGCCACCACTTAATTTATTGACGGGAACCCATTGCAAATCCGGTGGGAAGAGGAAACGTTCCAACATCTGCGCCGCACTGATACGCATCCCATCCGCAGTATCAATATAATTATTAACTTCCTTAATATATTCCAATACCTTTTGGCTGGTATCAGGGAACTCACTATGTTGGGAGAAGTACCCAATCTTAACAGTTTGCCCCACGGTCATAGTACCACTGGTAGGCTGCAGCTTACCCGCGATTATATCCATTAAAGTAGATTTGCCGGCGCCATTAGGACCAACAATACCTACCCTATCGTTACGCAGTAGTATGTAACTAAAATCCTTAATATAGTCCACGCCGTCGTAGACCATACCAATATTGTTCAGCTCAATAGTAGTTTTACCTAAGCGGCTGCTAACGGAAGACATCTCCAAATTTGCTTCCACCTGTACGTTTTCAACGGCTTCTTTAATTTGCGCGAAACGTTCCACCCTGTCCTTCTTCTTGGTGCGACGAGCTTCTGCCCCGCGACTAATCCATGCCAGCTCGCGACGATAGATATTACGTAACTTCTGGGCAGCAGAAGCTTCTGCAATGCGACGTTCCTCCCGCTTCTCCAAGAACAGGCTGTAGTTACCTACATATAAAAATCCTTGTCCATTATCAATTTCCAAGGTACGGTTCACAACCCTATCAAAGAAATAGCGGTCATGGGTAACCATCAACAGCGCACCCTTACGTTTTAAAAGCTGTTGCTCTAGCCAAGCAACAGTACTGTTATCCATATGGTTGGTAGGTTCGTCCAAGATGAGCAAGTCAGACGGGCGCACCAAGACTCCGGCAAGAGCAACCCTTTTGCGCTGACCACCACTTAATTCTTCCATCTTCTGCTGTAAATTGGTAATTCCCAACTGGTTCAAGACAGCTTTCGCTTCGCTCTCCAGTTGCCAAGCATATTTGTTATCCATCTCCTGCTGTAAATCCAAAAGATTTTTTTGCAGCCTTGTATCATCAGGATGAGCGATTGCTTCTTCCACCGCCGTTTCGTAGCGGCGCAGTAAAACCATCAAGGGAGAATCGCCTTTAAAGATTTGCTCAAGTACAGTTGCCTGGGGTTCGAAGGGAGGGTCTTGAGGAAGATACTCCATAACTACGTTACCGGGAATAGTAAGCTTGCCACCACCATTTTCGCGATTGGCAATCATTTTCAGCAAAGTACTCTTGCCCGTACCATTAACACCGATAACGCCAACCTTGTCTCCTTCTTCAACGTTAAAGCTTATATTTTTAAACAGAACTCTATCCCCATAGCTAAAGGATAAGTTTTCAGCACTTAGAATCATAATAAAAAGCCTGCTTTCTTCTCGTAGTATTTTAATTATACCACAAGAAAAAAGCAGGCTAAAGTTTTAGTAAAGCTTCACTTGCAAGGCTTCGTTTTCTTCCGCAGCATCCTCCAAGACTTGTAAGAGCTGCGCACCATACCAGCCTAAATATTTTTCGTCCTTCACCTGTACGGGCACGATAATCTCTGTAGGAATGGCAAGCTCCGTTAAACAGTCATGCAAAGCGTCCAGATTCATACCATAATATTCCGGCAGCTCCAAGGCTTGGTGCAAATAGTTGTGCAACGCGGGCAAGCTAGTCATTCTATTTAAATCCAATGTAATCTTACGCATAATATCCTCCTAATAAAGCTTGGTAAAAGTTTTGTAATGATCGCCCGTATAATAAATCAAGCCATCATTGGAATATACTATACGTTTGGCATTACGGTTGCCTTTGACATAATCAATGTCACACTCACGATACACGCGACCATTCTTCTTGGGCAGGATGCCTTCGTAATTTCCGAACTTGTCGCCTCCAATGGATTTACCTGGCGCAACCTTGTCCAAGGTTCCCTTTGTTTGCCAGCCAAGCTTTTTAGCTTCACCTTTAGTAATATAATTGTGGGGAAGTTTGCTAAATTGGTTGATGTATGCCGCCACACGCACCTTGTCAGTATAGGTGCCACTTTCCTTAATGCTAATCTTCTGGCTGTTGGCCTTGTGATTATCCTGTGCAACAACCTTCTTTGTAGTTTGGGTAGTCTTCCCCTTAGTCTCAACCTGAGCTGTAACCTTAGCAGGAACAGTAGCTTTGGCGTCCTTCTTCTCTCCACCGCAACCAACGATAACACTCATAACGAGCATTAAACTAAGTAAAAATGCTAATATCTTTTTCATTTCACACCATCCTCTACTATTTACTTCAATAATATTAGAAGTTTCGTACATTTACCAGTGATACTTCTGAGTGTATCGCCCCTATCGGAGCATTTACTTAAATGGTTCTCTAAAAAACGCTCCGTTAGTTATGATACTTTTCTGTGTATCACCCTCATCTGAGCGTTTTTTCAACGCATCCATTTATGATAACTTCACTTAGTCATATTATACCACAAATTTTACTGTGATATTTACACACATATATTATGGAAGAAAATTTACGATAGTGTCAATAGGGTCACTAGTGTCACTATTTTCTTACAAAAAGTTTCTCTTCTCCCGATTGGTCATTTTGTATCAACAAAATTTTGCAGATGGTTATGGTTTTACCAAGAGTATGTGCAGTGGCTGAGCGTTTTAAGCTAGAAATATAGCTGCTTTTTTCTATGATCCATAGCTATGTGAAATTACTGTACTTTTTATTTATCGTAGCCACTGTTGCCACTATAGACACTATTTGAAGATCCATCATATATCAATGAACACCTTTTATTTATAATCACTTTGTTAGCTAGTCCAGTAATATTCCTCTATTAAGGACTCTACCTTGCGACATTTCATCCCTAAGTTTCTGCATAATTTTTTCAGCGTAGTAGTACCAATCATATCCTTCTGTATCAAAATTCCAATCATCATCACTATCTGGAATCATACCTAGTTCTTCAAATATTTCATCTATTGAGTCTTTTAACTTGTTAACCTCATCAGATATTGAAAAAGTAACAAAGTCATCTTCTGCAGCAATATCAAGAACAACATCTCTTTTCTTAATCCAAACACTTATAACTCCTGGCAACTTTTCTTCGTCACCTTTAGGATAGTATTCGTATACCAACCTATTATCCGTTACATCTTTCAAAGCAAATTCGACCATATTCTCACCTCCTAATAGTAATTTCTATATATAAATGAACCTTAATATTTATTATTTTGTTCTATCGGCAATGTTTGTCACTTCTGACTAAATAAAATAAAGCCTATTGCGTACCGTATAGGCGACAACACTTCTCTCGCTCTGAAAGAAAGGTTATGGCTATACTCACAACAAATGTTATAGGTATGACCACAGTAATTGTTAGATACCCAAATGGTCGCTCCAATATTCGAAACGGCTAAGACATTTAGATCTTTAATCTTAGAACACATAAACAAAAGAAGCTACCCTTACGGATAGCTTCTTTTGCTTTTTAGAGATAGGAGAAATGAATGTATGAAAAAGCCTGAGTAAAGGCTTTCCTGCAATTGGAGAAATTAAAACCAATTTATTTTTTTACTTGGTGCTTTTCAAAGAAAGCGTTGTATTCTGCTACAACCTTATTAGCATTTTCAATCGCCATATTTCTTTGCTCAACGATGTGGTTCAAATCGTCTGTCGCACCATCAATATACTTTTGGGCTGCGTCCATATAAGCATTAACTGCATTAACCCATTTAGTAATTGCTTCTGTATCTTTAATGGAAGCAGGTGTGGGCGGAATTTGCGGAAGCACATCCGCTTGCAAAGGGTACGCAGTAACCATATTAGTTGCTTTAGGAGCGGAAGCTTGCGCTTCCTTGCTTTCCTTAACTTCTGCGTGCGCTCCGTACGCCAAGCCCAACACCAAGAATGTAGTCAACATCACTTGACTGATTTTCTTACACATATCTTAACCGCCTTAACATCAGTAGTCTTAAACAGTTCCACAATGGAGATATTCATCTGTTCCGCAATACGCAGGTAAACTGACAAAGGTTGTTCTAAAACATCAATACCCCTTTCAATTTTAGAAAGCTTCGCCACGCCAATGTTCAACCGTTGTGCCAAAGCCATTTGCGTAAGCCCACGCATCCTGCGGTGGAAGATGATGTTCGTTCCAATGTACTTATAAACATTTTCGTTCATGCTATCCCCTCATAAACATAAACTATTGCACTTTGAGTGCAGTGATAACCTTTTTGGTCAAATCTTTGCCACCAACAATCATTACATTAGCATTCACAACGCTATCCACCTTGTTAGCTTGTGCTACGCTCAAAATGGTTTCGCGAATCTTTTTGTTGATGGGGTCATACTTGCGTTGTTCAAACTTCGCCATTTGAGCATTCAGCTTGTTGGCAAGTTCAATCTTTTCCTTATCGGTTGCAAGTACTTTTGCTTGTTCGTTGAACTGTGCTTGCAAACGAGTTTTTTCTGCAACAACTTCTTGAGCAACTTCCTTAATACCAGGATAGTTTGCCACAACAGCGTTCCAATCTACAAAACCAAGTTCAGCAGCGAAGGCACTGGTGCTAAAGCCCAAAGCCATCAACGCAGAACAAAGTAAGGTCATAAGTTTTTTCTTCATTTAATATATATCTCCTGTTATTCAATTTCTTTCCAAATTTTCGCCATAATGGAAGCGTATTCGCCTTCGAGGAACTTAACGGTTTCTGCAATGATGGCATTTACCAAAGCAGGGTCAAAAGCATCATCTTTAGAAACGATGCATGCGTTAAGAAGCAAATCGCCTTCATTAGTGATAATAAACTTAAACACGCGGTAATTATTATTCATTTCGTTAAGGAAAGCTGCAATTTTAGCGAAAGCTTCGCCTTTTACGAGAGCAGGAGCAAGTTGTACTTGTAAGAGTGCGTAAACGCTTTTGTCAAGAAGCACTGCGAACGGCAGAGTTTGACCTTTAACTTGCATCAAGCTACGGAACACAGCGGTTTCGTTTTCGTCATTGCGTTCTTCCACTTGGAAGCATTCAATTTTATTTTCAGCAAAGAAGTCTTTAAGTTTAGTAGTTTTTACATTAATATTTTCCATTTTGTGGTTCTCCTTGTATCTAGGGTGGACGGTGGCAAAGCCACCGCCCGATTATTATTTTTTTAGAAAGTTACTCTCAAGCCTGCATCTACACGCCATTTTTCGGTTACATCGCCACCGAAGCTGCGTTCATAGGTTGCATAAAGCAGGCTGTTATCGCTCAGCTTAGCAGTGCCGCCAAGTTGCATTTCGTACCAAGTATCGCCAAAGTCGATGTTAGTACCCTTAGTTTCTTCTGCAGTGTAGTTGGTATCGAAATCGCCACCAAATTCATGAGCCAAAGCAAGTTTAGCATAGTAGCTTGCTCTTTCAGTTCTTTGACCAATGCCAAAACCAACGCGACCGATGATGCTGTTGAAGTCGTCTTGTTCAACTTGCATGGTTGCAGTTTTGCCGTAAGCAGCGAGCATATCACTGGTTGCAGTATAGTCTTTGCCTTGAACGTGACCAATGGTCAATTCAACGCTGGGGTCAAAGTAGAAGCCATTGCCTTTTTCGATGCGTTTGCCGTATTCTGCACTGATGGAAGTACCCCAAGTTTTGAAGTCGCCTTCAAGTTTGTAGCCATCGTTGTTAAATACTTCGTATTCGTTTTTCAATTGGCTACCTTTGAGGATCAAGCCAAGGTAACGACCGTCGCCATAATCTTTGTTACCGTAAACAGAGAGGCTGGTTACAGTCATTTCGCCTTCACCACCACGGTCATAGCGGCTATCGCCTTCATTATGGCTTACTGCTACGCCCACGTTCCAACCATTGCCAACTGCTTTGTCATAGCCAACTTGGTATGCTTTGTAGTTGGTGGAGAAGTTGGTGTTTTGAGCATCCATTTCGTATTTACCGCCATAGTATTTAGCCCAAACGCCACTTTCTTCTGTAGCAAGGCGTACATCGCCCATGCGTTGGAGCAGGTCGTTGCTTTCGCTTCGCCACATCATAACGGTGGAAGCCATTGCAGATTTAGCGCCTTTCATCATAGCAGTTTCGCTATCACCATAGATGTAACCACTGTCAGGATATCTTGCAGTAATGGATTCTTCGTCCAAATCACCAGTACCATTAGCAAAGTTAATGCTACCAACTTTCAATGCGCTTGCAGATGTTACGATACCTTCTGCAATTTGAGCTTCACCGAGAATATTTTTAGCATTGCTAAGCGCATTACCGTTTTCATCTTTAGCAATCATCTTCGCTGCCAAAGCTTTAAGTACTTTAGCAACTTCTTCTTTATCGCTAGTACCAATGCTATTAGTTCTTACATTCACGACGGAACCGTCAGCAGCTTTTTGGATATTAACATTACCACCAAGAATATCGTTGTCTGCATTATGACGATAGATAAAGGTAGTTTCGCCACTGTAATCTTCAACGGTCAAACCAGCGTTACTATCTTCACTCATACGGATGAAGCCTTCTTTTTCACCAGAAGCAGCACCCGCAAGTTTATCAATGGTAGTCGCATCTTCTGCGGTGTTTTCCCAAATAGCACCGTTGGAGATTTGCAAGTTAAGAGCAGAACCGGAAGCAATATCATCATGGTAACCAGTCCATACACCGCCATCATCAAGCAGTACGGTCAAATCTACGCCACCAACACTGTTACCAGTCCATTTTGCACCGTTGGCAATGGTTGCACCAAATTTATTGTCACCATTACCTGCATATTCAACATTATCGTTCAAAGCAGAATCAGCAGTAGTCAGGCTTACAGAAGAAGCATCTGTAGGCACAACCATTCTACGAGTAAGCTTCAACACTACGGGTACTGCTTGTTCTTCTTCAACAGGTTTAGCTACGCCAAGAACAATTTTGCCGTTGATAACTACGTCGTGGTCTTTCGCTTCTTCGTTAATCTTAATCTTACCGCCATCGGTAACTTTAATTGCTGCTTCATCACCTTTAGCACCAATTTCGCCACCTGCAAGAGTTACAGTAGAGCCTTCGCCTACATTAACAGCAATCTTGCCATTGGTTTCAGTAATATCTACCAAACCGTTGATAGTTACGTTAGCTTTATCTTCTGCGTGCAATACGCCATGGGTTTTATCGTTATCTTTGGCACTAAGTTTAACAATATTATCATCCTTATCAGTATGGATAGTAACATCTTTGCCCTCACCGCTTGCATAGATGGCAGAAGCCTTACCATTGTTGCCTACTGCTTCTGTTGTAATGATAATGTTGCCAGCATCCTTAATTGTTACACTGCCATCTACCGCTTCAATGCCTTTAGCTTCCTTAGCTTCGCCATTAGTTTTACCAGTAACATCAAGGTCTTTACCTTTCATTTCAAGTACAAGATTACCACTCGCGGGACCACCAATTAAGGTAGTATTTTCTGTGGATTCTTGCGGAGCGATAATTACTTTATCAACTTCTTCATGTTCAGGTTTAGCATTGCCTTGTTGGTCAATATCAAGCTTGCCAAAATCAACTACATTATTACCACTTTCATCCTTGCTAACGATACTTTCGCCTTTATCATTTTTAAGGCTATCGTCGTTTGTCAAATCGCCACCGATACCGCCAAATTCTTTTTCAACAGGTTTTTCTTCAGGTTCAACAGGTTTTTCCGGTTCAACAGGTTTATCCGGAGTGGTAGGTGTATCTTCGCCACCTTGGTTACCACCTTGGTTATCGTCACCACTAGGAGGTACTTCCGGTGCTACATCCATTTGCAAGCTATCTTTATTCAGGCTACCTTGACCAGTAGAGCTACTAAAATCAATGTTGCCGGTATGTTTACCTACGCTAGAAGCAGTCAAGCCTTCGGCAATTTGAACGTACCCTTTCAAGTTGCGTTCGCCATCAACATAGTTAGTGTAGTACAGTTTTTCTGCAAGGTTATCTAAAGTTTCAGCAACTTGTACTTTATTCAAGATGTTATACCCATCAGTACTCAAGGTAATTTTAGAACCTTTTTCAGCATGTTCAATGGTAGTAGTACCGCCGAGAACTTTGGTTACATTGTTATCGTCACGTCTGTAGATGATTGTTGTATTACCGCTGTAATTGGTAATTTTCAAGTTACCAGTTTCTTGTTTGCCCTTATCTTCGATACTTGTGTTCTTAAAGCTTACGCCATTACTATTTTCTGCATGGCTAGCATCATTATGACCAATAAATGTTTTGTTACCAGTCATATCAATAAAGCCGTTGTCCCCGATAAAGGTGTAAACTTTACTATCAGCACCTTGGTCTTTGGTAATTGCGTTTTGCCAAAGTGCCTTGTCAGTCAGTGTCAAAGTTAAACCACCATTAATTTCACCAACATCGTCAGGTTCACGTTCTGCAATGTTAAATCCGTACCAAGTAGTACCTTCACCTTCCATGGTTACGTTCATTTCGCCGTCACTAAAGCCAGTCCAGTCTGCCCCATTTTTCATATACAGGGTAACATTGCCTTCTTGACCTTTAGTTACGCCATAACCGCGGTTATCGCCATAGTTACCAGTCCAGTAGCTTTCGTCACCGTTCAAGCCTACAGTAATGTAACCTAAAGTACCCATACCGCCGTTGGTTACAAAGTCACCAATAATGGTAGTCTTGCGTTCGCCAGCACCAGTAATATTTCCGTCCTCATCTTTAACTACGTTCACGTTTACAGTTGCAGCGTTATCGGAAACAAATTCACCATAAGCACGAATAGCGCACCATGCACCATTTTTAGCTTCAAGATGTCCGCCACCGATTTCAATGTCAGAAGCAACTGCACTAAGAGCTTCGTTGTTGCACTTATCCAAATCAGCAACGATATGTACCATACCATCAATTATTACTTTAGAACGTACACCATCAAGACCGTTCATGGTCTTAATACCAGCACCTTCTTGACCATAAGTATCAGGGTCAACACCTGCTTGAGTGTCAATCCTCACAACTCCGCCTTCGCCATTTTTAATATGTACCACGCCACCGCCGTTAGCAAATATGCCCGCAGAAGGACCAATACAATTTTCAGTAATGGTAATATTACCAGGATTATTAATTTCAACAGTACCGCCATCAATAGCACTGATTGCCGCACCGCTACCAATACTTGTACTATTGTTATTCAACACAAGTTCATTGCCATTTAAGTTGACAATAGTTTTATAGCTTTTATCTGGATTATCCAAATCACCACTTGCATAGATAATTGCACCTATATCTTTATGCCATGGGCCACCTTCAATACGGGTTGTATCATTTCGGGTGGTGTTTTCAGTATAAGTAATGACTTGTTCATAAACTACAGGTTCAGTTACCACATCATCTTCGTCATCATCAGGTGTGCTACCACCATCAACAACCAAATCGCCAAGGCTACCCTTACCACTACTTGCATCAAATTTAATATTACCATTCAAAGTACCGCTTTCTTTATCAAAGGCAACTTTTTCAAGTTCGCTATTAACGCTACCTTTATTATCAATAAAGCCACCATTTAAAAGTTCTGCTGTAATTGAAGAAGCAGTCAAACCTTCGCCAATTTTCAAATAACCTTTTAAATTATTTTCGCCATTTGTATAACCAGTATAGTAAAGTTTACCTGCTAAACTATTGAGTACTTCTTCTACATTATCAACTGTAATAGCACTGGAATAGTTAGTTTGTAAGGTAAGGTTACTACCTGCTGTAGCACTTATTATAGTGATATCCCCACTACCTTGGAAATTAGTAGGTTCACCTTCTTCATAAGAATATATTACGGTTGCATTATTGTGGAACTTATCAATAAGAATATCACCACTATTTGCGGTTTGAATTATCCTAGCATCGGCATAATTCGCCGTCGTCCCCCTGCCAACACTCAAATCCGTGCCACGGAAGTTGGTTAAATGACTTGTTACACCAGGTTCGCCATTGGTAGAAACGTTAGTCCAAGTAGCACCATCAACCAAGTACAAATTAGCAGCACCACCTTCGTTAATGACAGCACCATTAAAATAAGCGTAACTACCTTTCATACGTGCATCAATAGCAGCATTTTCACCACCAACATACCAGTCGCCATCAATCATACCACCAACTGGAACGGTGTTGTGTGTATATGTAGGGTCATAGCCATAGGAAGGATAACCATTGCCGTCAAATTGGATATTGCCATTATAGGCTGCTAAAGAATAATACTTATGCTCTGCATTACCTGTAGGTACAAGGATTTGACTTCCTTTATACGGATTGTAGTTAATGTTATTGTTGCCTACATTGTACCCTACCTTGACAGCCGCAAAGCTTCCCATTAAATCGCTACCAGATGCATCAACAGTAATACCATTACCGCAAACATCCATATAGACACTACCATTTATCTCAATAGAACTTCCATTTACATCTAACAAAATACCCGAATTATTATAACGTGCATCAGTATTGTCAGGATTATCGCAGATACCCCATTGATTAGGTTCAGTACCTTTTATCTTCACATCACCATTAATACTTAGATAGCCACCCAAATCTGATTCTTTATTACCATCACTTCTAGTAATTGCGATACCATTACCACCATGACCACCCACCATAGTAATATTTATCCCATGGCTAGATTGAATAGCTGCACTTAAACAATCAGTAGTATTACCAAGACCAGGTTCTATCCAAATTGCGTTTGTGCGTAAGTAACTGTCTTCCGGTAATACGGTTACGATATCAATAGTTTTATCACTACCAGCTGTACCAAGTATTGCCCAGTTATCAATCGCATCATTATAAATAGCAACCGGTTTATAATCATAATCACCATTTATTTGTATGCGTACTAAATCAGGGTTATCAGTACCAAGCCAATCCTGATAACCATTTTCTAAATATAATCCAGTTACAATCTTCTTGTCTTCAAGTTTTATAGCTTCGCTTGTATCTATAACTCCGTTCGGTGTTGCATCAACAAAAACATCATTATCATACAAAGGTGCTTCGTGATTTTTAACATTGGGGTACGCAGGACCAGTAGTTACTTGTTCATTGTCGTTATCATCGCCACCAACATCACCACCACCAATATTAAGGTTTTCGTCAGTAATATTGCCGGTAATGTTACCGCTACCTGCATTAGCACTAAAATCAATATTTACCTGTTTGGTAACACTTGAAGAAGTCAAGCCTTCGCTTAAACCAAGTGCAACAGCAGTAAGGTTACTACCGTTAGTAGCATAATCGTTATAGTAAAGCTTGCTTGCCAAAGCTCCTAAAATTTCATCAACAGTTGCAATATCTCTTGTAGCAATACCTTTATTGTTGGAGGTAATCATAGCAATTTGGCTACCAGTAGCAGCTTTATCAATCGTTACTGTACCACCAAGAATATCAGCATAACTATTTTCGCCATGAGCAGTATAGTTAACCTTAATGGCACCTTCCAAATTATCAATCAAAAGGTTGTCACTATTGGCAGTTTGCACAATGATACCTGCGGAATTAAGGTTACTGCCACCTTTCAGTTTGGTTACGCGGCTTGTTTCGCCGTTGCCAATATCTTCATTATCTTGGCAGTAACGGCTGTTGTTGGCTTCGTTAGTCCAAGTTGCACCATTTTGCAAGGTAAGGTTTACAGTACCACCATTATCGATAATACCTTTAATATGGCTATCGGCAGTAGCCAAGCCTAAGTTAATGGTTGCACCTTCAAGGGCGAAGATGTCACCATCAAGCTTAACATCATTTTCACCAACAGTTTTACCGTTAGCACCCATGTTCATATTAATAGTGCCTTCATAAGCAGCAAGGGTATAGTAACCGTAATCAGTGCCCGTAGGTACGGTAATGCTACCGCCTTTTTCAATGGTAACAGTAGACTTTTTACCATTAACGGTTACACCGTTGCCGTACACGTCCATATCTACGTTACCCTTTACTACAACGCTACTGTTATTTACATCCACAAGGATACCTGCATTGTTAAAACGGCTAATTACGTTTTCCGGATTAGCACCAATACCCCAATCTTCTTTGGTAGCACCTTTGATGTTCAAATCACCTTTAATAACGATATCGCCACCCAAGGCAGAAGTTTTACTGTTTTCGCCCCAACGGTCAGTCTTTTGAATTGCTACACCGTTACCGCCATAGCCACCTTCCATTGTGATATTGGTAGCTTTAGCATCGATGGTAATACTTTCACCACCAACTATTGTGGGGTCAAGCCAAATTGCATTAGTTAAGCTATTACCACCATCCATAGTCTTAGTAAGGATTTCCAACTTACCGTTTTTAGCATTGATTTTAAGACCTGCATCCGTAGCATAAACACCTACGGGAGAAGCCACATTATTTCCCACCTGAATTTGCAAACCATTATTAGCATTAACGGTTGAAGATATGCCTTCTGCATAAATACCTGCAAGCACGTTGTTACCAAGATTGCCTTCATCATCTTTGGTAAGATTAATTACCGCATCAGTACCATTTACATTGGCAACGATTTGATTATTAATTGCCGTGATATTCGTACCATTTTCTTTTTTAACAACAACATTTTCATTCGGTGTATCAGCCCATTCGCCAGTAGCAAGTTGTACTTTCACAAGCTTACCTTCGGGAATAACATCAGTACGGATAATATCCCAAGTGTAGAGTTCCTCATACATAGCATTGGTAGCAAAGCTGTCAGTACCAAATACTTTGGGGTCAGTTGCGCCGTCAGTGTAGATGTGCAGCTTGTTGCCCACTTGTACCCACAGGCGTTTAGTGTTGTATTCCGCATCCAAGCGACCAAACCAGCCGGGAGCTGCTGCTTCGTGGTAAACTTCTTTCCAATTTTGGGGATTCGCACTAAGCAGATTGCTTACGGTAGTTTGGTAAACAGTTACGTCTACATTCTTGCCTGCCCTGCCAATGTTGTATGTCATTACATAGGCAGTACCGTTGGGCAGTACCTTCAAGCTACGGAACTCGCTTTTGGGAATGGTTTGCCCATCACGCACTTGCAATAAATTTTCCGGCAAGGTAATTTGGCGAGTATCCATAAATCTTTTAGTTTCAGGATTTAAAGTTACTACGTCAATGGATGTTTCTGCATTGGAGTTTTCTGCACCGTAGTATTGATAACCGCCAATGGCAGTTGCCAGCATATAGTTGTTATATACATTTAGTGCTACGGAGTCGGTGTTCTTACCCATTGTGGTATAGCCGTCATAGCTAAGTCTACCATCCGGCATAATAGCATATTTAATCAGGTAGGAAGGGTTATAAGGAGTGTAGCCACCTTGAGGGTTGCAGTTTGCAATAACGTAAAGGTTGCCATCAATGATTACGACACCTTCACCATGGAGCTGTGCCTTGTTACCAAAGGTAACACCACCATAAGTCTCTAAATCATTTTTCAAATCTCTGTAAAAAATAGTTTTGTCGCTAATAACACTATCTGTCACTTGCGCTACACCTACAGTACCCTCGTCATAGGACTCTACATAAACAAAATCTTTGTAACGTGCCACATCATGGGCATTAGTAGCCTTGCTAACGGTACCAGCTACTCTATTATTCCAATCACCTTGTGCATCAAAGGCATAACTGTTTTGCAAGTTAACGTTACTGTATGTATATTGACGGATGTATAAAGTGCTTTTACCAGTAACAGGGTCAACGGTGTTATAAACCGCAGGGTCACCATTAAGACCGCTGATTACGGATTTTATAGCAGTAATATCGCTAGAATTTATAAAAGAGCCTTCAATGGCACCCATATGGGATGTAACATAGTCAGAAGCGGTTACAATACCAAGCTTGGCAGCTTCCGCAGTGCTTCCCAATACGAAACCACCCAAGACAGTAGCCAGTATGGCGGCTTTTTTAGTAGAGCTTATCTTCATAACGTCTTTCCTTTCTTAGAATTCACATTTCAAAGTTGCATAATAGGTTCGTCCTTGTACGGGATATTCAGGATTGATATAACTACCGTTAGCAAGTGCTATCTTTTGTTCCGGACCTTTGTTGAACACGTCGTTGCAGCCTACTGCCAGTTGCCAACCGTCTTTCATTTTCCACTTGATACCGGTGTTGAATACCAAGAGGTCATCAGTAGGCAAGCCATCAGGGAACTCACCAACACCACCTTTTACACGATAGGTATAGTACGCATCGGTGTAGTGAGCTTCTGCAAAAATGTCAAGGTTGTTTTCAGGACGGTAAGTTAAACGCACGTTGCCTTCCCATTCAGGTTGGAAGGTAGGCCATGTATCTACATAATCATAAGAGCCATCTTTCTTACTCTTAGTTTTGATGTCGGTGTAGGTTGCTTGCAAATCAAGGTCAAACTTGCTCCAGTTAAAGTTAGTTTGTACTTCCACACCATGGGCCTTACCCTTGTTATCATTCATGTAAGACCAGTAATCCTTACCAACACGTTGCAGTTGAAGCATATTTTCAGAATCACGCCAGAAGTAGGTTAAAGAGGTCTTGTTGTAACCGCCAAGGGTTTCGCCATGCCACAGTGCGCTGATGTCAAACTGCTTGCCTTCTTCGGGAACAGGGAAGGTGGATTCGCGACCATCATCAGTAGGAGCGGGCAGGATGCCTGCGCCGTCACCTGCGATTTCGTACATGTTCAGCAAGCGGTAGTAAGTACCACCAGTCATACGCATGGTAAAGTTGTTGTCAAATTCTTTTTTAAGTGCTAATTGCCAAGTGAACTTGTCGTCAGTTTGTTCATCTTCCGGTGTAATCCAACCAAAAAGCTTATCGTTACCCGCTGTAAAGGTTGCTTTGTTACTGTAGCCGGTTATGGTAGAACGGTTATATTTAACGCTGGGTGTCAAGAACCAAGAGGACTTATCATCCAAGGTAATGGTGTCTTGCAGTTGGATGTTAAGCATTTCCTGTTCGTACTTATCACGAATTTGTCCAAAGATAGTGTCGATGTTGTTATCGGTAATTTCCCTATCAGACATGCCGGAACCATCAACATCCATGTTTTCGCGAGAGAAGTTGATTTGGAAATCAAGCATATTATTGTCGCTAATCTTGTAAGTACCGTCAATTTGAGCATTGTACTTATCAGATTTATATTCGCTGAATTCACGTAAGGGTACAAGTTTATCTTGTTCGGTAGGATTGTTTATATTTTCAGCACGATAGCTTTTATCGGACTTGGTGTAGTCAAGCATCCAGCCCCATTCAAGCTTGCCCACGTTGTTGCGGTTTTGGAGCAAAAGTTCCTTGGTATCAATCTTTTGACGACGGCTATCGTAGGGATAGTTATCGTACAAATCTACACCCCAACCCACATTAGCATTTGCAAAGGAATCACCATACAAGCTATCCGGCAAATGGCGGTCTACCTTGTTCCAAGCAGCCTTAACCATCCAGTTTTCATTTTGCCATTTCAAAATGCTGTTGATGTTTTCGTAATCGTTGTACTGACGCCAACGTTTGGGATTTTGTGCTTGGGCAAGTTTCTTACGGTTGTCCTCTATAGACTGATTTTCTGCACTCAGTACGTCGTTAGTACTAGGATTCAAGTTTGTTGCAATTTTGTTTGCTTCACCTTGGAGGGCAGTTGCTTTATCATTATCATTCATAGCCTCCCATTGTGTTTGGTTATACCCCATATGATACAACTGCTCATAAGTTAAAAGACTTTGGGATAATTTTTGGTAATAAGCCTTTTTAAAACCATCATCAGATTGGATATAAGCATCCCAAGCTGCTTCGCCTATTTTGCCATCAAAAGAAAATTCTTCAAATGTGTCCCCCAAATTTAAAGTATCCTTATAGTTATTAAAGCTATCTGTTTTAAAAGTATTTATGGTTTTAAGGCTTTCATTAATCTGGTTATTTATGGCAGTAATCGCGCCCGCTGTAGTATAGTTTTCATAACTAAAGTCGCCATCACTGCTTTCATAGTTCCAGCCAAACATCAAGCTGCCATCACCTAAAGGTGCAGTAATTTCTGTGGCACCCTTCTTGCCACCATAGCTGCTCTTACCCAGCTCTACGCTTACATTGGTTTTATCAGGCTTCTTGGTAACGATGTTGATAACGCCACCAATAAAGGTGCCTGCAAAACGAGCAGGAATGTAGCCACGGTAAACTTCAATGCGTTCCACGTTGGCTACGGGGATGGTAGAAAGGTCTACCGCGCTGTCGCCGCCAAGGTTACTAAGCACGCCGTCAATGAACACGCCAACCTGTGCCGCAGTGGAGCCACGCACGGTTACTGTGGTGTATTGTCCTTTACCGTTTACTTCGCGTACATGTACGCCTGGTACCTTGCGCATTAAATCAGGCAAAGTTTTTTGTTCGCCCTTGTAATCATCAGGGCGAATAACGGTTACGCTACCGGGGGAAAGTTTTGTTTCCCAGTCGGGACGTGCCGCTTCTACGGTAATGCCTTCCAAATCAAAGGCAAGTTCTGCCCTTGTGGCAGCTTCTTCCGCAAAGGCATCACTTGCGCCAAAAATGCAGCAGCCCAGTACGAAAGCCATAGCCAATGTTAAGTTTTTGTTGTTCTTATGTTTTTTCATAGACAACATCTCCAATCAATCATTCATACATAATTTGGGATTACTAAATAAAAAAAGAACCTTCCAATTATCTGCTTATACCTTGGCTTGACTTTTTCAAATCGGCTTGCTCTTCAGCCATACCATGGTAAAAGAAGACTTCCCTTGTAAGTTCAAGCAGGAAGCTTCTGTTAACAGTAACAGTCTCCTGCTCGGACTCATTCAAGAAGTCCAGATAATTTTCAAGTTCTTCGTTGGTAATAATCATACACACACCTCCTCCAAGACAGGGATATCCCTTAACTTGTACCTCTCCCATAATACGCAGGAGGACGGTATGTGAAACGGCAGCGCTCTGGCTTAGGTCATCGCCACTTTATCCCTTGCGAGGGTTAACGATAAAGCAGCTCTCATCACAGTTGCGGTACAGTGTTGGAATTTCAGCAAACTTTCCTGCCAATTACACCTTAATATAGGTGTTTGACTATTATGAAATTATTATTAGTATATAATATTATTTTATATATAATGTCTTTTAGTGATAATAAACTATATAGTAACTATATAGTCAAGTGATTTTCAGTAAAAATTTTACAATTTAACAGTTTTTAAATAAAAAAAAAAAAAATGTTACTGTAAGATTATAAACAAAGCACTTTCGCCCCCGTGTAGCACTACTTTATTTTATTGTATTCTTTACCTTTATAAACAAAAGCAGCAGTTATTCGTAGCGTTCCGAGTAGCTGCTGCTTTTTGTTTTTCTAATATTCATCAGGAAACATAATCATAATTTCCGTATAGTCATTGCCATCTTCACTTTCTGCATTGATCCATATCTTGCCTTCAGAAGTTAGGTATGAAGCAAGGATACGGTCTTTGTAATGTAATGATTTATCATTCAAATCTTTATCATCATCAGGGGTAATGCCCCAATCCTTATGCAGAAACCTTGCTAAAGCCTGTATTACTTCCATTTGAAATCCATAATCCATTTCTGCCGCATTGTGTACGCCATTGGTCATATAAACATTGCATTAGGAAATGTGTTCATCCTCATGCCCCTTTCATTGGTGAATATTAACTTACAAAAATTTTATCGTGTATGGTTCCAGAAGTCAGCGCATGGACATAAAAAACCACTATAGACTAAAAACTACGTAATATTTTTATACAGTTTTATATTTACCACACAATCTATATATTATTTTCATATTCTGCTACCTTCCTGTAGAATGTAGTACTAGTCCATTCATACTTTTTCATTAGACTCTTTGCTGTACACTTCTTAGCCTTCCATTCTTTGTAATCATCTTCCCAAGTTTCTGGGAAAGGATATTTCTTTCTACCAAAATGTACTCCTCTTGCCTTAGCAGCTACTATACCTTCTTCTTGCCGTTTCCGAATATTCTCACGTTCCACCTGTGCTTGATAAGCCATCACTTCTATAAGGATATTGTTTATAAGTTCCATTATTCCCTGTCCTGCTTCACCATAGTCTACCATGCTCGTTGGTAAGTCCAAAATCCTGACAATTACCTTCTTCTCTTTCAAGTCAGTAAGTAACCTCTTAATATCATTCTTGTTTCTGCCCAACCTATCAAGGCTATGGATATAGAGAGTATCCCCTTGCCTAATGTTATATAACAGGCTTTCCAACCCAGGACGATTAGTATCCTTGCCAGACATCTTATCAACGATTATATCCCTTTCGTTAGGAATGTATTTTTTCAAGCTGTCAATCTGACGATCCAAGTTTTGCTCCTTTGTAGACACTCTTGCGTAACCGAAGATTTTGTTATTCATTTTATTGCACCTCCTAAAAAAATATTCACAATAAGTGCAACAAAACCTACTTCCACCTAAAGTTGTATGCAACATTTGTAAAAAAAAAGAAAAAGGGACATAGATATCATTCAAAATACCTATGTCCCAAAAGGTGTACTTTTTGTTGTACCTATTTAGTTATTAATCATCCAAAAATGGACTTGAAAATGCTAGTAATTGTCCCGATGACAGCCCCAGCAACACCACCAAGAATTTTCCCAGGCACGCCCAGAATCTTGCCACCGACTTCACTAGCTACCTCAATGTAATCGAATACCACATCGACAAAATCCTTGGTAGTTTCCTCACCATAATCATCTTCCTCATCATCGTGTTCCCAATTTTCTTTTTTTGTATTGATTTTATCAGCCAATGCCAATCGCTTTTCACGAGGAATGATTTGAACAATGCTATGAAGTAGCTTAGTAAGATTGTAAGGCTTGCATTGATTTTTTCCTTCCTCACAATAGCCTGCACAATAACAAATAGGAGTAATATCTAATCCGGTTCCGTCTTTAACTCGTGCTTGAACTGAAGCAGCTTTCCTTTTCAAGTATTGTGTCAGTACTTCGTCAGGCTTGTTTGCTTCTTTATGCCAATGATTACCCTTCATGGCTACGTCTGCTTGGTTCAAGCCAATGATGATTCGCTTGCTCGCTTCACTACCTAGGCAAGGCACGAGTACTTTGTTGATGAGGTTATAGGTTGTTCCCAAGTCTTTACTGGATGAATCCATGATTACTACCACCAGGTCGATAATAGGTTTACCATCTTCCCCAATCTCATTGAGCTTAGCAATAATGTCTCTTGTAATACGCTTGTCCCTTTCAACGCCATCACCCAATCCTGGACTATCCCAGATGGTAAGGTTATCTAATACGAAATTAGAGATGGTAGTTGTTTCAGGATCTACGCCTGTCCCAACCTTTGCGACGTTCATATCAAACAAAGCATTGATAGTAGAACTCTTACCGCTTCCAGTTGCACCAACAAGCATAATGTTAACCTGTTTACTTCGTACTTGAAGCAGTCTTGATAGCTTAGCAGCTTTATCTGCTTCGCTCAAATCTGAGTTCATAATGTCTTCTTCCAAAAGTTCGTAGATATTTTTCATTTCTTGTTCCATAGCATTACCTCTTTTCTAAAAATAAATTGACCTCTTACTTTGATAAGTAAGAGGTCTCTATTTTTAGAATATATAATTATTTTTGTTTTTGTTGCGTTAAATTCTTATACGCTATAAATCAGAGTTCTTTTTACCTTAGTCGCTTTCAACACACCTTGTCGTCTCAATCTTCTAAGAACATTAACAGCTGTAGTTTCCCAATAATCCTCATCTATGAGTTTATAGATAAGCTCCCAACGTTCCATTTCCCCATTTGGAGCTTCATTAAGTAATTCTAAAACTCTTCGACAGCAATACGTTCTACCTGCATGAATTGGTCCAATGGGACGTTTACCCTTTGCGTTTGCTTGTGCTAATAACAGATCTAAACCTTTACGATACCTCTTACAATGATTTTTAGTCATCGGTACCAATAACTTCATACCATTATTGTATTTCGAATGGGATCCTGAACAGCTGAGTTTACCTTCTTCAACGATATAATCATATGGTGCATACGCAAACAGGCAATAGCTTGGAAGTTGATTACCATAACCTCCAGTTACCGAAGACCACGTAGCATCTTTGAGCAACGAAACGTCAATTTCCATTTGACCACTAAATGCGGTACCACGAGTAACTAAAACTTTCAAGCCTTTACTTGAAGCACCTGCTTCATTCAACACTAAGTTATTATAATCAATGCCTGCTTCTTTTTCTTCTTTAATCATTTTTCATTCTCCTTTGAATATCTTTTATTCGCAGGGCATTTAAATACTTCTGATTTCCCAAAGAAAAACAAAAAATCATGCCCTTAAAACATCTTCCCAAAATGGGTACAGCTATACACAAAAAACGTCATTTTGAGAATGACCATCTTTTGTAAGCTCATTTTAATGCATGATACTATCGTTTTTTATTTGATTAGCTTACGTTCATATTTTATACTATCAGACCTTGTTTGTCAATTTGACTTTTGAATTTATCACCACTTAAAACCTGATTTCTTGAATCTTTAATGAACTTTATTTTCTTCTTTACCGGGTACGAACAGTCACAATATTTCTTAAACGGTTCAAAAAAGCTAACAAATAATTAAAAGGTAAATAATTTACCAACAATATAATTAGAAAGGAATCAGTAACTATGCCAAGACGTGTATGTAAGCTAACTGATAAAAGCCAAAGAAATAATGTAGATCTCCGGAACTATAGCCAAACAATCATAGATACCATCAATAAAATTGCACCCAATAAAAACCCTATAGTAAGCCAGTATTCGTTCAGCACTGATGTGCTCACGCACTCAGAAGCAGTGAAGATTGGATTTGCATTAGCAATGATACCAGAGATTGCTAAGTTAGGTATATGGGTAAAAACCTTTCGTTTATTCGATGGAAAAATAGTAGAGGAGTAAAAGGAGAAACATAATGACAGCAGTAATGAACAGAAAGTTTCTAACAATCGACGAAATTCAAAAGCAGTACCTACCAGTGAGCAAAAAAAGAATTAGAGCATTGGTAAAGCAATATCTTAACGTGAAAATAATTGGGGGAAGAATCTTCGTAGAACGAAGCCAATTAGAAAACCTTCTAAGCTCTACGGAACAACATAACTTTCCGATAGCAATATAAAACACTTGTAACAACAAAAGACATATGACAAACAACAGGACTTGGTGGCGACCTACCAAGTCCAAACTTTTTAACTGATGTAAAGGTACATACAAAAAAAGTAGTGAGAAAGGTTTCTCTCACTACTTTTCTTTTTTTATATGTTATTTAGAAAGCAATAATCTCTCCGTTTAATCTTGCAAATTTTTGAGGATGCTCAAATTTCTTTAAATACTTATCCAAAAGTTCAGGACTAAGACTTTGCAGTTCATCAGTTGAACAATCGCAAAGGAAAGCTTTACCAGCTATGATGTCTATGATTTCTCCATCATTATCATAAACAGCTCTATTTAAAGGTAATCCATTAATTTTACCTTCTTCGTTGCAAGCAAGACCAACAAACACATCAGAGAATGGATAGATTATTTCTACAGTGCCTTCCACAGCTTCTTGTATGGAAGCCAGGTCACTACCAATCTCTTTTACATAAGCTGGTTTACCAGGCTCTAACATTATTACTTGCATATTTTATTCCTCCTTAGCCGTTAAAATGGTTCTTTCATATCCATATCGTTATCTTCTTCAGTAGTTACGTAACTATCAAACTGATTACTGTTGCGTAGATAGAAAACCATAGAATAAGAATCGTTATAAACAACTATGATTTTTGTCCATTTTTCATTATCAAAATAGTAGTTGTAGGCTACCTCTGGTATAATACCTTCCCAACCTTCAGATAACCCAATGCTTTTTAATTGGTCGATAGTTTCGCTACCATCCAGCAATGCAACATAGCCATAATCATAATCATCCGTATGAAATTCTGTAAAACTGACTTCATTGTATTCGTCTGACCAGCTTTTAATTCTGGATAATTCTTCCTTCAGCATTTTTATGATACGATTAGGAACAATACCCATCATTGTAAGCTTGATAATATCCTTGTAGCATTTTACTTCTATCATGCTGCCTCCTTGTTAGCCATTCGTTTTTGACAATCATAGCAAATGGGTTTACCGAATTTGTTTAAAGCATAGTCCAGTACTTTTTGAGACTTAATTGGTGTATTGCATTGGCAGCATATAGTACCAAATGGTGGCTCGTGGATTTCGGGTGCCTTAGGAGTGTCTACATTAGGTTCATAGTTTCTGGTCTTGGAAGCTATACTGAATCTTTCCTTACCATCTTTGTCTAGGACTACAAACTTGGTGAATTTATTTTGTGTCTTGTCATAGGTCATATCAGCACCGACATAGAATTTAGCATAGCTTTTAGGTTTGCCATTATTGCCTATGAAAAATTCGTCATCGTTAAGCTTGAATCTAATATCAGGAGCAGAATAAAGCTCTCTGCCGATCTTCCAATTAAAGCAAGCACGCTTGAAAGCATCGGAAGCTTCCCCTTTAGTAGGTTCAGTATTACTTGGTACTCCTACATCTTGTTTGGAGATCCATTCCTGTTTTTTCTCATCATAGACACTTACTGTACAGAACAGTCTGCCATCTATCACGGTATGTTCTCGTTTCCAGTTCATAGAGCCAAAGCATTCGTCAAGGATACGCATATCCACTCTGGAATTCTTATATGCAAGCAGTACTGCAAAAGTTCCTTGGTTTGTTTGTTGGAGCTGTGCAATCCGCAATTCCACATCAGAAGCAGTTAATAAAGGTATATCTTTTTCCATATTTAGTTCCTTTCTAAACTTAGGTAAAAAATAATAGGCTACCGATTATAGCAGCCTATGAGTAGTGAGTTGTTGTTCATTTTTAAGCAGCTTTTGAAAGCTCTTCTTCAGTAAGTTCCTTGGTTACTATTGATAACTTGGTGGAGTTGTTGCTGAAGGTAATGGATACTCCATTGGTAGAAGCAATGTGCTTACTATCATATTTGTCTTGGAATACTACGGCAACTTCATCATTATCATTAAGGATTGAGAGAGCCTGCAGGATTTGTTTCTTGGTCATCATATCTATTTACCACCTATGGTTCATTTTGTTATTAGTTCTTGCGTACAATCATATGACGAAGGATATCCTCATTGATTTTCATATATCGGTCAATTTCCCTGGTTACATCACAAGTGCCAATGTAAGTGAAAAGTAAATAGATGCCAGTGTTCAGACCACAGATTTCATAAGCAAGTCGTTTTTCGCCCCAGTTGTCTACTTTATCGACCTTACCATCAGCAGTGATGATGGACTTGGTTTTATCAATGATTGCATTGAGGTTTTCTTCAGGCATAGGTTTTATAATAATCATAATTTCATAGTTATTCATTATCTTCACCTTTCTTTTTAAGCAGCGTTGGTTAAGCTATCTTGATTTGATAGTTGTTCTGTGTAGTCTTGTCTGCAAGCTTCATATACATTGCAGTAGTCCTGACATTTTCTTCCACTCCAGGATTCTCGCTTACTACAGAAGTCAGGTAATACACCACTAGCCATAGCTTCTTCAAGTCTACGCTTCTTGATGGCAAAATAGCGTTTGATCCAAATGTCGCTTATTTTATTGACCTTGATAAGATAGATTGGTTTCTCGACATTTCGTTCTGCAGCGATCCTCAAAGAATAGTCACGCACATACATCTGGATATGCATATCGTCTACCTTGAAGTTATGCTCCTCAAGCAGCATTCTGTAAGCATTGATTTGAATAGCCCATTCGAGGATATGCTTAACTCCTCCAGTCTTGAAAACTTTACGAGTCTTTGGTTGACCTTTCTTAGCACCAGTCTTATAGACTTCGCCAGTAGGTTCGTCTACCTTATAGTAGCCAAGAGCCATAGCTGCTTTGAATGAAGAAGTAACCTTATAGTCGAGCAGTATCTTCTTACCATTACCTAATAAGTCACCATAGGCATCTATCTGTCCAGTATAGGTATCGTTAGATAGCCTTACTTCGGTCAAGGTAAATGATGAAGAATGCTTCTCGCATATGGAATGAACAGCAGTACCATGCATAGCAAATATTTGGTCTTGCGGGTCAATGGCATAATCAGTAGTTTTCTTGAGGTAAACCTCTCTAGTGCCTGATATGAGTTCAGTAACGGAATACTTACTACCCAAGCCTCTGTCCTTAACGCTGTTAGCAACTGCTTCAAGGGTAGGCTTACCCATACAACGCATTGCATTAGGACAAGCACTTAGGCATTCAGATATTCCTATGCGTTCTTTGCTAGGACAAATGAATTGAGTAGCTCCCATTTTTAAGCGACCTCCTTCTTAGCCATAAATTCAGCCATTTCGTTGTGGTACTCCTTAAATCTATGAATGTAGAAATAATATTCTTTGTCCAAAGAACCATAGATTTGGTCAATGCTACGCTCGATATCGTCTAAGGTATCGAAATAACCAAAGTAAGCTTTAGGAAAGCTAGTTCTAAGATAGGTAAATAAAGCCTTATATGTCTTGAAGTATTCAGATTCGGAAACACCATTAATTCGCCATTCAACTTTATAGCGGTCAGGATAGAATACTCCAGTATCGTCTTTAACAATGAAGATATCGCCACCATCTTCGGAACAGAAGCTAAGATGGATTTCGTTATGGTACTTTTCTTTCAAAAGGTTAATGATGGGAAGCATATTTTCGCTCCAAGCGGTGGTTGTTTCGCAACTGAAATAATGCACACCTCTCTTGCTGGTGATGAACTCCTCACAATGGCTAAAATGATCGGTATTGTTCACACCCAACGGAAGCAAATAGCCATGGGATTTGAGAAGATCCCTAACGAGATTTTTACCCTTTACTGCATCGTCATAGCAGCTAAGGACTTTCTTATGCAGTTCTCTAAGCAGCTTACTGTTACGAGAACTAAAGGTAATGGAATTGACAGCGTAATTACACATAGTAACTACCTCCTTGAAAAATAGAAAATAAAAAGAACCTTCCATCCAAATCTAGACAGAAGGTTCCATAACCACTGTTTTTGCAAAAAAACACTTGGTTCGTGGTAATAAATTGTAATAATTTATTACACAGTAATAATATGTCTTTAAAATTGTTGAAAATACGGTTTTGTCCACAATTATCCACACGCAAATAAAAAAGCAGTGAGAAAGAATCATATTTCTTTCCCACTACTTTTGGATAATCAATTTAAATACAACTATACACGATGGTTCTTAATCCACTCTAAAAGCTCATCATATTTCAAACTACCTTCTGCTAATCCCAACCCTATCTGTACTACTTCATCATTAGTACAATCAAGATATATTCCATTAACCTCCAAGAATGTAATCATTATGTACATTCCTATTCTTTTATTACCATCGACAAATGCATGATTAGATACTAAGCTATATCCTATTTTTGCAGCCTTTTCTTCTTTGGTAGGATAAAACTCCTTATCACCAAAACCTGCAAAAGCACTCTCTATAGCAGACTCCAATAGTCCTTCATCACGAACACCAACGCTACCTCCAGTTTCGGCAGCAATAAGTTGATGTAACAGTAATATCTTTTCTTTAGAAAACTTAATCATTTCGCAAGCTCCAGAAATGCAGGTTTAAATCTTTTTAAAACCCTGGCTGCAACAATATCAATTTTTTCATCATCAGTTAAATCAATTATAGGGGAATTATCCATATCAATAACGAGATATTTAGGTCGATTGTTTTTGAAAATAACTGCTTGTCCATTTTTTTCTGCAATTCTAGTAACACGAGAAAAATTTTGGTTGGCTTCAGTAACAGAAACGATAGTATTGGTATCAATATTCATATCAACTACCTCCTTTATCTCCATTATATCTCAAAATAGGTAAAATTCAACCTATTTTTCTCCATGCCATACAGATTACAAAATCCAATTAACTCGTGAAATCATCAGGAACACACAAACCCTCCGCTCGCTTTTTCTATGCTCCTGCTCCATAGGAGCAGGGATTATGACCAGAATAACCTCCAATAAACCAAGAGTATTAAGCTTTTGAATGTTATCCATAATACTAATAATAAACTAAGTAATAGCAATTCTAGCCTTTTATCCGTTTCACTAAGCATATGCTCCCACCTTTCGTTGTTATATTTGATTTCTGTCATATTTCGATAACCAATAGCCATTGCTCATCCTCCAGTGTTCCGTTGCATAAAAAAATCCCCCCATCATTTTGGGAGGATTTAGATGTCAGGTATTCTTGAAGCTCTATGCCAAACTTCATATAGAGCTTATCTACCTTGTTATTTTTCACGGTTATTCTATCAATCAACAATCTCAATAACAATTTCGTTTGTTCTGGTGGAGCGGAATCCATCACTGCCTTAAAGTTTGCCAATGATTCCTTTATAAATTCAATATTCAACTCATTGTTGGTAAGGCTATTATTTCCTGCTAATATTTTCTTCTGTTCTATTAGCTTAGTAGCACTATCATTCAACTCGCTTATCCTTTTATCAAGGGTAGCTTTGTCATATCTGCCATCAATGTATAAGTCTAATAGCCTTTGTTTACGTTCTTCAATTTCAACTATCTTTGCATCCACGCTATCATACTCACGCTTCCTGCTTTCGATAGATTTGTCTGCTTTTTTCTTAATTCCACATAGTATTTCTTGGATAAGCTCAGGACTACTTAAAAACTCTGCTACCTTATCCAATACATATTTCTCTGCTTCGTCAGCACCTACAGAGTTACTTTTACATACGCTAGCACCTTTGTTTTTGAAGTTGGAACAACAATAGTACCTATATACTCGTTTATTGCCATTCTTCAAATTACTAGTAGACCTACCTATCACCATAGGAGCATTGCACACAGGGCAACGCAACAGGCTACTAAGATAGTTCTCGTCATTATGTACTTTCTGCGTAGTAGAACACCTTTCAGAACGAATATTTTGTGCCCTGTTCCAAACTGCTTCGCTAACAATAGCTTCGTGAACGCCTTTAACGATAATAGGGTTTGGATTCTTCCCTTTTCTACGTTTTTCGCTCCACTTGCGGTACTTCCCATATCTTACATAACCCTTGTATAGTGGGTTATCGATAATTTCTCTTATGCTATACAAGCTAAACTCTTTACCATGAATAGTTCTATAACCTTCTTTGTTAAGTTTATTAGCTATAGCCTTAAAGCCTTTACCATTGCAGAACCATTCGTATATTTTCCTGATGATTATCGCTTCTGGCTCATAAATGACTAGGTCATTCTTTTTGGGTCTGGTAGCACTCGGAACAACTCGGTAACCCAATGCCTTACTACCGCTATGCAAGCCAAGTCTAGCTCTTTGGTTTAAGCCTAAGCTAACATTTTCAACAATGGTATTGCGTTCTAATTCACCAACCGCAGCGAGCATTTGAACTGCAAACTTACCCATGGGATTAGAGGTATCGAAGTTTTCTGTGAGTGAGGTGATGGAAACGTTATATTTCTCTAGTCTCTCGAAAATCTCAAGGAAATCCTTGGTATTACGAGAAATGCGATTAATCTTCCACACCACCACTTCGTCAAACTTACCACTCTCAGCATCTTTAAGAAGCCTCTGTACCTCTGGTCGTTTAGTAATGTTCTTACCACTTATGCCAGCATCTACATATTCACCGACTACAGTATAGCCATGCAGTTCACAATATTGGTGGATTTTTTCTTTTTGACCTTCAATGGAATAACCCTTCTCAGCTTGTTCTTCAGTTGATACCCTTGCATATAGGGCTACTCGTTTTGGTTTTGATGGATCCATAAATTCACCTACTTTCTTTAATATCAATTTTCATTGTTTGTAACCTTCCATTCTGCTTCACGTTAGGTATGTAAACTTCAATAGTCTTAACGAACCTATCCTCGTCTACATATACCGCCTTAATAACACCACGTAGCAGCTTTATCTTTTCTTCGTCAGTTGCTTTTTCTAACAGCTTTGGTAATAGTTTAAACGCTGCTCTAATTTCTTCTTCGCTATACGCTTGCCTTACTTCACTAAACTGCTTACGATTTAGATCCAGTTCTACTTCTTCTATGGCTTCCTGAATAGCATTGTCCTCTTCCAGCAACTGTTCAGTGCTTAGCCTGCCTTCTTCAAAAGCCAATAGCAGTTTATCACGCTTGGCATTCAGCTTAGTTATATTACTTTTAAGGCTCTCTATTTTATCTTCCATAGACTTATCAACGGATAATCTTACTTGGACTTCTTCAATTACCTTATTCAGCCAGATATCCTTACACAGATACTTGTAAAGGAAAGCCAAAACAACTTCATCAGCTTCTTTAGCCTTGACTAAGTTTGGCTTGCAATTGCCAGTTCCCCTATTATTGTACTCGTTACAGCTATAGTAATAGTACCGCCTTTCAGTACCATTCTTATTCTTATGGAATACGTGTGCAGGTATCATACCTGTACCACAAGCAGGACACTTAACTAGTCCTGAGAGCAAGTAACGGTAATCAACAATTCGTTTACAGTGTGTTTTGGTAGCCAACATTGCTTGAGCCTTTTCCCAAGTTTCAATGCTTACTATAGGCTCATGAATACCTTGGTAATACTCTCCACAATACTTGACCATTCCTGCATACACCTTACTATCCAATATTCTCTTAATAGACATAATGGAAAACGGACTACCCTTACTACCTCTATACCCATCAGCATTCAACATTTGAGCAATTGACTTAAAGCCATATCCTTGCAAGTATAAATCAAATACTTTCCTTACAGCTTTTGCTTCTCTCGGAACTATTACTAGCTTTTTAGTGCCTTTAGGGTCATCAGTGTCAGGTATGCTATCATACCCAAACAGCTTCCCACCAACTACCTTGCCGGCTTTAGCCTTTTTCTTGCTCCCATTAAGTACGTTTTCTATCAAAGCTTCCCTCTGCATTTGGGCAATGCTGCCAAACATCTGGGCAGTAAACTTTCCTACAGGGGTATTAAGGTCAAACTTTTCAGTAAAGCTGAATAGCTGTATGTTTTCCCTTTGAAATTCGTCGAAGATAACCAATAAATTAGCAAGCTTCCTGCTCAACCTGCTTATCATCCAAACGCCTACACTACCAAATAGACCTTCTTTAGCATCATTAAGCATAGCCTGTAAGCCAGGTCTTTCCATAGTATATCCAGAAATACCTGCGTCCTTATAGACCTTGAACACCTTCTTGCCTTGTCGAGCGATTTCGTCTCGAAGCACCTTTTCCTGAGCTTCGAGACTATAACCGCCTTCTGCTTGCCTAGTGCTACTAACACGCACATAGATAGCTACAAACTTAGATTTATCCATGCTAGTTAAGCTGCTTCGTCAGAATCCATAACGACTTCTTCAGCTTCTTGTTGTTCGTATAGGTAGTTAATAATAATTTCTGCCAACAAGTCTACCACTTGTTGATGGTTTTCACTTTTGTCCATCTTATTCACCTCTCGTCTAAAATATCCTTGCCTATTTACAAGGTACATTTTTATGATATGTATTTAAAATTTATTTATTTTCAATTTTGGGCAGGAGGCTGTTAGCCCCCTGCTGGAAGATTAAGCTACTGCTTCAGCATTAGCTTCGTCTGTTTTTCCAAATTTAATATAACGAACCCCATTGCTCTTGTTACTAGAATCAACATTTATGGAGTAACCCATCCCACGAAAAGCTGGCATCAGCGTTTTAAGCTTATTACTCAGTTCTTGTGAACTACTCACCCATTTTTCGCTGTTCATATTGATATGATTGGTTCGAGCGATTTCCATCAGCTTTTTGTAAAGTTCTGTAGAATTCACCTTGCAGGGGAATTTGTTTAGAGACTCTAAATAAAGCATTAATGCATATGCTAACGGGTCTTGTTGTACCAGGTCTTCGAATACGAAGCCCTTGTTTCTCAAAAAAATTTCGATAAATTCTTTGTCACTACCAAATACAATAGTGGCTATGGCTCTACCCCAGGTAAAGAAGTCAATCAAGCGAGGAGATTCTACGTACTCCAAGTCGTCGTATATTTGCATCGCTTGACTAAGCACAGAAAAAATTTGTCCTAATATATAGGGTAGCTTTTCGTCAAACTCTTTTTCAATAGCCTTGGCTGAAACATACTTTTTGTTCAGCGTGGGCAATTCAAATCCTACAATGCGGTCACGAAGATCCAGGCGTGCATTTTCAATGGCGATGCCATTAAGTAACACGCAGTTCTTGAAGCTAACTACGCTTGCATCAAAATTAGAATACTTGGTGCGTTTTAGCATACTACCACCAGTTGAAGCTTGGCAGAGCAAATCACTTACGCCTTTAGGTAAGTCAGTAATATTGTCTACCGCCATAACGTAGTGAGTTGAAAGAGCTACGCCAAGGTCTTCTTTGGTATCTGGAGAATTTAGAGTTTCATGGGTAACAGGATCTACAATTTTCTGTATGAGAGAGGTAAGGAAGGTCTTACCAGAACCCTGCTCACCTTGCAACAAAATTACTGCTTTAGGAATGTCTTGAATAAACCAAGCAACCAAGCATACCGTTAGCAGCTTCTTAGAATCATCATCCATGTTAAGGAACGGAGAAAGCAGGTCATACAGGTTATGTCCCTTCTTTATTTTGGGCATTACCTGTTCTCCCATCAAGCTATTGCTCATAAATGCACAAGCTTTTTGGGATACCTCGATTTCATCTTCGAAATAAGTATCTTCAGCAGTTACTACTACATACTGACGAGCTTCATTGTTTAAATTGTAGACAATCTCGTCTCCAACCTTAGCAATTCTGCTGTAGATGGTTTTCTTGTTCTTGCTAGTAAGTGCATGGGCAAGAACATAATCAACGATTCTCTTGATAAATTTGTTTTCGTATAGTTTATCTTCTACTGCTATGCACTCCATCAAGATTCTGTACTTGAAGATTTCGCTCTTAATGGCATCAGTGCGCACTTCATTGTTTCTGTCCATCCAGGTTATGTATTCTAAACCGGTGTTAGTTCCAACGAATAGTTCACTGCCGTCAATAATAGCTTTCACAGTATTGAAAATCTCTTCTAGTACTTCTTCGGCTTTACCAGTTTTTTTAGCCATGTTTTTCCTCCTTTCTTTATTCTGGCAGGCGGAGCAGAGCCCCGCCCGCTATTTAAATTATTAAGCAACCACTTCAAGCAACATTGGTTCTAGAGCTTTGTCCAGAAACAATTACCCTACTAGGAATCGTGGTCATAACATTATTACCTTTAACACCTTTTTTCAGAGCATATGCTTTTAAAAAGGTGTGGTCGTCACCAAAAAGTACTTTGGAGATGGCTCTACCCAAATGAATGTACTCGGCAAGCTCACCGTAGTCCTCACTAAAACCAACAGTTTCTTTAATATATAAAGCCTTGCGTAAAACCTCAAAAATTTTATACAACAGGTATGGCTTAATAGCATTAAGTTCAGCCTTTACATCTTCCAGAACATTAGTGGTATAGTCGAAGCCCAGATTAGGGTTAACAGAAATCAACATATCAGCAAAGCCAACGCCGAGATCATCATGTTCTATACAACTAATGCTATAAGCGTTAGACAGGTCATTGTTCAAGTAATAGTAATCTTCTAAAACTGCCAGTTCTGTACATGCTTCGATGTTTTTGAGATCTTTTACTGTGTGACCACATTGGAAGTATCTTTCACTACAAGCTTGGTCATCATCCATATCAGCAAAGGACGGCAAATACAAGCAGTCTTCCTTCAACGGGTCAATCAGAGATTGTAATGCAAAGTTAAATGCTTGCTTTACATCGTCTCTATCGCTATCGATATATAGAATAGGTTTTCGGATGCAAGGTGCAAACATAGTAATTATGGTAACTGCCAAAGCGACTGCGTCAACGTAGTTAAGATGTAGCAATCTTTGCAATGCATCAACCAAATCTATTTCGTCATCAGGTACCGGCAATACTTGTGGTGCAGCATAAGGACTATTGCAAAAAGCAATATCTTTATCTGCCAACGCTTCCATAGGAATGATTTTTGCTTCGCAATCATCGGAGCCATCAATAAGAGCCATAACGTTTTTACCATCGAAGTTGTAATAAATAACGCCTTCAGAAACGGCAATACGAGAAACTACAGTCTTTTCTTCATGATGAGCTTCAATATATTTAGCAAAAGCATTTACAGCAGTAGCCAAATACTTAGGATTTTCTTTCATCAGTCTTTCGTTGGTAGTAACAATCCAATTCTTGACTGCAACACTGTCGTAGGCTACGGTTACCAGATTATCGCTACCATCTTTAAATGTCATGTAATAGTTACCACTATTTTTAGCAACAATTCCTTTAAAGTCAGAAACTTTAAGAGTAATGGTCTTAACTTCTCGTTGTTCAATTTTCAAAGTTTGTTCATTCATATTGTTTTCTTCCTTTCCTTATTAAGCAGAGTGGAGGCGAACCCCACCCTGCATTTTTTATTACGCAACACTATATAGGGCTTTTAATTCAAGACTATCAGCCATATCAAAGATTTCGTCTAATTCCGCGCTCTCCACCTTATGGTCATAGAAATCCATGAAAAGCATAACCGGAATCAATTCATCCGCCAAAGGCTTGCGCAATGCAAATACTTTGTCGAAAGCTTCAGCTTTACCAAAGATGACAGCCGCAATCGCTCTAGCCCATTGGACGAATTCAGTAAGGTCACCAAAGTCCTCTACCGCTATTGTTTCTTTTACCACCATCGCCTTGCTTAGAACCTCAAAGATTGCATTCAAGATATCTGGTCGTTCTTTTTCTACAACTTTTTTAGCTTCAGCCAATGGTTCGTAGTTGCCAATCAGTTTAGATTTGATGGTAACAACAATTGAAGCTAGCTTAGCAGTTACTGAATCCAAGCCTATATCATTCACCACGAAGCAGTTGCGCAAGTTGCCCATATCAGAACCACAAGGTGTCAAGTTTTCTACATTCATGTCGAATACATCTTTAACATCTTTGAATGTATTAGCAACGTGCAAGTAACGTTTGGCAAAAGCCCATTCTTCGCTTCTATCATGAGAATAACAGAACTCTTCTTCTTTGATTGGATCAACGAGAGCTTGAAGCACGTAATTACATACTGCCTTGGCACCATCGTCCTTGCAAGTTATGTTTAAAACAGGCTTGAAGATTTGGGGAACGAACATCGCTACCAAAACAATCGCCATCAAAATGCTATCAAGTCGGTCTAAGCCTAACAAATAGCCAATTTTCTCAGGCAAATCTACTTTATTACCTTGCTTGGGTAAATCCTGGACATCCATTAATCGGTCATTAACAAAAGCAAAAAGCTCATTTCTTAAGCTACCTGCTTCAACCAGACTAGTACGACCAGGTTCGACAACCAAAACGTTGCCATCCATAAAGTTGTAGAAAATCTTGTCACCTTCTTGAGCAATACGAGACATAACGTCTTTTCCCATACCCTCATAACCAGCAACATCTGCCAACTTATGCAATGCGCATCTTACAAGTTCAGGATTTTGTGCAACAAGTTGCGGGTTCTTTTCTTCCATCCAAGCTACAAAACGGTCGTCATAAAGAGGGATATTAATGAAGCCCTCTTTTTCATTCTCGTAACTAATGCAATATTCGCCGATGTTGCAGCCGATGAACAATTTAGCATCGGCAGGAACATTTGCAATAACAGAATCTACTTTTTTCATATTTCTCCTCCTACTAATTTAGAAATTTAGTGGCTTTATGGGAGGTAGAGACCATGCTCTACCTCATAAAAGCCGTTATACATTATTATTAAGCTGCTGCTTTCTTGATTCTATCAGCAAGGTACATACCAAACTCCCAAGCTTCGCTTATAGGAGTCTGTTCAGGATCAAAACTGTTCCAGTCAAGGCAAAGTTTGCCGTCTTTTTCTTTCAAGCGAATAGTACCGAATGCATCAGCAATTTCGTCGGTGTAAGCAGCGACGAGTGTTTCCCATCCGCCTGCATAAACGCTTCGAATCATTTCAAGATATTCTTCAGAGCCAATTTTGTAATCTTCTACGAGTAAGCCAGTTGGACGATCATCGTACCAGTAAGAACCATCTTCAGTAGCTTCAAACAACAATACTACCAATTGAACTCTGTCGGCAATTAACGCCACCGGACCAATAGTGAAGCCATACCAAACATCAGCTTTCAAGTTTGACGGCATATAGTAATCAACGAAACCCACAAACTGAGAGGGGTTCTTTTTATGCCAATCCCAGAAATAGGAGTCCTTGGCTCTAAAAACGGAGCCACAGGATTCGGTTTCAACAGCTTCAGCGTTACCTTCAGCAATAGCCTCAACGCTTGCGATTTTAGTTGTTTCTTCAAATGGTTTGGTTTCGATGCCACTGATTGCATTGTTACCTTCAGTGACGATTTTAATCAAAATTTCTTTGTTTTCTTTCATTATTTGTTACCTCCTGATTGTTTCGAATTTTAATTGAAGTTGGTGCTGGAACTGAGTAAGCACCAGCACCACTTAGTACATTTAGTTAAGCAATCTTAGTATTAAGAAGCTTTTCACGTTTAGTAGCGATTAGCTCAAGGTAATTTGCCTTCCAAGCATTAACATCGCGACCAAACGGTTTGCGTTCTACATATGCATTTGTAAAAACGTCCTTACTACCAAACAGAACAAAGGATATTGCTGTTGCCCATTGCATGAAGTCAGTAAGCACACCTGCATATTCTACCTCTATGCTGTCTTTAATCGCCATCGCTTCGCTCAAAACAGTAAAGATCGCTTGCAGAATGTATGGGCGGTCTTCTTCAAATGAAGCAATCGCTTCAGCCAATTCTTCACGATTACTAAGTTCAACTTTCGGGCTAACTGTGAGCACCTTCGCTAACAAGTCAATATCGAAGTTCTTCATGGCTAAGTCAAAGGTAACCATAGCATTGCGCATATTACCCATGTCGCCACCATTCAGACCTTCATTTCCCAAGTTGTGCCAGAGTAACCAATTTAGGTCTTTAATATTGTAGCCAAAGTGCAAATAACGTTTCGCCAACACAGCATGGTCGCTTTCAGCGTTAAAGTACAGTTCTTCACCTTTTACAGGATCAACTACGTATTCAAGTACGTATTTTGCCCAAGCAAGGGTATCTACGCTTTCACTATTGACGTAAAGCACCGGCTTAACGATATGGGGTACGAATGCTGCAACCAACCAAGTGGACAAAAGCACTGTATCTTCAATGCTCAAGCCAAAAAGCTCACCAACTTTGTCAACAAGGTCGATTTGCTTTTCGCTTCTTGGTAAAACTTGATTGCCCATATGTTTTGATTTTACAAATGCAAAGCCTTCATCGAATAAGTCTTGCATGTCAATCACGCTGAGCTTATTAGGTTCAACAACTGCTACGTTGGTATTATCCAAGTTGTAAAAGATTTTGCTGTCTTCATACATTCGGGATACAACGTATTTTGCATCGGCATTATCCATCCAGCCTTGAATGAATGCTTCAACAACTTCGTCAGCCTCTTCGTCTTCGTAAAGAGAAGGATTGCTTCTTTTAATGGCATTAGCCAAATCAACCTCATCAATTGAGCCAACTTCGTAAATGCCGTCAGCATTAACGCAACTAGCATAATAAAATCCAGTATTGTAACCAGCGAATACATCGCAATAATCAGGAACGGTAATGGATTCGATTTTTTCGTTTAAATTAGTCATTTAAAATTCCTCCTACTATGTAATGTGTCTTGCAACACCTGACAATAAAAAGGAACCTTCACCTTTGCTCAAAAGCTATTGAAGATGGCATTACAGCCCACATAGCTTCCAAGCATCGGCTTGGTCTACTGTATTCCAATTGTCAAGGTTCAAGTGGTTTTTAACTGCTTCACAGGGATTACCCTTGCGTTCTTAGGAGGCATTCCTCGCAGCCAACTCACAATTCGTGCTCGTTCACTTGAAGATTGCCACCCTCGAAGCGTGGGGTAAGGTTTTGCGGTACGCACTTTAAGGCACAACTTTTTTCCCTGTGGGGTTCAACGTTGTGCCCTCCCCATTGGCGCTGCAGCCGCTACAAAAGGCTGCTCAACGAGGAGGTGTCTACCGCTGGCGCTAGCAAAGTAAGAAGCGGCTAGCGCCACATCTTTTGCAAGCTTAGGAACTTTCGTTCATTGTAACAAATTGTAAAACAAGTCCGCGGTACCTGTTCTTCAATCGTCTCTTGTATGATATCACCGTAACTGTATTGTGTCAATGGATTTTCGTCCACTATTAGAGTACAAGTTTTTGCAAAAAAAAGGGCTCTTTTTCTGTACCTTAATTTCGAGAATTGTGTAACATTTCTTCGAAAAATTGTAAACTACAGAAATTGAGCCTTGCTTAATCCCATATATTAAGTTTTCTTACCCTTCAAGCAACGATTATTGTTTACTTTCCTCGCTAGATGAAGTACTTTGTTAATCCTGTCCTGCCAGCTTTTTTAAAAGGTTTGCAACCCTAACCATTCCCGACTTAATATCTTCAAAATCTTTCTGTTTTTGGTGTTCCAGTTCATCAAGTATATCATCAAGTGAATCCCCTACTTGAAAAGCTTCATCTGCTTCGATGATAGACTCTATCCTTTTAATGTAGAAATTGATAAGCCTTAAATTCTCCATTGACTTTCTATTATATCTTTTGCAAACCGGATCATTATCCGAAGCTAAAATAGAATGGTAAGTTATGTATGTGCTTAACCTATTTCCAATACCATTGTACCTTGCAACAATTTCCTCTTGTAAAGTTTTTACATCTATGGCATTACCGACTATTTGGTCTAAATCCTCCTTCAAATTCTCCCTTGCAATTTGCTCAATAGCAGCCCTATTATTCACTATATAATTATGGCAACATTCAATACGCTTCCAATACGGCACTTCCTTATTACCAGCCAGAATCACTTCAGATTCTTCAGACAAATATATTAACACCTTTCTAAGAAACAAGGCATGGAGTTCTTGATCCTCAGATAATACCTTCTTCTTATATTCTTTTATATTTTTACTTTTTCTTTCATCTGCTACCTGTGCATAATGCTTAAGATATTTATATTCCTCATCATCACAAAAAACCTTGTCCAAAAGATATACAAAGCCTGGTAAAAACTTATTGGATATAGCCATTCTCATATTGTCGTCTAATTCAAGATTTTTAACAACATCCGCATATTCTTCAAATATCTGTTTAGCATCATCGCTTGAACAGAAGTCTTTTATAAGTTCCAAAGCTGTCATTGTTCTAGGACCAGACCAATATAGCATATCTAAAACCCTAGCCAATCTTTCTTTTATAAACCGATAATTCGGATGCCACTCTAAATTACCATGAGCATTTACATATTTTTTAAAGTAAAAATAATAAATATCTTTTATGGACATACCATCATGTTTACGCTTATCACTTAAATATTTTATTGCCTCTTCTATTTCATCAGGAGAAAACCAAATTCTAATATTTGACATATACCTGCTCCTTTCAGCTTCCCTTTAAATGTAGTAACTACTTACATAATACTCTCAATACACATACTATTCCTGCTATCAAATATATTAAATTTGTCTTATCACTAATGCCTGCTAACCCAAAGCACTTCGCTCTTATACAACGCAGTATTAGCTCTCAGAGGACTTTATTTAAAACATGATTGCCCAAACCTTAACAAGAAAACTCCAACCCTCACAATCGAGAGTTGGAGTTTTTATTTTTACGCTATTTAACGCTCCGTTAGTTATGATACTTCTGACCGCTACTAATCTTAAATGCTCTGTAAATCTGCTCAATCAAAAGCAGTCTAATCATTTGATGAGTAAAGGTCATTTTAGAAAAGCTCAAGGCAAAATCTGCACGCTTGCGCAAAGCATCCGTATAACCAAAGGCACCGCCAATGACAAAAGTTATATGACTATGTCCGCTGAGAGCAAGATTATCAATCTTACTTGCCAGCTCCGGTGAAGATAACTGCTTGCCAATTACGTCCAGTAAAATCACATAGGAATTTTCCGGAATAATCGCTAGAAGCCTATTAGTTTCCTTCGCCAGTACTTGCTCCTTTTCTGCAGGCGCAGGGTTATCAGGCATTTTTTCTTCATTGATGGCTACGGTCTCCAATTTACAGAAAGGAGTAAGCCTTTTGGTAAATTCGTCAATACCAGCAGTCAGGTATTTTTCTTTAATCTTTCCTACACACGCAATGGTTATCTTCACATCAATATCCTTTCGGTACTTCCTGCAAAGTTACAGTTTTGGTAACTTCACTGCCACTACGCATAATTACTACTTTCACCTTATCACCTACTGCACATTTAGCAATAAGGTCACGCAAACCTTTGGTAGTAGTTACCTTTTCGCCATTAAACTCAAGAATAACGTCACCGGCGCTGATACCTGCCTTAGCCGCAGGGCTGTCCTTAACAACCTTGGCAATAAATACACCGCCGTGTAAATCAATTTCGAAACCGAAGCGGTCAGCAACTTCTTTATCAATCAAAGAAGCACCCAAATAGGGTCTTGCCACACGCCCTTTATCAGCAAGCTGGTCTAAAATGGGTTTCGCAGTATTTACCGGGATGGCAAAGCCAATACCTTCTACACCACTCACCGCAATCTTAGCACTGTTAATACCAATAACCTCGCCGTCCGCATTCACCAAGGCGCCACCACTGTTACCCGGGTTAATAGCTGCGTCCGTTTGGATAAGGTTAAACTTACGCTCACCCAGCTCAATGCTACGATTCAAAGCACTGATTACGCCAGCGGTCACGCTACCGCGGAACTCCAAGCCCAGGGGATTACCAATAGCAATGGCAGGCTCGCCCACTTGCAAAGTATCGCTGTCGCCAAAAGTAGCAACGGGCAAATCCTTCTCTTCAACCTTTACTACGGCAAGGTCAGTAGCAGCATCTTCGCCAAGCACTTTACCTTTCACAGTGCGTCCGTCAGTAAGGCTAACGATAATTTCAGAAGCACCCTCCACCACATGATGGTTTGTCGCAATCAAACCGTTCTTCGCATCATAAATAACACCGCTACCGGTGCCACGTTCTACAAATTTTACTCTATTGAAAAAGTCACGCACATAAGCCTTATTGGTAATGCCTACAACAGCAGGACCAACCTTCTTCGCAGCACTAACAATAGGAGTATTGCGAGCAGGACTAATCTGCTGCTCCACAACTACAGGCTTATCATTAACAGGTGCCGCAGTAGTTTTATTATCTCCGCAGCCAGCAGCAATCAAAATTGCTGCGCCCAGCAACCCACATAAAAAGATATTTATGCTTTTTTTGAGAAAATCTTTCTTCATTTATTTCACTCCTTACTCTTCGTAATTCTTAACAATTCTATCCTGCGCCGCCACTACAACACGAGTATCACTCAAAAGCTTTGCCCCATCCAAAATATTGCACACCGTATCAAATGCCAAACTAGGTAAATTATTTTCTTGACTCAAATGCGCTAAGACAACGCTTTTAGGAACATGGGTCAAATTTGCCAATAACCAGCCTGCACTTTCGTTAGACAAGTGACCGCGAGTACTTAGGATGCGTTGCTTCAACACAGGAGGATAGCTGCCATTTTTGAGCATCTCCACATCATGATTAGCTTCCAAAACTAAAACATCCGCCTCTTCCGCAGCTTGCCTCACTGTTGGAGTAACAAATCCCGTATCTGTAATATAAGCACATTTACTGCCACTACATTTAAACACATAGCCATGGGGGTCCATAGCATCGTGAGGGATCTCAAAGCTATTGACTTCCACCTCGCCACACTGCAGACATCCATTAATAATGCGGCAGTTGCTTCGTACAATATTGCCATCCTTATTCAAAATAGCGCGCCAAGTCCGCTCACTGCTGTAAATTGGCACAGAATATTTTTTCGTAAAAGTAGCCAAACCCTTTACGTGGTCAGTATGCTCATGGGTAATAAAGATTCCGTCTAAATCTCCCACGCTCAAGCCAACTTCACCTAACCGAGCTGTAAGCATCTTACAGCTGATTCCCATATCCACCAAAAAATTTTGCTTACCTGTGCTGATAAGGGCACTATTCCCTTTACTGCCACTGGCGAGCATCACAACTTTAAAACAACTCACCTGGGCAGACCTCCGCCCTCAATTTTTTCTTCATCCAAACAAATGGCAACGCCTGCGCTGGTACCAATCCTATCTGCGCCAGCGCCAACCATAGCTTTAGCAGTTTCATAATTACGAATACCGCCAGCAGCCTTTACGCCAATACCAAGACGCTTCGCCTCGCGGGAAAGCAGCTGCACGTCAGCAAGAGTGGCACCACCCTTGTTAAAACCAGTGCTTGTTTTTATGAAAGCAGCGCCGCCCTTGGAAACCAAGCCACAAGCTACAACCTTCTCATCTTCAGTCAACAGGCAGGTTTCAATAATAACCTTCACAGGATAGGGCTTAGCCGCTTCCACAACGGCAGCAATGTCTTCAACCACGCCGTCAAAATTGCCGCTCTTGAAGGCAGCTATGTTCATCACCATATCCACTTCATCAACTTGGTCTTCTTCCACCGCCAGCTTGGCAGCTAAAGCCTTAACCTCAGTTCTATCAGCACCCAAGGGGAAGCCTACCACAGTTACAACCTTCACGTCAGTGCCACGCAAAAGGTGACGGGCCAAGCCTGCATAACATGGGTTAACGCACACGCATCCCAAATTATACGCCTTTGCCTCTGCGCACAACTGCATAATGTCCGTAACCTTAGCCTCCGGCTTTAACAAAGTATGTTCTAAATATTTAGCAATACTCATAAGAAAACCTCCAATCTATGTAAAAATATTCAATACTTACCCATTGTGTTTATTATAACAAATTTACTGCCAAGGAGTGTGGCAAAATAGAAAAAACGGCAAAAGAAACAAGAAGAACGAAGAAAATAAGAAATCCCGAAACCGGATCTTACTCCGGCTTCGGGATTAGTTTTTATTTTAGGGTTCTAATTTGCTACCAGTTTTTATTTTACGACAACATCCACGCTTTCACCATTCATAATTACTTCTGCGGTGTCGCCATTTTTAATTTCGCCAGCTACAATTTTACGGGCTAACAAATTTTCTACAGTGTGCACAATCAAGCGTTTCAAGGGACGTGCGCCAAAGGCGGGGTCAAAGCCTGCACTCGCAAGGTGGGCAATGGCTTCGTCAGTTGCAGTAAGCTTGATTTCTAATTGTTTAGCAAGACGTTCTGCCAATTCTTTCAACACCAGTTTAACAATGTCTTTGATTTGTTCCGCTTGCAAGGGTTTGAATACAACAATATCATCCACGCGGTTCAGAAACTCCGGTCTAAAGAAGTTCATCAGCATTTGCTGTACGTCGTCGCGGTCAATCTTGCCTTGCTTACGCATAATCTCTGCACTGCCCAGGTTACTGGTCATGATAATCAAGGTGTTTTTGAAATCCACGCTTCTACCCTGGCCGTCAGTCAAGCGACCATCATCCAGCACTTGCAAAAGCACGTTGAACACATCTGCATGTGCCTTTTCGATTTCGTCCAAAAGGATTACGCTGTAGGGGTGACGGCGCACTGCTTCCGTCAGCTGACCACCTTCGTCATAACCAACGTAGCCCGGAGGCGCACCAATAAAACGGGACACAGTATGCTTCTCCATGTATTCACTCATGTCAATGCGCACCATATTGCGTTCATCATCAAAGAGCACCTCTGCCAAGGTCTTCGCCAGTTCAGTTTTACCTACGCCGGTAGGACCAAGGAAGATGAAACTGCCAATAGGACGATTGGGGTCTTTAATGCCTGCGCGGGCACGCACTACCGCTTCGCTTACTGCCTTCACTGCTTCGTCCTGACCTACTACGCGTTGGTGGAGGATTTCTTCCAAGTGCACCAATTTTTCACGTTCGCCACTGCCAAGACGGGAAACAGGAATACCAGTCCAGGTGCTGACAACTTTGGCAATATCTTCTTCGTCAACTTCTTCTTTCAAAAGCACTTGGTCATTGCCAGCTTCGTCTTTGACGGAAAGGTCTGCCAATTCCTTTTGCAGCTCAGGCAGACGACCGTATTTCAGTTCTGCCAGCTTGTTCAAATCATAATCGCGTTCCGCTTGTTCCATTTGCTGTTTAACAGCGTCGATTTCTTTTTTAACCTCACGCACGCGGGCGATGGAAGCTTTCTCTCCGTCCCAACGGGCTACCAATTCGTCATTAGCCTTACGCAATTTCGCAAGCTCTTCTTCAATCTTCGCCAATCTTGCCTTGGATTGCTCGTCTTCTTCCTTGGTCAAAGCCTGTGCTTCAATTTCTAGCTGCATAATGCGACGTTTGCTCTCGTCAAGCTCCGCAGGCAAGCTGTCAATTTCGGTACGCAGGCGTGCAGCTGCTTCGTCCACAAGGTCGATAGCTTTATCCGGCAGGAAACGGTCGTTGATGTAGCGGTTGGAAAGCACCGCCGCCGCAACCAGAGCCGCGTCTTTAATGCGCACGCCATGATGAACTTCATAACGTTCACGCAAGCCACGCAAAATGGAAATGGTATCTTCCACGCCAGGTTGTTTTACCAAAACAGGTTGGAAGCGGCGCTCCAAAGCACTGTCCTTTTCAATGTACTTGCGGTATTCGTTCAAGGTAGTTGCGCCAATGCAACGCAGTTCGCCACGAGCAAGCATAGGTTTCAAAATATTGCCTGCGTCCATACTGCCTTCCGCAGCACCAGCACCTACAACGGTGTGCAGCTCGTCAATGAACATAATAATCTGACCTGCGCTATCGGTAATTGCTTTCAGAACTTTTTTCAAGCGTTCTTCAAATTCGCCGCGGAACTTTGCCCCTGCCACCAAGGAAGCCAAGTCCAAAGCATACAGGGTTTTATTCTTCAAGTTTTCGGGAACATCGCCTGCGATAATACGTCTTGCCAAGCCCTCCGCAATGGCAGTCTTGCCAACGCCGGGCTCGCCAATCAGTACGGGGTTATTCTTTTTACGACGGCTCAAGATTTCGATAACACGACGAATCTCCTCGTCACGACCGATAACAGGGTCCAGCTTGCCTTCGCGAGCTTTCGCAGTTAAGTCTTGACCGAATTTTTCCAAGGTCTTTTTGTTTTCTTCATCGCCTGCACTGTTTTGGTATTGCATGTAGGCAGCCTCTACTTTCTTCTTATCAATACCATATTTTTTGAACAGGGCAACCACATCACTGTCACCATCACTAACAATGGTAGCTACCAAATCACCAATGGTAATCGCCGTCTTGCCACCTTGGTTAAGCAGTGCCATTACACGGGCAAAAGCGGTACCCATCATCAGTTGACGGTCCTGACCTTTCACCCCTGGAATCTTTTGCACCAAGGCTTTAGCTTCTGCAGTGAAAGCATCTGCGTTAACGTGCAGAGTTTGCAATAAATATTTAAAAAAGCCATCACTGCCGCACAGGGCTGCTACAACATGGGCAGTGGTTAATTCTTGATGATAGTTCATTACAGCTTGTTGCTGTGCTGCTTCTAATATGGATTTTACTTCTTCGGAAAAGTTTTCATTCATCTGTTGTTCCTCCTAAGAAAATTTTTCTTCAATTATATTCTCTCATCGCAGGTAAATTTAGATACGCGACGAATAATAACAGGTACAGTATTCTTATCGTATTTTTCACGGAGGTATTTGTTATGAACACATCCATGATAGTTTATCGCCTTTTTGACGTTGCTGACGAAATAAATCTTGATTTAGTACAAGCACTGTGGACTAGCCGCAATAAAATTGCTTCCCGCTTACGCTTAGATAGAATTTCCACCAAGTCCATCACCTTCAAGAACCCTCCGGTTTTGGTAGAGCTTGGTAATCACGAAATGGAAATCAACGGCAAAACCTACTTCACAGAAATCAAGGCGCGTATCTTTGACATTGGCGTAATCAGCCTCATCATCCGCATTGAATTTGAAGAAGACGTTACTGAAGCAGAGTACCTTGACATGGCAATCGCCAGCGAAAATATGCCGGAAGAAAAAATCCGCGAATATCTTGACGCCGTACTGGAAACCATTGAACAAGCCTGCACCAAGAAACGTGTCTCTGACTTTGAAGAAGACTTTGTTGTTTACTACTTCAAGGACACAATGCCCAAGTGGGATATCGTTCCCCTACTTTTAAAGGATAAAACTCCCGTAAGCGAGCAAACCCGTCAAAGCACTCTTGCCAACTACTTCTCCTATAGTGATGACATTACCTATCTTGCCTGGGACAGTGCTCTTGTTTATGACAAAACAGGCAGCCTTGATATTCCTGACCTTTTGGAATTTGCCAACGCTCAATTTTTAGAGCTGCGTTATTACGATAACGCCCTTGCCGAAGCTATCGACAGAAGCTACGACGAACTGGAAGAAGCCAACGTTGCCAACAAAGCAAACCGTGTGGAAGCCTATCGCCGCATCCGCAGTCGCCTCATGGAAATCATGGCAGATATCAGCAATATCATGGGCAATATCAACAACGCCCTGCAGGTTACCGAAGATATTTTCTACGCACGCATTTACACTCGTTACTTAGAGCTTTTGAAGGCTACGGTTTGGAAGGATAACATTGATTACAAGCTGAACACCATCCAGCGTACCTACACTTTGATGAACGAGGAAGTTTCCAGCTACCGCTTGGAGCGTATGAGCATTACCTCCACCGCCATCTTAGCCGGTATCCTTCTTATTTCCATTGTAGGATTGTTCTTCAAATAATTGGTGACGATAAAGCGAAAACTATTTGTAATTTTATTGCAGGAGGGCAAAACCTTCCTGCAATTTTATTATAACAGTGAAAGTCAAAAAGTCAAATAGTTTTATTTGACTTTTTGCTTTTTCTTTACTTATGAAAATTACTGGTGTATCATTGAAGCAGTAGAAAAACGAAGTACTTCTAAAAATTTCAAGAGGTTTATATATGACAGCAACAAAACTTCTCCAAGGCTTTGCTATCCTTTTGCTATTGCAATGGCTTAGCACGGTAATCATCTCCCTTTTGGAAATCCCCTTTCCCCCGCCGCTATTGGGTATGTTAATTTTAACAGCGCTCCTTTGCACGGGAATAATCAAAGAAAATTATATTGAAGACATTTGCGGAGCGTTGATTGACAAAATGGCTCTGCTCTTTTTGCCAGCGGGCGTAAGCATGATTTTATACCTTGACGTCATCAAGGCAGAGCTGCTTCCTATTTCCCTGACACTGGTGCTAAGCAGCTTAGTTATTTTAAGCAGCACTGCTCTCGTTTTGGAAATCCTTCTGCGTAAAAAAGAAAAAGGAGGTCAGCAATGATGTTACCGGAACTTTTGCTTAACTCTCCTTTATTTGGCATGGGACTAACCATAATCATTTACTGCGCGTGCGAATTACTGGTGCGCTATTTAAAGCTGAACATCATTCCGCCCATTGTCTTTGCCTGCCCAGCCATTATTCTCTTTTTGCTTTACGTCCCCAACGTAAGCTACCAGCAGTACAAAATTGGCGCAGACTTCATCAATTTCTTGCTTGGTCCCGCCACTATCGCCTTAGCTTTACCCTTGTACCGCAACCGCCACGTCATCAAAGCTAATGCCTTTAGTATTACCATTGGTATCTTGGTAGCAACTCTTTCCGCAATTTTTAGCGTGTACCTTCTGGGAAAAAGCTTGGGCGCCAGTGAAGCAGTCTTACTTTCCCTGTTACCTAAATCCGTCACCAACCCTATCGCCTTGGAAATTACCAAGACCATCGGCGGCATCCAACCCTTGACGGCAGCAGTAGTTATCTCTACAGGAATGCTTGGTGCCACCATTAACCACAAGCTTCTTAAAATTTTAGGCGTTAAGAATGATTTAGCGGCGGGAATAGCCATTGGTGCTTCCAGTCATGGCATAGGTACCAGTGTTTGCGCTCACGTTAGCGCTGTCCAGCTGGCAACAGGCGGCGTGTCCATTGCTTTGACTGGTATAGCTACTTCTATTCTAATTCCGTTGCTGTTACCCATTTTGAAAAACATATAGATTATTTCCTTAGTCTACTACACAATAGCTCCCTCAACGAGGAACCTTATTTGACAACCACATATAAGGCCAAAAAGCACAAGCCTCTAATTTTAGAAGCTTGTGCTTTTTCATTACGATGTATTATATAAAATTGCTATAAGTGCCGGAAGGCACGAAGCAATGAGGCTTGCGTAGCGACAGCATAATAATAGTATGTCGAGCAAGCAAACGAATTGCGACAAAGTATAACGGTACTTATCGTAATTTTATAGATGATGAATTGCGCCACGCAGTTCCGTAAAAATCACCTGCGCCTTATCAACAGGAATAACCGTACAGGGAAGTGCCCTTAAATCTTCTACACGCCAACCTTGCTTTTGTTCTGCTAATTTTTCCAAGGCTTCGTCTAAATCAGCAGCAACAACAATGGCGATGGCATCCAAATAGAACTCGCTGTTTACGCAGGGCTCTTCAATCATACTGTGAGAATGGTAAGTTTTGTTGTGTCTCCAGAGATAGATATTCATTTAAGAGTCACCTCCATTTTTTACTGACAACTTCCTCAAAATCGTTAGAAGTGCTGGAAGCCGCGAAGCAAAAAGGCTTGCGCCGCGACGGGCACTTTACATACGTCAGGCAAGCAAAAGAATTGCGACAAAGCATAATAGCGCTTGTAACTATTTGCTAAAGATTTCGTTCACATAATTCACTGCGCTCACCGCACTCGGAGCATAACAGTCCGCGCCAATGGATTGAGCATACTCTTCTGTCAGTACTGCGCCGCCAACCACAACCTTGCAATCTACTTCCTTACGCAGGGCACGAATGGTCTCTTCCATAGCCGCAACTGTAGTAGTCATTAACGCAGAAAGCCCAACAATTTTAGCACCATGTTCCTTAGCAGCAGTAACAACAGTTTCTACAGGCACATCCTTACCTAAATCAATAACCCTGTAACCGTAGTTTTCCATTAAAACTTTGACAATGTTCTTGCCAATATCGTGAATATCGCCGCGAACAGTCGCGATGATTACCTTTTCGCCATTGGCATCGCCACTTCCTCCTACAAAATCACGAATAACATCAAAAGCAGCCTTCGCCGCATCCGCACTCATCAGGAGCTGGGGCAGGAACAAGGTTTTCTTTTCAAAGCCTGCGCCTACAAAGTCAAGGGCAGGTATCATATATTTATTGATAACATCCAGCGGTGCCTCGCTTTGCAGGGCTACTGCTGCTGCCTTTTTACTTTCGCCAATCAAGCCTTTAACAATAGCGTCGAAGAGACCCATCTCATTTACAATGGTAGCGCTAATTTTAGGAGCATCTGCGTAACGGGAAACATATTCCTTACAGCCATCATCCACACCAGTTAAAGCAAGAAAGCTGTAATACGCATCCATCATTGCCTTGCTTTGGGGATTGATGATGGCACCGCTTAACCCTGCCTGCATTGCCAAGGTAAAGAACACGCTATTGATAAGCTCTCTGCCAGGCAAGCCAAAGGAAATATTGGAAACACCCATCACCGTATTGATACCACGTTTGCCCATAGCAGCAATAACTTCACAGGCAACCTTAGCATTTTCGCCGCCAGTACTAATGGTCAGTGCCAAGGGGTCAACTACAATATTACGGCTTGCAATACCGTACTCCGCAGCTTTAGCAATAATGCTTTCTGCCACAGCGACACGTCCTGCAATATCTAAGGGGATACCACCTTCATCCAAGCACAGTGCTACTACAACGGCACCGTACTTCTTTACCAAGGGCAGCACCTTTTCCAAGCTCTCTGCCTTGCCGTTTACAGAATTCAGCATGGGCTTGCCATTGTATAAACGCAGAGCACGCTCCATTGCCTCGTAATTAGAGGTATCTATCTGTAAAGGAGTATCCGTGATAGCCTGCAGGGCAGGTACTGCCTTGCTAATCACTGCAGCCTCGTCAATACCTGGCATGCCTACGTTAACATCCAAAACATGGCTGCCCGCATTTATCTGCTCCAGACCTAAGCGGCAAATATAATCGTAGTCTTCATTTTGCAGTGCTTCCTTCAAACGAGGCTTGCCCGTCGGGTTAATGCGCTCGCCAATAATTACAGGCGCTTTGTCAAAAACTACTGCCTTGCCATAGCTGGAAACAGCAGTAATATTACAGGGGCGACTGCCACCTGCGGGCAAGCCCTTACATTTTGTAATCATCGCGCCGATATGCTCCGGAGTTGTACCACAGCAGCCACCGGCAACGCTCACGCCTTCTCCAATCAAATCGTACATTAAGTTAGCAAATTCTTCGGGGCCAACGTCAAAGCAGGTCTTGCCTTCACGTTCTACAGGCAAGCCTGCGTTGGGGTTAAGCACAACTGGCAAGCTGGTAAAGCTTAAAAGCTGGGGCAAAAGCTTTTGCATTTGGGCGGGGCCAAGTCCACAGTTAAAGCCAATGGCATCTGCTCCCAAGCCTTCCACCATCAGGGCAGCAGCGGCAACGTCGCCACCGGTCAGGAGCTTGCCGTCAATGTCGAAAGTCATGGTAACCACTACCGGCAAATCACAATTTTCTTTCACCGCCAAAATGGCTGCCTTTGTTTCGTAGGTATCGCTCATAGTTTCGATCAGCACTAAATCTGCACCGGCAGCACTGCCTGCCCGCACAATTTCTGCGTAAATATCTACAGCTTCTTCAAAGGGCAGGTCGCCATAAGGAGCAAGCAGCTTGCCTGTAGGGCCTAAGTCCAAGGCAACAAAGGTTTTCTCAAAACCGGAGCAAGCTTCCTTGGCATTACGCACACCTGCGGCAACCACATCCGCAGTCTTGATATCAGTTCCTACAAATTTCAAACGGTTTGCACCGAAGGTATTAGTCTTTACGATATTAACACCTGCTTTGAGGTAAGCAGTGTGCACTTCTTTAATTACATCAGCGTGGGTAAAGTTCCAAAGCTCCGGCAGCTCTCCCGGTTTTAAACCACGAGCCTGTAGCATAGTGCCCATGGCACCATCAAAGAACAGAAGCTCTTTACCAAGTAGGTCTCTAAAATTCATACACATTCTCCTATCTCCAATAAGGCTGTCGAGAAAATACTAGATGCTAGGAAGGGCGACGAAGGCGTACTGCGAGTACGTCTAGGAGTCCTGACAACGCAGATAGTGTTTTATCAGCTGCCTTCTCTATATGGACAGCTTGTGTTACCGCATTGCATACACTTATTCCAAACGCAAGCTACCGATTCCGAAAGTCCAATGACCGCCGTAACCGACTTGCTCGGCGCCATCATCAACCCATCCGTCAACGTCAAGCCCAGCTTCTTTTCACACTCTAAAATTGCAAACAGCTTGCGTTGCTCCGCCAAATCCCAGTCACCATAACCGGGAGAGAAACGGGGTCTTTGCTTCAAGGTAGTTTCCACACGCTCCTGCACTTCATCACAATAGCCTTCAATCAGGCAAGCCGCAACTGCTTGTGCCGCCGCGCCTTCGGCTACGCTACCAAGTGCCAATCTACGAATGGCAACATCCACCTTACTTCCCAAGGTCGCCGCCAAAAGCAGTACCTCTGCGCAGCCTTCAAGATGCTTTGCCAAGGAGCGTGACGTAAATTTTACGCCACAGTCCAAGAGCACACCATCTTCCAGAACAGTGCAAGAATGTTTTTGCAAAACATGGCGCACCTGCACCTCGTTACGCAATTTCAGAAAAACTGTATCAACCAAAATGCCAGCCGCTTCATCATTAGCCTGCGCTCTTAAATAGCGCAGGGCTTCGGCTCTGCTGTATCTCATTTTACAATCTCCGACAGGTTACGCATAATGCCGCCAATAATTTCAGGACGGTTCATAGTATAAACGTGAATATTTTTGAAACCGTTGGCAATAAGGTCAATAATTTGCCCCGTAGCGTAGGCAATGCCTGCCTGCTTCAAAGCTTCCGGTTTATCTGCAAATTTTTCTACGATAGCGCGGAACTGAGGCGGCAGTTTGGTACCGCTCAGCTGGCAAATACGATTGATTTGCCCTGCGTTGGTTACAGGCATAATACCGGGAACCACGGGTACATGAATACCTGCGGAAAGCAGACGGAACATATAATTATAGAGAATAGTATTATCAAAGAACATTTGGGTTACAAGGAAGTCAACCCCTGCGTCAATTTTATATTTAGTATTTTCAATATCTTTATCTAAAGTGCCAGCTTCCGGATGTCCTTCGGGATAAGCAGCACCGCCTACGCAAAAGTCACCATTGGCTTTGACAAATTTCGCCAAATCACTGGCATGGGCAAAGCAGCCATCATGAGTGCCGTCAGGCAAATCGCCACGCAAAGCAAGCACGTTGCTGATGCCATTGTCCTTTAATTGCTGCAACACTTCCAAAATCTTTGCTTCGTCAGATTTAACACAGGTCAAATGTGCGAGAGAAGGAATACCATTATCCTGTACGCCTTTAGCAATGGCAACGGTATGACCAACGGAGGTTCCCCCTGCACCATAGGTAACGCTCATATAGGAAGGCTTTACCAAGGCAATCTTATTAACAATATCCAATGCGTTCTGTAGCTCCGAACCTTGCTTGGGTGGGAACAGCTCGCAGGAAACATTTATCTTACTCTGATTTAACACATCTATAATTTTCATAACAAGTCCCCCTCTAATAATCAAAATATAGATTATTTTACCAAACATTCTCCCCGCTGTGCAAATTTAATTATTAAATGAGCAAAGATCAATGTTAGTATGATAAGAATGTTACAGAAAACAAAAATCCCACCAACCTTTCAGTTAGCGGGAATAATTTACTTTGGCGGAGATGGTGGGATTCGAACCCACGGTACCTTGCGGTACAACTGATTTCGAGTCAGGCGCGTTATGACCACTTCGCTACATCTCCACAGGGCGAATTGGCTATAAGCACCGTCTTACTTCGTTGTCGTTTCGCTTGTTTGCTCGACGTACGCCAAGTACGCCTTCGCGGCACAAGCTTACTCCGCCTCGTCATACGATACTTCTACCCAATTCTTACTTATACAGTTCTAAAAACAATGCTCTTCCATTATAACGTAAAACAACACTACTGACAACATCCACACTCGCGTTCCGCTTGTCGCTTCGCCTTATTCTCCTTGCGTCTGCGTTTAAAAAAGTCCTTCATAACACCAGCACACTCTTCCTCGCAAACGCCACTAACAACTTCTGCACAGTGGTTCAAGTTAGGATTGGTGATGATGTTAAAAATAGATTCTGCGCCACCAGCCTTCACATCAGGGCAACCATAAACCACTCTGTCAATTCTGCTGTTGATAATGGCACCGCTACACATGGGACAAGGCTCTACGGTAACGTACAAGGTACAACCACTCAAGCGCCAACGTGCCAGCCTTTTACAGGCTTCTTCAATAACAATAACCTCCGCGTGAGCAATAGCACTTTGCCAGGTTTCCCGCATATTGTGCGCTGCGCAAACTACCTCCCCCTCGTGGACAAGGACTGCGCCAATGGGAATCTCTCCTAATTCCGCCGCCTTGCGTGCTTCCTCCAAGGCAAGCTGCATATAATAACGGTCATCCATCATCCTTCGCTCGCCTCCATTAACTGCTCCCACTTTTCCATCAGTTCCATAATTTTATTTTCGTACTCGTCGTGCTCCGCAGCCATTGCCGCACTTTGAGCAGGATCCGCGTGGTTGGCAGGGTCAGCCATCTTCATTTCTAAAAGCTTCATCATTGCTTCCTGCTCGCGAATACTCAGCTCCACTTTAGGTAACAGCTTCTTCGCTTCGTCAGGACTATAACGTCGTTGTTTATTTTTGGCTTCAACTTTTACAGAAGCAACTTGCGGTGCGTTCTTCTTCGCTTGCTGTTCCGCATACAGGCGTTGCTTTTCCAGTTCAGCTTCCCGCTCCGCCACAAGAGCAGCTTCCTTCGCACGCTCTTCCTGATAAAATTCGTAATTGCCTTTATAGTCTTTTACTTGTCCGTCTTCAAATTCCCAAATACGGTTCGCCACTTCATTAATGAAGTAACGGTCATGGCTGACAACTAAAACTGTACCGTCAAAGGCAGTCAGCGCTGCCTCCACAGTTTCGCGAGCCATGATGTCCAAATGGTTGGTAGGCTCGTCCAGCACTAAGCAGTTAGCTCCATCGAGCACCAGCTTCAACAAAACTAGCCTTGCCTTCTGACCACCGCTAAGAGTACCAATTTCTTTGAACACATCATCGCCGTGGAACAACATTCCTCCAAGCATGGAGCGGGTATGCTCTTCCGTAAAGCCATATTCAATGACGAAGTTTTCCAGTAAGGTCTGTTTGGGGTTAAGTCTTTCATAGGTTTGGGAGAAGTAACCTATCTGCACTCGGTTGCCAATCTTCGCCCTGCCTTTAAGGGGTTCCACTTCGCCCAAGATGGTTTTCAAAAGAGTGGTCTTCCCCGTACCGTTGGCTCCCATCAGGGCAGCCTTCTCTCCACGTCGCAGAGTAAGGTTGATTCCCTTGGCAAGCACGTTATCGCCATAACCAATGGTCAAATCTTCCATAATCAGTACTCTATCAGCACATTCAGCCGCAGGAGGCAGACGCAATTCAAATTCTTCATTATATACAGGTGCATCAATACGTTCCAGTCTATCCAGTTGGGACTGCCGACCGCGCGCCATTTTGCTTTTAATGCCTGCTTTAAAGCGACGAATATATGCCTCCGTCCGAGCGATATAATCCTGTTGTGCATTGTAGGCAGCTTCCAAGGTTTGAGTTTGGATTGCCTTCTGCTCTAAATATTTGCTGTAATTGCCCTTAAAGCTTTGCAGCTTACCGCCTTCCATTTCCAAAATGCGGGTCGCCACATTATCCAGAAAGGCTCGGTCATGGCTGACAACAATCAAGCCGCCACGAAATTCACGCAAATATCCTTCTAACCATTGGGTCATCAAAATATCCAGATGGTTGGTAGGTTCGTCAAGAATCATAAAGTCCGGATTACGCACCAGTGCAGCCGCCAACATCAGGCGAGTTTTTTGCCCACCGCTCAAGGTTGCGGCGTCCTTTTCCCACCAGTCCTCTTTGTACCCCAAACCTATGAGCACGCGTTTAATGCGAGCTTCCAAATTGTAACCGTCCATGTGCTCATAGCGTTTAGTAACGCGAGCATATTCCTCCAGTACTTCGTCAAGCTCTGCTCCGTCCAATTCAGCAGAAGCCTCTTCAAGCTGCTGCAGCTTCTCACGCAAGCCTAAAATTTCCGGACAGCTCTTGAGCATAAATTGCCAAATGGTTCCTTCGATATCCGTAAAGCCCTGCTGCACATAACCAACACTGGTTCCCGGTTCAAACTTAATAGCTCCCTTATCCACGTATTCAGGATTCAGCAGGCAGCGAAGCAAAGTAGTCTTACCACTACCGTTAACGCCTACCAAGCCAAGATGCTCGCCCTGTTCCACCATAAAGCTGACATTTTTAAATATTTCATTGATACCAAAGGCCTTCGCCACATTATCTACAACTAATTGCATTTCTACCTCTCAAAACCAATATAAGCACTGCTATGCTTCGTAACAGTACTTCCATCAATTTTCCATTGTTTATATGTAACATTCTATCAAATTAATATAACAAAAGCAAAAGACCACCTGCCTAAAGCAAGTGGTCTAAAATTTTTATTCATTATATCCGTAGGGATGCCCCTTGTGCCAATTCCAAGCAGTGCTGATAACCTCTTCCACATTGCTGTGTTCAGGAACCCAGCCCAATTCTTCGCGAATCTTTTCACTGGAAGCAATAAGCACCGCAGGGTCACCTGCACGACGAGCTTCTTCCACTACAGTAAAGTCAACACCGGTAACACGTTTTGCGCTATCAATAATCTGGCGCACACTAAAACCATTTTCGCTGCCAAGATTATAGACACGGCTAGCGCCACCTTTTAACAAATACTGCAAGGCAAGCACGTGGGCCTTCGCCAAATCACAAACATGAATGTAGTCACGCACACAAGTACCATCTTCCGTAGGATAATCAGTACCATAAATGGCAACCTGTTTACGTACGCCTTGAGCAGTTTTTAAAACGAGGGGAATCAAATGGCTTTCAGGATTATGGTCTTCGCCAATCACACGAGTGGGGGAAGCGCCAGCAGCGTTAAAGTAGCGAAGCGCCACATAACGCATATCATAAGCCATATCGTAATCTGCCAGCATACCTTCAATAACTAATTTGCTACGACCGTAAACATTGGTAGGTTGCAGCTTGCTATCTTCTTTAATAGGTACTTCTTCCGGCTCGCCGTAAACTGCCGCAGTAGAACTGAAAACAATTCTATCAACCCCAGCCCCACGCATTGCTTCCAGCAAATGGAAGGAGCCTTCCACATTGTTGAAATAATACTTAGAGGGATTCTCCATGCTTTCGCCCACCAGACTGCTTGCCGCAAAATGGATGACAGCGTCAATTTCGTATTGCTCCATAATGTGTTTAGCAAAGGTTACATTATGAATATCACCTTCAATCAGCTGCACATCTTCAGGAACAGCAGCTGCATGTCCGGTAGAAAGATTATCGTAAACAATGGGGGTGAAGCCTGCTTTTTGCAAAGCCTCCACAACGTGGGAGCCAATATAGCCTGCACCACCGGTAACAAGAATATTCATTAGCTTCTCCTTTTATTTGCCAGTTTCTTTGGCAACAATATCTTGCAAATAGGTCAAGAACTTGTCGCGCAAATCGTCACGTTTCAATGCCATTTCCACAGTAGCTTCAAGGAAGCCTTGCTTGTCGCCCACGTCGTAGCGGCGGCCTTCAAAGTTGTAAGCGTACATTGCTTGTTCCTTCGCCAAAACTTGGAGAGCATCAGTCAATTGAATCTCATTACCACGACCAGGTTGGGTAACTTCCAAAATGGGGAAGATTTCCGGATTAATAACATAGCGGCCAAGCACTGCCAAACGGGAGGGAGCTTCTTCCACAGGAGGCTTTTCCACCATATCAGTTACGGTGAAGGTGCGAGCGTCATCAGTAGGTTGGGAAGCAACAATGCCGTAGCTGGAAACTTTTTCCAACGGAACTTCCTGCACGCCAAGAACGCTGCTGCCAGTTTTGTCGTACACGTCAATAAGCTGTTTCAGAGCAGGAACTTCGCCGTCAACCACGTCATCACCTAACAAAACCGCAAAGGGTTCATCACCAACAAATTGTTTAGCGCACAATATTGCATGACCCAGTCCACGGGGTTCTTTTTGACGCACGTAATGGACACGAATACCTGCAATCTCACGTACCATTTCCAAATCTTTCAGCTTGCCACCTTTTTCAAGGTTCAATTCCAATTCAATGCTTCTATCGAAATGGTCTTCAATAGCACGTTTGGTGCGACCGGTAATAATCAAAACATCTTCGATGCCAGAAGCAAGAGCTTCTTCAATAATATATTGCAAAGTGGGTTTGTCCACGATGGGAATCATCTCTTTAGGAACAGCTTTGGTCGCCGGCAAAAAGCGAGTGCCTAAACCAGCGGCAGGAATAACTGCCTTACGAACTTTTTTGAACATTTTATGCTTCCTCTCCACCAATAATTTCTAAAATTTCTGCGGTCTTTTCTGCCAACAGCTCTTTATCGCCCTTGGTTTCTACGTTCAGACGCATTACAGGCTCAGTGTTGGAGGTACGCACGTTAAAGCGCCAAGTATCATAGGCAACACTCAAGCCGTCCATTTTGTCCTGCTGGCCATCAGCGTATCTAGCTTCCAATGCTTGCAAGATTGCGGCGCTGTCATCAACTTTACGATTGATTTCGCCACTGCAGGGGAACATGTCCACACGCGCACCAACCAATTCGGAAAGCTTCTTGCCGCTGCGGCACATCAGCTCTGCTACCAAAAGCCAAGGAATCATACCGCTATCGCAGTAGGAAAAATCGCGGAAGTAATGGTGAGCACTCATCTCGCCACCATACAGCACTTCGTTTTGACGCATGCATTCCTTCATGAAGGCGTGACCGGATTTGCAGCGTACAGGCACACCGCCGTCACGTTCCAAGATTGCTTCGGTATTCCAAGTCAAACGAGGATCGTACATAATTTTTGCGCCCGGTTCTTTCAGCAGGAATACTTCTGCCAGCAAGCCAACAATGTAGTAGCCTTCAATAAACTCTGCGTTTTCGTCAAAAAGGAAGCAACGGTCAAAGTCCCCGTCCCAAGCAATACCTAAATCTGCATCGGTTTCACGCACCACTTTGGCAGTAGCTTCGCGGTTGGGCAACAGCAAGGGGTTGGGTACGCCATTGGGGAAGCTTCCGTCCGGCTCATCCAAGATGGAGATAAATTCAAAGGGTAAATGCTTAGCCAACTCCTTCATAATGGGGCCTGCGCCGCCATTACCCGGGTTAGCCACAATCTTCATAGGTTTCAGGGCATCCTTATCCACATAAGTAAGCAAATGCTCGATGTAAGCAGGAACAATATCAACCTTTTCCAACTCGCCCAAGGTTTTGCCTGCTACTTGTGCGTGCACAAAGTTGGAGGCAACTGCCATCTCGCCAATCTCTTTCAAACCAGTATCACCGGAGATAGGACGAGCACCTTTGCGAACAAGTTTCATACCATTATATTCTTTAGGATTATGGCTTGCAGTAACCATAATGCCACCATCTGCGTTCAGGTGAGCAGTGGCAAAGTAAATCATTTCCGTACCGCATTGCCCAATATCAATAACCTTGGTACCGCCATGACGCAATCCTTCGGTTAAAGCATCTACAAGAGCACGACCACTCAAACGAATGTCGTGACCAACAACTACAGTTTCAGCCGCAAACATTGCAGAAAAAATGCGGCCAACGCGATAAGCAAGTTCTTCATTTACTTCTGTGGGGTAAACGCCGCGGACGTCGTAGGCTTTGAAGCCTTTGTTAGTTACTTCCATAACTCTTCTCCTTTACGAAAACGCTATAAACACCGTCTTCCTGCGTTGTCGCTAAAATTGCTTGCTCGACGTACCACTAGTACGCCATCGCTGCACAATTTTGCTCCGCCTTGTTATCCGGTATTTCTAACGTTTTCTTACTTATATATTAATAAATTTTATTCATTCGTTAACTGTTGATATTCTACTTAAAAAAGAAAAATCCTGCCTTGCGACAGGATTGTTACTCTAAATAAAATTACGCCAAAACGCGTCAGAAGTACCGGAAGGCGCGAAGCAATGAAATTCGTGAAGCGACGGCGTACTAGTGGTACGTCGAGCAAGCAACCGCAGTTCCAACAAAGTTAGATGGCGCTTATCACGCGTTTTCAAAGTTTACTACCACTAACAGCAATCAACCTCTCTGCCGCATCCCCCAAATACCAGCGTATCACCGTAAAAAACGGTACGCTCCTATTCCTATGGTCCGGTAACAAGAAGCTTTCTGCCAGCCAAGCCAGAGTTTCTTCCAAGTCCTGCCCCGCCGCCAAGGCTTCTGCCACCTCGTCACTCAGCTTATCGATAACAGCCTTGCGCATTCTCATCAAACGAGGAGCATTCAAATTCAATTCGCGGATAGTGTTTTTCGCTTTCTTCTGTAGCTCTTTGGGACAAGTTTCTTCATCCACAAACATCTTCCCATTATGCTCCGTATAGCGAAATAATCTTCTGTCGCCGGGCAATTTAAGAGGATTTAAAATGCGGTCTGTAATCTCCTTGCCACCTTTAGGCACGTCACAGCTACGGTCACGCTTCTTTTCAGAAAAGCGCCAGTCTGCATCAGGAACATCCCGCTGACTTCCACCATGGCACACCCCTAAAAGATTACGCCAATCCAAATGGTAATTGTGCCCTCCGTCTTTGGTTGCTCCCTTCGGGAAAAAATGCTCCACGCGGAAATCGTCAACCTCCGTATAGTCCTCTGCCATCTTAATGCTAATCTCGCAATAAGCACACAAGCCACGTTGGTCTTCAATAATATTTTGCTTCACCTGTCGATAGCCTCTGGTAAAACGCCTGCGAAACTTATCCCAAGTGGCATCCGGATGTCTTAGCCTATAACTTTTCAACAGCTCCGGTTCCTGCTGACGTTTGTAAACCCGCTTCATTTGCGATTCCTCCTAAAGAGGCGCATACGGATATCCATATCCGCACGCACAAGAGCAGGCTCACGCCCCTTCGCCCATTGGTCAAGACGAGCACGCAATTCCAAAGCTTCCCTGCTATCCCACCTATCTTCACCCACAAGCTCTAAGTACCGCGCCAAATCTTTTACGATTGGCAACGCTTGGGGACGGGTTTCTACATTTTGAATATCTTTCAACAGCTGATAGCTTTCCGCACCCAAGGAGAATTCTGGAGTACGTACTCCCTCGAAGCAAGCTCCCCATTGTAAAATGCGGATGCTTTCCGGATTAACGGAAGACAGAACTTGGGGGCTGTGAGTCGTAACGATGAACTGCACCTTCGGGAAAGCCTCCTGCAAATCATACAAAACAGTTTGCTGCCAAGAAGGATGCAAATGCATATCAACCTCGTCTATCAAAACCACACCGGGAGTGTCAAGAGCAGCACGCTCACCCAAATCAGGGTTAAGGCGCACCATACGATAAGCTAAATCTGCAGCCATACTAATCACGCTACGGGCACCATCACTTAAAACGTCCACTGTCAGCTCACCCATATCAGGATGGCTCAAAACAAAATCCTGCAAAGCAAAGCTATAGCTAATATCACTCCAGCCCATACTCTTCAAGCAGGAAGTGACAGCCTGACGCACTGCTTTCAATACCATCTCGTAAGGATTTTGTTTACTGCCGCCCACCTCTCTTGTCGCCCGCTCAAATTCTGCCGCGCTAAGCATGGCGTACTTAAACCATTGTCCAAAAGTATTATAGGAAGAAGAAGGCTCAATACACTCCTCATAACCTATACTGCGAGGTAAATCTATCTTTTTCCCCTTCCCCAAAAGCTTACTGTCGTTCCACATACGCGCAGTTCCGTAGTAGGCAAACACTGGCAAAACAATCTTCTCGTCATCGCTGCCATTTATTCCCTCGTAAAGAGCCTTGCCATAATCAGCAAGCTCCTTAGCATTTACGGAAGAGGTGCGGCTGCGCTCGGACTTCAGCTCGCGACTCCAAGTAAAAGCTTCACCATCGTGACTGCCTTCTACTTTAATAACAACAGGATATTTACTCTTCATTCGCAAAACGCGCTGTTTATTGTCATCCCCCGCATCCTTAATTCTGCGCACGTCTCGCTCCCCCATATTACGCGCCTTACAACCAAAGGCACGCAAGTAAGGTTCCAAGGAAATTGCTAAGGCATCCAAAATAGCAGTTTTGCCCTTACCATTTTCACCAACGATAACCGTCATATTTTTATCAAACTCAAGCTCTAAATTGTCGTAACAACGAAAGTTCTGCAAAAACAACTTATCAATACGCATAGCTACGCCCTCCAATGTGTTTCGCTATTTACATTATAACCCCATTATAAAAAATAGATAAGTATTTTATGCAAAACATTATGCAAATATCACACATTGATGTATAATTAAAAATCATTTCCTTTTTTAAGAGAGGTAGTCTTTATGAATATATTTCTGCTTTTAACTATCACTATGGTGCTAATCATATTTCTTCTGCGCCGCCACATTCCCATTGGTCCCTGTATGCTTGCCGGAGGCTTGCTCATTTGGGTTGTTAAAAGCCCAGAGCTTTCCTACCTTGTACAAGCCTTTACTGAAACTCTTTCTCTAAGCCGTACCTACGACATCATCCTTGCACTTTACTTTGTTATGTGTTTAGAAATTGAACTGCGTACCAGTGGTGCATTGGAGGGTATGGTTAAAGAACTGCAAAGAATTTTTTCCAGTGCCAAGTTCACGCTGGCAGTAATGCCTGCTTTCTTAGGCCTGCTCCCCTCTTTAGGTGGAGCACGCTTCTCTGCTCCCATCGTAGAAGAAGCAAGTAAGGACATCAACATTACCCAAGAACATAAGGCAGCAATTAACTTCTGGTTCCGTCACATCTTTGAATTTTCCAGCCCCATCATCCCCGGTATGATTATGGCTTGCAGTATTGCAGGGGTTCCTTTCAGCGAATTTATCAAGCATCTTTTCTGGCTCACCATCTTGGCGTTCAGCACAGGCTGGTTCGTCCTTATCCGTCCTATCAAGCTTGACGTAACTAAAAAGCCTTCCAACACAGAGGATGCAAATAAAAATAGAGCGGATTTGATTTTATCCCTTGCTCCCGTAATCATTACCTTCCTTTTGGTAGTGTTCTTTAATTTCAACGCTTCCCTTTCTATGGGTGTAGTTACCGCAGGTATGTTCTTGGTACTGCGTTTTACGAACCGCTTTGTAAATTTGAAAGAGGTTATCCTTGGCGCTTGCGATTACAAAATGTTTTTGAACGTAATCTGCATTCTATATTTTATCCAAATTTTGACCGTCACCAATGTTCTGAACGAAATTGTTATCGCTTTCCAGAACTCTCCCTTGCCGGTACCGGTAATAATCGCCTGCGTTTCCCTCATCATTGGCGTGCTTACTGGTATGAGCCAAGGACACGTTGCAATCGTAATGCCCATCGTTGCAGCAATGCAGACCGGCAGTTTAAACCTGGCTGGTGTTGCCATGGCTTTTGGTGTTGCGGGGCAAATGCTCACCCCCACTCACATGTGCCTTGTAGTAACAGTTGATTATTTTAAATCCAACTTCTTCCAATCTTTGAAGCCTATCGCCATTTGCGAAATCATCATCCTTACTATCTTCAGTATTTATACATATTTTACTTGGTAAATTCCATAACGCACAAAGAGGCTGGGACAAAACTATCCTCTAAAAACTAAAAGAAGTGTAATTGAGATGTTTTATACATTCTCAATTACACTTCTTCGTATTTCTATCCAATTTTCAAGACTCTACTTGCTATTTTTCTCATGTTTACCGCCATC
>JAFUKD010000008.1 GCA_017467905.1 Phascolarctobacterium sp.
ACCAATATTACGCCCTGCAGCTAAAAAAGATAGACGTTCCTCACAAACTAATTTTACTGCTTTTAATTTTTCTTCAAAAGTAAATGCCATAAAAAAATAACCCCCAATCGTTGTTTGTCCAACAATTGGGGTTCACTTCACTCCGGTAGTGCCTCTTTGCACCTTCATTATACTGCACATTTTTTGTTCTTGTCAAATTTTGCTTTATCCCGTTGCATACACAAAAATTTATTGTCATATTCCATTACTGCGGCAACAACTTCGTAATGCTTTATTCAAGCAACTATTTTGTGCTTTTCACTTCATTGCAAATAGCGATTCTTGGTAGTGCTGTGCTGACAACCTTCCTAAGAAAAACAGCTTTTGCCATTTAGAAAGAGCATTATCTTTAAGAGGACGCTTTAGCCATTTAATTTCTAAACTTTGCGGATTAAAGAGTAATAAGCCAACGTTCAGTTCAGTAAACAGTTCCAGTCTTTCTTTCAGTACTTCTTCCTCGTCAAAGGGGCGCACTGCTACGACATAATTTGCAAAGGCTTTGCATAATGTTGACTGCTGTAAGGCACGCTTCCAGTTGGGAGCTTTAATATCAAATGCCCAAATATTATCATTTTCCTGTACAAAGCTTGGTGAAAGAAAGTACAGGTTTTTCTTTTTAAGCAAAAAGTCATTAGCCTTTAGTTCCCGCAAGGTACGGTTAAGCACTGTGTCTACAATGCCTGTTCTCTCTTTGATGTAGTCCTTTGTTCTGCCAGAATTATATTTTAAGATGGATAGAACAAGGCTACCATGCTCCAAGGAAGAAAGTTTGGCGAAGTCATAAGTGCCTATCAATTTTTCGTGAGGGAAGCCAACAAAATCTGCACCGCCTTGCAGCTCGCGGTACACACTCTCGAAGGCAGGAAGCTCTTTTACCAAGGAAGCTTTAAGTAGATGTTCAAAGGCATCTAATGTTTCCTGTTCTAAGTATTCCATTGGCAAATCACTCCTCCCAAAATAATCCTTTTGTATATTATATCATCTATGCAGAAATTTTTTTCATTATCTACTACCAAAATTTAAAAAAAGCAAAATCTCCCGCAAGCTTGCCTACGAGAGCATATTATAAAAACAGCTCACTCCAAAAGGAATGAGCTGTTAAAAACTATTTTATTTTTTTGAATAAGCGCCTTACATTGGCAGTGGTCTGTGCCGCCAGTTCGTCAAACTCCACGCCCAAAACCTCTGCTGCATTGCGAGCAGTCAGTTCCACGTAGCCGGGGTTATTGCGTTTGCCGCGATAGGGTACGGGGGTAAGATAGGGGCAATCGGTTTCGAAAAGGATAAGATCGCGAGGAACAAACTGCATTACCTCGCGCACCTTTTGCGCATTTTTGTAGGTAGAAGTACCGCCAAAGCCAAAGTAGTAGCCTCGTTTCGCCAGCTCCTTCGCCATTTCTACAGAACCAGAATAGCAATGGAACACTGCCTCCACGCCAGTTACTTCCTTTTGGAACATTTCCAGCATATCGCCATGAGCGTCGCGGTCATGGATGATGATGGGCAAATCAAAATGTTTTGCCAGCTCAATCTGCTCCATGAAAACACGCTTCTGTACTTCCTTGGGCTCGTTTTCCTTCCAGTAGTAGTCAAGGCCAATTTCGCCAATGGCAACTACTTTAGGATGCACAGCCCACGCCGCCAGCATATCCAGATAGTTAGCAGGCATACCGGTTAAGTTTTCCGGATGCCAGCCTACTGCGGCGTAGATGAAATCATATTTTTCTGCCAGCTCTACGGCAAAGGCACTGCTTTCTACGTCGCAACCGGGGTTAACGATACCTTCAAGCTCTGCTTGGAGGTTAGTAATCAGCTCATGCCTGTCGCTGGTAAAATAGTCAGAGTCTAAGTGGGCGTGGGAATCCCACAATCCTGTTCTGCTCATCTTATTTTACGCGGCTACCGCTTGCCATACCGGGAGCATCTGCCAGAACAAGGTTGCCGTTGCCATCGGAAGCAGCCAAAAGCATACCAAAGGATTCGATACCAAAAAGTTTAGCAGGAGCCAAGTTAGCAATTACGATTACGTTACGACCGATAAGGGATTCCGGTTCGTAGTATTGAGCAATACCACTTACAATGGTGCGTTCTTCTTCGCCAATCATAACTTGCAGTTTCAAAAGCTTCTTGGATTTTTTAACTTTTTCTGCAGCTTTAACAGTGCCTACGCGCAGATCGATTTTTTCAAAAGCGTCAATGGTAATTTCTTCTTTAATCGGTTCCATTTCGATTTTGGGTTCTTCCACTGCTGCAGGAGCTTCTTCAACCTTAGGTTCATAGCGTTTGCCACCAATGATGGTTGCGCCGTCTTCTGCGATTTCAATACGCGGATAGAGGGGATCGCCTTTTTGAACCTTGGTGCCATTTGCCATTTTACCCCATTCAGCGTCAGCCAGGAGGAATTCAGCAGGAACTTCCAAGCCAAGTTGGGTGTAAATTTTGGGGCTGGTGGAAGGAATGAAGGGAGCAACCAGAATTGCTACAACGCGCAGGGTTTCTGCCAAATTGTACATAACAGTTTGCAAACGAGCAGCTTTTGCTTCGTCCTTCGCCAAAATCCAGGGACCGGTTTCGTCAATGTATTTGTTAGCGCGGCTGATGAGAGCCCAAACGCCTTTAATTGCGCTGTTAATTTCCATAGCGTCCATATCTTTTTGGAAGTTAGCTACGGTGGTGTTTACAAGAGCAATCAAGTCTTCGTCAACTGCTTCGCTTACGCCAGCGTTAGTAACTACGCCGCCATGGTATTTTTCAATCATGCTAACAGTTCTGTGGAGCAGGTTACCCAAGTCGTTAGCAAGGTCGGAGTTGATACGGGTGATAAGTGCGTCGCGAGAGAAGTTGCCGTCATTACCGAATACAATCTCGCGGAGCAGGAAGTAACGGATAGCGTCTGCACCAAACTCGTCAATCAAAGCCAAGGGGTCAATAACATTGCCTTTGGATTTGGACATTTTGTCGCCATCAATTACCAGCCAGCCGTGGCCGTAAACTTTTTGCGGCAGCTCTACGCCCATAGCTTTCAGCATGATGGGCCAAATGATGGTGTGGAAACGTACAATTTCTTTACCAACAAGGTGCAGGGATGCAGGCCAGAATTTGTTGAACATTGCATCATCAGTACCATACTTAATACCAGTCAAATAGTTGAGCAGTGCGTCGAACCAAACGTAAACAACGTGTTTTTTGTCAAAGGGTACAGGAATACCCCAGTCAAAGGTGGTACGGGTAATGCACAAATCTTCCAAGCCTTGTTTTACGAAGTTAATCATTTCGTTACGACGGCTTGCCGGTTGGATGAAGTCCGGGTTTTCTTCAATAAATTGCAGCCACCAATCTTGATATTTGGAAAGCTTGAAGAAGTAGCTTTCTTCTTGCATTTTTTCTACAGGACGACCACAATCCGGGCATTTGCCATCTACCAATTGGCGTTCCAGCCAGTAGGATTCGCAGGGCACGCAGTACAAGCCTTCGTAGTTCTTTTTATAGATATCCCCTTGTTCAAAAATTTTGGTCAAAACATCTTGAACAACCTTGTGGTGACGTTCTTCGCTGGTGCGAATAAAGTCGTTGTTGGAAATGTTCAGCTCATTCCAAAGTTGTTTAAAGTTAGCGATAATAGCATCTACATATTGAATAGGGGTAATGCCTTTTTCTTGAGCCTTGCGTTGAATTTTCAGGCCATGTTCATCACTACCGGTGAGGAAGAAAACGTCTTCACCCTTTGCGCGGTGGAAACGAGCCAAGGTATCTGCAATGGTGGTGCAGTATGCATGACCAATATGCAGTTTATCACTGGGGTAGTAAATAGGGGTGGTAATATAATAAGTCGGTTTAGTCATTCTGAAATCCCTTCTCCTTCTGAAATAAGTTGATTATATAGTTCCCTTTTGGGGATTCTATGCTTTTTAGCTACTTGCGCCAAGGCTGTTTTCTTATCTGTACCATTGGCAATTAAATTTTTCACCTCGTCCAAGGGGTCAAGCCCTTCGCCTTCTTCCGCAGGCTTGCCTTCGCCGGGTGCTAATACCAAGCAGAACTCTCCTCTCGGTGCTTGCTGCTCCAGCCATTCCAAACAGCTTGCTACTGTTCCACGATAGAATTCTTCGTGGAGTTTGGTAAGCTCCCGCGCCGCCGCCATGGGTCTATCGCCCCAACATTCTAAAATGTCTTGGAGCACTTCCTTAATGCGGTGAGGTGCTTCGTACAAAATTATGGTCGCAGGGATGTGCCGCCACAATTCTAACTGTTCCTTACGGTTGCGCCTGCTCTTAGGCAGGAAGCCTCCGAAGAAAAACGGATAGGCAGGAAGACCAGAGGCGATAAGCGCACACAGAGCTGCATTAGCCCCAGGTACGGGCACGACCCTTATTCCTGCGTCAATGGCTTCTTTCGCCAAAGCTTCGCCAGGATCTGCAATACCGGGGAACCCTGCATCACTTACGAGAGCAATGTTCTTGCCGTCCAGCAGCTCGCCTAAAAGGTAAGCCCCTTGCTTTTCCTTGCTGTGTTCGTCATAGCGCACCAAGCGACCTTTAATTTCAAAGTGGTTTAAAAGCTGTAAGGTATGACGGGTATCCTCCGCCGCAATAATATCTGCTTCACGCAGCATGCGGATGGCACGAGGGGTCATATCCTCCAAATTACCGATGGGCGTCGCACACAAGTACAGAGTTCCGTATGTAGTTTTTTCTGTTGTCACTGCTTCGCCTCCAGTAAATTATTTAAGCCAGCACACACTGACCCATAATATAGTTATTTTATCACAAGGGAATAGTAAGAACAAGAAAAAGCGTGCAACTATTGTCACACGCTTGGAGATTTACTTTTTATTCCGCTGACGAATCAAGAAGTGATTTGCCATTCTTGTTATATATGTACCTGTCGTATAGATATTTTCCCAATAAAGGAACTATAATTCCCGCAGCAGAATAAAAAATTAGAAACTGCCACTTTGCCGGATGATAGCCATACCAGGCATTAGTTTGAAACTTTTCAATGGAAAATCCTCTCAAATTTATATAGGGAAGTAAGCTGAAAAAAGCAAAATTTATTAGGAAGAATATAAATTGGTGATGCGCCATTACGGTCCAGGTATTCTGCCCAAGATATTGAATATATTTTGATTTAGCAAGTACAGGTGCTAAGATTTTACTTATTCTTAACCAGAACATTATTCCAGTCATTGAAGTTATATACGGCAATATAATCTTAGACGGATAATAGTTTGTTATCGCATTGAAAGTAATTTTCCCATACCCTTTTAACAACGCAAACTGAATAACAAAAATTATCGCAAAATAAATTAATGAGTTCAATTTATCTTTGGCTTCCAACTTTATTCTATACAAATATCCAAAATGGAAGAACGGTAAAAAGAATAGAGTTCTGAACAGAAATCTACGCCAATGATTAGTAACATAACCATGATTAACTAACCATACTGAACCCAGCCCTAATATTAAAAAACACAATAGCCAGAATCATTCATTGTCAACTACTTTAACTTCCTTTTTTACTTTTCTAAAAAGTACATAGATAACCTGAATGGCAAAAAGTTGTGGAACAAACCACATCGCCACGTTCAAACTGAATTGATGCCCATGAACAAAAGGCATTACAAAGAAATTATAAGCATCAAACTTTGCACCAAATTTTACAATGTCAAAATACTTTAATGCCACCACTAATAAGCCGTAAAATAGATTCCACATATAATAGGGAATCATCAAATGCCTAAACTTTTTAATAATATAATCTTTGATGCTATCGACGTAATTCTCTTTGAATAAGTATCCCGCAATAAACATAAACAATGGCATATGAAATGAATAGTATGGAAACCAATCAGAAAACAATCCAATACCGCCCTTATGCCCTAAAACAACAAAAACAATCCCAAAAGCCATCAATAATAAAATATTATCATTTCTCTGCATTTTAACTCCCCTATCGAATATAAGACTTTACCTTTGTATATTTTATATCACGAGGCATAGCTTGTAAACATATTTTATGTTATGTTTTATGTTGTATTCTTTAATATATTTTTATCACTACTCCTTTTATATCATAGAGCGAGAGGTGATTATCATAGCTAACAAACTAATTATTACGTCCAAACATCTTAAAGGAGAAGATGGTTACAGGGTTTTCTCCATAAGAGTTAAAGAAAATATTATCGGTAAAATCGATGTTATGGCATCTGATACAGGTCGTAGCAGAAACGAAATTATTTCTATGCTACTGGAATATGCCTTAGATAATTGTGAGATTAAACTAAAATAAAAATAAACGCTCTGCACTTTCCAATCCAGTGTAGAGCGTTTCATTTTACCCAAAAGTTTCAGTTATAATTGAAACTTTCCTGATTTTCACCAAGACTTTCAGTTATAATTGAAACTTTCCTGATTTTCACCAAGACTTTCAGATACAACTGAAACTTTTCTGATTTTTACCAAGACTTTCAGTTATAATTGAAACTTTCCTGATTTTCGCCAAGACTTTCAGTTATAACTTAAACTTTTTCCAGGAGATGTCGCATAAAAAATACACGCCTTGCTAAATCGCCAGGCGTGTATTTCCCTTTTATCATTAAATTTTATAACAGCGTTTTCGGATTGGGCACTCTGTCCTTCCATTTCACATCTTCCACAATCTCTTTAGCATCTGCCAAAACTATAGGGTCATCAGAATTATATTCTCTTAAAAATTCGCAGAAGCCTTCAACCCCGCCGATATTGTCGAACACTTTTACCCCATCACAGGTAATACACAAAGGAGCTTTATCCGTAGAAACCTTATGCACCGCGTCGTAAAGCTTAGGCTCTACTTCTACTTCTTCTGCATCAATGAACATAGGCTGCTCGCTATCTTCAACCTCGCCACCGATATAAACATTTTTACAGGTAATACGCACCTGCCAGTCATCACCATAATCATAATGGTAAACAAGAGTATCGGTAAAGGCATTCACCATTACATTAAAGGCTTCCAAAAGCATTTGCCTAAACTCAACGGCTTCCTTTGCTTTTTCCAATTCTTCCTTCAGCTCTTCCTGCAACTTGCGAGGTACGCCCTCTTTAAACTCGCCATCTTCATCACAATATTTTTCCATAAGCTTTTCGCCCGCATCAATACAGCGCTCGAACATGGCAAGCTCTCGGTTAGCTTCCTTACCATTCATGGCAAGAATATCCTTTACCAGCTCTTTCATACCTTTACGCCAAGAAGGGTACTTGGGAACTCGTTTGCTTGTGGTAAAAATTTCACCAATGGGTAGCCTTGTCAAAATACTATTGATATTTTCGTCAAAGCCTGCGCCGCGTTGTAAATCTGTAATGCTTGCTTTAGAAAGCTCTACCTGCTTACCGCCAAAAAGCTTTAGAGTTTGAACATTGTTGAACAAATCTCGCACTGCCTTTTGATTAGAAATGTAGTGGTCTCCCTCGCCAGCGTATTCCTCTTCGGTAGTATATTTTTCACGAAACCAACTTCTCAAAGACCGGTTACGCCTATATCCATAGTCATACCAATACAAATCTTCTTCGTCACCAAAAGGATAACGGAAGATGATACCGCACAGCTCTCCCCAGGTTTTGGGGCTGTCCTTGGTAATTTTTTTGAAGCTTTCTTCCGGCAGGGAAAAGCGGTGTAAATGACTATTGCTCCAGCCAAAAGCTTGTTGAATTATATAATGAAGCTGCCACAGCAGGGTGTGTCCTGTAACTAAAACCTTGCGTGAAATGGATTCCTTAACACCGCCAAAAATTTTTAAGGCTTCTTTTCCCGAAGCAGCAAGCTCCTCTTTTTTTAGATTACTTCCCACCAGCTCCATTTCCAATTCGTAAACATAGCTGTATTCGCTTGCGTAACCACTCAGGAAAAATCCCTGGTAATCGTCATCAGAGAAATCATCTTCCAAAAAGATATCCTCCTGCTGATTTAGGCTTTCATTAACTTCAATGCCCCGTTTTTCTTGCAGGGCACGCTTTCTGCTTTCAAAATCAATGATGGTCATAATCCATTACCTCACATCTTTAATCGTGTGTTCAATTATAACACGAAAGTCTCCAAATTACAAAAACGCCCTACAAAATGTAGAGCGTTTATTTTCTACGCAAGTTAAGGCACGTCAGACGGTGCTTATCACGTGCCTACTCATAGAATTTCTGGACTTGTTCAGTATAACTACCATCCTTCTCATACATAATCAAAGGCGGCAGCACGTCCATACCATAGCTTCCACCTTTAACCATTTCCATCAAGAAAATCCAGGCAGGCTTATCAATGGCAGAATGTACCCACTGTAATTTTTTAGGCTGCAAGCCGTATTTGAAGGCAAGCTGCATGCTTTCAGCAAAGCGTTCCGGAAGCTGCACTAAGGCGAAGCGCCCACGATAGCGTACTGCGTAAGCCGCAGCCTTGAAGAAATCTTCCAGAGTAGCAGTAACCTCGTGGCAAGCAATGGTTCCCACTTGGCGCTGGTTCCCGCTGTTGCGATAAGGAGGGTTCGCTACGACAAGGTCCATGCTTTCGGGCTTCACATAGTCTTTAATATTGCAGATGTCCCCATCAACGACGGTGAACTTGTCCTGCAAATTATTATCTTCCACGCTACGGCGTAGCAGGCCGGTAACCGCAGGGTTGCAGTCAATGGCAGTCACATGGCTGGCACCGCGATGTTCCACCAGCATACTGATAGCACCTGTTCCACAGCCTAACTCCAAAGCCTTCGCCTTATTCACCACGTGGGGAAAGTTGCCCAAGAACACAGCGTCCGTTGTAAAACAGAACTGCCCCCCGTCCTGCCAAATCTTATATTGACAGCCAGGTACGTAGTCACATCTAATTTTTTCTTCCATATTATACATCAGCTTGGGATGCATCTACAATTTCATCCCACTCTACTTGAATGATGTTATCAGGAGCAAGCTGTACGGAAGCAGTACGTTGGCCACGGTTAATACCGGTAACCTTGCCTTCGCCCAAGGGAGTAACAACCATGGAACCCAGCTTGGGAATTTCTACACGTTCACGCTTACCGCAGCCCTTACAATCGTTCTTGCAATACATATGGTTTTCGTATTTAAGGCAGCACATCAAGCGACCGCAAATACCGGAAATCTTAGTGGGGTTCAGGCTCAGGTTCTGGTCCTTTGCCATACGGATGGAAACAGGTTCAAAATCTCCCAAGAAGGTTGCGCAGCACAAAGGTCTGCCACAACCGCCAATGCCACCCAAAAGCTTCGCCTCGTCACGCACACCAATCTGGCGCAGCTCGATACGAGTGCGGAACACCGCCGCCAAATCCTTAACCAGCTCGCGGAAGTCAATTCTGCCATCTGCAGTAAAGTAGAAAATAATCTTGTTCACGTCAAAGGTGAACTCTACATCAATAAGATGCATGGGTAAATCGTGGTTTTTAATTTTACGCAGGCAAATATTAAAGGCTTCTCTTTCACGAATTTTGTTCTCTGCCAATTTCTCTGCGTCTTCCTCGGTAGCCTTGCGCATTACAGGTTTCAGGGGAGCAACAATACTGCTTTCCTCCACTTCGCGGCTGCCAATGACAACCTCACCATATTCTACGCCGCGGGCAGTTTCCACAATGGCGAAATCACCTTTTTCTACACCACTGTCCACCGGGTCAAAATAATATATTTTAGCTGCTTTTTTAAATCTAATACCTACAACTGTCGGCACTATATTCACTCCTTTCGGAAAGTATCTATTTTCAGGGCTAAGTTTTCCATTACCAGCCTTACGCCCGTACTGGTTTCCAAAGCCTTATAAGCATCGTTCACCGCCGCCAAAGATTGCTTCAATCCCTGAGGCTGCCAGCCGTCACTAAGTACGACCAAGTTTTCCTGCATATCGCAGTTATATAAATTAGCGGTCATCCCCACTTTTACAAAGAGCATATCCCGCAATAAAAGCTGTAATAATTTTACAAACAAAATGGCTTCACTGCGCTCGTACTTTTCTACCCACGCACGTCCTGCCAAATAATTAAGAGGCAATTCTAAAGGCAAAACTTCCAAAAAACTAATTGCTGTTTGCCTGTATTCCAAAGCCTGTTGTTGATGCAGGTTAAGCGCCGCCCCAACACTGCCTTCACTAATGCGCGCTAAAACCTCGCTTTCAGCTTCGTCAACGCCTCGCGCCAGCAAAAGCTGCTTTACATCTGCCACCGTTAAAGGGTTAAAACGCATCTTCACCACACGGGACAAAATGGTAGAAAGCAGCTTGTCCTCACTGCTCGCCAATAAAATAATCAGCCAGCCTTCGGGAGGCTCTTCCAACAATTTTAGAAAGCTGTTGGCAGCAGCTTCCTTCATTGTATCTGCATCTTCCACAATGCAAATTTTATTTTTAGAAAGCACCGGTGCAAAGGCTGCCTGTTTTGCCAAATCACGCATTTGGTCAATCAAAAGCTCCCGCTTTTCCGGCAAGCGCTCCACCATGATAAAATCCGGATGGCTCACATTGCCATCAGCAAAGTTCAGCAAACGACAAGCCTCACAGCCATCATTACCCTTTCCGTTTAGGCACAAAAAGGTTTTGGCAAATTCCAAAGCCAGCTTCTTCTTGCCCAAGCCTTCTGCCCCGCAAAAGAGTAAAGCGTGAGGGCGAGCCTGTGCTTTCAAAAAGCTCTGTAAAAATTCCTTATTCTGTTCGTGTCCTAAAACACTATCCCACATTTAAGCCTTTACCTTCTTTAGCAGGCTGTTAATCTCCTGCATTACTAAAGCCTGCACTTCCGCCTCGTCGCCTTCTGCATTAACAATTTTAATGCGCTCCGGCTCCGCCTGCGCTAAAGCAACAAAGCCATTACGGATGGCGTGCTGAAAATCCAAGCCCTTGTTTTCGTATCTATCGCTTACACCACGAGCATCACGTCTGCCAAGCAAAACCTCCGGCGCGCCGTCAAGAAGCAGGGTCATATCCGGAACCAAACCATTGCTGGCAAATTCGTTCAGCTGGCGCAGCTTGGTAAGCTCTTCAATTTTAAGACCGCGTGTCAGCCCCTGATAAACCAAGGTGGAATCGCTAAAGCGATCGCACAAAACAATCTTCCCTGCCTTCACCGCAGGAACAAGCACCTTTTCCACATGCTCACTACGCGCCGCCAAATACAGCAGCACTTCTGTAATATTGTTAATGGGTAAATCCGGATCCAAAACAATACTGCGTACCTTTTCTGCCAGCACAGTGCCACCGGGCTCGCGACTTTCCAAAACGTCATAGCCCTGCTCCCGCAAAGCTGCCGCCGCCTTTTTCAGTTGGGTTGTCTTGCCGCTGCCGTCAGGCCCTTCAAAACTGATAAATACACCCTTCATCTTTTCACCACCCGTATGGTTCTAAGGCTTCCATCTGCGGGACCGCTCACCGGTAAGCCCAAGCCCTTCATCATTGTACAATAGGCAATAATTTCTTCGGTAATTACTTCACCGGGAAGCAGTACCGGTATTCCCGGCGGGTAAAAGCTTACCTGCTCACCGCAAATCCTGCCGGCACTTTCTTCCAAAGCCACCGCTTCCTTGGCGCCGTAAAAAACTTCCCGCAACGGGAGCGCCATCTGGGTAACCGGTACTTCTAAAGCACGTTCAGCCTGTGCCTTGCTACGTTTGCACTGCTCCATTCTGCTAAGCACCGCATCTATTTTTTCTAAAGCAACGTCATAATCTTTAGTTACATCTGCGTAAGTAACTAAGAACAATACATTTTGGGCATCTACTAATTCTACGGCAATGCCTGCCTGACGCAGCAGCTCCCCAGCTTCAACACCGGTGTAGCCCCACTCTGCAAAATTTACCGTAACCTTGGTAACATCTAATTTTAGGCCGCCGCAATCCGCTTCCGTCAAAAGCTTCAAGCCTGCGTGCCTACTGCAAATATGGCGAAGCTTCTGCGCCGCCAAAACTGCTGCTTCTGCCATCTCCCTGCCACGCTCCTCTACTTGGGCGCGTGCTACATCCAAGGATGCCATCAAAAGATAATTGGGACTGGTAGTTGTCAGCAGGCTCATTACATCTGCCGCACGTTCCACACTAAGGCGCTGCCCCTGAACATGCAGCATACTGCATTGGGTCATGGCACCTAAAATTTTGTGAGTACTTTGGGCGCAGGCATCAGCGCCGCATTGAAGCGCAGATTTAGGAAGCAAATCGCTAAACCCTAAATGGGGACCATGGGCTTCGTCAACAAGAAGCACCACCTTACGTTCGTGACAGATTTTCGCAATAGCCTCAACATCTGCCGCCACACCATAGTAATTGGGACTGGTCAAGAGCACCGCTTTAATAGAACTATCTTTTTCGAGAGCAGCTTGCACCGCCTTGGGCTGTACTTGAAAATTGATACCAAACTCCCCGCAGTAATCAGGCTGCATAAAAACCGCTTCAATCCCCCCAATGATTAACCCTCCTGCCACGCTACGGTGAGCGTTGCGGGGAAGCAGTACCTTTTCTCCAGGCTGCAAGGCTGTCATCAGCATAGCGTGAATTGCCTGGCTGGTTCCGTTCACCGCCCAAAAGCAGGCGTCGCTACCGTAAGCTTGCGCCGCCAAAGCCTGTGCTTCCTTGATGTAGGTTTCCGGCTCGTGAATATCATCCAGCTCACTCATAAGGGACACATCCATCACAACGCTTTCACCCAATTCAGAGCGCAGGCTTTGCTCTACGCCACGCCCCCCTTTATGACCGGGAGTGTGAAAGGGATAGATATTTTCTTGTTTATATTTAAGCATCGCTTCCATAAGCGGCATCTTTATTTTCAAAGCAGTATCTCCACCACATAGATATCCATAGTATCATTTTATTTTACCACACCAAAGGTAATACGCACAATAAAAATAAGCTGCCCCACGAAAGGCAGCTTGGGAATGTAAGTTTATCAATATCCAACAAGGGACTAAAACAAATAAATACTTTAGTTAAGCATAAGCTTATCAACATCCAACAGAGACTTTTTCAAATCACTTCTTAATCTTCTTGGGGAAGAATCCCTAACGGCACAAAGCTCTTTACCTCGCCACCAATCCTTCCAAGAATATCAACGTCATATTTTTTGAACACGTCCTTTTGCGTTACATAGACATATTCATCCTCTTCAGCATGTACCTTCCTTACATTGAGCAGGTTTCGCGTAACCGCCTTCACACTTCTATAAAAGCCTGCGAATTTTTCATTGCCTTTAGCATCACAAATCTTTATATAATCGTTGGGAAAAAGATACATTACATGCTCAAGATAGTTTTCCGGATAGGGCACTGCTAAATACAGTTTTTTATCCCTCTTTACCAAATCAACATAACGTATTCCCCGCAAGGCAGTACGCTTTTCCCAGTCCTTATAGATTTCTACGCAGTAATATTTGCTTGCGCTCAATACTGTTTCGTTACCATATTCATCAAGCTTGACAATGGAGCTTGGCTTACGCTTCTTTTTAGCAAGGGGGTTATCATCGGTAAACTGTCCTTGAAACTTTTTGTTTTGCTTGTAAGATACCAGCGGCATTTGTAACCCTTCTGCAAAGATAATATTTTTATAACGCTGCTCATTGCCGGCAGTGCTACTTGCTAAGGCAACAGCATTCACCGCACGAAGAAGCTTTGCGCTATTATTATTTCCCAAATAAGCAAAACAACCGCTTTTTAAAATCTGCTCACTTATTGTAGAAGCAGTACTGCTTTTAGCAAGATAAACCTTTTTATTTTCACTGCCTGCAAAGTACAGATTATCTTCCAGATAACTTGCAATGTAACGGGCAATATATCCTTTGTTCTTTACAGCGACTTCCTTGCGTCCGGCACGGTTAAGCCTTGCCAGCTTTTGCCTTTCCTTAAAGCTAAGCCCTACTTCGTCAGCAATTTCTACATTAACATACGCAGGCGAACCATACTTACGGATAATGGCATTAGTAACCTTGCGCACTTCATTGATAAGCTTAAATGCCACAACATCCCTGACAAGCTCTTCATCCGTAGCCTTAGTAAAGGCAGGTAAAATTTTTTGCTTCTCTCCTTTATCGACAGAACTTCTCTTTAATAAAAGCCTTGCCTTGACATTGGTAATAGCTTCGCCACGCAAAAAACATTTGATAACATCCACCATGTAGCGTTCACAAACATCAACAGTACCGCCAAAACTTTTATGCTGTAGCGCCTTGCACAAGCTATCATTATAACCATTAGCTTTTAAAATACGCTCCCTGCGCTTGGGTGTAATATTTTCGCAAAGAAGTAAGCTCAATTTTTGCAGCCTTGATGGCGCATCCAAATTAAACTGCTCTTCCGAAAGAAGCTCTGCGTAATCATAACCGCTCTTTTCCAGGCACGTCTTTAAAATTCTTAATGTAGCAACAGTATCGGCAAGCTTTGCCTTTGACTTTATCTTTCTAACCAGCTTCAAGCCAAAGCCTTTTAAAATTGCTTTAACGCCTCTTTCGCTAATATCCGCTTCCCGTAGAGCGTAGTCTAAAATTGCCTTCGCTACGTCCTGCGGCAGAATAACCTTATTGTTTTCTTCATTAACATATGTATATTGAGATAGATGGCTCACCAAAGCATAAACATCACCAATTACAGTAGTCCTAAAAGCGCGCTTTTCTTCTTTATAAAACCTGCACCTGCCTACAGAATCTAAGAAGCTCATAAACTTACGCTCCTTATCATTCTCATCACCAGGACCAGATTCAAAATCTCGTTGAGCAAAAACTATCTTGTCACACAAAAAATTGATATTGCCTTCTGTAAGCTGGTGGTAATACCTAGATTGCGTGTGCAAAATATCTAAAAGTTCCTTCCTAATATATGCACGCTTAATCAAAACGTACCTACCGCTATTCTTATGGTTGTGGTAATCGGGAAAGCTTGTTTCCGTTTTAAAAGCTTCGTCGTGTAAAACCATATCCGCAACACTGCGGTACTGCCCTGTCTGAAAGCGCTCTTCAAATGCTGCCAAGCCTGCTTTTACCAAGCCAGCATCCTTAGAGCTAATCTCTTCATTATAATATTCGCTATAACCACGATGATTGCAGATATGAATAAGTGAATTTGTAATTTCTTCTACAGCAAGCTTTTCAGATAACCCTTTCAGCCGAACGGCAAAAATATTTTGGTCGCCATGCTTTTCCTGCCACAGCCTTAACTGCTCGTCAGAAACAAAATTTATTTTTTGTAAAAAAGCCTTTACCCGCTCCTTGCGATGAACGCGACGGCGAACCATTCTTCTAAAATTACGATACACCCTGCGCTCATGACTCTTGCGTGCTTTGTGGTCGGCAGTTTCGCCACTATCAAAAAACCTTACTCCAAAATCCTCAACACATGCATCAACATTAGAGGTTGGAGCGATAACAGCAAAACCTATATAGCCAATACCAATATCTAAACCGATACCATATTTCCTTGTCATTGCCATCCTCCAAACTTTGTTGACACACTAATTTACAAATGTTAGAATACTGATGAACTTAGAGTCATTGTTGTGTAGGTTTATCAACATCCAACAGAGACCACTTATTGCAAACTTGTAAGTTTATCAATATCCAACAAGGGTTCTAAGATAAGGCCTTATGTGCCGTAGGGTATAGCGGTATCCCGAATAATTCCGCTCTTTGAAAATACAGCCGTTGCACTTCGCAACGGCTTTTTTGTTTAGAGGTTAGTTTTGCTCCAACCTCGTTTTAAATTGCCTACACATCTTAAAATCATCTTTGCACCAATTTTTATTTAAAATTTCAGCAACACATATTGCCTGCATAAGTAAGCTTATCCAATCAGATAATGCGATAATCAGTATACTTGGCAAGCAGATAAAATATAGAATTAAAACTAATAAATCTAACACCACTGGTGATGATGATTGTCATAATACACCTCTTTAAATAAATTAGCCTCTTGTTGTACGTGTAAATACGTGCTATAATAATTATCACAGGAGGCGATGCAGTGAAGCCGAAAGAACTTATTAAATAAGGAGCTTATTGATATGGAAAAAAGAATTTATCCTGCAATATTTCATAAAGAAGAAGTTGGCTACTCCGTAACCTTTCCTGACCTTCCCGGTTGCATAACAGAAGGCGATACTTTAGAAGAAGCCTTTACCATGGCACAAGATGCTTTAGGCATTTATCTCTACACCTTAAAAGAAGATAAAGTAGATTTACCCAAATATGTTGCGCCAGAAGTTTTGATTCTTGATAAAGATAGCTTCATAACCCTTGTTGAATGGGACGAACTGAAGTACCTTAAACGCACAAGTAATAAATCTGTCAAAAAAACTCTAACAATTCCCGAATGGCTTAACACCAAAGCAGAAGAAGAAAATATTAACTTTAGTCAAACTCTACAAAAAGCTTTATTAGAACAATTAGAAGAAGCTTAACTTCCACTCCCCTGCCTCAATGAAACAACCATTAGTCGCATTAGAACAGGAGGAATTGCTGTGAATAATACCATAGAATATAAAGGAGGCTTCCCCATGTCCAAGACAATCTCTCAATCCGAGTACATTCGTAACTACGATGACCTCACCGCCAGACTGGAACTCTATGACGAACTCAAAAAAGGCTTAGATGATATCGAAGCAGGTAGAGTTCATTCTGAAGAAGAAGTTAATGCCATGCTAGATGCTATGTTCGAAGGATATAACTTAAAATGATATATACCATCAAATACTCTACAACTTCAAAACATGATCTTCAAAAAACTGTAGATTATATCAACAATGTTCTTCAAAATCATTTTGCAGGAAATAGGTTACGTATCAAAATACAATCAACAATCAAAAATCTAAAAACATTCCCTCACAAATATCCTCTTATCGACGACCTAATGCTAACTCCGTATAAAATTAGGTTTTTTCCAATAAAAAATTATCTGCTCTTCTACACAATCATAGAAGAAACTAAAACAATATACATCATTCGCTTCTTGTACTCTCGTAGAAACTGGCAACATATTTTACAACACACTGTCCAATATGACGAATATCTTTCACAAAACACTGGTGGCTACGTCCATGAAGAGCAAGAAGAATACGGTAAGCAATTCAAAAAGGGGCCAACATCTATGACAGAAAGCCCAATCACAGCAAACGATAACATAGAATTTGACGAAGACATTGCTCGCCAAGAACTACTTAACGAACTACAAAAAGGTCTCGATGATATCAAAGCAGGTCGCACAATTCCAGCAGAAGAAGTATATGTAAAACTCGCCAAAAAATTTGAAGAATATGATTTCGAATGAAACAGTCTCTTACTCCCCTACCTCAACGGTTTGGGAGTTTTTATTTTCCTTATACACTTCTTTAATAACTGCATCCCACTTGTTCCAAATCACTTCTGGTGCATAACACTTCATATCTTCCCTAGCATTACTACCATATTTTAATCTCAGGTTATAATCTGACATCAATTTACTCAAAGCTTCTGAGAAAGAATTTATGCTTGCTTCACATAAAATACCATTATGTCCATCTTTAATAATTTCATTTACCGCTGGACAATTTCTAAAGCCAACACTAGCCAATCCCATACTCATCGCCTCAGTTAGAGCTAAAGGAAATCCTTCAAACGCTGAAGGAAATGCAAAGATAGATGCTTCTTTGAGTTTACTCACTATATCATTTGTAGTACCACAAAATTTAATGTTTTTTAGTTTATTTTTTCTGATGAATTCTTGCATACTATCAAAATACTCTTTATCCAAATGTGTTTCCCCATAAATTTCTACCTGCCAATCAGGGTACCTACTTGCTATTTTCGCAAAAGCTTCTATTAAAATATGCTGTCTTTTTTGCAAAGGACATACTCTTCCTACTGTAATAATAGTTTTTGTTTCTAAATCTGAATGTTTGTCATATTGAGGAACAACATTAGGAATAGTCACAAATTTCTTAGCATTTATATACTGGGATGTTATAACTACATCTCTATCCAATAACGTTTGTATACATTCAGTCTCTTTAAGTGCAGAAAGCGATAATTTATTGTCATTAATAATATGCTCAGCATTAAAGTGATACATTGTAATTACGGGCTTGCTTGTTCTTACGAAGTTTTTTAATATGGCAGTCCCTTCAACAGTAAAACTAATTATTACATCTGGATTTATTTGTGATAAATATGGTCTAATCTTTTCGGCTATCCTTTTGTTTTTATAGTTATATCTTTTAATATGTCTATTATGTTTGCTTATTGAAAACAGTGCTATAAAATTGTTTATTAAGTTATGAGAATTAAATCCTATACCTGCATTAATCAATTCAACTCTACTATCTAAAGGAAAAAATGGTTTTCCTTTTTTATTTTCAAATATCAAAGCAGTTACTTCATATCCCAAGTTCACCAAAGCATTCGCCATATTGCAAAACACTTTTTCTGTTCCACCTTTTGCATCTATAACCCTGAACGTATCATAAAGTAAAACCTTCATACCTGTTTATCCTTTCAAATATTTATAAGCATCCTACTTTAATTTATGGTAAAAGCTAAAAAACTCTACGCCTTCAACGAAACAAACAATATGCTACTTATTTCTACACAATAAAAAGATTTTCACATCACTTATTACTCGATTTTTTCTTAGTCATATTCCTATTGCATCAATAAATTTTTGACAAATTTGTTTTTTAAGCTTAACCTCATCTTCCAACATTATCGTCTTAGCTTCTAAAATCCTGTAATCTTTATCATGTAACCAGACATTGAAAAGCCTTTCGCTTAGGAAACCAAAGATCCTAGATTGATAAGCATCATAAGTACTAATATCAACTATCTTTTCAAGTTCAAACAATATCGCAAATAGCCATTGACAATAGTCAGATAAAATATTTTTTCTTGTAACAAACATATTTGTAAAATATCCTGAGTTAGAATTCATTACTAAATCAAAACTCAAAAGATACTCTGGAGTTTTTGCCTGTATAATGTCTCTTACTTTCAATAAATCATTTGCATAATGTGATGATGCATATTGTTCTCCTAAGGTACAATCTTCAAAACTCATTTTTCTAGGAAGTAAAATATCGCAATCACACAAAAGTTTTTCGTAATCGCTTTTTTTTGAAAATCTGTTCTTTTTCCTCTCTTATATAAGTTAAAAAATTACTGCTTTTTCCAAAATATCTTCTATAATGACATAACCCTATATACTCACAATCCAAATTTTTCCATGCCCAATACAAGCCTGTCAGTTCACAGTAACTAGCATTCTTGTCAGAAATATTATCACCAGTATTATCACCCATATAACCTAAATCTTCTTTGCCATCTCTACCTACATGTAACGGCAAATATACTTCATCTTCTGGCATCCAATATTTCTTATGTGTTGCTACCAAAATTTTAATATCCATAAATCTCACTTTCCAAGTTAATATAAAATTATTTTTAACTCTAAAATCATAGCATTTTAAAGAATTTGTACTTCAAACTTTAAATATTTATCCTTTCATCAACAACTAACTATATACAAGTTAGTTGCACAGCAATTAATACTATTTTCAAAGCTCTTCTAATATTTTTTTGAAAGAATGCTTCGTAGAAATTATTACTGCACCATGTGAACTAGATACTTGCTTAGGAATTATGTAGTCCTTACCATAACATAGGGTTAAAATTTGATGATAATCTTTCGGAACCGGCAATTTCATTCCTTCAAATTCCATCAAACATACTTCACTGTACCATTTTCTTTTTTGCCTAATACAATCTTCAGCACTATTTCTAAACATCAATATTTCAACATCTTCACTATCACTATATCTTTTTGCAATTTCTTCGAAAGCACAATACTGTTCTTTAACGCTACCGAAAATAAATGATACAAGTTTTGCCCTCACTGTTCTCCATACCTTTCTAAAAGAACTACCCTTATTTCTATATGCAATGTAACGCATTTTTCTTTTTATATTTTGCATTTCATGAAACTGCTCTTGTAATAACTGCATATCATTTACCAATCCATCCAATATAAAAATATCTAAAAATACACCTTGATTAAATTCCACAACCTTTGCTTCATGAGGTAACATCATACATGTTTTAGTATTTCTCAATTGCAGATGTCCCCTCATATAGTTTTTATCAGTATAGGCGGATTGCAATAAATACACGTCCTTGAATTCCTTTTCTGAAATACTTAATAATTTTTCATAATCATCACGGAAAATAACAATGTCTATATCATCATCCCAGGGAATAAACCCCCTGTGTCTTACCGCACCAAGTAGAGTCCCATATGCCAGGAAATACTTAATATTGTATTTTTTGCATACTTCATCAAACTTCGCCAAAAGATCCAACTCAACAGCCCATAATTTTTTTATATCACTAGTTACTAGATATCCATCTCTGTATTCTTCATCAAAAAAAACGTCTCCTAAGGCAAGTCTTATCGGTAGCATTATTATCCTCCAATCATCAACTGACACTAATCATTCAGTTCCTTCTCCACTAATTTCAGCGCACTGTCAATTACAGCGTCCATATCATAATATTTGTACTCGCCCAAGCGTCCGCCAAAGATAACTTTGCTTTCTACTTCAGCAAGTTTCTTGTATTCTGCATAAAGCTTGCTGTTACGTTCATCATTAACTGGATAGTAAGGTTCGTCCCCTACTTTCCACTCACTACTGTACTCTCTACTGATTACAGTCTTAGGCAAATCGTTACCTGCTTCATCTTTACCAAACTCAAACCATTTATGCTCAATGATTCTTGTCCAAGGAGTTTCTCTATCCGTATAGTTCACTGCAGCATTACCTTGGAAGTTTGGTTTATCAAGCACTTCGTTTTCAAAACGCACGCTTCTGTATTCTAAGTTGCCAAGCTTGTAATCAAAGTAAGCATCAATGGCACCGGTATAAATTACTTTGTCAGCAAGCTTATCCAGCTCTTCTTTATTTTCTAAGTAGTCAACTCCCAAGCGCACTTCAATACCATCAAGCATATTAGCAACCATTTTGGTATAACCACCAATAGGTATGCCTTGGTATAATGCGTTAAAGTAGTTGTTATCAAAAGTCAGACGTACAGGCAAACGGGTAATGATAAATGCAGGCAGCTCTGTACATGGTCTTCCCCACTGCTTTTCCGTATAGCCTTTAATAAGTTTTTCATAAATGTCAGTACCTACTAAGGAAATTGCCTGTTCTTCTAAATTTTTCGGCTCACTAATTCCGGCTTTATGCTTTTGTTCTTCAATCTTAGCCTCTGCTTCTTCCGGAGTTACTACGCCCCACATTTTATTGAAGGTGTACATATTAAAAGGCAAGCTAAATAATTCTCCTTTGTAATTTGCAACAGGAGAATTGGTGAAGCGGTTAAACTCTGCAAATTTAGTAACGTAATCCCAAACATGTTTCAAATTAGTATGAAAGATATGTGCACCATAGATATGCACGTTAATGCCTTCTATTTTTTCAGTGTAGACGTTACCGGCAATGTTGTTGCGCTTGTCGATAACCAAAACCATTTTGCCTTTAGCCTTTGCTTGCTGTGCAAACACAGCACCAAATAAACCACTGCCAACTACTAAATAATCGTACATGCTATACCTCATGTTTTATAACAACAAGATTATATTTTCCCACTGCTTATAAATTACTCCATCATCCCATTTCTTCATATCCCATCTTCCCCGCATCCCATAAACACCTCTTAACTCCTCATTATTAATCAATATTTCCAATGCTTTAGCAAAATTTTCAGCACCATCATCACAGAGTATTCCATTTACTCCGTCAACAATTAATTCATTTACTGCAGGACAGCTTTTGAACCCAATTACAGGTAAACCCATACTCATTGCTTCTGCTAATCCTAAGCCAAATCCCTCAAAAGCAGATGGAAAAGCAAAGATAGATGCCTTTCGTAATTTGCTTGGTACGTCATTTGTTTTTCCCATAAGAAAAACTTGACGCTCTAAGCCATACTTCTTTATTAAGCCTTTTAATTTATCCTCATAGCTTTTGGGCTGACTGTCTCCACCCCAAAACTCTACTTTCCAATCAGGATACTTATGGGCAATTTTTGCAAAAGCTTCTATTAATAAATGTTGTCTTTTTTGGGCCCCATCTAACCTACCAACATGTATTATGATATTTTCCTTTTCAATAGAATTAGCAACTTCATATTGAGGTACTACATTACCAATGTGTACAACCTTTTGATAACCTCGTTTTAATAAATGTTCTCTATCCGAATTCATTAAAACTTGTACACACCCTACTTTTCTTAAAACTTCTTCTTGTTTGTTACTTAACGAATTTAAAATATTTACTGTTGTTGAGTGAAACATCACTATCACTTTATTTAAGTCATAACCACATTCTTCAACAGCTACCATAGACCTCATTTCATAACAGATAACAACATCTGGCTGAATAGTATCTATGTAATTTTTCAACCTTCCATTAATTTGTTGCCTTACAAATTTTTCACGAGGAAATTCTATCTTTCCACCACTTTGCTTCACTACCCTTGCAAGTTCATTTTTAATTTTTACTACAAATGGTATTTTTAGTTTTTGTCCTCCTGTAAGGTTATAAAACTTTACAGAAGAATCCAGTTTATAAAAAGGTTCACCATCAATCCCATCACAACAAACATCAAACACTTGATGTTCTTTGCAAAAATGATTACTCATATTACAATAGACTTTTTCAACACCACCTGCACTATTTATGATAGGAGTAAAACAAATCTGCATTATCTTCATTTCAGTAAAATCCCCTTACTTTAACTTCTTACTCCACATTGACAGCTTTCCATAAACCGTATTAATCAAGTGGCAGTTTTTAGCTCCCCAAAGCAATAACTTGTTTTTGCCGCTCAGGAATTTAACGTCACCAACATTATCTAAAAAGTTTTTCAAGACTTTCTTGTCTTCTGCTTTTATGCTCCCGCATCCGACACTTTCAGCAGTAATTGCAGAAAGCGCTGTTTTCACTGCAAACATTTTGCATTTATCTACTGCGTCCTTACAATGTACTTGGGCAAATTCATAACGTTCTTTGTAGCCTAAGAAATTTTCAAATCTACGTTGCGCATCAAAAGACAACGCAATGGCACTGCCTTCTCTTTTCAAATAATAGTAGAAGGCTTTTTTCATATAACCAACCTTGGCAGAGTTATGAAAAGTTTTGTAGATAGTTGCAACATCTTCAAAACGTCTGCCAACAGGAAAGCGTACTCCTTCCCAAACAGTTTTCTTATAAACCTTGTTGCAAGGGGAATTGTCGATAATATCTACTAAGATATTTTTTAAGGCAGTTTGTCCATCCATAACTTTATCTTCATTAAATCTAAAGCTTGCAGAACATTTACTGCCTTTTACTTCGTAAACTTCAAAACAAGCAACATCCAATTCGTTTTGGTCTACGAAGCTAAAAAGTTTTTCGTACATATCCAAATCAACCCAGTCATCGGGATCAATAAATGAAATGTATTCTCCTTTTGCTTCATCAATGCCTAGATTTCTAGCCTGGCTTACGCCACCATTCTCTTTATGGATAACTCTTACCCTTTTATCCTTGGCAGCGTATTCATCACAAATCTTACCGCAGTTATCCGGTGAACCATCGTCAACAAGGATGAGCTCAAAATCTGTAAAGCTTTGGTTCAAGATGGAATCCACGCATTTATGAATATACTGTTCTACTTTATATACAGGCACTATGATAGAAAGTTTAGGCATGTTTCTTTTCCTCATCTATAAGTTTTAACTTTATATATTTGTTTAAGGTATAATTAGCGTAGTTAAGACACAACACAAAACCAAGCCATCCTTCCAAAAAACCTAACTTCAAAACATACATCTTGATAAAGGCAAAGAACGGTCTAAAGACAAAGTCTCTGATTACGCTAACCTTTTTGTTTTTAGCTTTATTATTTTGCGCGCCAATGGCGGCATAGGAATTCATTTTGCTTAGGTACTGGCTAAAGTCTTTGTAAGTATAGTGTTGAATAAATCCCTGTAAAGTTTTTACGGGCAAGTCCCCTACTGGTCTTTCATGTACTTTTCCTTCCCATTTAACCAAGCCTAACGGAAACATTCTTACAACGCTATCCGGACCTAAAACTCCGTATTTAAACTCTCTGCCAAAAGCACTGTTTCTTCTAATAAAACGATACATCGCCTTGTGTGGAGCTTGCATTTCTTTTTTTATAGCACTGGCAAGCTCATCGTTAATGCGTTCATCTGCATCAAGGTACAATACCCATTCGGTATCAACATGCTCTAAAGCAAAGTTGCGCTGTGCGGCAAAGTCATTATCCCACGCACGATAAACCACTTTCGCACCATTTGCTTCAGCAAGTTCCACAGTTCTATCCGTACTGCCGGAATCTACTACCAAAATTTTTTCTGTAACCTTGTAGGCATTTTCAATAACTTCTACAATATTTTTCTCTTCGTTTTTTGTTAAGACAACAACGGTAAGCATTTTCTTTATTCCTACTAACGCTTTCTAAATTTATAAGAGCTGTAAAAATTAAGGTTTTTCCTTTTTGAAAAGCACTTTAATTTTTTCCAAGCCCACTTCGCCTTTACATATATAGTTAAATAAATTATAGCACCCTTGTCCCCCCCGTAAAGACACTTCGGTTTAGTAACTGCCCTAATTTTACTGTCTTCCCGAAGTGACTTACTATTGTTCGCAGTGATAGCAAGTTCGTTTTAAGGCAAGCCTTTAATTTTACAGCTCTCTTTGCCACAGCTAAACGCAGTAAAGTGGGACAAGCGCCAGCAATTTTCTCAAGGCTTGGCAAATTCTAAAAAGGCATAAAAAAATACCCTTCTTACTGGTTTATCCAATAAAAAGGGTATTTTTCATTTTGTAACAATCCGTTTTAAAATGGTTAATGCCAAAGGCACTATTAAATTGCTATAAAATTTTATCCCAACAAAAGCCTGTCGCTTGTAAGGGCGTCGCCACTTGCCTTTTCAAACATAGCCAGCAAATCAGGAATTTGCAGGTTTTTCTTTTGCTCGCCTTCAACGTCAATAATGACGCTGCCATTATGCAGCATTACCAAACGATTCCCAAAACGCAAAGCGTCACGCATATTGTGGGTAATCATTAAGGTAGTAAGATTATCGCGAGAAACAATCTTATCCGTTAGGTTCAAAACCTTTTCTGCAGTTTTGGGGTCAAGCGCAGCAGTGTGCTCGTCCAAAAGCAACAGCTTGGGTTTTTTCAGGGTTGCCATTAACAGGGTTAATGCCTGGCGTTGACCACCGGAAAGCAAGCCAACCTTGGCAGTCATGCGGTTTTCCAAACCCAAGTCCAATTCTTTTAACAGTTCTACATAACGGTCATGCTCTGCTTCATTAAAGCTCCAGCCCAAACCGGGAGTTTTACCACGGCGGGAAGCAATGGCAAGGTTTTCTTCAATCATCATGCCTGCCGCAGTACCAAGCATAGGGTCTTGGAACACGCGACCAATATATTTAGCACGTTTGTGCTCTGCTTGTTTAGTTAAATCTTCGCCATCAATAATAATCTTGCCGCTATCAATGGGGAATACACCTGCAACGGAGTTAAGCATGGTAGATTTACCTGCGCCGTTACCGCCAATTACAGTAACGAAGTCGCCCGGTTTCAAATGCAGGTTCAAATGCTGTAAGGCACGCTTTTCGTTAATGGTGCCAGGGAAGAAGGTTTTAGAAATATTTTCAATGCGCAGCATTTAGTCTACCACCTTTCTAGAACCAAATTTGCTTTTAATCAAAGGCATTGCCAGAGCAAAAGCAACCAAGATGGAGGTAAAGAGTTTTAAATCGTTAGGCGGCATACCCATTTGCAATACAAGGGCAATAACAATGCGATACACAACGGAACCCAAGATTACAGAGATTACGCAATTCAAAAAGCTACGAGTACCAAAGAGCACTTCGCCAATAATTACAGAAGCCAAACCGATAACGATAGTGCCTGTACCCATACCAACATCCGCAAAGCCATTGCTTTGAGCAACCAGCGCACCGGAAACTGCAACAAGGGCATTGCTGATAAGCAAGCCAAGCATAATGGTAATATCCGTATCAACGCCTTGCGCACGAATCATTTGCGGGTTAAAGCCTGTAGCACGAATGGCAGCACCAATTTCGGTACCAAAGAACCAGTACATAAAAATGCTTACCAAGACAGTAGCGACCAAGCCAACAACTAAAGTAGTATAAGCACTGTTCATACCCAACATATCTCTTACAATGGTAAAGGTAGTATCCGTACCCAAAAGGGAAAGGTTTGCCTTGCCCATAACGCGCAGATTTACGGAGTACAGGGCAATCATGGTCAAGATACCTGCCAAAAGTGCAGGGATTTTCATTTTAGTATGCAAGATGGCGGTTACAACACCGGAAAGCATGCCGGCAATGGCAGCCACTACAAAAGAGGGAATGGGACCGTAACCTGCAGAAAGCATAGAAGCCGCCACAGCTGCACCCAAGGGGAAGCTGCCTTCCACTGTCAAATCGGCAATGTCAAGCACCCTGTAAGTAATATAAACACCTAACGCCATAACAGCCCAAAGTAAACCTTGCGCCGTTGTTGGCACTAACAACTCAATCATCTAATTCATCCTTCCTTATTTTACAGCTTTTTTGAGAACATCTTCGGGAATGGTCAAACCAATTTTTTTAGCATTGTCTTCATTAATAACAATGTTAAACTCTGTTTGTGCCTGAATGGGCATATCTGCCGGCTTGGACTTGCCACTTAAAATATCTGCTGCCATACTGCCAGTTTGTACGCCCAATTTATAATAGTCAATACCAAAGGTAGCTACGCCGCCACTTTTTACAGAACCGGCATCACCGCAAATAACAGGAAGGTTTACTTCCTCGGTAATAATAGCCAAGGCAGGAATTGCAGAAGCCAGTACGTTATCAGTAGGAACATAAATAAGGTCAACCTTGCCCAGCATGCTGCGAGCTGCCTGCTGAATATCATTTACATTATTAACAGTTGCTTCAATAATACCTACGCCCTTTTTCTTAGCAGCGTCTTTTAGGATTTCTACTTGGAATTGAGAATTGACTTCGCTGGAATTATAAATGGTGCCAATGTTTTTCGCACCGGGAACAAGCTTCAAGGCAAAATCCAACTGCTCAATTACAGGGTTCATATCTGTTGTGCCGGTTACATTGGTTCCCGGTTTAACATTATCCTTAATAAGCTTTGCAGCCTTGTAATCTGTTACCGCAGTTGCAACTATGGGAATATCCTGAGTAGCACTTGCCACAACCTGTGCTGCAGGAGTGGAGATAGCGCAAATCAAATCAACCTTGTTATTTATAAAATGATGGGCAATATTGTGCATATTGGATTGGTCTGCCTGTGCATTTTGTCTGTCAAAGGTAATGTTTTCTCCTTCTTTAAAGCCTTTAGCAGCCAAACCATCTACAAAGCCCTTGCTTGCAGCGTCAAGTGCGGCGTGCTCTACGATTTGCACAATGCCTACACTAACCTTTTCTTTTTTTGCAGCTTCCTTCTTTTCACCGCCACAACCAGTCATCAAACCCATTGCCAAGGTGAGCATGATGCCTGCCGTCAACATCTTTAACTTTCCACGCTTCAAATTAAGCATAAACGTCCATCCTTCCATTCTATAAGACAACATATTTGCCTTGTATTAAATCTACGGATGATTTCATTGTATTATTTTTCCTCGAAATTGTAAACAAAAATTAGTTTTTTAGAAAAATTTGCTAAACAAAAAGGCACGAAGCTTTAAACCTCGCGCCTTCTTGCAAATAAGTTTAAAAATTATTGCTTAGCTTTTTTAAGAACTGCTTCCGGAATGGTCAAGCCAATTTTTTTAGCGCCTTCAAGATTTACGATAATGTCAAAGTCTTTTTGAGCTTGGATTGCCATATCAGCAGGTTTAGATTTGCCATTCAAAATATCTGCTGCCATTTCGCCGGTTTGTACGCCCAGTTTATAGTAGTCAACGCCAAGAGTTGCCAAGCCGCCAGCTTTAACCATGCCGCCTTCACCGCAGATAACCGGAAGTTTTGCTTCTTCAGTTACCATAATCAAAGTGGGCATTGCAGATGCCAGTACGTTATCAGTGGGAACATAAATTGCATCAACTTGACCAACCAAGCTGCGAGCTGCTTGTTGAATATCGTTTACAGTAGAAACAGTTGCTTCTTTAATTTCTACCTTTTTAGCTGCTGCTGCTTTTTTGAGAATGTCAACTTGCAATTGAGAGTTAACTTCGCTGGAGCAGTAGATAGTGCCAATAGCTTTAGCACCCGGAACTAATTGCAAAGCCAAGTCAAGCTGTGCTTCTACAGGGTTCATATCTGTAGTGCCGGTTACGTTGGTACCGGGTTTAGCGTTGTCCTTTACAAGTTTTGCTGCTTCGTAATCGGTAATAGCAGTGCCAACGATGGGAATATCTTTAGTAACATTAGCTACGGTTTGCGCAGCCGGAGTAGCAATAGCGCAAATCAAATCAACTTTGTTATTGGTAAAACGATGTGCAATGTTTTGCAGGTTGGATTGGTCTGCTTGTGCATTTTGTCTATCAAAGGTAATATTTTGACCTTCTTTAAAGCCTTTGGAAGCCAGGCCATCAACGAAGCCTTTGTTAGCAGCGTCAAGAGCAGCGTGTTCAACCAATTGTACGATGCCTACATTAACTTTTTCTTTTTTGGCAGCTTCTTTCTTTTCGCCGCCGCAACCAGCCATAAGACCCATTGCCAAAGTAAGCATTACGCCTGCGGTCAACATTTTAAATTTTTTGCTTTTCAAGGTAATCATAATAAATTCCCTTCCTTCCATACTACAATTCTACCTGTGGACTTGCCTTCCACAATTTATTAGGATGATTACATTTTAGTCTTTTTACAACAAAAAGTAAACTACTATTACTTGCCTGCTTTCTTGAGGATTGCTTCAGGAATGGTCAAGCCAATTTTCTTAGCAACGCCTTCATTAACAATTACAGCAAAATCCTTTTGAGTTTGGATAGCCATATCAGCAGGTTTAGATTTACCGCTCAAAATATCTGCTGCCATTTCGCCGGTTTGTACGCCCAATTGATAGTAGTCAATTGCAATGGTTGCTACGCCGTTAGGATCTTCCCAACCGGTAACTACCGGAAGCTTAGCTTCTTCGGTAACAATGGACAGGGTGGGCATTGCAGAAGCAAGAATGTTATCGGTAGGAACATAAATTGCATCAACCTTGCCAACCAAGCTACGAGCAGATTGCTGGATATCATTTACAGTGGAAACAGTTGCTTCCTTAACTTCGATACCCTTTTCTTTAGCACAAGCCTTGAAGATATCTACTTGCAGCTGGGAGTTAACTTCGCTGGAGCAGTAAATTACGCCAAAGGTTTTAGCATTGGGAACCAGCTGTTGCATCAAATCAAATTGAGCAGAAATCGGGTTCATATCGGTAGTGCCGGTTACGTTGGTGCCGGGTTTAGCATTGTCCTTTACAAGTTTTGCTGTCTTGTAATCTGTAATAGCAGTACCAACAATGGGAATATCCGGAGTCATGTTGGCAACGGTTTGCGCAGCCGGAGTAGCAATAGCGCAAATCAAATCAACTTTATTATTGATAAAGCGTTGTCCAATATTTTGCAGGTTGGATTGATCTGCTTGAGCATTTTGTCTGTCGTAGGCAATGTTTTCGCCTTCCTTATAGCCTTTAGCCGCCAAGCCATCTACAAAGCCTTTGTTAGCAGCGTCGAGAGCAGCGTGCTCAACCAATTGTACAATGCCAACATTTACTTTATCCTTTTTAGCAGCTTCTTTTTTCTCGCCGCCACAACCAGCCATAAGGCCCATTGCCAGGGTGAGCATTACGCCCGCTGTCAGCATTTTTAATTTTTTTCCTTTTAGACTAATCATCAGAATACACCCTTCCGTTACATAAATTAAAGTGCTTAGTTCACCATACAGTTTTAGATATTTACATTCTATTACTTTATACGTCAATTGTAAACAGAAACTTAACTTTTCAGCAAGCAACTTTAGTAAACAAAAAGCCGCTGTACAAAAATTAACACTTTTGTGAATTTTGTACAACGACTTATATTCTTACAATTTTTATTTTTTTAAATACGGTGTAAAGCAGGGAGCGTTCCAATAAGCCAGCAGCTCTTCATCCATACGGGCAACGCACAACTGAAAGCCTGCCATTTCCTGAACAGTCATCAGCTCACCCACATGGCTCGCCACAACGACGATATCCTTCTGCACCAAGTAAGCATAGCAGCTGCGGAAAATTATCAGCTGTTCCATTAAGCTTGTAGCACCACTGCCATTTACAATTACCAAAAGCTTTTCCTCTGCCTGCACATTCAAATCTTCAAGCAAGGCATCCAGCATCAGGGCAACAGTTTCATCAGCAGTTTTCATAGCCTTAGCATTGCCTGCCTCACCGTGCAAGCCTACGCCCACTTCCATATTACCGGCAGCAACCTGCGCAATGTCCATTCCAGTTACAGGATTTGTAGCACCACTTACCCCAACGGCCAGAGTAGCCATATTATCTACAAAGCTTTGGGCAATGGCAGTAACCTCTTCTAAAGATTTTCCTGCGTGCGCAGCAGCACCGGCGATTTTATACAAGGGCACACAGCCAACCATACCGCGACGATTGTGCGCTTCCTCCCTTGTGGCATTGGCGATATCCTCTTGCACAACTACCTTAGCCACCTTCAAGCCAAGCTTTTCTGCCTGCTTCATTGCCAAATTACCGGCAAGCATATCGCCTGCGTGATTAAGTACTACCAAAAGTACACCCTTGCCTTTATCTGCCAGCTTGATTGCTTCAATGCAGGCTTGTGGTCCCGGAGCGGCAAACACGTCACCAACAACGGCAACATCCACCATGCCTTCACCTACGAAGCCACACAAAGCAGGCTCGTTACCGCTGCCACCCAACGTAACAATGGTTACGCGGTCTGCTTCTGCCAATTTTTTATTTACTACTAAATTGCCAGCTTCCAAGGTAATAAGCTCAGAATGAGCAAGGAGCAAGCCTTGCAACATCTCTTCCGTCAAAGTATCAGGATTATTGATAAATTTTTGCATATCTTTTCTTCCTTATTATAGTTCTTGAATAAAAGCCAACACCTGGCGCAGCTTATTGCCTGCGTCATCAATGTGTGCCTTTAGCTTAGCTTCATCAGTTTCGCCGCCACGCACCATTGCCACAACATTACCGAACTTGTCGCTCAGCTCTGTCAAGCCCAAGGTAGCACATACACCCTTTAAAGTGTGCGCCTTTAATTCAATCCCCTTGATATCGCCGCTGAGCAATGCTTCCTTTAATTGACCGTAGTTGGCATCCGTCAAAAGCTTTTTCAGAAATCTAACATACAGTGCTTCGCTCCCCATGAAGCGTTCCTCCAAGGTAGTAGCCACATCTGCGCCGGTGATACGTTCCAAATCCCAAATGTTCATCTTAAAACCCCTTTGCCTAATTATTTAACAATATATTGAACCATAGTTTTTTCCAAAGCCTTGAAGTTAATCGGTTTAGAAATATGAGCATTCATGCCTGCTGCTGTCGTCGCAGAAATGTCTTCTGCAAAAGCGTTGGCAGTAACAGCAATGATGGGTACCTTAGTTGCATCATTGCGCTTCATGCTTCTAATAACTTGCGCAGCTTCGCAGCCATCCATTTCAGGCATTTGCATATCCATCAAAATCAAGCTGATTTCTCCTTCAGCAGATTTTGCAAAGGCTTCCACTGCCTCTCTGCCATTCCAGGCCTGAATGACTTCAACACCCTTCATACCTAACAGCTCGGTTACAATTTCCATATTGATTTCATTATCTTCTGCCACCAAAACCTTAACGCCTCTTAAATCAATAGCCTCTTCGTTAACAGCTTTATGCTTAGCAGAACCCAACTTGCATTGCTCACCGCATTTGGTACATTCCCCTTGCAAATTCAACGGCAACGTAATTACTACGCAGGTGCCTTTATTCAATGCACTACTAATTTCAATATCACCGTTCATTTGGGTTACCAAATTTTTAACAATGGTCATACCAAGCCCCGTACCCATAGCCTTACGGGCACCAAAGCGCATATCACGTTCAAAAGGAACGAATATTTTTTGTAAAAATTCTTCCGTCATACCAAAGCCGGTATCTGCAACGGTGAATTGATACTTGCTGATAGTTCCCCTATAGGCAATCTCTTTTACAGAAAAGGCAATCGTGCCGCCGGCAGGAGTGTACTTAATCGCATTGGAGATAATATTATTCAAAATTTGTCCTATTCGCGGAAAATCTCCACAAACAAGATTATGCTCTACATTATATTCATAGATGAAATCCTTATCATCTTTGTGAGCCTGCAATTCTAAAGGCGCAATGTAATCTTCAATAGAAGAACGTAAATCAAAAGGTTCATCATTAGTTTGCAGCTTGCCATATTCCATCTTGGACATATCCAAAATATCATTGATTAAAGACAGCAGCTGCTTACTGGAATTATTAATCTTCTGCAGGTATTCTTCAACCTTATCAGGCTCGTTGATATGAGCACTTGCCAGTTCGGAAAGGCCAATAATACCATTCAAAGGGGTACGCATATCATGGGACATACTGGAAAAGAACATATTTTTCGATTCCGTTGTCTTTTTGATAGATTCCAAAGCATCCTCGGTAATTTGCATGTGTTCCAGCTGGATACGCTTTTCTGCTTCCACTTCTCTAAAACACATAATGACCTCACCACGTCTTAACTGCGCATCACACAAGAGGCGAATGTTTACCCAACGATACTCCGTACCATACCAACCACGGAAGTCACCGCCAAAATCCCAAATCTTTCCGCGTACTAAATTACGGATATTATCTAAGGAAAAAGTATTGGCAAATTCTTCGGCAGTATCCTTGTCTACATACTTAACCATCTTTTGCAGCAAGTCATCGTAATTACCCACTTCCGGAGTATTGGCACCGAGATGGTCGCTGCCCTTCATTCTTATGTAAGTACCATTTTCGTAATCCACACGATAAACTGCGTAATAAACATTTCCTAAAACGCGAACTACCTCATTCATGGATTCCACAGTTTCACTCATACGACGACTGCGCATATACATAAACACAGCAAACACTATAAATACTACCAAGGTCAGCGAATACCAAAACAGTAAGCCTTGATAATCTTTTAAGATGTACACATAGGGAATGGTTACAATGGATACCCAGCCATTATTTGCCTGCACATAATATACGCCACGCTGATTGCCTTCCAAATCTATAACATAATTGGAAGAGCTTTCGTCATAATAGCCTGCCTTGATTTCCTGTACAATATGGTCAACATAGGGCTGCAGTTTATCTAAAGTTAATTGACGATTACCAATAGAATAAATAATGTTACCATTGTTATCACACAAATAATAGTAGCTATTAGGCGGAAGCATACCATATTGCATTTGTTTTTCTTCTGTGTGCGTATAAATATTAAGAACAATTATATTATTGGAACCTTCGATACGAATGGCTTTGGTTAACACGCGCCTATCATTGCGCCCCAAACGATGCAAATCAGTATAGACTACCTCGCCTGCCTTCTTCGTCAAAACATCATGATACCATTGTAAATCTTCAAGACGTTCAGAGTTATCCCACAGGTCGCCGCCAATAACTTTGCCATCAATTACCGCACACATATCCGCAGTGCCAATGGTAAGTATATCGTTAATAACTCTGGTATATTTTTCCAAGTGCACCTGAATTTCTTCTTCCATATTATAGGGCTGCAGGACAATAATTTCCTGCACACTTCCTGCTGCACTTTTCAATACAATTTCTTGCGTATGTATTCTCGCCATTTCTCTGTCAATGAAACGAGCTGCTATACTTTGCCCCATAACCTTGGAGCTGTTAAACAATTTATATTTAACAACGTTAAGACTGAGAATGGACAGAGCAATTACAAATACCAAAAAGACCGTACCCAATGCATACATTTTCATATTTGAATCACTTGAACGCATAAGACCGTGCCCCCTTGATAAATTGTATTTTGCCAAAGAATACTACTAAGTTAGCTTTATTATAGTCGAAATTTCTTTATGACACAAATGTTAAAAATCATTTTTATGCAACTTATACACTCTTTTTACAAACAGCACACATAAAACACACAAAGCACCAAAAATAAAACTGCACTCATAAAAATTTAATATAAAAAAGGCATACCATACAGCCTCTTCTAAAATAAGAATGGACTATATAATATGCCTTCGTTGTCAAACTAAGTTTGGTTATAACTTCTTTTTAGCCGTAGCTGCTTAACCAAGAAGAAAACCATACTATTTTTGCTATTCAGTTTATCAAAGAGTTAGCTTTTCCCACACTACGAATTGCGCTTTGCCAAAACCATTAAAGGTAGTCGCAGATGCAGAGGTGTACGCGCCGCAAGAGGGAACAAGGAGTAAATCTCCAACATCCAGAGGAACAGTCATGCGCCCGCGGAACATAATATCCAAGGAATCGCAGCTTGGTCCGGCAAAGGTTGCCGCTACACGCTCGTCACCTTCCTTAAAGCTAATCAGCTTGAAATCCCATTGGTCAAAGATTACACCGGAAAAAGTTCCGTACAAGCCATCGTCCAAGAAATACCAAGGCTGACCGCCACGCTCTGTAACGCCGATAACACTGGTAATGAGGTTAACCGCAGTACCACAAATGTAACGTCCGGGCTCTGCCCAAATTTCTATTCCGGGAAAATCCTCGTCAAGACGAGCGCTGATTTGCTTGAGCATTTCCGGTAAGTTAAATTTCATGGAAGGTGTCGGGATAGGGAAGCCACCGCCGATATCCAAAATGCGTAGCTTCAAGCCTGCAGCTTCTGCTTCTTCAAAAACTTCACGGGCAACATCAAGAGCCTGCAAGTAAGGATCTGCCATAATGGTTTGGCTGCCAACGTGAAAAGCAATGCCTGCCATATCCAGTCCTGCTTCCTTAGCCTTTAGCATCAATTCCACAGCACGTTCCCTGCCAGCGCCAAATTTTTTGTTCAAATCCACATGAGCAGAAGAATTATCAATACGTAAACGCAACAGCACAGTTGCATTGGGGCAGCCTGCTTTTATCTTGTCAATTTCACTGGCGCTGTCAAAGGTCATTCTGGTTACACCACAATCCTGACAAGCCTTTAGGCCCACGCCTGTCTTAACAGGATTAGCATAAATAAAACGCTCGCCACTTACACCCATTTCACTTAGGGTACGAATTTCTCCGTCAGAAGCAACGTCAAAGCAAGAGCCTAAATCTATCATAGTTTTTAAAATTTCGGGATGGGGGTTAGCCTTAATGGCATAAAACACGCGAACGCGCGGCATATATTTTCTCAAACATTCATAGTTTGCTTTTACCTGATCCAAAGAAAGAACTAACAGCGGGGTACCGTATTCCTGCGCTAATTTTTCTACAGCAGTCTGATTGAGTTGGAAAATTTTATCTCTCTTCATATCCACTCTCCCCTTGCACAGCATTTTTTATGATATAAGTATACCACCTACGCAGGAAAGTACAATAGGAAAACGAAAGAAAGCGGAAAATATTTGAGGAGTTTAAGAAATTTTAAAAAATACGCAGGATTACTCCAAAATACAGCAGAATATCCCAAAATTCCAAGAAATTTCCAAAGAAAAAGCGCTGCTCGCAAGGAACAGCGCTTGAAATTACACAATCTAAAAATCGTTAGAAGTGCTTATCACGCTTTTATAATATCGCAACCCATATATTTACGGAGAACTTCCGGAACAATTACGCTACCATCAGCTTGCTGGTAGTTTTCCAGAATAGCAGCAACAGTTCTGCCAACTGCTACGCCACTGCCGTTAAGGGTGTGTACAAATTCCGGTTTAGCTTTCGCCTCACGGCGGAAACGGATATTGGCACGACGTGCCTGGAAATCCAAGAAGTTGGAGCAGGAAGAAATTTCGCGATAGCAATTAGCAGCAGGCAGCCATACTTCCAAATCGTAAGTGGTTGCAGAGCTAAAGCCCAAGTCACCGGTGCACAAACGCACTACGCGATAGGGCAGGCCTAAAAGCTGCAATACTTCTTCGGCGTCGTGGGTAAGCTTATCCAATTCTTCCCAGGATTCTTCCGGTTTAGTGAATTTAACCAATTCAACTTTATTGAATTGATGCATACGAATCAAGCCACGAGTATCACGACCAGCAGCACCTGCTTCTGCACGGAAGCAACCACTGTAAGCGGTGTATCTGATGGGCAAATCTGCCACATTCAAAATTTCATCGCGATGGTAGTTGGTTACAGGTACTTCTGCAGTGGGAATGAGATACATATCGCCATTTTCCAGCTTGAACATATCTTCTGCAAATTTAGGCAATTGACCGGTACCTTGCATGCTGGCACTATTTACGATAAAGGGCGGGAACATTTCAGTATAACCGTGTTTCTCGGTGTGCAAATCAAGGAAGAAGCTAATTACTGCACGTTCCAGACGAGCACCCAAGCCACGATAGAATACATAACGTGCGCCGGAAACCTTAACGCCACGTTCAAAATCGATGATGTTCAAACCTTCGCCAATATCCCAGTGTGCTTTAGGTTCAAATTCAAATTTATTAGGTTCCCCCCAAGTGCGTACAACGGGGTTAGCGCTGTCATCTGCGCCAACAGGAACGTCATCAGCAGGAATGTTGGGAATGGTTAACAGGATTTCTTTCAAACGCACTTCAATGGCTTTCAGTTCCTTGTCGTCTTCTGCAATTTTATCACCCAAGGCACGCACTGCTGCCATTTGCTCAGTAGCGTCTTGACCAGCCTTCTTCAGCTTGCCAATTTCTTGGGATGCACTATTGCGCTCACTCTTCAAGGCTTCAACTTGAACAGTAATTTCACGACGTTTTTTATCTAATTCCAAAAACTCGGTCAAATCCAAGTTGCCATTACGTTTTTGAATAGCTGCAACAACAAGGTCCGGATTTTCGCGGACAAATTTCATATCTAACATAATTCATGCCTCCAAACAAATTCGTTCATAAAAATTATTTTATCACAAATTCGCTTAGGAAAAAAGCCAAATTGCGATTAATAATTGATCTCTTCGTCACGTTTTGCCAGATAACGAATAGCACTCAGAGCAGCCTTTTGGCCTTGGCCTGCAGCACGATTACATTGCCACGGTTGGCCTGTGCAGTCGCCACCTGCAAATACGCCTTCAATATTAGTTTGGGCTTGGTCATCTACATATACACTACGACCACGAATTTGCAATTCAGGTAAGAAGCTGTTTAGCGGGTCGGTAGCACGGAACATGAACACTGCTTGTACACCAAAGAAATCGGTATCAGTGTGCAAGCCGGTAACTCTATCGGTGCCGGTAATTTCTGTAGGAGGTTCAATAACAATGGTAATATTTTTTCTCTTAGGCGGTCTAAAGCCACTATAACGCGGGAACAGGTATACATGCTCACAGTAGTCTGCCAAAATTTCTATTTCGTCCATTGCGTCATCAGTAGTAGCAATTGCCGCAACACGTTTACCTTTATATTTTACGCCATCAACTTTTGCACAATAGCTTACGCCACGACCCATAAATTCTTTTTCACCAATCAACAAGTTAGAGCGGGAAACACCAGTGCAAAGCACAACAGCATCTACTTCAAAGTTACCACTGGGAGTGCCGATAACGAAGCCTTCGCCAACTTCTCTCAAAGAAACAACTTTTTCTTCAACAACAAATACATCAGTTCTGGAAAGATGCGCAACGAAATGATCCATCAATTCAGTGCCGGACATGGGACGAAGACCCAGATAGTCATTTACTTCAGTAACGCTGCGTAAACGGGGGCTGAAACCGTGTGCTTCAAAAAGGACAACCTTACGTCCTTTGCTTTGTGCTGTGATAGCTGCTGCAATGCCTGCAGGACCGCCACCGATAACCGCGATATCAAATTTCATAGAAAAATCCTCCGTAGATTTATTTTGGACAAACTCCACTAATTTTATTTTATGTGTTTATAGGCGGATAGTCAATTTTTTTCTTTAAATGCTCGATTTTTTCAAAAAAAGTCTTGCCAAACTGCTGAAAATCGTGTAATATAATCAAGTAACATCACTACGGCCCATTAGCTCAGTTGGTAGAGCACCTGACTCTTAATCAGGGTGTCGTAGGTTCGAGGCCTACATGGGTCACCAATCTGGCCGGTTGGTCAAGCGGTTAAGACACCGCCCTTTCACGGCGGTATCAGGGGTTCGATTCCCCTACCGGTCACCACATATGGTCGCTTAGCTCAGCTGGGAGAGCGTCTGCCTTACAAGCAGAATGTCGGCGGTTCGATCCCGTCAGCGACCACCATTTTCCATGTAACCTCATAATTATGGCCCGGTGGTTCAGTTGGTTAGAATGCCGCCCTGTCACGGCGGAGGTCGAGGGTTCGAGTCCCTTCCGGGTCGCCAACATGCCTCGGTAGCTCAGTTGGTAGAGCAAGGGACTGAAAATCCCTGTGTCAACAGTTCGATTCTGTTCTGAGGCACCATTGGAAATTAATACACTCGCATTTGCGGGTGTTTTTTTATATCTATAATTTTTGAAAATAAAGGAGCATGCCATGTTTACCGAAGAAAGTTATTTTGAGCGTATGTCCCACGAAGTTTCTAATCCCTATTTATGGGTAATCATTTTCCTGCTCGCCTTGCGCGGTGTTTATTCTAACACCAAAAAGCAAGACTACGGTCACGCAGCAGCATTCGGTTTCGTACTTATAGTTTCCGGCTTCTTTGCCGGCATAGGCTTGGGTATCATTCCTGCCAGCACATTAGATGCATTGTTCAATTAAGCACCAATAAAACAAGCAGATGAAGCATTAGTTTTTTAGCTATGTTTCATCTGCTTTTTGTTTTTATAGATATTTTAAAAGAGAAGTCTTTGCTATATCTTGTCCTAATATCTTATTCGACTATGTCTTAATAGTTTGCAACTTTAAGAAATCAACCAATGATTCTATTTCTTGCCTATCATCCCATGCTTCCAAGGTCTCGAAATATTCCTTCCTATATTCTATTTTTATTCTATCTTCAATATTTATGATACTCTTTAATATAACATTCTCCTTTGTAATACTCATGATTTCCATAAAGCTCCCTCTTTTTAAGCTTCATACATCTATTGCTTTTACTCCTCAACCTATCTCCGTACCTCTGCGCAGAATTTGCAGATAGTCCTCGTAAGCATACACTCTATTCTTACTTTTAGTATTAGTTTGTCTAAGCAAGCCTAATTTTACAAATGCCTCTACAAGTCTTGCCATAGTATTATATGCCAAACCAAGCTGTTGCGCAGTTTTAGTAATATCTATAATTGGATTTGCTTCTAAATAAGTGAACAGTTTGCCTGCATTTTCCAGCTGCCTTTTAGGAATACCAGTCAGCAAAACAGCAAAACTCTTCTCGTGTAACGCTTTCAACTCATCAATCGTAGCGATAGCATCTTCTGCAGATTCCACAAAGGCTTGTAAGAAAAACCTTATCCACTGTTCATAATCGCCAGTTCTACGTACTTCCATCATTCTGTCGTAATATTCCAAGCGGTTACGTTTCAGAAAATAGGATATATAAAGAGCGGGAACACTAAAAATTTTTTGCTCCAGCAGAAACAAAATTATAAGCAAACGTCCCACTCGTCCGTTTCCATCTAAAAAGGGGTGTATAGTTTCAAATTGATAGTGAAGTAATGCAACCTTTACCAGAGGCGCAGTGCCATCATCAGAATTAATGTACTTTTCAAAATCAGACATTGCTATTTCCATATCTTCTACATTTGGCGGAATGTAACGTGCATTCTTTAAAATACTTCCCTGTCCGCCAATCCAATTTTGCGAACGTCTAAATTCACCAGGATTTTTTTCTTGTCCACGCACATTTTCCAAAAGCACCTTATGAATTTCTTTTATCAATCTATTGCACAACGGAAGCTCATTCAAACGCTTAACCGCAAATTCAGTTGCCTTAATATAATTGATAACATCACTCACATCCGTATTAATGTTACTATCCAATAAAGGGTCAAAAATATCATCTAAAGTTGCCTGCGTACCTTCTATTTGAGAAGAAAGCAAGGCCTCCTTGCGTACATACATAGATACAAATAAATTTATATTGGGTATACGAATAGCCAAGCCTTCCAACAAAGTTAGCTTGCTATTTGCCTTTATAAGTAAGTCTAATTCTCTATGCGCAATACTAATCGGAGGTACTGGAGGTAAAGGGACAGGCACAAAGGAATTATAAGCCATTTCTCCTGTTAGATTTCTTCTATAAAATCCTGCTCTATTTTCCATAACTACACCCCCTAAAATAAAAATAGTGGAAATTCCAAGCCTATTATATCATTTGTATTTCCACTATTCAAGTTTAGTGGAAATATAGCCTCCATTTTCTTTCTTATATTTCCACTTTTTCCATAACAAAAAGGAGGCTGAGACAAAACCTCTTAACAAGAACTAAAAAGGCAGACGAACATTAGTGTTGTACTAATAATTCGTCTGCCTTCTTTGTTTTTGTAGTAAAATAATATAAGAACACCCCAGCAAAATAAAATCAAGATTTAATCAC
>JAFUKD010000002.1 GCA_017467905.1 Phascolarctobacterium sp.
ACTCTGGTGCTGACTGGCTTCGTTGCTGCAAAGACATCATTATGCCTTTGATTGCTCCGTCCATTATCGCAGGCTGGTTCTTAATCTTTATGCCTTCTTTCTATGAATTGACCATGTCCTTGTTGCTGTACGGCAGCGAAACCAAAACCATTGGTGTATTGCTGTACGAACTGCAAACTTACGCAGATACCCAAAATGCTTCCGTACTTTCTGTAATCATCTTGGGCATCGTGCTTGTAGGCAACTTGATTCTCAATAAACTTTCCAAAGGTAACGTAGGTATTTAAGAAGGAGTGTAATAAATGGCTGAGGTACGTATTGAACATGTATATAAACGTTTCGGCGCGGTAACCGCTGTTAACGATTTTGATTTAGTAGTAAAGGATGGCGAATTCGTTTCCATCCTTGGTCCTTCCGGCTGCGGTAAAACTACTACCCTGCGTATGATTGCAGGCTTTGAACGCGCAACTGAAGGCGAAATTTATATTGGCGAAAAATGCGTAAGCTCCTCTATTAAAGGCAGCTTCGCTCCCCCTGAAAAACGCGACATTGGTATGGTGTTCCAATCCTATGCAGTTTGGCCCCACATGACTGTTGCAGATAACGTTGGTTATCCCTTGAAAATTCAAAAGGTTGCTAAAGAAGAACGCGCTAAACGCGTACAAGAAATGCTGGAGCTGGTTCACCTTGGTGAATACGGCGAGCGTTATCCCCATCAGCTTTCTGGTGGTCAACAACAACGTGTAGCTTTGGCTCGCGCTTTGGTTGCTCAACCTGGCTTGCTGCTTTTGGACGAACCTCTTTCCAACTTGGATGCTAAGCTGCGTGAAAGCATGCGCTTTGAAATTTTGTCCATTCAAAAGAAATTGGGCATCACCGTTGTTTATGTAACCCATGACCAAGGCGAAGCAATGGCAATGAGTGACCGCGTAGTTGTAATGAGCAAGGGTGTTGTTCAACAAATCGGTGCTCCCCATGACATCTACACCAATCCTGCAAACAAAATGGTTGCAGATTTCATTGGCTTGGTTAACTTTATTGAAGGCGAAGCTAAAGGTGACCGCGTATTCATTAAAGGCACCAACGTTTCCTTCCCCAACCCCACCGATATTACCGGCGAAGCTACCATTGCAGTTCGTCCGGAAAACATTACCATCTCTGCTTCCGGTGGCCAATTAGAAGGCACCATGGTAGCACGCTTCTATTTGGGCGATGCTGTTGATTACCGTGTACAATGCGGTAACAATTTGGTTCGCGTAATTGTTAAAGGCGCAGATGTTGATGCTTATCCTGACGGAAGCACCGTATATCTGGACTTTGACAAGGTTATGGTTTTTAGCCACGATTAATTTACTAATTCAAGAACGCTGTACTGGTTTGTACGGCGTTCTTTTTCTTTAGGAAAGCCTTAGAAGCAAAGTCTAACTGTGTTGAAACTAAGATTGCTTGCTCGACGTACTACTCGCTTTCGCAGCACAAGCCTCGTTGCTTTGCGTCTGCTGGTACTTCTAAGGCTTTTGTGTAATTTGCATTGTTTATGTTATAATGGTAAGCAGAAAGGAAGATACATATATAATGAAGAAAGTTGTTCAAAATATATTTTTAGCACTGCTTCTGCTTGCTGTTTTCGTAGGCAGTGGCTGCATTGCAAGTACAAAAAAAGCTTATGCCGGTGAAGCACCTAAACCGCAGCTGAATGTGTGCAGCAGTATGAGCAGGGGCGTAACAGAACTTTTAGTTAATGCTTACGCTCAGAAGTATGGCGTGAATGTAAAGATAGAGTACATGCCGGCGGCACCCTTTAGCGAGCGGATGGACTTTTTGCGAGAGCAGAAGTTTGACTGCTGGCTGGGTGGCACTGCGGAAGAATACTACCTTGCTGACCAGCAAAGCCTGCTTAGCCCCTATAAGCCCAGGGAATTTTATAAAATGCCTGCGGAGCTGCGCAGCAGACAGGGTCAATGGACAAGCCTGTATTTGGAATACATTGCCTTTATTAGCAATACCAGCAGGCTGCGTGATTATGGCTTGTACGCTCCTGATACTTGGAAGGAACTGTTGCAGCCGGAATTTAAACACGAAATTGCCATGCCCGATTACGTTATTGGTGGGGCAAGCTATAGTATGATTACATCTGTTTGGCAGCTTAAAGGCAAAAAGGCAGCCTTAGACTACGCAAGCAAGCTGAACAGGCAGAACCTTACCTACACAGATACTATTGCAGAAGCAGTGGAAAAGGTTTACACCGGAGAAAAGATGGTAGCAATAGTGCCCCTGCGTACAGCAATTTTATTAGAAACCAAGCACAAGCATTTATTCGCCACCGTCGTGAAGGATGCCAACCGTAACTTGCTAAACTGCGTGGCGGTAATGAACAAGGCAGCTAATCTTAAAGAAGCCAGAGCCTTTATTGATTACCTGATAAGTGACGAAAGCGAAACCCTATTGCGCAGCAAAGGATATCACTACATTTGGCATGCCAAAAACTATCCCTACAATGACGGGCGCAAAGAGCTTATTGGCAATGTAAAGGTACCTGTAGATGACCTGAGCTGGACAGCAGTAGAAAAAAACGAAATCATCAGCCAATGGCTAAAGGCGTGGTGAGTAACAATTTTAATTTGTATTAGCACGGTGGACATTTTAAAATGTCCACTCTTTTTTTATGCTCTTTTGAGCTTTTAGAAAACCCAATTTTTCACCCTTTTGTAACGGATGTTACAACTTAATTGGACATTTAAGGAGAACAGGAAAAATAACTAAAAAATTTATCTTGCCTTCATTCCGTCTTTAAGTTTTAAAAATAAAAAGGGCTTGAACAAATCAAAATACAAATAGATACACGCAAGTTTAAGAGTTTAAGCAAAAACAATAAAAGACATATTTTGCTCTAAAAATTTGTTATGTATATTGCGTGTGGATATTGTGAATAATATGTAAAGAATATATAATTGTAATACAGATAGAAGAAGTATAAAAAATAAAAGTTTTTCAAATTTAAATTTTCATTAAATAAAACATAATGTGAGTTTCAAAAGGAGTGGTTACAAATGACTAAGAAAAAGAAGACCCTGAGAGCTAAAGTGTTGGCTTCTATTTTTGCAATGCTTATTTGTGGTTGTTCTAATACAGTGTGGGCGGCTAGCACGCATACGTCAAGTTATGATCCGGATGACTATGATATTAGCAATCAATTGCATAGTGCAGCAAAGTGGGATGGAGCTTATGAACCTACGGGTAGTAACCCTCAATATTCTGAAGTGAAACTTATAGAAAGTGAGTTTGCTAAATTTGGTAGTTACGATGATACGGGAAATTTTATAATGGCAGAATCCTTAGATACGAATGGTCGGTATGAGATTACATATAACAGTGGCACAATATACGGTACTGTAGTGAAAGATACTTCCGGAAAGAATAAACTAGTGGTTAATTTTAATACAAATACCCCTGATAATGGGTTGACTAATGTTAATGGTAAAACAGTAAATTTGCCTGCGGCAGTTAGTGGTAGCTCAGACAAAGCATGGAATAATTTGTTACAAACCTATTTACAAGATTTTGCAGCAACTATGGCAGGATTTGAAGCAGAAAACCGAATGGAAGCTGATGAAAAGCTACATAAAGATGATGTAGCCAATGTACAACACAGTAGCGTAGGTAATGATGGTAAGTTTATTACTACTATTACAATGAATGATGGTGGTACTCTTGAAACTGAAGCAGATATCTCTACATACGTTAACAATGAGATAAACAATGATGCGGGTAATGCGAAGTATAATAATTCAAGTATAACAATAAATCAAGCTATTACTAATAATGTTGGAGATATTGCTGACATAAAGAATGCAACTATTGCAACTGAAGTTAATGACCATAAATGGACAGTAATCAAAAGTCTAGATAATCAGAATGAAGTTGTTACAATCAATGATACTACTTTAAGTAATAAAGACAGTTCTGGCAATGCTTATGATTCTTTATTTGTAAATGATAAAGGTGAGTTAACTGTTACTATTTATGATACAGATGGTAACTCCGTTGTTGGCAGTGTTGATATTGGTGAAGCGAAGATTACAATAAATAAAGACAGTGATAGTTCTGTTACTGATAGTATTACAAATTTAATAACTAATAATCATAATGAAATAACAGCTATAGAAAATGCATATGTCACCAATATTACGAAAAACGATAATAATTCTTGGACAGTTACGCAAAATGTCACAGGAAAACCGAGTACTGTAACAATTACTGATACTGTTACTACTGTTAGTACTAAAGAAGGTGGCAATCTTACTCTTGAAGAAACTAAGGATTCAGATAATAATACTATAAAGTATTTTGTAGACATCAAAGACGATGTAACTTTTAACAGTGTTACTACTTCAACATTAAGCGTAACTGACATTGCTAATATTAACATAGCTAAGATTGGAGAGTTAGAAGTTGTAAAGGCAAATATTGGTACTGCGAAGATTGGAAGTCTTTTAGCAGAAAACGCCCAGATTAACGAGGCAAAGATTAATTCTTTAGAAGCGATTACTGCCAATATTCAGACCACAAACACTGAGGTTGTAAATTTGGGTACTAAAGAAGGTGGTACTGATATAAGATGGGATAATAGTAAAGGACGTATTACTTATGGTACTGAACAAATTGCTAATCTTAACGATGGACTATATTACACCGGTGATGTAACTACTGATGAGAAGCCAAATACTTATGCTAAGCTGAACAAAAACGTTAAAATTTATGGCGGAGCTACTGCATTTACCGAAGATGACAACATTGGCGTAGAAACTACACAAGATGGTGACAATGTTAAAATGAAAGTAAGATTGGCAAAAGACATAGCTGGCCTTAATTCTGTAGAATCTAACATAGTAAATGTTAATAACACACTTACTGTAGGTGATACCACTACTAATATTACAATCACCAAAGACACTATCAACATCAATAATAAAACGAATATTACCGAAAATGGTATAAACATCAATAACAAAGTTGTTGTTGAAGAAAACAAAGTTGACGTTGGTGGAAACCGCATTGAAAATGTAGCTGATGGCATTAACCCCACTGACGCTGTTAACGTAAGACAACTTAACAAACTGAGTGGTCGCGTTGACAAAGTTGGTGCTGGTGCAGCAGCTCTGGCAGCACTCCATCCTTTGGACTTTGATCCTGATGACAAACTTAGCTTTAGCGCAGGCGTGGGCAATTATGGCGGAGAGACCGCTACTGCTTTGGGTATGTTCTACCGTCCGACAGAAAAGGTTATGTTAAGTGCGGCAGGCACTATGGGCAATGGCGAGAACATGGTTAATATGGGCGTAACCTTTGCGCTTGACAAGACTAACAATGTTTCCAACAGTCGTGTGGCAATGGCTCGCGAAATTCAAGACTTGCGTGAACAAGTGGCAGCTCTTACTGCTCTTGTAACCCAGCTTGCCGGCAGAAGCAATCCTGCTCTTCAAGATGTGGTTATGTTCCCGGATGTTCCGGAAAATCATTGGGCATACGATTATATCGAAGGCTTGCAAAAACGTGGCATTGTGGAAGGCTATCCTGATGGCAACTTTGCTGGCGACCGCAGCATGACCCGTTATGAATATGCTGCAATGCTGTACCGCGCTTTGGAAAAAGGCTTCCCGGTAGATAGCAGACTGCTTGATGAATTTGATGCTGAACTTGGACGTATTCGTGTTGACCGTATTAAAGGTTTGGACGACGATGCTAATAAGGTTGAACGCGTGCGTGTAAATCAATATGAAGACCGCGATGACTACGGTAGCAAGTTGATTACTGTGAATGCAGTGAAGCAATAACATAAAATTTGGTGAGAGCTTCATAATTAAATATAGAGAAAGAATTGGAGCGAATTTTATGGCGAAATCATTTGATCAAAAGCTGGTAGGCAAAAGAATTAAAGCCTTGCGTTTACAGAACAATGTTTATCAAACAACCTTGGCGAAGGATATAGGCGTGTCCCAAACGCATATGAGCAATATTGAAAGTGGCAGGGCGGGCCTGACCATTGATAATTTAGTGAAGATGGCAGAAATCTTTAACTGTACTTTGGATGCAATTATTTTTGGTGAGGAGGCAAAGCCTAATTTGGTAGAGCATAGGGCTGAGGTGGATCAGGATACTGTTAATTTGGAAGACTGCACCATTGGCGAGTTCATGCGCGCCTTGCAAATGCTTAGGGTTATGAAGTAAAAGTTAAGAAGGCTGTACTGCCAAACTGGCGGTACAGCCTTGCTTGTTTCGTACCAATCTTTACAGAAACTAAGCTTAGAGAAATGACAATTAAAGTGAAGTTGACAAGCCTGTGGTGAGGTTAGTATAATCACATTATAATTGTGTAAGATGTGCATTACAGGGAATTACACCGCCCTAATTTGGTTGGGGCGTTTTTTTATACCTAAGAAATTGGAGGAAAGTATATGCAACAGGCAAAACAGTATGTGCCTTTTGAACGCGTTAGCCTGCCTGACCGTCAATGGCCGGATAAAATTATTACTAAAGCACCCATCTGGTGCAGCGTTGACTTGCGCGACGGCAACCAAGCCCTTGTTACCCCCATGGGTATTGAAGAAAAACTTACCTTCTTCCACACTTTGGTTGATGTTGGTTTTAAAGAAATTGAAGTAGGGTTCCCCTCTGCTTCTGAAACTGAATATGAAATTTTGCGTACCTTGATTGAAGGCAACCACATCCCTGATGACGTTACCATTCAAGTTTTGGTGCAAGCCCGCGAAGAACTTATCCGCAAAACCTTTGAAGCAGTCCGCGGCGCGAAAAACGTAATCATCCACTTCTACAACTCTACTTCTACTTTGCAACGTAAGGTTGTATTTGGCAAGGACATGGATGGTATCGTGGATATTGCAGTGCAAGGTGCAAGGCTTATTCGCCAGCTGACGGAAGAAGAGATTGCCCGCAGTGGTATGAACATTCGCTACGAATATTCTCCCGAAAGCTTTACCGGTACTGAAATTGATTTTTCCATCAGAATTTGCGAAGCTGTTATGGAAGAGATGGGTGCTACCAAGGAGAACCCCATTATTCTCAACCTGCCTTCCACTGTGGAAATGTGTACTGCTAATACCTATGCAGACCAAATTGAATATTTCTGCCGTAATATGAAGAACCGCGAAGCTGCCATTATCAGTATTCATCCCCACAATGACCGCGGTACCGGCGTTGCTTCCGCAGAGCTGGCGCTGATGGCTGGTGCTGACCGTATCGAAGGTACTCTCTTTGGCAATGGCGAACGTACCGGTAACTTGGATATCGTTACCGTTGCGCTGAATATGTTTACCCAGGGCGTTGACCCTGAGCTGGACTTCTCCCATATTCTGGAGATTAAAAAGATTTACGAAGCTTGCACCCATATGCACGTTCCAGAACGTCAGCCCTACGCAGGGGAGCTTGCCTTTACTGCCTTCAGTGGTTCCCACCAAGACGCAATCCGCAAAGGCTTTGAATACATGGAAAATACCGGCACTCCTTTCTGGGAAGTTCCCTATCTGCCCATCAACCCTGCAGATTTAAATCGCGAGTACGAACCGGTTATCCGTATCAACAGCCAATCCGGCAAGGGTGGCGCTGCTTTCGTACTGCAGCACGCTGTGGGCTACAACCTGCCCAAAGAAATGCATCCTGAATTTGGAAACATTGTTAAGGCTGCGGCAGATGAATTTGGCGACGAGCTGAGCCAAGACCAAATTGTTGACCTGTTCCAACGCGAATACATTGGCTTCCATGGCTTGTACAAGCTGCTCCGTCACCGCTTCACCGAGCTCAACGAAGCAGATGGCAGTGTGCATAGCCGCTTTGAAGGCGCTATCAATGTTGGCGAAAAAGAATGTAACATTGTGGGCGTGGGCAATGGTCCTATCGACTCCTTCTTCCAGGCGTTGGCGAACGCAGGCATTGTAGGCTACGAATTTGTTAACTACCACGAACACGCAGTATCCAGTGGTTCCAACGCACAAGGTATCTGCTACATTGAATTGAAGAAGCCTGACGGAGAGCATATTTTCGGTGCAGGTATTCATCCGAATATTAACGTGGCGGCGTTGCTTGGTATTATTTGCGCTATCAACCGCGCAGAGAAATAAAACTTTCCATAAGCACTGCCTAACTGTGTTGCCGTAAAATTACTTGCTCGACGTACCACTAGTACGCCTTCGCGACATAATTTTACGTCGCCTTGTTATCCAGCACTTCTGAAAAGTTTTTAGATTCTATCCATTTAATATTACATAAAGATTAAGAGCCACTCACTCTATTCCAGAATGAGTAGCTCTAATTTTTTACTTGAATTTATTTTTTAGACGGTTCAACAGCTCGTCAACAGCTTCCCCTGCATCCTGCACGCTTTCTTTGAGCGCGCTCTTGAGGCTGTCAATCTCCAAGCCCCAATCGATACGGATGGCGTTCTTTTCCAAGGAGCAGTGAATAGGGATGTTCTTGTTAAAGATTAACCAGTAGTTTTCTCCCAGGCCCACGCCCTTTTCGTCCGTAAGGATTCGTCCGTGAATGTTGCTTAAAGGCAGGTTGCGGTACTTAATGTTTTCAATACGGTAGATACCGTTCACTGCGACACTGCGTTCTTCAATATTGCCGCTAATGGTCGTGTAGAAGAAGGTTTCCCCTTTGATGGGCTGGTCCGTCAGAAGAGCGATATCCAGCTGGTTGCCGCTTAGGTGCAGTGTGTAATCACCATTGTTCAAATTGATAAGGCAATCATCTAGGGCAACCTTACTGCCATTAACATAACAGCTGGCGTGTTTAATGGTAACAATTCCTTCGTCAAGCTCTACCTTGCCGCAGAAGTTTTCTGCAATTATGGAAGCTTGATTGGGAATGTCAAGGCGCAAGGTTCCTGCCATGGCAAGGTCAATAACAGTTTTGCCTTCTATCCGCTGGGCACTGCCCTGTAAATTGAAGCCATCAAAAATATTGATGTCCACATTGTTCTTCAAAAAGATTTTGTCGCTGCGTAGCTTTAGCTTAAATTTATAAGCAGGGTCATTGGCTTGCGGGGTAGTAACCATGCCGTCAACACGCAGAGTGTGGTTGTAAAGCTTTAGCTCCAGCTTCTTGATGTTGAAGGTATCCAAATCAGTACTGCTAAAGCGCCCGTCAATTTCTTCAATGATAATGCCATGGCTGGCAAGCATAATGTCATTAAGGTTCCAGCTGATGGACATTATAGACCAGGCATTGTTCTTACGTTCCACCAGCATTTTAAAATCTGTAGCTTCGCCGTCCAGTAAATTGATGCGCTCAATTTTAAAAATAGGGGCGAGGATGTTCCACAAGCGTTTAAGAGAAACCTTGGAAGCTCGCAGCAGATAACGGTTAATGCTGTTTTGGTTTTGGATGCTGATGTTTTCATCTTCCAGCTGGCAGGTAAGGTAGTAGTCAATTACCGGGTCGTTACGCCACACACCGTTGATGTTTTCCAAACGCAAACGCTGTCCGTTAATTTTTAAATCTACAATGCCACGTTCAAGGTACAGCTTTAAATTAGGAAGCTTTGCTTCCGAAGGGCTGCCTGCCTCGTCTGTAGAGGAGGCTTGTGTCGTAACGCTTTCCATATATTGGGTCAGGAGCAGCTTGTTTTCCAAGGTGTATTCCATATTGAACATAGGCTGCTTTAAAATAATTTCCTGAACAATGCCAAGAAATTTTTCTAAAGGCTCCTTGCGGATTAGGCACAGCAGCACCTGATAAATATTGGTGCGTACTTCAACCTCATGGACATTCAGGCGTTCTTCACCTGTAGCATCCTTCCAGCACAAATTGTAGAGGATAATCTTATCCGTTTGGATGGAAGGGTTATCGTCAATGGTAAGGCTTCCGGGTAAGAAGTGCTGCTTTGCTAAAAGGCGGTTGACAATTTCCTGGGAAATATTCCAGCCCAGGGATTTGCAGGCAAAGGCAATGATGGCTGAAAAGGACAGCCACATCAATTTTATGCTGATGTCGATAATGGCAATGCCGCCGAACACAACAAGGAAGGCGCACAGCACAGTAATCAATATAATTACGGCAATAACTTTCTTTAGCATGGGGTTACCTCGCTGAAAAGATTTCTTGCTTTCATTATATCATAGTCTGTGTTGTACGCCGTAAAAATTAAATGACAAAAGCCTATTTACACAGCTGCTTTCTAATTAAATCTACAACCACAATGCTCAGGGCAAAGCCAATGACAACGCACCACTCGCTTGCATCAAGGGGTGCAGTTCTAAGGATGCGACCGCCTAAGAAGGTGAGGGCAACCTGAATGGCAATGATGAGCGCCATAACATCAATGAAGCCTTTATTTAAATTGATGTTCTTCAAAAGGTTAACACCGTCAACGCGTACATTGAACCCGTTGGCAACTGCCATGAAGATGTAGGTGCAGAAGAACCCGGTGTAAAGGTAAATATTATTGGGAGCAGGGCGGAACAGCTCTGCTACAAAGCTGCTCTTGTAAAAGAAGATGGCAACCATTGTCATGTACGCACCGCCCATAACAATAGTGGTGAGCATTTTTTTATTTACAATGGGAGCGCTTCTATCCTTGGGAGCTTCTCGCAGATATTTTTCTAGAGCAGGCTCGCCACCAAAGGCAATGGCAGCCAAGGTGTCCATAACCAGGTTAATCCACAAGATTTGGGTAATGGTCAAGGGTTTATCAATGCCCACGAAGGGAGCGATAAAGTTAATTGCCACCGCAGAAAAGTTAATGGTAAGCTGGAAAACAATGAATTTGCAGATGGAATTGTAGATGGTACGTCCGTAAAGGATTGCCTTTTTAATACTGAGGAAGTTGTCATCCAAGATAACAATGTCGCCAGCTTCCTTGGCAACTTCCGTGCCGCTACCCATGGCGAAGCCAACATCTGCCTTCTTTAAAGCAGGGGAATCGTTAACGCCGTCACCGGTCATGCCAACTACCAAGTTCATTTCCTGGGAAAGACGTACCAGGCGGGATTTATCCATGGGCAAAGCTCTTGCCACAACTCGCAGTCTGGGCAGAAGCAGCTTGATGTCATCATCACTTAAAGCTGCCAGCTCGCTGCTGGTTAAAACAATTTCTTCCGGATGCTGCAACAGATGAGCGTCGCGTGCAATGGCAACTGCTGTTTCCTTGCGGTCGCCGGTAATCATTACCACTTGTACGCCAGCCTCCTGTACGGCAGCAATGGCTTCCACTGCTTCAGGACGAACCTCGTCGCGAATACCCAAGATACCAATCAGGGTTAAGCCGTGTTCCGGCAAGCCATTGTCCACCAGCTCGTCCTCGTAGGAGCACAGCGCCAGCATACGGATGGCATCACCGGCAAGCTCTAACATTCTGGCATCAAGGCTTTGTTTCATGGCTTCGGTTAAAGTTTGGCGCTTGCCTTCCTTATCCCAGTAGTAATCTGCCTGCAGGACTAATTTTTCCGGAGCGCCCTTTACTAAGCAGTAGCTTGTATCTGCATCCCTAACCTTTGCCCAAGAATATTTGTTGGCGCTGTTAAAGGGTACGAAGTGCAGGCGCTCACAATTTTGTTTAAGGCGAAAATCGCCAATGTATTTGCTTAAAGCGGTTTCCGTCATGTTACCGCCAATAATTTTGCCGTCGGTAACAGTGGCAGAGGTGTTGAGAACTACGTTCTGGTAGGTAAGCTCTTTAAGCTTTTCGGGCAGGGAAGTAAAATCTAAAAACTCTTCCTTGTCGCCGCTAATGAAGCGTACAACTTCCAGCTTGCCTTTAGTGATGGTGCCTGTCTTATCTGTAAAGAGAATGTTCAGGCTGCCTGCGGTTTCGATACCCACAAGCTTACGCACCAGTACATTGTCGTTAAGCATCTTACGCATATTTAATGAAGAAACAATGGCAATCATCAGGGGCAAGCCTTCGGGAACAGCCATAACGATAATGATAATACCTAAGATTACGGCTTGCACTAAATCTGCCATAACAGCAGGCATATTGCTAAAGTACGCGTTGATGCTGCTGGCTTGCAAAACCTTTTGCAGCATAACTGCTCCGGAGATGATAACACCGCCTGCGTAACCAAACTTGCTAATGCTTTTTGCCAAGCCTTTCAGTTTTAGCTTGAGCGGGCTGTCGCGTTCGTCATCCTTTAATTCTTGGGTCAGCTTGCCGTAAACAGAGTCGTCGCCAATTTTTACAGCCTGCATAATGCCGGTGCCTTCTACTACCACGCTGCCACGGAACAATTTATTTTTATCGAGGAAGTCGATATTGGCATCGTCCCAGACAAAATTAGGGAGAGCAATTTTTTTGTGAGCCTCTTCGCTTTCGCCGTTGAGAGCAGCCTGGTCCAGCTTAACGTCACCCTCTAAGAGGATACCGTCTACGGGAATTTTATCCCCTGCTTCAAGAATGACTGCGTCGCCTACAACGATATCGTCAATGTGAATTTCTACGGGTTCACCGTCGCGCCACACCTTACAACGGATACGGCTGGCTTCTTCCTGCAATTTTTGGAAGGCGTTTTCGTTGCTATATTCCGAATAGGTAGAAACAAGCGTCGCCAAAAGAATTGCCAGGAAAATACCGCAGGTTTCAATCCAATCGCCATGTCCCATAAAAACAAAGACAATGTTTACCAGCAGGGCGAAGATTAGGATGCGGATAATGGGATCCTTAAAATTTTCCAGCAGCTTATCCCAAAAGGTATCCCGCGGCGGTTGGGATAGAGCGTTGTTGCCGTACCGCTCCAAAGCTTCTTGCACTTGCTGCTTGTTCAAACCATACATTTTCATAACTTTTCCCTCCGTGATATTTCAAAAGTAATTAATTAGTTTTCTTATGGTAAAAATACAAGAAAGCTGCATAGCATTACACTACACAGCTTTCGCTTGCGATGCTTCCCTCATCACAACCTTAGAACAATTCAAGATTTCCCCATCAGTTATATTTCGTTACAGGGGTATTATATACTATTTCAAAAAATATTTCTGCATATTTTTGCAAAGTTCGCCAATTCTTAACAATTGTAAAAAATTAAAGACCGGCAAACCGGTCTTTTGTTTGCTGGAGCGGGTAACGAGACTCGAACTCGCGACACTTAGCTTGGGAAGCTAATGTTCTACCACTGAACTATACCCGCAGTTTAAAATTGTAAGGGCAAGCTTACAAAAGATATTATACACCTGTGCTTGAAGCTTGGCAATAGAGGAGGAGCAGGCAAGTTTTTTTGACATTAATCTATCTTTGTCCTATCATATAAGTTAAGAGATTTTAACGAAGGGTAGAGTGACCATGGAACAAGAACTTGTAATTAAAAAGGCTACCTATATAAATGATAGATGCTACATTCCGGTAACAGTGCTGGCAGAAAACCAGCAGCAAAAATATATTGACCTTTTAGTGGGAAAGGATGCTGCCGTTGCCAATAAGGAGATGGCGGAGCGCCTTATCTCTGAATATTTGCCTTCTGTAGAAAATATCCTTAATTCCTTGGCAGAGCTAAAGGTTGCCGGCGAAGAGGGCGCTGCTAATTTTAGCGACGAGCTGGAAAAATTATATAAGGCTGGCGAAAAGCTTGCCCGCATTTTACAGGTACGCTTTGGTACTTTGCTGGACTTCCTTGCCGGAATGGAAAAGGATGGCGCTAAAGTGAATGCCGTTTTGGGACAAACCTTTTACGATTTTCGTAATGCAGTTTTAGAATTTAACAACCTTTATGAATTTATCAAGAACGGCGAGGGAACCTACAACCTAAACGCAGAAAGCGTGAAGCTTATTCAGGAAGGCATGACCTACTGGGAAATTGCAGACATTTTGAAAATGCCCTGTTCCACCAACGTACAGGACACTTACTACTGGACAAGCGACGAGCAAAATTTAACATTAGTTGTAAAATTTGACGATGAGGGCGAAGCCTGCCACGTTCATTACAACGAGTAAAGCCTTCCTAAAAAATAGAAGCACTAACTTTTCAAGAAGTATCTCGAAAGGTTAGTGCTTGTTTTGTTCTTTAGCTGTTCAGTACGAAGGAAGAGAGTACGGAAGCCTTGGTTACGATACCGCAGAACACTCCGTCCTTATCTACAACGGGTAGGGGGAAGGGAGTATCTGCTGAAAGCTGGGTAATATCTGCAACGGAAGCGTTGATGTCCTCGATGATGGGGACATTGGTAATGAGTACGTCGTTGACGATTGCCTTACCGGATTGCATACGCAAAGCTCCGTCCAGGGTAATGATGCCTACGAAATGCATGTGCTCATCTACAACATAAGCACTGGAAACACCGCAGTTACGCATATTGCGCAGGGCAATGGCGGCGCCGTCACCCTTACGCACCATACAGGTAGGAGTGCTCATAACATTGCGCACGCTCAAAACCTTACTGGAGTTTACGGTGTTGATAAAGTTTTGTACATAAGCATCCGCAGGATTGGTCAGCATCTCTTCGGGAGTCGCAATCTGCACCATACGCCCGTCACGCAAAATGCCAACGTGAGTTCCCAAACGGAAGGCTTCATTTATATCGTGGGTGATAAATACAATGGTCTTACCCATTTTTTCCTGAATACGCAGCAGCTCAAACTGCAGGTCATTTTTAACTAAGGGGTCAAGGGCAGAGAAGGCTTCGTCCATTAAGAGAATGTCCGGGTCATTGGTCAGGGCGCGGGCAATGCCTACACGTTGCTTCATGCCACCGCTCAGCTCACTAATTTTTTTGCTTTCCCAGCCTTCCAGTCCAACCATTGCCAGCATTTCCAAGGCTTTTTCGGTACGTTCTTTCAGGGGAACGCCTCTTATCTCCAAACCGTAGTAAGTATTTTCCAAAACATTGCGGTTATCCATCAAGCCAAAGTGCTGGAAAACCATGGCTGCCTTGGTGCGGCGAAAGTCCTGTAATTGCTTGGAGTTATATTTGGTAATATCCTCACCTTCAAAGAATACTTGCCCGCAGGTGGGAGCGTGCAGCATATTCAGGCAACGGATGAGTGTTGACTTGCCACTGCCTGAAAGGCCTATAAGCACGAAAGTTTCGCCCTTTTGCACTTCAAAATTAATATCTGCCAAGCCGGCAGTGATACCTGTGGATTGGAGCACTTCAAAACGCCTTGTCCTGCTTGGAGCATTTCCATTGCTTCTTCCACGTTTTGGGATGCGTCCAGGGGGACAAACAGCTTATAAAGATTTTCAACTTTTAAAATAGGTTGTTCTTTCATGTTAGCCCTCCTTCTTGCGTGCCAAGCTTTGGGTAAGCCTGTCGATGATGATAGCGATGATAACGATGGAGATACCTGCGATTAAGCCACGTCCGGATTCAGTACGGTTGATAGCAATGAGAACTTCCATGCCCAAGCCGTTAGCGCCAATCATTGCGCAGGTTACTACCATGGCAACTGCCATCATCATAGTTTGGTTAACGCCGGTCATGATGGTGGGCATTGCCTGGGGAATTTGTACTTTAAAGAGAGTTTGCCAACGGGAAGCACCGTAGGCGAGAGAAGCTTCTACAATTTCTTCATCTACCTGCTGGATGCCGTGGCTAGTAAGACGGATAACGGGAACCACTGCGTAAACCACAGTTGCCAGTACAGCGGGAACCTTGCCGGGACCAAGGAGCATTACGGCAGGAATCATGTACACGAAGGTAGGCATTGTTTGCATGGCATCAAGGAAGGGGCGCAGCAATTTGTTTGCTAATTTGCTGGTGGAAACAAGCACGCCAATGGGTAAGCCTATGAGAAGAGAGATTACTACCGCAGCGATAACAACAGCAAGAGTTTCGTTCATCATACCCCAATAGCCAAAGATGCCAATGAGGAACAAGCCCAAGCCGTACAAAATACCATTGCTCCATTTCTGGGTAAGCTTTTTGCCGGCGAAGGCAGTCATCAAAATAGTAAGCCACCAGGGGATAAGGTTCAGTAGTGCTTCAATAGAGCTGATGCACCAGCTGAGGAATGTCTTTATATTATTGAAGAAAGTTGCGTATTTAGCGTTGATTTCTTTAACGAAATCGTCAATGGGACCGGTAAAATCTAAGCGCCAATCGGGGAAGTGCAGCAGCCAGTTGGTACTTGCTTCTTCGCCGCCGCGCAGGGATTTCTGTACTAAATCCGCTTTGTCAGAAGGTAACCACTGAATCAAAAGCTCCGGATGGTTTTGCAGGAACCATTTGGCGGTAGTGGCATAGTCTGATTTGGTATCTGCAATGTAAGCTAAAGCCTCTGCGGTCAGGGCGCTGGAGGTTTTGTATTTTTTCAGGAAGGCAGCAAATTCCGGAGATTTTTCCAAAAGCTGTACGTTGGCAACCACGCAGACAGGCACGCCTCTGGCTTCGGTTAAGCCTGCGTTGAAGGCTTCCGGTGAATAGGGAGCATCTTGTAAAAGTACCATGTCAAGCTTGCCGCTAATCCAAGTTGGTTCGTAGCAGTAGCCTACAATTGGCTCGCCTTTTGTATAAGCTGCCATGAAAGCGGTGAAGAGGGCTGCTTCACTGCCGCTGCGGAAGTAGACAAAATTTCTGTCTAAACCATAGGCAACGTACTTTTTGTACATAATCTCATCAATTGCCCAACCGGGAATAGCACCGTAGATACGTCCCTTATTTTTATTTTCGTCATCCTTGAACAAATGGGGGTAACGGGACAAATCACGAACAGTTTTCAAATCGGGAGCCATGGGTTCAATATTGCGAGCATTATCGCCTTCAATGACGTAGCGGGGAACGTAGAAGCCTTGCTTATCGTCATCAAAATTTATTCCCAGGTTTATCAGCTTGCCGGTTTTCATATCTGCTTCAAAAGAGGGGATGTTGTCCGTCCAGGTTTCCATGTTTACGTCAATGTCGCCGCGCACCAAGGCTGCTTGGACAATGGGGGTGGAACCGCTGATAACAGAAAAGTTTAAATCGAAAGCGGTGCGTCCAATATATTCGGCAACTGCGTTATGGAACTTAACGCTGTCCCAACCTGCGTCAGAAAGGATGATGGTAGTTTTATTTTCTTGGGCTTGTACTACGGAAGAGCAGAAAGCCGCAACTATAAGTAGAACGGAGCATAAAAATCTAATCAACAAACATAACACCTCCATAAAATTCTGATAATTATACTATTATACAAAGGATATCATATGTATGCAAATGCGTCGAGTGCAGTGGCAATATTAGAGCTGTTGTTGGCAAAGGAATATCTCTGTAAAAATGAAAGTGGCTGTATAAAAATAGATTTTAGTTCTTGGGATGAGTTTTGCTAAAAAAATAAAATAGCACTATGAGAAAGCAGGTGCGCTTTGCTCATAGTGCTTTGGCTATTCTTTTGTTATTTGTCGAAGATTACCAGAGGTTTAATTAAATCAGCGGGCTTGTCCTTCATCAACATCAAGGCTTTGTCTACGCCTTCCCAACCGTGGAACACGTGGGTAATCATTTTTTCAGGATGGATTCTGCCTGCGGTGATTAAGCGTGCTAGTTTTTCAGAGCGGAGCCTGCCACCGGGCATTAAGCCTCCCACAATATGCTTGTGCCCCATGCCTGCGCCCCATTCTATGCGAGGGATTTTTACGAAGTCGCCCACACCAAGGTAGTTGACGTTACCAATCTTTCCGCCGGGCTTCAGCATACGGATTGCTTGGTCGAAGGTATCCACGTCGCCACCGGCGATAACAATCTTATCAACGGGACCACCGTTCAGCCTCATAATTTGTTCTACGATATCGCCGTTGCGATAGTTTACGATGTGGGTTGCGCCGTATTCCAGAGCAAGGTCTGCACAATCTTTACGAGAACCTACAGCGTAGATGTTAGCTGCGCCTCGGATTGCCGCCGCTGCTACTGCCATTAGGCCTACGGGACCAATGCCAATGATTGCTACATTGTCACCGAATTGGATATCTGCCAGCTCAACTCCGTGGAAACCGGTGGGAACCATATCGGAAAGCATGCAAGCTGCACCTAAATCCATACCTTCGGGCAAGTGTGCCAGGTTTCCATCTGCATCGTTTACGTGGAAGTATTCTGCGAAAACACCGTCCTTGAAGTTAGAGAACTTCCAGCCGGAGAGCATGCCGCCACTGTGCATTGCGTAACCTTCTTGTGCTTCGTGACTGTTCCAGTCCGGAGTGATGGCAGAGATGATAACCTTGTCGCCGGGTTTGAAATCTTTTACCAGCTCGCCAACCTTTACCACTTCGCCAACAGCTTCGTGACCTAAAATCATATCTTCTCTTTCACCGATAGCGCCTTCCCAAACGGTATGTACGTCAGAAGTACAGGGTGCGATAGCAAGCGGTCTGCAAATTGCATCCAAGGGACCGCATTCGGGAATATTTTTTTCTACCCAACCGGTAGAGCCAATTTTTAACATTGCATAGCCTTTCATTGTTTATGCCTCCTTTTTAAAGAACATTATATTAATGTAGGAAATTTTCTTTTTCGTTGTAAGTATAAAATAAATTGATGAGTGTTCTAAGGGAACTGCTCCGTCAAATTTAATTCATATCTTCTTAATAAGATTTTAACATATTGCTAGTGGTTAGTTGTGTCTAATTGGTGTCCAAGTAGTGAAGAAAAGAAGATGATTATAGATTTATTGTATTCAATGTAATTTTAAGATATAATCAAATTAAAGAAGCACGAAAGGAGGCAACCTCATGGATAAACAAATGGTAGATGAATTGGTAGCCGGTTTTTTGAAAATAATCGACGAGCAGCTTGTTAGTGTCATTCTTTACGGTTCTGTTGCAAGAGGTACTGCTTCCACAGAATCTGATGTTGATGTTGCTTTGTTGGTAAGAGGAACACTGACTTCTAATACAGAAGATGCTTTGTCTGATTTTATTGTGGATATGAATTTAAAATATGATAAAGTTTTTTCCGTGATTGATATTGATATCGATAACTACGAAAAATGGAAAGCAGTTACGCCATTTTATAAAAATGTAAAACAGGATGGTATTGTTTTATGGAAGGCAGCGTAATTGATTTATCAAGATATCGCTTTCAAAGTGCGGAAGAAGATTTGGCTGCAGCAAAAACTTTGCTAAATGCGGAACAGTATAAAGCTTCTGTTAACCGTTCTTATTATGCATTGTTCCATGCGCTAAGAGCAGTTACTGCGCTTGATGGTTTTGATTCTAGCAAACATTCTGGCATAATTGCTTTCTTTAACAGAACTTATGTAAAAGAAGGCGTGTTTGATAAAAGCTTATCTAAATTTATAGACGTATCCTTTAGATTACGTGAGAAGGCAGATTATCAAGATTTTGTGGTGATAACTAAAGAGCAAGCTGAAGAACAGTATCACAAAGCTGAACAGCTTATGCTTGCGGTAAAACCTTATTTAGAAGAACAGTGGAAGAAAAAATAAAGAGATAAATTTATGGCTATGAGTTAGCTGTAGATTTATCTCTTTTTTTAATATAAGTTTGAGAGGGATTTTTTTACATAAAGCTTAGTTTTGGATTATTTAGCCCAAAATTTTTGGATGTAATTTTTTATTTTGGTAATAAAACCTTGATTAGTTTTACCATCATCAAGATTTTTAGGGACAACTGATTTAGGGAGTTTGGTTTCAACGTTTACTTTAGAACTATTGCACAATTCTAAGTTTTTTTCATTTAGCGATTGTGCGATGTCATTCGTCAAAGAGGTATCTTCATCTGGCAATCCTAATTCTTTTCTGATTTTACGAATCAAAAAATTTGTTGTATGCGTAATAGTATTTAAACTTTCCATTAAAATTTTAGTGGATTGACCACGACTATAACTAGCAATATAACCAAAACTGTAAGAAGAAGTATCTATGCCTAAATATGCACAAACAGCAAAAGCAACGCTCTCGGCTTCTACTTCTTGAGTTCTTCTTGAAGTGTTGGAATTATTGTGTAGTATTGCATGTGCAATTTCGTGGATAAGTGTTTTAAGATTTTGAGCCTCGCTCATTCCTGTATTTATTTTAATTTCTTTTCCCAAAATACATATACCATTTGGTCCATTTAATTCTTCAAAATAGATTGGCAAAGGAGAAATATTAGATAATGATTTAAACAATATGTCATAATTTTTAATATTACTATTTAATTTATATGCGACAATACCATCATTAGGAAGAGGGGCACCGTCTGTTTGTGAAATATCAAATACACATACTTCTATAAATCCATAATCTTTATGGGGAGCAATGATTCGAATGGCTTTTTCATCTTTTTTGACATATCTATTAAAATTTTTTTGCCATTGTCTATAACCTGCTACTTTAGTAGCATGAGGGCATTGGTTAAGGATAAGTCTACAGTTGTTAGCTGAATAGTTATAAAATCTAGACATAACTTCTAAGTAATGTTTATATTTATCACTTTCAAAAATAGTTCTAACACCATCTTCAAGTTCTTTAAAAATATTATCAATTTTCTCGTTCACGTTTTTCACAGTAACACTTCCCTAAAAGTTATTGGTAAAAATGGATTAAGTAATATATAAAAGAGCCGTCCCACCGTAGCGAAATCACCCAATGGGCTATCGCTTCGAACGATGGACAACGGCTCTTTTAAACTGGTGAAATGTATTGTTATGATTGAACCATTATCCTACAATTACATTATAACAATATTTTCTGTACTTGTGGGAATAAGAAGTTCATTTTTCAGCCACGGCGTTAAGAGGAGGCGAAGAGTGTGTTTAAAGATGACAATTGTCAAGATATGATTTAACTGTCACATCAGTTAATCTACACTCTTCGGTTAAAGCTGTTTCGATTAAAGAAAGGTAACTTTGGCAAGGTGCGTTTTCAAATAGTGTTTCACTATTGGTTAAAGTGTAAATAGGGTAACCATCATACGCAAAACCCAGAAAATGAATTTTGTTGTACCAAGAGCTACCTTTTCCCTCTTGGCATTGAATTTCTGCAAGTTGTTCTCTAGAAATTTTATAGAGGCGCATAATGGTTTTGCCTTTAATATTAGGTGTATAGAATGCTACACCACTATTATCCCAACGAGTACTATGTTGAGCAAAGTACATTGTTCCAGAAATGTTTTGCCAATAAGAATCTTGCCAAAGAGCTTTGTCTTTGCAACCAGTATAGTCTTTTCCTTTATAGTGACCACCTTTTATATAGTAGCTAAATCTTTCGGCAGAAAGATTAGAGCCATAACAAGCGTACCAAATTTTATCTTCGCTGGTATGGCGCCAACGTCCTTCTACAAGATTGCCATTAGATTTTCCATTATAGACATATACGAAGCAATCTAACTCGCCGTGAATTGATTTTGCGGTAACCTTTTTTCGTGAGTATAAGAAGCCTTCACCTTCGTAATCGTCTAACGATAAGAGAATTGCGTCATCAACAAACCATACTTCGCCATAAGTAACCTTGTTATGTACAGGTTTTATTGCAGGGTAATTACCTAAGTCGTAAATGGCGTAATCTTCTAATGAGAATCCTCCACAGAATTTACTTTCTTCCAGAAACGTTTTGTTTGCTTGGAATGGAGTCATCAATGTACCGTAAACGAAGATTGCGTTTGTTTTACCCTCGTAGGCTGCAAGAATTTCTTGGATTTTTGCAGTTGCATTATATGGTTCGAAAGCAAAGACATAGTGGTCTTTGTTGTGCTCGTGATAATTCTTTGCGATTTCATATAGTGCGGTAATCTCTTGCTTCATAAAATCTGCGAAGTGTTGGCTTATTGGATTTTCGAGGTTGATAAATTCCCGCAAGTTTGATTTGCAGAAAAGAAGTAAGTTCTGTAACCTACCTATTTCAGCATCATAACCATGGTCTCTTAACTTAAATGTTAAGCAAGCGTCCAACAGAGAAGAAAATTTTTTGAGATTTTCTTTACTGTTAAAGAAAGAATTACCCTTTAGGTAGGCGTAGATAGAAATTGACGCCAAAGCATAGGTAGGTTTCATTGCGATATCAATATAAACATCACGGGGGATTTCCTCTTCAACTAACAGCGTTTGAAAATGTCCTGTAGGTTGAAACTTATCGTAACCAGTTTCTAGGAAACAGAATAGCTTAGCTTGAGAAAGTTTTTTGTAAGAACAGTTGAGAGTTTCGTCGAAGAATTCGGCGCCGCACAGGCACGCATTTTGGATGTTGTTTTCGTCAAGCAGGCTGAAAAATTTGATTTCAATGTTAGTCATATGTATGACCTCCTTATATAATCTTGAGAGCTTGATCTTTAATTAAATAATACATCGATAAGAAACGAAAAGTGGTAAGGTAACCTTACCACTTTTTCGCGTTAAATATGATAATAACATCTTCTATTTGTTTATTCGATAGGGTTATTTCTATTGATCCCTTGGCATCAGACAGATAGTTTACAAGATACAATGGCGTTTCTTCAGTAGATTCATCTGAAATTCTAATTTCGCAATTATTAATAGACAAAAACTCATCGTTTAGCTTGACTATAAGGTCTATTCTTGCATCGGTATTACGCTGTTTCACTGCCATTAAAAGGATAGATTCTTTATCAAACTGCTCTTTGGCGAGTTCGTACTCTTCTTTTTCTGTAACAAATCTCAAGTTGTGATTTGATGATGATTCTTCCAAGAGTTTAACGAATTGGCTCAAATTATTTTTTCTTTGGTAGAATTTTGGTAAAATAATAGATTTTTGATATTCGGTCAGTTGCACATAAAAATCTAAAGCAATTTTTTTAATGAGGTGCTTATTGTTATACTGTGATGAGGAAGTATATGCTTGAGAAAGGCAAGAAAATAATTCACCGACTTCAGATGAATTAAATTTAAGTTCGTCAAAAACTTGAATGCGTTCAGGAGTATAGTAAAGCTTGGAGTTGCCAAGATTTTGTAATCCAGACAAAGTCAAAAAATTGTTTTTTATAGTAGTTCTGCTTTGTCCTGTAATATCTACTAGGTTAGCAGTAGTTGTTGGTGTATGAGCAAGATTTTCCCATTTAATGGTTCCGCGAGTATTTCTTGGCAGTAAATTACAATTTGGTTGTGAAAGTTTAGACGAAATGTTATTTAACCATTCTTGGAATGCGTTTCGTTTAATTGCTTTATCTCCAGAAAAACTATCAAGATAACATTCGAAAGCAGAGCTTATAATAGAGATTTTCTTTTGGCTATCTAAGGGTAGGTTTGGATTAATGTTTTTTTCGATAATGCTACATAGAGATAATGTTGCCTGCTTGTCAATGGCACTAAGGCAAGCACTCTTAAAAGTTTTGTTACTTGGTATTGTTGAGCTAAGTAAATCAATTAATTCACTGTAAATTACTTTATTATCTTTATACATAAATATCACTCCCGAGTAAATTATAACACATATAAAAATTGATTTAATTTTTGTTTTGCTCAAATCTGTTTATGCCTTATAATATAAATATATTTGCTTTGATAAGGAGAGGTATTATGGCTGATTTAGAACGCTTAGGACAAATAAAATGTTTTCTTTTTGATATGGACGGAACTATCAACTTAGGTAATGAGCTTATTCCCGGAATGGAAGGCTTCTTTGACAAGCTGAAGGCTGCTGGAAGAGAGTATTACCTGCTCACCAACAATTCTTCCCGCGACCACCAACACTATGTAAATAAAATGAATGGCTTAGGCGTGCCTGTTACCCGCGAAAACGTTTTGATTTCCACCGATGCCTTCACCAATTATATGTGCAAGAACCATCCGGAAGGAAAGTTTTACGTTTTGGGAACTCCCCAGCTGGAAAAGAACATTGCTGACGCAGGCTTGACCATGACCAAAACCTTGGAAGAAGGGGCGGACTTTGTAGTTGTTGGCTTTGACCAGACTTTGACCTACGAAAAGCTGACCACTGCTTGCCGTTTGATTGACAAGGGCGTGCCCTACGTAGCAACCCATCCCGACGTGCGCTGCCCCATCGAAGGTGGCGAGTTCATTCCCGATACCGGCGCCATGATTGAGCTTATCAAGACTGCTACCGGCAAAAGCCCTTCTATGATTTTTGGCAAACCCTTCCAATATATGGTGGATGTTGTGCTTGGCCAAACAGGCTACAAAAAAGAAGAAATCGCCATGGTTGGAGATAGACTTTCCACTGACATTGCCTTTGGCTTGAACAATGGCATCCTTTCCGTAATGGTTTTGACTGGCGAAGCCACTATGGAAGATGTGGAAAAGGGTAATATCAAACCGGACATTATCCTGCCCCACGCGAAAGAAATTTTAAACTACATTAAATAATGCCCTAAAGGAGAATTTGCTATGGCGATTTTAGAGCAAACCAATTTAACTGACGCCATCCGTCCCGTTCCTGCTTCTGAACTGGAAGTGCGCTTGGCAAAATTCCGCCAAGCAATGGATAAGGAGAATCCCGGTTGGGAAATGGCAGTAATCAACCACAAAATAGCAATGTACTATTTTGCAGGAACTATGCAAGATGGCGCTTTGATTATTCGTCCGCAGGATGCAATTCTGTGGGTGCGCCGTATGTACGACAGAGCGGTGAAGGAATCCCAATTTGCAGATATCCGTCCCATGCGTAGCTTCCGCGAGGTTGCCGCAGAATACGGCGGCTGCCCTGCCACTGTTTATATGGAAACTAAAAAGCTTACTTGGGACTGGCAGCAAATGTTCCATAAATACTTTGCCTTTGAAGAAATCGCTTCCCTTGACCATGTGCTCAGTGACCTGCGTGCGGTGAAGAGTGCTTACGAGCTGGAAATGATGGAGCGTAGCGGTAAGATTCACGAAACCGTACTGGACGTTGTCGCTCCCCAGCTGATTGTTCCCGGTATCAGCGAAACCCAGCTGGCAGTAAATGTTTATAGCGAGATGCTTAGTCGTGGCAGCTATGGTATTGTACGTTTTAACCTGCCCTTGGGCGAAGAGGTTATTGGTATCGCTGCTTTTGGCAAGAGCGGGTTGGAGCGTTGTGCCTTTGATGGACCTGGTGGCACTCCCGGTACCTGCGTTGCTTTGCAGTCCATTGGTAATGCTTTCCGCAAATTAGCGCCTAACCAGCTGGTTTATCTGGATATTCCCTGTGGCTTTGATGGCTACAATACTGATAAAACCGTTGTGTACTACTATGGCGATATCAACAAGGACCCCAACAAGGATGTAATCCTTGACGCTCAAAAGCGTTGCTTGGAATTGGAGCAAAATGTGGTGAATATGATGAAGCCCGGCACTCCCATCCAAGATTTGTACACTGTTACTATGGATAATTTTGATAATATCTACGGGGACAATTTTATGAACGGCGGCAAGTTCCTTGGTCACAGCATTGGCCTGGTGATGGACGAAGCGCCTGCCATCGCTAAAGGTTTTAAAGAAGGCTTGCAGGTTGGCATGAACTTTGCTGTTGAACCGAAGATTGCCCTGCCCGGCATTGGTCTTGTTGGTACGGAAAACACCTACGTTGTTACAGAAAAGGGTGCCCGTTGCCTGACAGGCAAATCCTACGAGCTGCGCTGTGTAGAATAAAAATTAAACTCCTGATGATTGTAAAAATCGTCAGGAGTTTTTGCTTGCCAATGTTTCACGTGAAACAATTTGCAGAGGGGGACATGTTTTTTTAAATTTTTTTGTGAATTATTTTTTCTTCTGCTCTAAGCGTTTCAGGCTCAAGCCAATGCGGTTACGAGCTTCGTCAATGCTGATAATTTCTGCTTCCACAATGTCGCCAACAGCAACTACGTCTAAGGGATGACGGAAGTATTTAAGGCTTAGTTCGCTTTTGTGGATAAGACCGCTCACTTTCAAGCCAATGTCTACGAAAGCGCCAAAGTCTACTACGTTTTGTACCTTGCCTTTGACAACGCTGCCAATGGCCAAATCGCTCAGCTTGGTAACTTGCTTGCGGGTCATGGGCGCAGGCGCGTCTTCGCGGGGGTCACGTCCGGGACGGGCGAGAGCGGCGAGGATGTCCGTAACAGTGGGAACGCCGGCGTTCAGCTTTTTGGCGAGCTGTTCCGGCTTGGCTTTGTGAGCTGCTTCTTGCAGAGCGGTGGTGCTGCAGTCTTTCAGGCTAAAGCCTAATTCAGTAACGATGCTTTCAGCTAGGGCATAGCTTTCCGGATGGACGGAGGTGTTATCTAAAGGATTGGCAGTGCCTGCGATGCGGAGGAAGCCTGCGCATTGAGTAAAGGCGGCGGGACCAAGACGAGCAACTTTCAAAAGCTCCTTACGGCTGGTGAAGGCGCCCTTCTCGTCACGATAAGCAATGATGTTTTTAGCAACAGTGCTGGAAATGCCAGCCACATAGTTCAAAAGAGAGGGAGAAGCGGTGTTCAGCTCCACGCCAACGTGGTTAACGCAGCTTTCCACAACGCTGCCCAAGGTTTGGGTAAGCTCCTTTTGGTTTACGTCGTGCTGGTACTGGCCAACACCAATAGCTTTCGGTTCAATCTTAACAAGCTCTGCCAAGGGGTCTTGCACGCGACGGGCAATGGACACTGCACCGCGCAGGGAAACGTCCAAATCGGGAAGCTCCTCGCGAGCCAGCTTGGAAGCAGAATAAACAGAAGCGCCTGCTTCGCTGACAATGATGTAAGCGGCGTCGACGCCGTATTTTTCCAGCATTTGGGAGGTGAACTGCTCCGTTTCGTAGGAGGCAGTACCGTTGCCAATGGCGATAAGGGTAATTTTAAATTTGCGCATCAGCTCCACGAATTGCTTTTCTGCTTGCTCCTGCTGGTGCTTGCTGCCGGTAATATACATGGCGGTAGTAGCAAGGATGCGTCCGTTGGCATCAATAACTGCGGTTTTGCAGCCGGTACGATAACCGGGGTCCAGTCCGAGAACAGTGTGCCCGCTGATGGGCTGGGTAAGGAGCAGTTGGCGCAGGTTGGCGGCGAAGACGGAAATAGCCTGCTTCTCTGCCTTTTCCGTCAGCTCGTTGCGCAGTTCACGCTCTAAAGAGGGAAGCAGTAAGCGCTTGTAGCTATCGGTCAAGGCTTCGTGGTAATAATTATAGAAGGGGCTTTGCTCGTTTAATTTCAGCTTTTGGGCAACCTTGGCAATAAGCTTCTCGTCAGGACAGCGCAGGTTAATTTTCAAAGCCTTCTTGTCCTCGCCACGATTCATTGCCAGAATGCGGTGGGGAGGCAGCTGACGGACAGGCTCGCTGTATTCGCGGTATTGCAAAAATTCAGGAGCGTCCTTTTCGTCAATGATAAGCTCGGAAACAAGCTCCCCTGCGTTCCACAGCTCGCGACGCAAAAGCTTGCGCACATCCGCGCTGTCACTAATGTTTTCTGCAACAATATCCTGGGCGCCTTGCCAAGCGTCTTCTGCTGTAGCAATGCCTTTTTCCTCGTCAATGTGCATAGCGGCAAGCTGTTCCAAAGAAATTAGGGGTTTGCCCTGTTCTTCAATAAGCTGTGCCAAAGGCTCCAAGCCATTTTCGCGGGCAATTTGGGCGCGAGTACGACGCTTGGGGCGGTAGGGCAGATACAAATCTTCCAAGGCTTGCATCTTTTCTGCGGAGTTAATGGCAGCTTCCAGTTCGGGAGTAAGCTTTTCCTGCGCGCTGATGGCGGTTAGGATTTCTTGGCGGCGTTGTTCAAGATTGCGTAGATACGCCAGTCGTTCTTCAATGGTACGGATCTGCTCCTCATCCAAAGAACCGGTTGCTTCCTTACGATAGCGAGCAATGAAGGGAACGGTATTACCTTCGTCTAAAAGCTGGACGGTAGCTTCTGCCTGCTTGGGTTTAATATTTAATTCGCGGGCGAGTGCGTTAATAATTTTTTCCATAAAAGACCTCACTTAAAATTTTTCGTAGCTATATTATAACAGAAAATAAAAGTCTGGAATAATTATTTATTGACAGAAAAGGAACGCTTGCGGTAGAATAAATAATAAAGATTATTAAAATGTTATGATAATCTAATGAAGGAGGGAAGAAGATGCTTACTAGTCAACAATTGAGTGATGTGTTGCGTGCGAATGGTTACAAGGTTACTCCGCAGCGCTTGGCTGTTTACGAAGCCTTGGCAGCAACTAAAAGCCATCCCAATGCTGAGATGCTCTTTAGCACTTTGCAGCCTAAGTATCCTTCCATGAGTTTTGCTACTGTTTACAAGACCGTGGAGATTTTAGACAAAATTAATGTTATCAAAATCTTGAACACAGGTGAGGACAGCATGCGTTATGATGCTGATACCAGCATTCACCATCATATTCAATGTGCAGTATGTGGCTGCGTTGAAGATTTGATGAACGTGGATAGCAGTGGCTTGGTTAAAGAAGCAGAAAAATTAAGTGGTTACGATATTAAAGGACACCAGTTCTATTTCTTTGGAGTGTGCCCGCACTGCAGGGAAGCTCGTCAAAATTAAAGTGTGTTATAAAAAATTAAGAGCGTGCGTAAGCACGCTCTGTTTTTATTTTAAATGATAACTATTTTTCAAAAAAAGTAGGCGCCGCTTGGCGAACGGCGCCCTTTTTAAAGGAGAGGTGTATGATGAAAAGATGTTGTTCTATTGCAGCTGCTCTATCAGAGTTGCAACCTCTTCGACGTTTAACACATCGCCTGCGCTAACTAATTTTTCGTTAATTACCAGTGCGGGGAAGGATGCCACTCCGTAAGCTACTACTTTGCGGAAATCGTAAACTTTTTCAAAGGTAGCGCGGACTTTCAGCTTTTTCAAAGCAATGGCGGTATTTTGCATCAGCAGCTCGGCCTGCTTAGTCATTGGTCCCAAAATTTTGACGTGCATTTTATCACCTGTCTTTACTAGATTTGAGGAAGTTTATTTTTCCTTGGTTATATAATAGCAAATAGGTTTGTCTAAAGTAGGGACGAGAGGTAACAAGTTTGTGAAATAAAAACAGGACTGCGATTACAGTCCTGTTTTATTTTAAGTTGGATTATTCTTTTCCAGCAAGTTTTTTGTAATTTGCCAAGCGTTCTTTTGCGTCAGCTTCAGTCTTTTCGAAGAGACCTTCTGCGGTTTCGGGGAACATCTTGAGCAAGGAGGAGTAACGTACTTCGCCCATGAGGAATTCGCGGAAGTCAGCAGTGGGTTCCTTGGAATCCAGAATGAAGGGATTTTCACCTTTCGCTTTCAGTTCCGGATTGTAGCGGTAGGTTGCCCAGTAGCCTGCTTCAACAGCACGCTTTTCTTCCAGTTGGGTGCAGCCCATACCAAGCTTCAAGCCATGGTTGATGCAAGGAGCGTAAGCGATAATCAGGGAAGGACCGTCATAAGCTTCTGCTTCTGCGATTGCTTTCAGGGTTTGGTTCTTATCTGCGCCCATGGCAACTTGTGCTACGTAAACATATCCATAGCTCATTGCCATCATGCCAAGGTCTTTCTTCTTGGTCTTTTTGCCGCTTGCTGCGAATTTAGCGATTGCAGCAGTGGGGGTGGATTTAGAGGATTGACCGCCGGTGTTGGAGTAAACTTCGGTGTCGAATACCATTACGTTTACGTTTTCGCCGGAAGCCAGTACATGATCCAAGCCGCCGTAGCCAATATCGTAAGCCCAACCGTCGCCACCAAAAATCCAATGGCTACGTTTTACAAAGTATTGCTTTTCAGCGTAAAGAGCTGCGCACCTGTCGCAACCATCTTTGTATTTTTCAAGAGCCGCAACCAGAGCGTCTGCGCGTTCGCGAGTGCCTGCGCTAACGTTCATGTTTTCCAGCCAATCGGTCAATGCTACACGCAAATCTTCCGGAGCTTGGTCAACAGGCATTGCTTTTACCATTTCAGCCACGCGTTCGCGGGATTGTTTAACGCCCAAGAACATGCCTAAGCCATATTCAGCGTTGTCTTCGAAGAGGGAGTTTGCCCAGCTGGGACCATGACCTTGACAGTTTTTGGTGTAAGGCATGGAAGGAGCACTTGCGCCCCAAATGGAGGAGCAGCCGGTAGCGTTGGCAAGCATCATTCTGTCGCCAACAAGTTGAGTTACCAGCTTAGCGTACGGAGTTTCACCGCAGCCTGCGCATGCGCCGGAGAACTCCAGCAAGGGTTGCTCAAATTGAATACCTTTAATGGTATTTTTATTCATGGGGTTAGCCTTAGGGGTAACTTCCTTCATTGCGTAATCCCAGTTTACGGTTTTAGCAGCTTGGGTGTCCAAGGGTTTCATAACCAAAGCCTTGCCTTTGGGAGCAGGGCAGATTTGTGCGCAGTTGCCACAGCCGGTGCAATCCAACGGAGAAATGTTGATTGCAAATTTCAAGCCTTTAGCACCGATAGCGTCTTTGGAAGGCAGGCTTGCCGGAGCGTTAGCTGCTTCTTCTTCGGTCATCAGTACGGGACGGATTGCTGCGTGGGGACAAACGAAGGCGCATTGGTTACATTGGATGCAGGTATCAATTTGCCATTCAGGAACGTTGATAGCGATGCCACGTTTTTCGTAAGCGCTGGTGCCGCAGGGGAAGGTGCCGTCTGCGTGCTTGTCAGCGAAGGTGCTTACGGGCAGCTCGTCGCCTTCCAAACGGTTCATGGGAACAAGCACGTTGTCGATGAAGTCGTTGCCAGTTGCCGGAGCAAGCTTGCTATCGGTAGCTTCTGCCCAGTTTGCAGGAACTGCTACTTCTACAATAGCGTTGATGCCTTGGTCGATGGCAGCGTTGTTCATGTCAACAATGTTTTGACCTTTTTTGCCGTAGGAATGTTCAACAGCTTCTTTCAAATGCTTAACTGCGGTTTCCACGGGGATAACGTCAGCCAGTTTGAAGAAGGCAGATTGCATAATCATATTGATGCGGCCGCCCAGACCAATTTCTTGAGCAATCTTAACTGCATCAATGATGTAGAATTTAATATTGTTTTGTGCGATGTAGCGTTTCAGCTGACCGGGGAGCTGTGCTTCCAATTCTTCTGCGGTCCAGGTGCAGTTGAGAAGGAAGGTTCCGCCTTTCTTCAAGCCTGCGCTTACATCATAGTTATAAACGTAGGACTGGTTATGTACTGCAACGAAGTCTGCTGCGTTAATCAGGTAGGGAGCCATGATGGGCACTTGACCAAAACGCAGGTGGGAAACAGTTACGCCGCCAGATTTCTTGGAGTCGTAAGAGAAGTAGCCCTGTGCGTACATATCGGTATAGTCACCAATGATTTTGATTGCGCTCTTGTTAGCGCCAACAGTACCGTCACTGCCCAAGCCCCAGAACTTGCAAGCTTTGGTACCTTCTTTGGTAACGTCAATGTTTGCGCCTGCGGGAAGGGAGGTATTGGTAACGTCATCGATGATACTAACGGTAAAGTTGTTCTTCGGTTCAGCGGAAGCCAGATTGTCGAACACAGCAACAACATCAGCGGGAATAAGGTCTTTGGAGCCTAAGCCATAGCGGCCGCCAATGATGAGGGGCTTTCTTTCGCTTGCGTAGAAGGCTGCGCGTACATCAAGGTAAAGGGGTTCGCCAAAGGCACCCGGTTCTTTGGTGCGGTCTAAAACAGCAATGCGTTTAACGGTTTCAGGAATTGCGTTCATGAAATGTTTAACGCTGAATGGACGATACAGGTGAACGCAAAGCACGCCAACCTTTTTGCCTTCTGCATTGAGCTTTTCAACAACGGTACGCACGGTTTCACTGCCGCTGCCCATGATGATAATGATATCTTCTGCATCTTGAGCACCATAGTAGTTGAATAGGTGATACTCACGACCGGTAAGCTTAGTGATTTCGCCCATGTATTCTTCTACGATTTCAGGCAGCTTGTCGTAATAGGTGTTAACTGCTTCACGAGTTTGGAAGTAAATATCCGGGTTTTGAGCAGTGCCGCGGATAACAGGGTTGTCCGGGTTCAAGCCACGTTGACGGAAGGCTGCAACTGCGTCTTTGTCCAGCAGTTTTGCCAAATCATCGTAGTCCATAACCTCAATCTTTTGAATTTCATGAGAGGTACGGAAGCCGTCAAAGAAGTTCAGGAAAGGAACACGACCTTTGATTGCAGCCAGGTGAGCAACGCCAGCCAAGTCCATAACCTCTTGTACGCTGCCTTCTGCCAAGAGGGCAAAGCCTGTTTGACGGGCTGCCATTACGTCTTGGTGGTCACCAAAGATGGACAGGGAGCTGGTTGCCAGAGCACGGGCAGAAACGTGGAACACTGCCGGTAAGAGTTCGCCTGCCATTTTATACATATTGGGAATCATTAAGAGCAAGCCTTGGGATGCGGTGTAAGTAGTAGTAAGCGCACCGGATTGCAGGGAACCGTGAACAGCACCTGCAGCACCTGCTTCAGATTGCATTTCTAAAAGCTTAACGGATTGCCCAAAAATATTTTTCTTACCTTGAGCAGACCATTCGTCAACAACTTCCGCCATGGGAGAGGACGGAGTAATGGGATAAATTGCAGCAACATCTGTAAAAGCGTAAGAGATATACGCAGCAGCAGTGTTGCCATCCATAGTTTTCATTTTGACCATTGGATCCCCTTCTTTCATTTTAAAATATATGAAAAATAATAGAGCTTTGACCTCTTTATTCTTAAGCTATATTTTACATTATTACTTGCTCTTTGTAAAATAATATGCGTGTATATGGTATTGGGTTTTACAAAATGAACATAAATGTAAAATCACCTGCACAGACTTTGCTGACAGGTGATTTTAATATAAAATTATTTTACGATAATTACAGGAACATCCGCGTTTTCTACGATGACCTGGCTGACGCTGTTTTTAAGCAGTCCTTCCAAAGTGCCAAAGCCACGGCTGCCTAAGACAATGGCATCGCAGTCTTCTGCCTTTTCGGCTTGCAGGATGTGTTCAGCAACGCTACCGCCACGCTCCAACAAATAAGAGCAGTTAATGTTTTGCTTACGCATTACAGAGCGCGCCGCATCCAAAACCTCATCGCCAATTTGCGCCGTCATGCAGTCCCCATCAGCAAACAAGACGGGCACAGGCTTGTTCTTAGGAGCAACGGTCATAATAACCATCTCGCCGCCGCTTAGCTTTACCAAGGAGCAGGCGTATTCAAGAGCTCGCCAAGAACGTTCAGTACCATCAATCGCAACGAGTACTCGCTTCAGCATAATTTATTTTACAATCAGAACAGGCACGCCTGCGTATTGCGCAACCTTGGAGCTTACGCTGCCCAGGAAGAATTCTGCAATACCGGAAAGACCACGGCTGCCTAAAACGATGGCATCACATTGTGCATTTTTAGCAAAAGCAATGATGCGTTCAGAAGGATGGCCAAGCTCAATAGAGTATTCAACCTTGTGGGGATAGTTAGCCATTTTCTCTTCTGCCATTTCTAAAACTTTATCGCCTATTTTTTCCATTTCGCTGTTGTTTTGTCTGTAGGTGCTTTGATCCAAAGGCACAGCCAGCAAAGCAACATTGTTGTAGGGTTGGATTACGTTGATAACGTCAATTTCACTTTCAAACTTTTCGCCCAGAGCAACTGCGTGCTCCAATGCGCGCCAGCTACCTTCGCTACCGTCAACGGGGACAAGAATTTTTTTAAACATATTCAAACACCTCCGCGTGTTTAGATTTCAAATCATAGCTTGAGCGAACCCCAACCTACTTCCATATTTAGTATATTCTTTTTCGCTTGGCGAAAATCCTGCCTGATTATCTGCCACCACGTTTTTTTCTTGCTTCGTGGATACGTTGAGATTTTTTGCTGAACTTTTTAGGTTCGAGCACCTGGTTCTTCGCTGCCATTTGAGAGGGAGATTCTTCGCCCCAAACGCTTTCGCCTTTGAAGAAGTAGTAGTATAAAAGCACGATACCGATGAGAGCAATGGGAATGCTGCCTACAATATACTTATCTTCGCCGGAAGCGATGGTGATAAAATCAAAAAAGATTACGCAAGCGGGAACGCAGATGATTTGTGTCCAACGGCTTAAAGTGCTTTCTTTACCCATGAAGCGTACTACCATTGCGTAAGCCAAGAATGCTACTGCAAAGGAAATGATGGACATAAAAATCAGAAACAGGAAAAATTCAAAATTCATCTAAAATACAGCCTCCTAAAAATTTATCAAGCCTTGGTAAAATTATTGTTCCTTGGCTTGTTGTGCCAAGACAGCAGCGCGTTCTGCTTCTCTTTGGCGAGTGTAATCGGTTACAAGGTATTCACTGTCTTCCAGCAGTACCAAGCCGTGATGTACGTTTTTTTCCAACCACGGAAGAATCTTGTCAAGGTTTTCGCGGGAATCAACAATTTCTACGATTATAGGATAGTTGGCGTTGCCGCTTACAAAATAATTGATGGCTCTGCCAACACCGCGCAGCTTAGTTGCATAGCCTTCGATACCTTTTAAAACCGTACCGCCTGCCAAGCCTAAACGACGTGCTTCTTCAATGACAGCTTTATATAAAGGTCTATCGTCAAGCATAACATCTTCGCCGGTGTAGATTTTCAAGAAAGTAATTTTTTTAAATTCCAATGCCATATATGTCACCCCTATCTTGTAAATCGATACAATTTACGATTTTATTATAGCAGTTTTATATGGTAGTTGTAAGCAAAATTTTTGTAGAACATTTAAAATTTTTTGGTTACGAAATTATATGGCAGCAGGATATTTTCCGGTAGCGTAGAATATTATAAACAAGAAAAGAGATAGACGTTTTGGAAGGTTGATTTTGGACGCAATCAACTCACCCCCCATCCCATACAACAGCTGCTGTGTCCGTCTGCAGCAGCGAAAGGAAGAGGCTCCCTGCTCGCTGGAAGTAGGGAGCCTTCTACTTTTATTTTACGTTTACATTCATGCTTCCGCTTCTAAAGCCTTCAAGGTCAAGGGTTGCGTAGGAAAAGCCTGCTGCCTTGACGGAGCTGACGATTTCATCTTTCAGTTTGGTGGCGGCAAGCTCTATCTGCTGCGGAGCAACTTCAATGCGCGCAATATTATTATGGCAACGCACACGCACATCCGTCAAGCCCAAGGACTTTAGTTTTTCTTCTGCCTGTTCTACGGAAGCAAGCTTTTCCAGGGTTATTACTTCGCCATAGGCAATGCGGGAGGCAAGGCAGGCGTAAGCCGGCTTGCCTGCTACGGAAAGCTTGTACCTTTTGGCGAGAGCACGCACGTCTGCTTTGGTAAAGCCACATTCCAAAAGAGGACTGATGACATGTAATTCCTTAGTCGCCTGCATGCCGGGGCGGTAGTCCCCTATATCGTCAAGGTTGGCTCCATCCAACAGGCAGGAGCAGCCTAAGCGTTTTGCTTCTGTAAGGATGGCGGTAAAAAGCAGCTTCTTGCAATGGTAACACCGCTTGCTTTCGTTGGCGCAAAACTCCGGCAGAGTAAGAGGGTTTAAATTTAAAAGGCTCTGCTCCGCATTCCACTCCTTGGCAATGCGCAGTGCATCTTCACGCTCGAAGGCAGGGACAAGGGGCGTAACCGCAGTAATCGCCTTCACCGGTACCTTGGCAATTTTGCAGGCAGCCAAGAGCAGGGCAGAATCCACGCCACCGCTAAAGGCGAGAGCGGGTTTAGGTAACTGCTGTAAAAATTTGAGCAGTGCAGTTTCCTTCATTAATAACGTAGCTTCCATTATAAAAACTCCTTAGTATAGGAAAAAATTTCTTCTTTTGTTTAATTATAACTCATTTGCACTTGCCATAAAACAATTTTTGAATTATTATGGTTATTGTTGAATTTCAATGGGACTAAAAAGGGAAGAAGGAATAGATATTATGGCAAATTTACAAGCAGGGCTCACCGGTACTGCGATGACTATTGTTTCTGATAAAAATACTGCGCAAACCATGCGTAGTGGTTCTTTGCCGGTGTTCGCAACTCCGTCCATGTGCGCGTTAATGGAAGAAGCTGCCTGCGCCGCTTTGGTTGGCTGTCTTGACCCCGGAACAGGAAGCGTAGGCGTAAGCTTGAACATTACTCACAACGCACCCACTGCTTTGGGAGTAGAGGTTACTGCTACCGCACTTTTAACCGGAATCGAAGGACGCAAGCTGACTTTCGCCGTAGTGGCAAACGATGAGCATGGCATCATCGGTAAAGGCAGTCATGAACGCTTTATCATTGATAACGAAAAGTTCATGACTAAATTAGCAGAGCTGGGCAAATAATTGATAACCAAGAAGAAAGACGTAAATGCTTCAAATGAAACGTTTACGTCTTTTTGTTTTGCGTTATTATTTTTTGATAACGTTCAGGAAAGCCTTTAAGCGTTCGTTGGTGGGGTTCTCGAAAATTTCTTCCGGAGTACCGCAGGCTTGAACGTGACCATCTGCCATAAAGACAACTTTGGTAGCAACCTCACGGGCAAAACCCATTTCGTGGGTAACAACAACCATGGTCATCTTCTCTTCGGCAAGCTCGCGCATGGTACGCAGTACTTCGCCGGTCAGCTCCGGGTCGAGAGAAGAAGTGGGTTCGTCAAAAAGCATAATGGCAGGCTTCATGGCAAGGGCGCGGGCGATGGCAACGCGTTGCTGTTGACCGCCACTTAATTTGCGGGGGTAAACGTCACGTTTTTCAGAAAGACCAACCTTCGCCAAAAGCACTTCTGCTTCTTTAATAACCTCTTCTTTATTACGCTTCTGCACTTGTACGGGGGCTTCGATTAAATTTTCCAGAACAGTCATATGGGGGAACAGGTTAAACTGTTGGAACACCATACCCATTTTGCAGGCAATGCGTCTTGCTTCTTCGGCAGAAGGGTATTCCGTACCATTGCCGTTATCCTTTGCCAAGACTTCGCCGTCAATAATGATGGTGCCTTGCTCAATGGTTTCTAATTTGTTCAGGCAACGGAGCAGGGTACTCTTGCCACCGCCGGAAGGGCCTATGACTGCCACAACCTCGCCTTCGCTTACTTCAAGGTCAATGCCTTTAAGAACTTCAAGGTTCTGAAATTTTTTATAAATATTACGTGCTTCAATCTTTTTCATGACAAATCTCCTTATTGGTCGTATCTGGAGAAATGTTTTTCCAGATTTTCAAACAGCACAGTCAAGATCAAGGTTGCCAGCAAATAGAATACGCCTGCAACTAAGAAGGGGGTAATGTCAAAATCTCTTTGTACTAAATTGCGGGTGGTGCGCATTAAATCGTTCATTGCCAGTACATAAACTAAGGAAGTATCCTTAACCAGAGTAATGGTTTCGTTACTAACGGGAGGCAGAACGATGCGGAATACTTGGGGCAGGACAATGCGGCGCATGGTTTGTACATAGCTCATGCCCAAGGTGTGGGCAGCTTCGTACTGGCCTTTGGGAATAGCTTGAATGCCTGCGCGGAAAATTTCGCAGAAGTAAGCAGCGTAGTTCAGCACAAAGGCAATCATTGCCGCGGTGAAATCATCAAAGCGGATACCGACGGAGGGTAAAGCAAAATAGAAGAACAGCAATTGCAGCATTAAGGGAGTGCCACGCATTACCCAAACATAAAAGGCGATAAAATGCTTAACCAAGCTTAAATTGGAAACCCTGCCGAAAGCCAGCAAAAGTCCCAAGGGAACGCTTAATATAATAGTAAGAAAAAATACTTGGGCGGTGACTGCGCAGCCGTCCAACATCTGGGGAATAATACTAATAATGTAATCCATAATAATCTCCGTTTAAACGCAACTAATGGGGCGAAGTATTCTCCGCCCCAGAGTTATCGCAATTTTAATATTTGGTAATGTCGGCGCCCATCCATTTTTCAGAAATCTTCTTGCAGGTGCCGTCTTTTTTCATTTCGTCAAGAACTTTGTCAATCTTGTCGCGCAGTGCGGTGTCATCTTTGCGGAATGCAACTGCTACAACTTCATCGCCCATGGTTTCGTCAAGAACTTCGTATTTGCCAGGGTTCTTGGTGTTGTAGTAACGAGCGAGAACTGCGTCAACAATCATAGCATCAACGCGGCCAGCGTCCATATCCATGTAAACTGCTGCGAAGTCAGGATATTTTCTGAAATCCTTTAAGGAATCTTTCAAAGCCTTGTTTTCCGGAAGGTTGAACAGGTAATCGCCGGTAGCATCGTCTTGAACAGCAACAACCTTGCCAGCCAAATCAGAAATCTTTTTAATGCTGGAACCAACGGGTACAACTACCAATTGAGAGTTGGTGATGTAAGGCTTGGACAAGCCATAAACCTTTTCGCGTTCCGGGTTAACGGTGAAGCAGTTCCAAATTGCATCAATACGTTTGCTCTTAATTTCTGCTTCTTTAGCACCCCAATCAATGGGTTTGAATTCTACGTCCATGTTCAAACGTTTGCAAGCTTCGCGAGCCAAGTCAATGTCGAAGCCAACGATTTCATTTTTTTCGTTACGGAAGCCCATGGGAGCAAAGTTATCATCCAAGCCGATAACAACTTTTTTCGGAGCGTCGTTGCCGCAAGCGGTCAACATCATAACCATAACCATGCTCATCAATACCAGTAATAACTTTTTCATAATTACAACCCCTCTCCATATTTTGCCTGTCTCTTTTGCGGACAAGTAGTTTCTTTGTGGTATGTGCCTATTATACTTTAGTTCGCTAAATTTGTAAAGCATTAAAAATAAAAAAATTCACAACTTTGTTGAAAAAGATGGTTTATAATAAGTTTAAAGAGGCAAAGGAGGGGCTTAAATGCTTTATACTAATAAAAAGACTAACATTGTCAGCAATCGTTTTGGTGGCAAGGGTGACGTAATTATTAAACATTATATTGACGAAGAGATGATTAACGATACCATCGTTATGTATGCAGAGGTAATTTTAAAGCCTGGCTGCAGCTTAGGTTATCATCAACATAGCGGCAACAGCGAAACCATTGTTGTTTTGAAGGGCACCGCTGATTATTGTGACAATGGAACTACCCTGACCCTGAAGCCTGGCGATACAGTTCATTGTCCGGATGGAGATTGGCACAGCATTGGTAACAATGTTAATGCCACAGAAGATTTGCATTTGCAAGCGCTTATCGCAAAAAGTAAATAAAGATTAAATTTTAGAAGGCAGCTTTTTAAAGGCTGCTTTTCTTTTTGGGAAAAGACTTCACAAAATGTTCATTTGCAAATGCGTTGGCAATGCTTTATGCTAAAACTGACGAAGCAATTTAAAATATAAGTGAGGTATAGATTATGAGAGAATTTAAATTTGAAGGCAGTGGGTTTGGTTATTGTTGGCTAATGATTTGGACAACCTTGGCAAGCGTTCTGACCTTGGGCTTGTTTTTTCCTTGGGCGTATTCTGCGCAGCAACGCTGGATTTGCGCTAACACCTATGTAGAAGGAAGACAATTAGAATTTACCGGAACAGGCTTGGGATTCTTCTTCCAGTGGTTAATGATTATGGTTCTTACTACCATTACCTTCGGCTTGTACGCACCTTGGGGTTATTGCCAGTTTAAACGCTGGGAAACTGAAAACACCCGCTTTGCCAGATGGTGATATATTATGGAAGATTTAATCATCGGTCTGGGAATTTTAATTGTGGCGGTGATGGCAGCGCGCTATTATTTTGGCAGGCAATTTGCTGACGAATGTGACAGCTGCGAAGGCTGCCCTCTTTCCAATAAGTGCCAAGCCAAGAAGGAAAAGTAATATTGACAAAAATTCTGAATGGTTATATGCTAAACACGGTTGTAGCCTTTAGAAAATTTAAAGCCGCAGTGGCTATGGCTTGCTGCGGTTTATTTTATTATTATGGAGGAAGCTGGCGTGCATATAGAACGAGGCGCTTGGGCAGAAATCAATTTAGATGCCATTGCCCACAACGTGCAGGTGGCAAAAGCAAATTTAAAATCTTCTACCAAGCTGTGCGCAGTGGTCAAGGCTGATGCTTACGGTCATGGTGCAGTGCGCGTGGCACAGGAAGCTGCCCGTAATGGAGCAGACTTTTTGGCTGTGGCTTTGCTCCAGGAAGCAGTAAAGCTGCGCGAAGCAGGTATCGGTATGCCAATTTTAATTTTAGGCTCCATGCTGCCGGAGGTTGCAGATTTAGTTGTGCGCTACGATATTAGCCAGGCGGTTTTTGACGAAGAGCGTTTATTTGCACTTAACGAAGCTGCCCTTAAACAAAATACCAAGGCAAAAATTCACATTAAGATAGATACAGGCATGCACCGTATTGGCGTGCATGTGCGTGAGGCGGGGCGTTTTGCCAAGCTGGCGGCGAGCCTGCCGGGAATTATAATTGAAGGAGTGTTCTCTCACTTTGCCACTGCTGATGCAGATGACAAGGGTTACGCTGCGTATCAGTTTGGGCGTTTTCAAGAAGCGCTTGCCGCTATCGAAGCAGAGGGCGTAAAACCGGGAATTCGTCACATTGCCAACAGTGCGGCGTTGACGGAGCTGCAGGAATACCAAATGGATATGGTGCGCCAAGGCATTACCTTGTACGGTTTGCACCCTGCCCATATGATTGATTGCTACCAGGGCTTTGAACCGGTTATGACTGTAAAAACAAAAATTTCTTTCATTAAAGAACTACCTGCAGAAGCAACCATTGGTTACGGCAGAACCTATACCTTAAACAGAAAAAGTGTTATCGCCACCTTGCCCATTGGTTATGCCGATGGAATTAGCCGCCGCCTTTCCAACAAGGGCTATATGCTCATCAACGGGGAGAAGGCTCCCATTGTAGGTAGAGTGTGTATGGATCAGGTAATGCTGGACGTGACGGATATTCCTGACCTGAAAGTTGGGGACGAGGTTATCGTTTTTGGTGGACGTGATTTACCCATGGAGCTTGTGGCTGAATGGGCAGATACTATTTGCTACGAAGTGGTTTGTGCGGTAAGCCCAAGAGTTCCGCGCCACTATGTAAGGGGTAATTAAGAAAATATACTACAAAGCTAAGGAGACAGGCATAGCTGCTTGTCTCTTTTTTAGTGTGAGGGTAGTAGTAACTACATAATTCTAAAGTTACTGCAATTTCTTTAGAACAAGGAGCAAAACTTACAGTTTTGTTGGAAGGCATGGCAGAAGAAAAAAAGAAAAAGAAAAAAAGAAGATTCACCCTTATAGTTGTCATCGAGATTGGGAAAGTGACGTAAAAATTTTTTTTGCAAAAACAAAAAATTTTACGTCACTTTTGGCTTGCTAATGTCAACTATAAGAGCGAGAGGAAGATTTTTGATATTTCAAGATTAAAATGTTTCACGTGAAACATTTTGCAGATCGGGACATGGTTTTAGAAAAATTTTTGAGAAAATATTGGTTTTTGCCCACACAAATACTTCCGTTCAACAGTGACTCGCGACGCAACATTTTAGTAAAAAATATCGTTGCCCACATATTCGCTTCGTAGTGTTTCGTGAAAATTTAGAAGGTACAGCTCAGGATGTGGACTTAACGATATTTTTCTCGATTCAGTTGTTGCTGCTCGTCACAATCGTTTCACTAAAAGTAGTTGTGTGGGGTTCGTTAGATCAAAATGCAGGAGATTTATTTTGCATGAAGAATTTATGATGTAATTAAATTCATAAAATGATTGGTGGGAAAGTTATGAAAGTTGATGATGAATTTAGAGACGCTTTTAAAAACATTTTAATTGGTACAGTTTTTTCAGCTAAAGAAATAGAACGTATGATAAAAGAAAAATATGGTAGAACAAGTGGAAGTATAATGCCATATTCTTATTGTTATAATAGATGGTGTACTGGCATCAGTGAAATGGATAGGTTGTGCATTTTTGAATATATTTATGATAGTGATAATGATAAAACATATAAATATTTAGGTGAAGGTTATAATTATAACGGAAAGGTATATCATTTTCCTAAGAGTGGTTCTACGAAATGTATTGGCGAATGGCTAAATGGCAAATATCATAAATATGAAAATCCAATCGAGGTCGAGGGAAGAGTTATGTTTAATATAGACTTGTTAAAAAAATATGTAGCAGAATATAAATCTGATTTTTATAATATTCGATTTGGAAAAGATCATAATGAAATTTATAAATGGCAGGCAGTTAAGTGTTTCCAAGATAATTGGAATATAGATGCACTGAATTTTTCTGGTATGTTAAAAACTTCCTTGTCCAAGACTTATAATTTATTAACCGCATCATATTTCTTTGCTTATGATATGATTAGCAAGTTTGTTGACGCAGACCCAGAAAAAGTTAGAGCTATGTTTAGAAATCTATATGATGAAGACAAAGATTTGGCACAACGTATTATTGATTTTGGGGAAAGAGCAAAAGAATTGAATGAGGGTTTTCCTGATTCTAAAAAAGATTATCAAAATACAAGAGCCGCAAGTGTATATCTTTGGTTGAAATATCCAGAAAAATATTATGTTTATCAATGGGGAATTTACGATGTAAATGTTAAAGCATTAAATGCTGCTTATGACATCAAAGGTGATGGTACGCCAGATAGTATGATAGAGGGCTTTAAGTTCTATGATGAGATTCGTAAAGAATTAGCAAAGGATGAGGAATTAGTAAAGTTGCATTTAGAAAATGGAATAGAAGGCTATGATGATAGAACATTGCATACTTTAACAATTGATTTGGGTTTCTATATTTACAGAAGAAATGAAGAATGGGAACCTTCGTTGAATGCCTATTTCCCTCGAATTGATGTAGCGAAGTGGAAGGAACTGTTGGAAAACAAAGAAGTTTTTGATAATAACTCATTAAAAGTAGTACACAGGATTTTGGCTGTGGGAGGACAAGCTACCTGTAAACAATTGGCTGAAAAGTTTGGTGAAACTTATAACTTTTACAACAATGTATCTATTGCCTTGGCAAAGAGGGTTCAAGCCATAACAAATTGTCAACTGCCTCCGAAACGGAAAGATGGTACTGAAAGAATATGGCCTATATTATATGTTGGTAAAGAAGCGAAAGATGAAGGAGCAGGTGTGTTTATTTGGAAGTTGCGTAATGAATTGAAGGAAGCACTGATAGAAATTAGATTACCAATTGAAGATAACACACAATCGACTGGCGGGGAGGCTATGCCTAAACATCCTAAAAACTTAATCTTATATGGACCGCCTGGTACTGGTAAAACTTATAATACAGTAAATTATGCGGTGGCAATTATAGAAAATAAAACTATTGAGGAAATTGCCCAAGAAGAACGAAGGGCAATACTTGATAGATATAACAAATACAAGAATGATGGACAAATTGAGTTCTGTACTTTCCATCAGTCTTTTGGATATGAAGAGTTTATTGAAGGTATTAAGCCAGTAGTAGAAAATGGCAATGTGGTTTATAAAGTGCAGGATGGTGTGTTTAAAGACTTTTGTGAGAAAGAAGTAAGCGATGTGTCAGTGAATAAAGTTTTCATCATCGACGAAATCAATCGTGGTAATATCTCCAAAATTTTTGGTGAACTGATTACTTTGATTGAAGACACCAAGCGCATTGGTGCTGACGAAGAAATGCGTGCTCGCCTGCCCTATTCTGGTAAAGAGTTTGGCGTGCCCAACAATGTTTATCTGCTAGGGACAATGAATACTGCTGACCGTTCTATTGCCTTGATTGATACAGCGTTAAGACGCAGGTTTAAATTTGTGGAAATGCAACCTGATGTTGAGTTGCTGAACGGAATTGAAGTAGAAGGCGTTAAAATCAAAGAGCTTCTTGAAATGATTAACAAAAGAATTGAAGTTTTGTATGACCGCGAGCATACTATCGGACATTCTTTCTTTATGGGATTGAACAATGCTTCTACCATTGCAGATTTGGCAGAGGTTTTTGAATGTAATGTTATTCCCTTGCTGAAAGAATACTTCTACAACGACTTTGGGAGAATTGCTGCGGTGTTGGGAGATAACGGCAAGTCACCTTTTAATTTCTTTGACGAACAGGATAACGTAGCAACTTGCTTAAAAAATAGTAATATTGAAGTTGATGTCCCAACTTCTTATAAATTCCAAAAGGATGCGTTAACAAAACCAGAAGCCTACAAAAAGATTTATGAATAAGCGGTGAGGCGTATGTATGGAACCTTATGTTATTCGTGAATATCAAAGTTTTACTTGTGATAAAGGATATCTTAGCGATAATTATGTTGATATAAAATCAGAAGATACCTTCAGAAAATTAAAGCAGTTTATTGTTGAAAGCAATGGACGTAATGAAACTGACGCCTTAGATTTGATGTCTTACTCTTATCGTAAGGGTGTTGGTGAAATCATTACAGCCAAAAATTACGTTGGCTTGATTGCCATGTGTGATGGAACTGTTATAGAAATTCTGCCTAAGATTACCAATACAAGTACTGCGGATGCAAAGAAATTACTTGTTGAAATGTTGAAGACGGTGCGTGATGTACCTTTTAAATCTTTTAACACAACCAAGATAGATTTTGCGAAAGTTCCCCTGTTTGAAATCTTCATTACTATGTTTATCAACGAAGTGAAGCCTTTGTTGCAACAAGGTTTAAAATCTGATTACCTTTTACGTCAAGATAACGAGAAGTTTTTGAAAGGCAAGCTGCTTTTTGAAAATCATATTAAACAAAATTTGGTGCGTAAGGATAGATTTTTTGTTGAGTATCATCTATACAATATTGACCGAGTAGAAAACAGATTGCTGAAAACTACTTTGTGCTTTCTTCTAAAATTTTGTAAGACGGCAAAAAACAAACGTGAGCTACAGATTTTGTTAGATTCTTTTGATGAGGTTAAGCTTTCGCAGAATGTTGATGTGGATTTTACATTATGCTCTAAAAGTAGGGATATGAAGGCCTACGAAAAGGTTTTGCAGTGGTGCGAGATTTTTCTGAAAGGGAATAGTTTTACCAATTCACAGGGCAAGCATCTTGCCACAGCATTACTTTTCCCGATGGAAAAACTTTTTGAAAGCTACGTTGCGGAAAAGTTAAGCAAGAAATTGTCTTATGACGTCTTTAATGTGTGTAAGCAAGATGGCAAACATCACTTGTTTGAAAAGAAATTTGCTTTGCGCCCAGATATCGTAGTTGAGAAAAAGGAAGAAGATTTTACCGTAGTTTTAGATACGAAATGGAAGCTACTTTGCGCCGACAGCAGAATTAACTACGGTATCGCTCAAAGTGATATGTACCAGATGTATGCTTACGGCAAAAAGTATGAGACCGAAAAAGTAGTACTGCTTTATCCCTTGAACGAAAAGGTAACAAATTTGGGAGCTTCCATCAATTTTCCTTCGCCTGAAAATGATAACGTAAATGTTCATGTGCGTTTCTTGGATTTATCGCGAAACGATTTCCTTGATGAAGTAGTAGCAGAATTTTTCTGATGTAGGAGAGGAACATGCCATTTTTAATTATTCGTAATGATATTACAAAAATGAATACGGATGCCATCGTGAATACTGCTAACCCCAAACCAGTGGTTGGTACCGGTCTTGATAAGGCCATTTACCAAAAAGCAGGCTGGGATGAGCTGCTTATGGCGCGTAAAAAAATTGGTGTTCTCGAAGTTGGCGAGGTTGCAATCACTCCTGCTTTTGCTCTTGATGCCAAGTACATCATCCACACTGCTGGTCCCATTTGGCAAGGTGGAAAGCACGATGAAGAAAATTTACTGCGTGCTTGTTATAAAAATGCTTTGTCCTTGGCGCAGGAGAAGAAGTGCAAATCCATTGCTCTGCCTTTGATTTCCACAGGCAACTATGGTTTTCCAAAAGAGAGAGCTTTTAAAATTGCTGTTGACGCGATCAAGGCATTCCTTTTAGAAAATGAAATGCTTGTGTATTTGGTGGTCTTTGATAAAGATTCCGCACATGTTTCGCAAAAGCTATTTGCTGATGTCAAAAGCTATGTTGACGAAAAATACGTAAAGGCTTCTTTGGAAGATGAATACTGTTATGCAAAATCTGAGCGTACCAATTTTAGTGTAAGAAGCTTTGATAGAAGTATAAAAAGCTATTCTGCCAAGGCTTATTCTTTGCCAACGGGGACTCTTGCTTGTAATAAGGCAGTGGAAAGAAAATTAGAGGATTTATTGGCAAATCTTGATGACACTTTTTCTGAAGCCTTGCTAAAATGGATTGATACTAAAAAATTAAGCGATCCCGAAGTTTATAAGCGTGCTAACGTGGATAGAAAGCTGTTCTCCAAAATCAAGAACAACAAAAATTACAAGCCAAGCAAGAATACGGCAATCGCCTTTGCCTTGGCGTTAGAGCTTAATTTGGACGAAACAAAGGATTTGATAGGTAGAGCAGGCTATACCCTGAACCGTTGTTATAAATTTGATGTTATCGTGGAATATTTCATCCGCAACAAAAATTATGATATTATGGAACTGAACGAGGTGCTGTTTGCCTTTGATGAGCAGCTCATCGGTGCGTAAATGTCGCTTGCCATGCGACCACTCCTTTGCTGCAAAGACTTATACTAAAGTCAACAAAGCAAAGGAGGTTTCTTTTTATGAAACAATTAACAGAAGTAGTATTTATTTTAGACCGCAGCGGTTCCATGCATGGTTTGGAAAAAGATACCATTGGTGGCTTCAACAGTATGCTTGCCAAGCAAAAGGAGATTGAAGGGGAGGTGCTGGTTTCCACAGTTCTTTTTGATGACAAGTGCGAGGTTTTGCACGACAGAAAGCAAATCAAAGATATGCAACCCATCACCGAAAAGGAATATTATGTGCGTGGTTGTACTGCTCTGCTTGACGCTGTTGGTGGAGCCATTCATCATATTGGCAACGTTCACAAGTACGCTCGCGAGGAAGATAGACCTGGCAAGACCTTGTTCGTTATCATTACTGACGGTATGGAAATCGCAAGCAAGCACTACACCTATCCCAAGGTGAAAGAAATGATTGAACGTCAGCAAAAACGTTACGGCTGGGAATTTATGTTTCTTGGCGCGAATATGGATGCTATGGCGGAAGCACGTCGTTACGGCATTAGACCGGAGCTGGCTACTAACTACGTTTGCGATGAAGAAGGTACTGCTCTGAACTATGAAGCAGTTAGCGAAGCTATTTGCAGTATTCGTGCTTGCAGACCGATGACTGCGGCATGGAAAGAGAAAATTGAAAAGGACTATGCCAAACGTGGAAGATGATGAGTTAAGATTTCTTCTAAGCTAATACTCACAAACTAAAAACCGTTCCCCAAATGAGGAACGGTTTTATTACTTTACATACGTAATGTTACGTAGTAAAATCGTCTTAAGGAGGGATGAAGATGCCACTAACTCCCAAAGAGATGATTAGGTTGTTAGAGAAAAATGGATTCATCCATATAAAAAGCAATAATGGATCGCATCAAAAATATTTTAATCCCAAGACGAATGTAACTGTCATCATACCATTACATTCACGTGAATTAGGAAAAGGCTTAGAGCAAGCTATCTTAAAGCTTGCAGGGTTGAAACGTTGAGGCTTGAGAGGTAGTTAATTATGAAGAAGTATTTTTATCCAGTTATTTTTGAACCGGAAGAAGTGGGGGTTTCCGTATACGTACCTGACCTTCCCGGTTGTTTTACGCAAGGCGATTCTTTAGAAGAAGCATTGGATAATGTGCAGGAAGCCATGGGTTTATTTTTAGAGGATATTGATCCCAAAGATTATCCTAAGGCTACGAAACCTAACGAAGTGGATTTAGAAGGACAACAATTTATAATGATGGTCGCTTTCGATAAGTTGGCTTACGATAGGAAATATAATGCTAAAGCTGTGAAAAAGACCTTGTCTATTCCTGCATGGCTTAATAATATGGCACAAGAAAGAAATATCAACTTCTCTAATTTGTTGCAAAAGGCATTACTTAATGAATTAGGTGTTACCCAACAATAATATGTTCAGCAAAAAAACTCCGTCCCTCGTATGAGGAACGGAGTTAAGTTTTATGAGCTTCTTACCACGCCGGAGTAATGGTGCCTTTGAAGTATTCGTTTACGAATTTTTTGTTTTCAGCAGATTGGTAAACCTCTTGCAATTGTTTAATGCGCGGGTCGTTTACGTTAGCTTTGCGGGTAACAAAAATATTCAAGAACGGGTTATCTGCATTTTCCAACAGGATGGAATCGTTGGTGGGGTTAAGGCCTGCGGGCAGAGCGTAGTTGCAGTTGATAACAGCAACGGTCAGGTCAGGCAAGCTGTTGGGGATAATTGCTGCGTCCAATTCACGGATAACCAAGTTTTTCGGGTTAGCAGTGATGTCTTTAACATTGGTAACAACATTATTTTTGTCTTTAATTTCAATCAAGCCTTTATCTGCCAAAAGGAGCAGTGCGCGACCGCCATTGGAGGGGTCGTTAGGAATACCAACGATTGCGCCTTCGGGAATCTCTTCACCCTTTTTAACTTTTTGGGAATATACTGCCATGGGGAAGTTTACGGTTTTGAAAACTTCAACCAATTCAAAGGAAGGCTCTTTTTCCAGAGTTGCTTTCAGGTAGGGAGCGTGTTGCATGGAGTTTGCAAAGAGTTCGCCTTGGTGGAGAGCAACGTTAGGAGTTACATAATCGGAGAATTCTACAACTTCAATTTTCAAGCCTTTCTTTTCTGCCAATTTTTTTACATTATCCATAATTTCAGCGTGGGGACCTGCGGTTACGCCAATTTTAATGGGAGCAGAGGTGTCTGCCTTCTTTTCTTCTTTCTTATCGCCGCCACAACCTGCTGCGAAGGCGGTAAATGCACAAAGTGCTGCGATGCTTAAAACTTTAGCTAATTTCTTCATAATGAATTCCTCCTTAATATTTTAGGATACTTTATTTTAAATAGAAAGGCGCGCTATCCTTCTATTTAAAGACTGGAATTACAGTTTGTTTTTGTTGAGCTTCTTACTCATCCAATCACCGAAGGATTGCATAACCTGAACCATTACGATGAGGACAACAACGGTAACAATCATAACGTCCATTTGGAAGCGTTGGTAACCGTAGCGGATTGCCAAGTCACCTAAGCCGCCACCGCCAAGGGCGCCAGCCATTGCAGAGTAACCAATCAAGCTGATGATGGCAAGGGTTACACCTAATACGATGGAGTGGAGTGCTTCCGGCAGTAAAACCTTGGTGATGATTTGCATGGGGCTTGCGCCCATTGCTTGAGCTGCTTCAATGATACCGGGGTTGATTTCCAGCAAGGAAGATTCAATGATGCGGGCGATGAAGGGCGCTGCAGAAATTGTCAGCGGTACGATTGCCGCGGTGGTGCCAATGGAAGAGCCTACAATCATACGGGTTACAGGGATGATTGCAACCATGAGAATGATAAAGGGAGTGGAACGGGTTGCATTAACAATTGCGCCTAACACTGAGTTGATGGCTGCATTGGGAAGGATATGGTCTTTACGAGTTACAGTTAAGATTACACCCAAGGGCATACCTACTGCGGTCGCGAGAGCTGCAGAAGCGAAAACCATATAGCAGGTTTCCCAGAAAGACTTTATCAAAAGATCAATCATATCAGGACTCATAACCAATTACCTCCGTTTTCAGATTTTGGTTGTGCAAGTAAGCCAAAGCATTGTCAATACCTTCGTGAGTACCGGAGATTTCAACAATCAATGTGCCGAAGGGAACATCTTTCAGTTGAGCGATGTTGCCAAACAGAATACTTACATCTACGTCAAACTTCTTAACCATGCCGGAAACAATGGGTTCGCCTGCAGAATCACCTAAGAAGGAAAGGCGCACGATAAGCTTGCTGCCATTCACATAGGTATCGGTCAGGTTCATATTCTGGATGATTTCAGGAAGTTCTGCGTTCATAACGCTCTTAGTAAATTCTTTAGTGGTTTCGTGCTGCGGGTTGGTGAACACTTCTACCATTTCGCCTTGCTCAATGATGGTGCCATTGTCGATTACGGCAACGCGGTCGCAAATTTCAGTTACTACTTCCATCTGGTGAGTGATGAGGACGATGGTAAGCTGCATTTTTTTGTTAATGTCCTTGAGCAAATCCAAAATAGATTTGGTGGTTTGTGGGTCAAGAGCGCTGGTTGCTTCGTCACACAGCAAAACTTTAGGGTTGCTTGCCAAGGCACGGGCGATGCCTACGCGTTGCTTTTGACCACCGGAAAGCTGGCTGGGATAATAGTTGGCTCTGGTTTCCAGTTGCACCAGTTCCAGAAGAGGACGCACGCGTTTATCAATCTCTGCCTTGCTAAGACCTTGGATTTCCAGAGGGAAGGCGATGTTGTCATAAACAGTGCGGGATGCCAACAGATTAAAGTGTTGGAAAATCATGCCAATGCTTTGACGGGTTTTACGCAGCTGGGAATCGTTCATGGAAGTAAGCTCTGCTCCGTCAACAAATACTTGACCGGCAGTGGGGCGTTCCAACATGTTGATGCAGCGAACCAGAGTTGATTTACCTGCACCGGACAAACCAATGATACCGAAGATTTCGCCGGCATTGATAGACAGGTTGGTAGTCTTTAAAGCGTGGATGTCGCCAGCTTTGCTGTAATATGTTTTTTCTACATTTACTAGTTCTATCATTTTTTTATTTCCTTTCGAAAAGCTGTATAAGCACCATTATGCTGTGTCACAGCTCATTTACTTGCTCGACGTACGCTAAGTACGCCAGCGCTTCATAAATTTTGCTGTTCCTTACCTTCTGGCACTTCTCCAGCTTTTAATTTCTACAAGTTAAATTAAAAACCACAAAAAACCCTTCAATCCAGTCTCCACCAGATGAAGGGTACATATCTTGCGTTTGCACTTCTTCATCTGCCGGAATGTTCCGTTGGATTTGGCACCGTTCACCAAAAGTGTGGTTGCCGTAGCTTCATTGGGCCAGTCCCTCAGCTACTCTTGATGAATTTTTTGTTAACTTAACGACTTAATGTTATAATATCTTTCAAAAAATGTCAACAAAAATATTTCCTAAGTCACAAAATTTTCCTTGACTTTCACAAACTAAAGCGATAAAGTAATAGGCAAGCAAGTAAACAGATGCGCCAAATGAAGGGGCGCAGTATTTTTTAGGAAGCTTCGTTAAAATTTGAAAGCATGCCAGCTTTGTGGAAGGAGTTAGAAGAGATGACTGCTAAGCTTAAAGACCATTTAACGGATCAACTTTTTGAAGCCATTTTAAGTTTGAAAGATAAAGAACAATGCTACAACTTTTTTGAGGATATCTGCACTATTAGCGAGCTGAAGGCTTTGGCGCAACGCTTGGAGGTTGCCCGTATGCTGGATGAAGGCTGTATATATGAAGCAATTGTAGAAAAGACAGGAGCCAGTACGGCAACCATTTCCCGCGTGAAGCGCTGCCTTGTTTATGGTGCGGATGGTTACAATTCTGTAATGCCTGTGCTGAGGAAGGGGAAGGGAAGCGATGCTGAATAAGGTTTACCAGGTACCCTACGGTACCAAGGATATTTTACCCGGAGAGATGAAAAGACGTCGCACTATTGAGAACGCCATCTTAGACGTTTTTGACAGGTGGGGCTACGAAGAGGTAAAGACTCCCGGTTTTGAATATGCTGATACTTTTGGCAGTGGCTTGAAGGAAAATGACTTCCGCTTTTTTGATCGTAACAATAATTTACTGGTGTTACGCAATGATATGACTGCTCCCATCGCCCGCTTGGCGGCAACCCGCTTGCAGCAAGGGGAAGGCGTGAAGCGCTTATGCTATCTTGCCAATTTGTACCGCTATGAAGAAATCCAAATGGGTCGCCAATGCGAGTTCGAGCAGGCTGGCGTAGAGCTCCTTGGCGCTTACGGGGCAGAAGCTGATGCGGAAGTAATCGTTCTGGCTGCCCAAGCCTTGCAGGCTGCGGGGATGCAGGAGTTTGCCTTTAGCGTGGGGCACGTTGGCTTCATCAACGGTTTGGCAGAAGAAGCAGGCTTCACCGCTGAACAGGTTTTGCAGCTGAAAGACTGCCTGCGCCGTCATGATGCAGTTGGCTTGGAAGAGCTTGCTTCTACAGCCTATATTAATGAAGAAATTAAACAGCTATTTAGAGATTTCCTGTTCCTGCAAGGTGGAGTAGAACTGCTGGAACAGCTTAGTGCTGTTGTGAAAAACGAAACCTGTCTTGCGGCGCTTCAAGACCTGCGCCAAATTTACGCTTTGGTTGAACAGCACAATGCAGGTAAATTTGTAAGCTTCAATTTGGGCTTGTATCGCTCCTTGGATTATTACACGGGAATGCTTTTTGAAGTGTACGTTCCGGAGATGGGTTATCCCGTTGCCGGTGGCGGTCGTTACGATAAAATGATGCGTGGTTTTGGGATGGATTGTCCCGCTACGGGCTTTGCCATTGGTGTTGATCGTGTTATTCTTGCTTTGGAACGTGACACCAGCGATGAATACATTACTATCGCTATGCCCAAGGGCAAGCTGTTCAAGAAAAGCCTTGCCTATTTGGAGCAGGTTGGCTACTATGCGGAAAACGTTACGGAAGACAGCCGCAAGCTGGTAATTACTAATGAAGAAACCAAAGTACGCTTCATCATTGCCAAAACAGTAGACGTGCCTACTTATGTTGAGTATGGCGCTGCGGATATAGGTATCATTGGCAAGGATGTATTACTGGAAGAAAACAAGGATGTTGTGGAGCTAGTGGACTTGGGCTTTGGCAAATGTCACCTTATGCTGGCAGTGCCTGAAAAGAATGTGCGCTCCAAGCTGACGGATTACGCGCATTTGCGTGTGGCAACCAAGTATCCTAACTGCGCCAAGGCTTATTTTAATAAATTGGGTATCCAAAATGAAATTGTCAAGCTGAACGGTTCCATTGAGCTTGGTCCGTTGATTGGATTAAGTGAAGTTATTGTAGATATTGTAGAAACAGGTACTACTCTGCGCGAGAACAAATTGGTAGAGGTTGATTCCATCTTTACTGCAACCGCTCGCCTGATTGCCAATCGTGCCAGCTTTAAATTGAAATTTGCCCGTTTGCACAAATTAGTAGAAGATTTACGAGCTGTTTTGAATGAGGGGGATAAATAAAATGTTAGTAACTGATGCAAGAGCCATGAACGCTCAACAAATTGCAGATTTAATGAAGAAAAAAGCTTTTGACGAATGTGTGCTTTCTCCCGGAGTGCAGGCTGGTGTTAATGCTATGTTCGGCGCACCCCTGACTGCGGCGCAGGTAGTGGACCGCATCGTTGCAGACGTGCGTGCCGAAGGCGACACCAAATTATTTTACTACACTAATTTGATTGACAAGGTAGAGCTGAACCCGGAGAACATTCGCGTTAGCGAAGAAGAGTTTGCAGAAGCAGAAGCCCTGACTAAACCGGAAGTTGTGGCTGCTATTAAACGCGCCATTGCCAATGTTACCAAGTTCCACGAGGAGCAAATGCCTAAGACTTGGCTGACCAACCGCCCTTATGGCTCCATGCTGGGACAAAAGGTTACTCCTGTTGATTCCGTTGGTATTTACGTACCCGGTGGTACTGCAGCGTATCCTTCCTCTGTAATTATGAATGCTTGCCCTGCGAAGGTGGCAGGTGTGCCCCGTATCGTTATGGCAGTGCCTCCCGGAAAGGATGGCAAGGTCAACCCCTATGTGCTGGTAACTGCTAAAGCCATTGGCGTTACGGAAATCTACAAAATGGGCGGTGCTCAAGCGGTAGCGGCTCTTGCCTTTGGTACTGCAACCGTTCCTAAAGTAGAAAAGATTACCGGCCCCGGCAACATCTTCGTAACTTTGGCGAAGAAGGCAGTGTACGGACACTGTGATATTGATATGCTGGCTGGTCCCAGTGAAATCTTAATTGTTGCTGATGAAAGCGCTAATCCTACTTACCTTGCGGCGGACCTTTTGAGCCAAGCAGAGCATGACCCCTTGGCAAGTGCCATCCTCGTAACTGATAGCGAGGCTGTGGCAAAGGCTGTGGCAGAAGAGATTGAAGTGCAGCTGGAGCAATTACCCCGTAAGGAAATTGCCGGCACTGCTCTTGCCAACTACGGACAAATTATTCTCGCAAGCGATATGAATACCGTAATTGAAATGGCGAACATCTCTGCTCCGGAACATATGGAGATTATGACCAAGGCTCCCTTTGAAATTTTGCCCTACATCCGCAATGCAGGTGCAATCTTCCTGGGACAATATTCCCCTGAGCCTTTAGGTGACTACTACGCAGGACCTAACCACATCTTACCGACAGGTGGTACTGCAAAATTCTATTCCGTTTTGAACGTAGAAACCTTTATGAAAAAGACCAGTATCATTTCTTATACAGGCGCAGCTCTGGCAGAAGTTGCAGATGACGTTATTGCCATGGCAGAAGCGGAAGGCCTGCGTGCTCACGCCAACGCTATCCGTAAACGCGTGGAAGGGAAGTGAGCCTATGGCAGAGTTTGAAATTCGCAAAGGCTTGGAAGCAATGGAGGAATATTCCGTTGAGCATGTGGCGGCGGACATTATCGTAAACGCTAACGAAAGTAATTACGATATGCCCGAAGCGGTGCGCCAAGCTGTACTTGATAGAACGAGCGCTTTCCCTTTTAACCGTTATCCCCCTATTAAATCTGAAAACCTGTGCGAAGCTATCGCAAAGGAGTTGGATTTGGACATTGCCAATGTAAAAATTGGTAATGGCTCCAGCGAGCTGCTACAGGTTGCCTGCTATGTCTTTGGTGGTTACGGCAAGAAGATTGCCATTCCCACGCCTTCCTTTTCTATGTACGGGGAGTACGCAACTTTAAGCGATAGTGTTGCAGCGCCTTACCCTCTGACGGAAGAAGGCTATGTGGATGCGGATGTAGTGATTGAGTTCTGTGAGAGAGAACGTCCTGCGCTCCTCATTGTGTGCAATCCTAATAACCCCACTGGCAACTACAACCAATTGGCGGTGATGGAAAGGATTATTGCCAATGTGGATTGCCCCGTAATTATGGACGAAGCATATATGGAATTTGCCGACGGCAAGGATGTGCCGCCCACGGATATGCGTCCCTTGAACAAGCTGTGGCTGGTGGCAGGCTCCACCCTTAGTTTGGTGGGCAAGTACAGTAATTTGATGGTGTTCCGTACTTTTTCCAAGGCTTATGGCTTGGCAGGCTTGCGTTGCGGTTACGCAGTAGGTTCTGCCGGAATTATGCGTTTGTTGGGCAAGGCATTGCTTCCTTACCACGTTAACGCTTACACTTTAATGGTGGCAAAGACCTTGTACGAGAACAAAGACCTTTATAAAGAGCAAATCAAGCTTGTCCGCAATGAACGTGATAAAATGGCGGCATATCTTGCGAAGTTAGGCTTTAAGGTTTGGGATACTGCTACTAATTTTGTAACCTTCCGAGCAGAAGGAGAGCTGGCGGTAAGCTTGGCGCGTGCTTATGAAATGAAGTACCGCGACCGTAGCCTTGCTCTCCAAGTTTCCAGCGGCAAGATGATGTTTAAATATTTGATGGAAAACAGCATCCTTGTCCGTGATTATAGCGGACATCCCAAGCTGACAGGTTGCTTGCGCGTTACCGTAGGCAAGCCGGAAGAAAATTTAATTATCCTACAAAAACTTACTGCCTTGTGTACGGAGGTACAATTATGAGATGTGGCAGCGTGGAACGCAAAACTTTAGAAACTGAAATTTTTGCAGAACTGAATTTAGATGGCAATGGCATTTGCCAAGTTAATACGGGCATTGGCTTCTTTGACCATATGCTGACCCTGTTCACCAAGCACAGCTTTAGCGATTTGACTTTGAAGGCTGTTGGTGATTTGGATGTGGATAGTCACCACACTGTGGAAGACTGCGGTATCGTGCTTGGGCAACTGCTGAAAGAAGCTGTGGGCGATAAGGCAGGTATGCACCGCTATGGTAACTGCTTCCTGCCCATGGATGAAGCCTTGGTGCAAGTAGTGCTGGATTTCTCCGGTCGTCCGTACCTTGTGTTTGATGGAGATATCCCCAAAGTGCAGCTTGGCATTTACGAAGCAGAAATGACCGAAGAATTCTTCCGCGCCGTTGCCATGAATGCAGGGATGACCTTGCACATCAGAGTTTTGTACGGCAAGAACACTCATCATATTATTGAAGCCATGTTTAAGGGCTTCGCTCGTGCTTTGGCAGAAGCGGTTGCTTACGATAATCGCGTGCAAGGCGTAATGAGCAGTAAAGGATTGTTATGAGCAAGCAAGTTGTTATTATAGATTATGGTATGGGTAATCTCCATAGCGTGACCAAGGCTATCGCTGCTGTTGGCGGCGAGCCCGTCATCACCAATGACAAGGACATTATCGCTGCTGCAGAAAAAATTATTCTGCCGGGGGTTGGTGCCTTTGGCGATTGTATGGCCAATTTGCATAAGTCCGGCTTGGTTCCCCTGATTATGGAGCTTTTAAATAGTGGCAAACCATTTTTGGGCATTTGTCTTGGTATGCAAGTGCTCTTTGAAGGTAGTGACGAAGCTCCCGGTGTGGAAGGCTTGGGCTATTTCAAAGGTCAGGTTAAATATTTAAAAACCAATCATAAAATTCCCCACATGGGTTGGAATAAATTGGCTTTGAAAAATGCTTCTTCCTTGTTGGAGGAGGCAGAGGGTGAATTTGTCTACTTCGTCCACAGCTTCCATTGCGAGCCTGAGGATAAAGGCATTATTACTTCCGTCTGTGATTATGGTATGGAAGTTACTGCTTCTGTTGGCAAGGGGAGCGTGCATGCTTTCCAATTCCATCCGGAAAAATCCAGTCGTGCCGGCTTGGCGTTGTTGAAGAAATTTGTTGAGCTGTAAGGAGTGAGCGTCATGATTATTTATCCTGCAATAGATATCCGCGGCGGTCGCTGCGTGCGTTTAACAGAAGGTCGCTTTGATGCGGAAACAGTTTTTGCTGATGACCCTGCGGAAATGGCTTTGAAGTGGATGGCATGCGGTGCAGAATACTTGCACCTTGTGGACCTTGACGGCGCGTTGGCTGGTGAAGGGAAGAATATTCCTGTTATCAAACGCATTTTGGAAGCTGTCAATATTCCTGTTCAGCTGGGCGGTGGCATCCGCAATATGCAGGCTGTGGAAAAACTTTTGGAGCTGGGCGTAACCCGTTTAATTTTGGGAAGTGCCGCTGTAAAGAACCCACAATTAGTTGAAGAGGCTTGTAAAAATTTCCCGGGACATATTGCTGTGGGCATTGATGCTAAAAATGGCGAGGTTGCCATTGAAGGCTGGGGCAAGGGTAGCGGAGTTGCAGCCACTGAACTTGCCAAACAAATGGCACAATATGGTGTGGACAAAATTATTTATACTGACATTAGCCGTGACGGTATGCTTAGCGGCGTGAACGTGGAAGCTACGGCAGAGATTGCCCGCGCTGGCGGTATTGAGGTTATTGCCAGCGGTGGTGTCGCTTCTATAAATGATATTAAGAATTTACTGCCTTACCAAAAGGATGGGGTAACTGGCTGTATTATTGGGAAGGCTATTTATACTGGCGCAGTTGATCTGCACGAAGCACTCGCTTTAGCGAAGGAGGGTTAGGATGCACACGAAAAGAATTATCCCTTGCTTGGACGTTAAGGCGGGACGCGTGGTGAAGGGTACCAATTTCGTAGGCCTGCGTGATGCCGGAGACCCTGTGGAGCTGGCGGCGACTTACGATATTGAAGGCGCAGACGAATTAGTATTTTTAGATATCACTGCTTCCGTTGAAGAACGCAAGGCAATGCTTGACGTTATCAATAAAACTGCAGGCGAGGTGTTCATGCCCTTGACTGTTGGTGGTGGCATTAGCACTGTGGACGATATCCGTAATGCTTTGCGCGCAGGAGCAGATAAAACTTCTGTAAACTCTGCGGCGGTGAAGAACCCCCAATTGATTGCAGAAGGTGCGAAGCTTTTTGGCAGCCAATGTATCGTACTCGCCATTGATGCGCGTCGCTGTGGCGAAAATAAGTGGGAGGTTTATGTTCATGGCGGGCGCACTCCCACCGGTATTGATGCCATTGAATGGGCAAAGCAGGGCGTAGCCCTTGGCGCAGGAGAAATTTTGCTGACAAGTATGGATGCAGACGGAACTAAAAATGGCTATGACATTCCTCTGACAAAAGCCGTGAGCGAGGCGGTTAATGTTCCTGTAATTGCCAGTGGCGGTGCTGGTAAATTAGAAGACTTTTATGAAGTGCTTACAGAAGGCGGTGCTGACGCAGTGCTGGCAGCTTCCGTCTTTCACTATAAAACCTTTACCATCCAACAGGTGAAGGAGTATCTGCGTGATAGAGGTATCGAGGTGAGAATATAATGCAGATTGATTTCTCTAAAATTAAATTTGACGAAAAGGGCTTGGTGCCTGCAGTCGTACAAGATGTGCGTACCAATGCCGTAGTGATGCTTGCCTATATGAATGGGGAAAGCTTGGCGCGTACTGTGGAAACCGGTTACACCTGGTTCTGGAGCCGTAGCCGCCAAGAGCTGTGGAACAAGGGTGCGACCAGTGGCAATTTGCAAAAGGTTGTAGATATTAGCTACGATTGTGACGGCGATAGCCTGCTGGTACAAGTTGAACAAACCGGAGTGGCTTGTCATACCGGCGCATATTCCTGCTTCCATAATTTGCTGTGGAAACGTGACAACCTGCCTGTTCCCGAAATGGAGGGCATTCCCGGTGTATTGAGCGAACTGTACCGTGTTATCCAAGAGAAGAAGGAAAATGGTGGAGAGAAATCCTACACTAAGTACTTGTTCACTTCAGGGCAGGACAAGATTCTTAAAAAAGTTGGCGAGGAAGCAGCAGAAACTATTATTGCTTCCAAGAACCATTCTAAAGATGAAGTGCTTTATGAAATGTCCGACCTGTGGTATCACTGCTTAGTGCTTCTTGCGTACCACAACATCACTCCGTCTGAACTGTTGGCAGAGCTGGGTGGACGTAGGGCAAAAGAAAATAATAGTAAGTATTAAAAGTAGAAAACCCGTAATTGTTTCATGTGAAACAATTGCGGGTTTTGTGTTTTATTTTGTGTTTATAAAAATTTTTCTGCAGATTTCACGTGGATTTCACAACTATCCGATAAAAATACAGGCAAAGCAAATCTTTTACAGAATAATAGTTTTAACGAAGGGAGGGGGTGACGGTGCAAGAATTTTCTTGGCGGGCACGCACTCGTAACGGCAAGGTGCTACGAGGGAAAATACGGGCAAGCTCTACTACGGAAGCAGCTGCTTTGGTGAGGAATAATTATGGCTGCGTAGTAAGGTTAAAGGCAACAGGTAAAAGCTTGGCGGCGGGCTGGAAACACAGGCTGTTTGGCGAAGCGGTACTTACAGATAAGCAAAGGATTATCTTTTTCAAGCAGCTGGCAGTAATTTTAAATAGCGGTGTTCCTTTGCTCAAAGGTCTTGCCCTATTGCAACAGCGTACAGATTTTACCATTGCTTCTATTTGCGAAAGGCTTATCAGTAATTTACAGGCAGGTATGTCTTTGGCAAGTGCCATGCAGGAATGTGGCAAGGTTTTTCCAAATTTGACGCTGACCTTGGTGGCAGCAGGAGAACGTAGCGGCGAGCTGAACAATGTGTTTTTGGAGATTGCCTCCTATTATAGTAAGCAGCAGGCTTTAAAACAATTTTTACTCAAGGCTACCTTGTATCCTCTGTTCCTGTTATTTGCATCCTTGTGTGTGCTGTGCTTCTTTTTGGTGTATGTTCTGCCCATGCTGGCGATGGTATATCAAAGCTTGGGTGCGCGTCCCAATGGATTTTTGCAGTTTGCGGTAGCAGTAAGCGAATTTTTGCTTGCCCATGGGGTGGCGGTAGGCTTGCTTTTGGCGATAGGCGTTTTTATGGCTTATCTAAGCAGGGATTTTTTACTAAAGCTTTGCTTGGACTTGCCTTTGGTGCGGAATCTGTACGCTATGGTTTTAGAAATACGCTTTTGCAAATTAGTAAGCCTGCTTTTGGATAAGGGTATTAGCATTACGGAGGCTGTGGACCTAGCTGCATCTACCATTAACCATCAGGAACGGCTGCGCCAGTTGAAAATTTTTAATGCTGCCTTGCGACGTGGCGATGCTATTAGTACGGCAGCAGGCACTGTTACAGAAAGCTTTTCCCCTTTAACTGCGGAGCTGCTTAGTATTGGGGCGGAAACAGGCTATTTGCCACAAATGTTAAGTGAAGCGGCTGGAATAGTGGAGCAGGATTTACGTGGACGTTTGGAAAAGGCTCGTGAAATTTTGGCACCCTTACTGCTTTTGGTGGCAGCACTGTTGACGGCACTGGTGGTTTGCTCCGTAGTTAGCCCTTTGTTTGAGCTGTTTACAGCATTACCAGAATATAATTAAGGAGGTTTTTCTATGAAAAACAAGCAAGCAGGATTTACTTTAATTGAAGTTGTGGCGGTTGCCGCTCTTTTGGGAGTTTTGGTAACTATGGTGATGCCTTCCTTGGATGGCGCCAATACCAAGGTGAAAAATGCCAAGCTGCGCAATGACTTGGCAACGGTTGACCAGGCTATTCAGCTTTACAAAATGGAAAAGGGCAGTGTGCCCGATAGCTTGGATGTTTTGCAGACAGAATATATTTCTGGAAGCAGTGAGTTCAAGGATGCTAAAGGAGAAGCTTTAACCTATACTGCCAGCGATAACACCTATGTTCTTAGTGGCAAGGATGCTTCCGGCATATTGGTAACTTCTGGTGGTAGCAAGTCTGAAACCGAATAGGCAGAGTGGCTTTCTTTTAGTGGAAGTGTTGGCTGTGGCGGCAGTGCTTGTTCTGGCAGCGGGAATGTTGTTACCTCAAAGCCTTGCTTACCGTAAATATTTTGCCAAGCTGGAAGTGAGGACCGCGGCAAATTTATTGGCAGCAGATATGCGTAAGCTGCAGCAGCAAGCACTTTTTGGTGAAGGAGAGCAAAGGTATTTACGTTCCCAGGTCAATGGCTATGATTTTATTGTGCAGGGAAAAAAGGTGAAGCAGGTTCGCTTTGCTGATAATGGTTGGAACGTGACTCTTTCGTGGCCCAAACGCTTTAATGTGCAGTTTGGCGTGAGCGGTAGCCCTGCGGCAAGTGGAACTTGGGTGCTAAAGCATGACGAGCTACAGAATTTTAGCTGTACTGTGGCGGTGCAACCGGTAACGGGAAGGATTGTTGTAAGTGAAAGCGAGTAAAGGATTTTTATTGGTAGAAGTTGCAGTGGTGTTTTTGGTTGTAGGTATATTGCTGCTTTTTGTGAGCAGCAGCTTTACTGGATGCGTAGGCAATTTGGCGTACAGCAAAAATGTGAGGAGGGCGCAGGCCTTGGCGGAGCAGGCTTTCCTCAGTGAAGAGGAGCTTGCTGTGCCGGAAGGTTGGCAACTGCAAAAATTAGAGCGTAAGCTACAGGGCATAACATTGACGGAGGTACAAGTTCTTGAAACAGAAAGTGGTAAGCCTATTTTCAATTTGTTTGTGGCGCAGTAAGGCAAGCAGGCTCCGTACTGAAAAAGGCTTCCTTTTAGGGGAACTACAAATTACCGTCGCTGTGATGGCGTTGGTTACCGCCCTGCTTTACGGAGATTTTTATCAATTAGTACAAGGCTGGCACAAAATGTTTATCGACGTGCAGCTGCGAGATGCCAGTAGATATATGTATAGCATTTTAGAGAAAGACTTGTGCTATGAGAGTAAGCTTCTTACATTAAGCGATGATTATCGGGGAAACGCCAAACTGCTATGCCAGACGGGACACGCAGGTAAAACCTATACCTACACCTGGGAAGGGAAAAGCCTTTATAAAACTACTAAGACAACTAATACCAGCGGTAAGAATCCTTTGTTTGTACCAGACTGTTCTGTTGTGGAATGGCAGGTACAGAAATTAAATGACAAGTTTCTTCTAATAAAATTTGCCTTGGAAAAGCAGGGGCGTAGGCAAAACTTCGAGCAGGTTATGCACTGCTTCAACGGAAGTGTGGTTTATGAATAGGGAACGGGGTAGTATTAGTATAGCTTTTTTGTTGGTGGGTTTGTTTTTGGCGGCGCTTGCCCAAATGGCAATGATTTTCATAAGCAGGAATGTGCAGTTTGAAGAAGATTATTGGCGTGGCAGGCAGCTGCGTTTGCTCTGCAGTTCTGTTATAGAGCATTTGGTGACGCAGGAGTTAGAAGCAGGAGAGGATATATTATTGGAAGCAAACTTGCAGCCGGGTAATGTTCCCGTCAAACTTATCCGTAAAGTTTATTACAGTGACGACGCCTGCTTTCGTAATTTGGAGCTGCGAGCCGAGACAACAGAAGCGAGCCAAAGTATAAGACATTTACAGTTCAGTCTGGATGAGGTAAAGCTGGCACAAGCTCAAAGGTATATGCTTATCAGCGGTAAAGATTTGTTGGGAACGGAGTTTTTGCCTGACGAGGGAATACATACAAGCGCAGAAGAAGTAATTATACCGCAGATAAGCTTTTTGAAAAATACCGGCGAGTTTAAGCGGAGTATTTCTGCTTTAGGCATGGACGATGTACGGCAATATGGCTTGGACAAGCGCTTTTACTACTTAACTAATACCGGTAGCCCCACAACCTTCACTAAAAATTTAAAGGTGTACGGGACAGCGGTTATCGCTACGGAAGGAAGCATCATTATTGAAAGCGGCTGCCAGTTTTTTGATAGGGTTATCTTCCTTGTGAAAGGTACGCTCACTATTAAAAATGATGTGAAGCTACCCCAAGTGTTGGTAGTATCCTACGGCAGGGTTACCATTGGAACAGGTTGCCAAATTGGTGGCGTGATTTTTAGCGGTAGCAATATTGAGTTACAAGGCTCTTCTGAGCTAACCTACGATGAGAATGTTGTAGCGCCGTTCTCATCTGCGTTTTACATATTGTAATCTCCAAAAGGAAAGGGAATGTTCGCGTGGAACATTCCCTTTTGTCATGCTTGTTATAAAATTTCAGATAAGGCGATATAATTGAAAGTTCTGGGTATCGCAGGAGACAAGCTTGTACTGCACTCCGTTTCTTTCTTCTTCAAAGACCGCCAGATGATTTTCGCCATGAATGTGTCCGTAAACACAGTCCTTAACTTGGAAGCGTTCCATTAAATCGGTAAAGATGGTTCGTTCTGCAGGAGAAAAGAGGGGCGGGTAGTGAAGTGCTACGATAATACGCTTGGCATTTTGCGCTTGGGCGGCTTGCAAGGATAGTTCCAGACGGATACCTTCCCGCTGGTAAATTTTATTGTCATCTTCATTAAAATTATCTGAAGAGGGAAGAATCCAGCCACGAGTCCCACAGATGGCAACATCACCAATCATAAGGCAGTTGTTTTGTAAGAACTGGAAGTGTTCGCCGTAAAGAGCTTGCATTTTTTTGAGGCTTGTCCACCAGTAATCGTGGTTGCCACGCAGTAAAATTTTTTTACCGGGAAGCTGTGCAAGCCAAATTAAATCTTCTTCTGCTTCTCGTAGCTGCATTGCCCAGGAAATATCACCGCATATGATTACAGTATCTTCTTCCTTGACAGTAGCGAGCCAGTTGCTTTTGACTTTTTCTTTATGATTTAACCAGTGCTCGCCAAAAATTTCCATAGGCTTTTTGGCAGGCGTACCGGATAAATGTAAATCGCCAATGGCGTAGATGTGCATAATGAACTCCTTATGTTTTTCTTGATTTAAGTATAGCATAGAATGGGGTTATAGGTAATCAGTTACTAAAGGAGAGTTTACAGAAATAAAACTTTTGACATAGAAATAGAAAAGGCAGACGAATTATCGGTGTAAAACTAATTCAGCGTCTGCCTTTTAATTTAGAATTTTTGTCGAAGCCTCTTTGCTTCAATTAATCTTTGTAATTAACCGCTTTGTCGAACAGCTCTTCAACTTCTTTAGAGGGAGCGGGGCTGCACAGAGTTGCAATCACTGCTGCTACTAAGCTTGCGAAGAAACCGGGGATGATTTCGTAAATACCAAGGTGAGCCAGGTTGGTGAACCAGTAAATGTCAACAACTGCGCCGACGATGATACCAACCAGTGCGCCGGTATAGTTAAAGCGTTTCCAGAACAAGCTGAGCATGATGGAAGGACCAAAGGCTGCACCGAACACGCCCCAAGCGTTTGCTACCAAGCTCATGATGGAGCCGGAGTTGGGACTTGCTGCGATGAATACGGAGATAACGGAGATTACCATTACAACTGCGCGACCAACCCACAGCATTTCGTTGTCGGAAACTTTGTTTTTACGGATGATGGGTCTGTAAACGTCGCTGGCGAAGGAAGAAGCTGCTGCCAAAAGCTGGCTGTCAGCAGTACTGAGGGATGCTGCTAATACTGCGGAAAGCAGGAGACCGGACAGAAGCGCAGGGAAGATGGTACGAACCATAGTTATGAATACCAAGGAGTTGTTGTTGATGGTTTCGTCAAAACCTAAGAACATACGACCTACGATACCAATTACGCCTGCGAACACCACTACGGAAGTGGTCCAGGTAACTGCGATGGTAGCGGACTTTTTCATATTGCTTTGCTTGTCCAAAGACATAAAGCGAACGATGATGTGAGGCATACCAAAGTAGCCTAAGCCCCAGCCTAAACCGGAAACGATGTCTTTCCAATTAGAAACGGGGTTCCAGAATTCTGCAGGGATGGCAGCTGCTTTGCTTGCATCTACAAATGCGTAAGCGAAAAGGGGAGCGATAAGCATTGCGCCGAAAATCAGGAGCGCTTGCAAGAAGTCAGTAAAGCAAACAGCACTAAAGCCACCTAAGAAGGTAATTGCGATAATGATGAAGGCTGCCAAATACATTGCAAGGTCAGTATCAAGACCGCTAACGGTATTGAACAAGGTGCCACAAGCTTTGATACTGGATGCGGAGTAGATGGTATAAGCTACCAGGAACACGATAGCGCAAACTACCTGCAACATACGAGATTTAGATAAGAAACGATGAGTTAAATATTCGGGAATGGTAATGGAGTCATTTGCTACGATGGAGAAAGTACGCAGGCGGGGAGCTTGCCATATCCAGCTGATGGTATAACCCAATGCCAGACCAACGGCAATCCACATTTGCCCAAGGCCAAGGGCGTAAACGGATGTGGGTAAGCCCATCAGAACCCAAGCACTCATGTCGGAAGCACCTGCAGAAAGAGCGGTTACCCATGGTCCCATCTGGCGGCCACCAAGGAAGTAATCTTTTTCGCTACCGTCTTTATCTTTAATAAAGTACCATATACCTACACCTAGCAAGCCTGCTAAGTAGGCTATGAATACACCAACCTCAACTATATTCACAAGAATCCCTCCAATTATTAATAGATAGTAACATTATACACAAAAAGCTGTAATCATTACAAGGAAAATTATACTTACATTAAAGTATACATAAATACCTTGTGACTTATACACCAGATTTCTTGACTGCTTTTTTGGGCTGTTATATAATGTTGTAGGATATGGAAGTGTTGACCTTAGCGTGAAAGCTGGCAACCGAAAATATTACAAGAGCTTGCACCCTTTCGATGTAAAAAGCTTTTCTGAAACAGCGACGGGGCAGGCTCTAAACGTGTTTGCGGAGAAAGTAATGAAACCTGTAAAAATACGCATAGTTAGTACTGTCAAAGATGAAAAGGGTAAGGAGCAGCCCACGGAGCAATTCTGCTTGGGGCGTATGACTGAAAAGAACGGTAAGCAGTATGTCTTTTATGAAGAAAGTGCAGTTACCGGATTAGAAGGCACGAGGACAACGTTGAAGTGGGAGGCTGAAAGAATTATCATCCTGCGCAATGGAACCTTGGAACACCGTCAGGAGTTTTGTCAGGGGTTAGTTGATAAAAGCTTGTACCAAACTCCGTATATTAAGATACCCTTAGAAACAGCTACTAAGTATCTTAATACTTATTTCCGCAAGGGTGTATGGCATTTAGAAATAGAATACACTTTGTCCCACGGAGGACAACCCTACGGTGATATGAAGATTTTAATAGATATAGAGGAGGACACGTAAGGTGGACATTAAACAGATTTTGGCTGCAGCCATTAAAGCAGCGGCGCAAAAGGCAATTGATGAGGGCGCTGTCAAAGGCGGCGAGCTGCCGGAGGTACTATTGGAAGTACCTCCCCAAAAGGAGTTTGGCGATTTTGCAACTAACTTCGCCATGCAATCTGCTCGCAGTTTAAAATGCAATCCTCGTATGATTGCTCAAGCTATTGTAAATAATTTGGACTGCGCTTATGTAGAAAAAATGGAGATTGCAGGCCCTGGCTTCATTAATTTTTATTTGAAGCAGGATTGGATGTATGATATGTTGGCTGGCATCATTGCCGAAGGTGAAAATTATGGCAATCTGGTGAGTGATTGCAAAGAAAAAATCCAATTGGAATACGTTAGTGCTAATCCTACCGGTCCTTTGCATGTAGGTCATGGCCGTGGTGCAGCAGTGGGCAGCGCCTTGGCTAATTTAATGAAGGCAGCTGGCATGAATGTTAGCCGCGAATACTACATCAACGATGCTGGTAACCAAATCAATAATTTGGCAGCTTCTGTTAACGCTCGTTACCTGGAACAGCTCGGTCAAACTGTTGAGTTCCCTGAAAACGGCTACCACGGTCACGATATTATTGAAACCGCTGAGCGCATCGTGCGTATTTATGGCGATAAGTTCCTCAATATGAGCGAGGAAGAACGCCTGCAAGAGTTCCGCACCATCGCTTTGAAAGAAAAGCTGGCTGCTTTAAAGGAAGACTTGGAAGCTTTCAATGTAACCTATGATGAATGGTTCAGCGAGCAAACCTTGCACGATGCTAAGGCGATTAAGAATGCTTGCGACCTACTTTCCGAACGTGGCTATCTGTATGAAGAGGGTGGCGCGCTGTGGCTGAAGGCTACCGAATATGGTGATGACAAAGACCGCGTGGTAATCCGTGACAATGGTATTCCTACTTATTTTGCGGCAGATATCGCTTATCATCGCGATAAATATGCCCGTGGTTTTGATAGAGTAATCAATTTGTGGGGTGCAGATCACCATGGATATATCGCTCGTATGAAAGCGGCAGTTGGTGCTTTGGGGTATCATCCCGACCAATTGGAAGTGCTTATCCTGCAAATGGTAAGCCTGTACCGCAATGGCGAGCTGGTAAAAATGTCCAAGCGTACCGGTCAAAGCGTAACCTTGAACGAATTGATTGAAGAGGTTGGTACTGATGCAGCACGTTTCTTCTTTGTAATGCGCTCCATCGACAGCCAATTGGATTTTGATTTGACTTTGGCAACTGAAAAATCCAACGAAAACCCTGTTTATTATATTCAATACGCTCATGCCCGTATTTGCAGTATCATGCGTCAATTAGAAGAGGCAGGCATTGTGGTACTCCCTGCAGCTGAAGCTAAATTGAACACTTTGACTGAAGCAAGTGAGCTGGAGCTTATTAAAAAATTAGGTGAATATCCTGAAATGCTGGCAGGCGCAGCTAAGGAACGTGCAGTACATCGTGTTGCACATTATGTACATGACCTGGCAGGCTTGTTCCATTCCTTCTATAACCAATGCAGAATTTTGGGTGTGGATAGTGACTTGCAACAAGCTCGCATTGCTTTGGTGAAAACCGTAGGTCATGTGATTAGACACGCTTTAGGCATTCTTGGTGTATCTGCACCTGAAAGAATGTAACCATAATTTTGATTTAGAAAGGGACGGTTAATTATGACAAAGTACATTTTCGTAACCGGCGGCGTAGTTTCTTCTTTAGGTAAAGGCATTACTGCGGCCTCTTTAGGTCGTTTGCTGAAAAGCCGCGGTTTTAAAGTAACCCTGCAAAAATTGGACCCCTATCTTAACGTTGACCCGACCAATATGAATCCCCTGCAGCATGGCGAGGTTTTCGTAACCGATGATGGTGCAGAAACCGATTTGGACTTAGGTCACTATGAACGTTTTGCTGATGTAAATCTGTCCCAAGCATCTAGCAGCACTGCTGGCAAAATCTATGTTGCTGTTTTGAACAAAGATCGTCGTGGCGAATATGGCGGTGGTACCGTACAAGTTATTCCCCACGTTACTAACGAAATTAAAGAACGCATCTGGCGCGCAGGCCGCGAAGACAATGCAGATTTCGTAATCACTGAAATCGGCGGCACTGTTGGCGATATCGAAGGCTTGCCCTTCCTCGAAGCAATCCGTCAAGTTAAGAAGGCGGTTGGCCGTAACGACTGTCTCTACATTCATGTAACCTTGGTTCCCTTCGTAACCGGCGCAGGCGAACTGAAAACTAAACCCACCCAGCACAGCGTAAAAGAATTGCGCAGCTTGGGTATTCAACCGGATATCCTTATTTGCCGCAGCGCACATCCCATTCCTCAAGATATGTGTGAAAAGATGGCTATGTTCTGCGACGTAGATGCTGATGCGGTATTCCAAAACTTGACTGCACGCAGCATTTATGAAGTACCTGTGCTTCTTGAAAAACAAGGCTTGGATGAAGTTGTACTGCGTAAACTTGACGTGGACGTAACCAACCATCCCTTGGATATGACCGAATGGCATGATATGGTAGAACGTATGCTGAAAGACTACGACCGCAAGGTTACCCTTGGTGTTGTTGGCAAATATGTTGAACTGCAGGATTCCTACATCAGCTTGACTGAGGCTCTCCGTCATGCGGCAATGGCTAACGAAGCTAATTTGGAAATTAAATGGATTAACGCAGAGCTGGCAGAAGAAGGTGGCATTGACCTTGAAGCTGAGCTTAAAGGCGTGGATGGGATTCTTGTTCCCGGTGGCTTTGGCGATAAAGGCTTGGAAGGCAAGATTAGCGCCATTAAATATGCTCGCGAAAACAAAATTCCTTTCTTCGGTATCTGCTTAGGCATGCAGTGTGCAATTGTAGAATATGCTCGTCATATTGGCATGACCGATGCTAACACTACTGAAACCTCTACTGCAACTACCCACCCGGTAATTGACATTATGCCTGAACAAAAAGAGATTGAAGAAAAAGGCGCTATGCGTCTTGGCTTGTATCCCTGTAAGGTTGCGCCTGGTAGCTTAACTGAAAAGGCTTATGGCGAAGCTTTGATTTACGAACGTCATCGTAACCGTTACGAAGTAAACAATGCTTATCGTGAAGATTTAGAAAAGAACGGTTTGGTAATTGCAGGTACTCTGCCTAATGGTCGTTTGGTAGAAATTGTAGAATTACCTACCGAGGTTCATCCTTGGTTTATGGGCGTGCAGTTCCATCCAGAGCTTAAATCCCGTCCTACCAATCCTCATCCCTTGTTCCGTGATTTCATCGCAGCTGCATTGAAGGAACAAAAATAATTTAGTCTTGAAAGCAGACTGCACCAATGCAGTCTGCTTTTTTACTAAAAGGAGATAACCTATGTTAAAGAAATTGTTTATTAGTGCCGTGCTGCTAATTGCAGTGCTGAGTTTTATTGTGTCTTTATTGAAGGGTAATAACAATCCTGAAAAGACCGTTGCCATTCCAGACAGAGTAGCTGTCATTGATATTCAAGGACCTATTATGAGCGGCGACGGGGAAGATACTCTGTTCAATCAAACTACAGGCGTTACCAGTGGTAGCGTAATGCGTCAGATTCGCGATGCTGCAGAAGATGATAGCGTTAAGGCTTTGGTATTGCGTATTGATTCCGGTGGCGGTAGTGCTACTGCTGCGGAAGAAATTAGCCGTGAGCTGGTGCGCTTTAAAGAAAATACTAGCAAACCCATTGTTGCTACTATGGGGGACATGGGTGCGAGCGCTGCCTATTGGATTGCTGCTTGCGCCAGCGACAAGATTTATGCCAACTCTACAACTTTGACCGGTAGCATTGGTGTGTATATGCCCTATATGAACACAGAAGAACTGTTCAAGAAAATTGGCATTAGCACCGGAAAAATCAAAAGCGGTACCTACAAGGATATTATGAGTACCGATAGACCTATGACTCCGGAAGAAAAGGCTATCTTGCAGCGCATTGTTAACGAAATTTACGAGGATTTCATCGAAACAGTGGCGGCAGGACGCAAGATGGATGCGGGTAAGCTGCGTTCTTTTGCTGATGGTCGTATTTACACCGGTGCTCAAGCAAAGAACATTGGCTTGGTAGATGAGCTTGGTAATTACTATGATGCCTTGGAAGCAGCAGGCAAGCTGGCTGGTTTCGCGGGTATGCCTCCTGTTAAGGAAAGAGAGCAGAAGCAGCCTTGGGAAATGCTTTTGGGCGCAGAGATTGCCAAGGTTATCAAGGTGCAATTTTTAGAAGAGGTATTCGGTGATTTACAGGGTGCTTCTCCCCGTGCAGCGAGGTGAGCTAGATGAGGCGCAAAACCTTTGATGTGCTGTTTGAAACCAGAGCAGGCATGACCGATTTGGTAAAACAGCATTGTTTGTGGCGTAGCGGCTTCTATTATACCCTTAGTATCGGGTTGTACTCCGGAGTAGTACTTAATACTTGGCTGCTCCATGAACCCTTGGAGGTAAGGTTCGCCATTGTCGCAGCAATGCTTATTGTTTGTGGAACTGCTTTGGCGTTGTATGGCTTTTTGCTTCATGGAATTTTGGAAACCTTCGGTGCCCTTGCCGGAGATGCTAAAGCCTTGGTATGCTTATTAGGATATACAACCTTGCCCTTCCTTGTGCTTACCCCCTGTGCCTTGTTGGCGGGTAAGCTTGGGTTTGATGGTGTACTCCTTTTGATAGGGATAACGATAATAGGGTGTTGCTGGATGCTGTATTTATTGGTACGTTCCTTAGAGGTCGTGTACATAATAGATTTTTATCGTGCAGCGGCGACGGTTTTATTCAGCTTGCTGTTGCTGTACATTGTATTGGTACTACCTTGGCAGGTGGGCTGGAACCTGCTGCTACGACACTTCTAAATAGATTTACTGTTGCGTAAAATAGGGGAAAGTGTCATAATAAAAAGAGATAACAAGAATCTTTCACAAGGAGTGGTGTGAATAATGGACAGAGAATTATCCATGGAATTTGTACGTGTAACTGAAGCTGCCGCTGTTGCCTGCGGTCGCTTGATTGGTAAGGGTGATAAAAATGGTGCTGATGGCTTGGCGGTAGATGCAATGCGTCAAATGTTTGATACCGTTAACATTAGCGGCACTGTTGTAATTGGCGAAGGCGAAATGGACGAAGCACCGATGCTTTATATTGGCGAAAAAGTTGGTGCCGGCGGACCAGAAGTTGATATCGCCGTTGACCCTGTGGAAGGTACTAACCTGACTGCTAAAGGTCAAAACGGTGCTATCGCGGTAATTGCCATTGCTCCTCGTGGTTGCCTGCTCCATGCTCCCGATATGTATATGGATAAAATTGCAGTAGGCCCCCGTGCTAAAGGTTGCATTGACATTGATGCTCCTATTAAAGAAAACTTGGCACGCGTTGCTAAAGCTTTGGATCGTGAAATTGCTGATTTGAACGTAGTTGTTTTAGACAGAGAACGCCATGCTGATATTATTAAGGAAGTTCGCGAAGCAGGTGCTCGCATCTCCCTTATTACTGACGGCGACGTAAATCCTGTTGTTGAAGCATGCATTGAAGGCAGTGGCGTGCATATGTACATTGGTCGTGGCGGTGCTCCCGAAGGTGTACTGGCTGCAGTAGCAGTTAAATGCTTGGGCGGCGATATGCAAGGTCGTTTGTTCCCGGAAAATGAAGCGCAAATTAAACGTTGTCACGATATGGGCATTACTGATGTTAATCAAGTGTTGACCTTGGAAGACATGGTTAAGGGTGATGATTGCATGTTCACTGCAACTGCAATTACTAACTGCAATATGCTTAATGGCTTACGTTTCTTTGGTGGTGGTGTGCGTACTCATACTATTTCCGCACGTTACAAAACCGGTACCGTTCGTTTTGTAGATGCCATCCATAATCTGGAAAGAAAAGATTTTGAAATTAAGTTGTAAGGGAAATTACAGGGCTGTCTCAGAAAAAAGAGGCAGCCCTCATTTTTCTGTTTGGTTTATGTTATAATAAAAGTAGTTCAAATAAATTTTGCGGTGTTAGCCGCCATGGTCATCTATAATGAAAAACTTATTAGTGGATAAGCTTGCGCTTATAGAAGAAGTGAAGCAGGCAGCAGGCTATCAGAAAAAACAAGAGGCATGTATTGTAACCGGGTTGGGAGGAAGCTCCAAGCCGGTCTTTTGTGTTGCTTTGGATAAAATTTTAGGCGAAGGCGGAAGTCTCGCACTCATACTTGCTTCTCGCGAGGAGATTCGCTTTTACCGCCGAGAGCTGAATTATTTTTACCCTGATTTACCCATGCAGGAATTTTATCCTGTAAATTTACCGCGCGTACAGGCAGATACCCAAAGCTTGGAGATTCAAGCAGGGCGTGCGGCGGCGTTGCGTTTTTTGCAGGGAGAAGAGCGTGGCGTTGTCTTTATCACTGCGGAAGCTTTACAGCAAAAGCAGTTTGCTCCCCGTGGCTTTAACAAGCACCTGTTGATTAAGGTGGGTGAAGAGCGTGAGCAGCAGGAAGTTATTGCTGCTTTAATCGGATTAGGTTATGAACGTACCGGACAAGTAGATGCTATCGGACAATTTTGTCTGCGCGGAGATATTTTAGACGTGTTTCCCATCAACAGTAATGTTGCTGTACGCATTGAATGGTTCGATAATGAAATTGATGCTGTCCGTACCTTTGACATCAATAATCAACGTAGCCTGCAAAGCTTGGAAGAAATCAAGATTGCCCCTTTGATAATTGAGGAAACTGAGGAATGTACTGCCTCTGTCTTTGATTACTGCGCTCCGGAAACCATTGTTGTAACGGATGAGCCTGTCAAAATTTTTGAGCTTCTGGAAAAATTAGATAAAGAGAATAAGGCTTATGCCGAAGAGCTATTTTCTAAGGAAGAGATTATAGCTCAATGTGGCAAGCGTAGCCTTTTAGTTTCTGCTCTGGGTCACAGCTATTTGCGTGACCTGCCTAACATTAACGTACCTGTTCGTGGTGTTGCACCCTACAATAAAAATATAAATATGTTGACGGAAGATTTGGAAGGCTGGCTGCGTGAAGGCGTTACACCTGTCATTATGCTTAGCAGCAGCGTGAAGGCGCGGGGCTTTGCCGATAATTTAGGTAACTACAGCTTACCTGCGGTTTATGCAGATGAAGCTATGCAGGAAAATGTTATCAATGTTATGTACGGCGATTTGGATCATGGCTTCCGATTTTGGAACGAAAGCTGGATTCTGCTGACGGAAAACGATATTTTCGGGATGCAGAAGCGCAAACGCTTGCACAGCAAGAACCAGGGGCAACAGCTGCAATATTTCAGCGATATTAAGGCAGGGGACTATGTTGTTCACAAGGTACATGGCATTGGACGCTATATTGGTGTAGAAAATGTAGAGGTAAGCGGTATACATCATGATTATCTGCTGCTTGCCTATGCAGGAGAAGACAGGCTCTATGTTCCGGTAGAGCAGGTTGGTATGCTGCACAAATACGTGGGGAGCGAAGGCACTGTTCCTCGTTTGTCCAAGATGGGCGGTGCCGATTGGAAGCGCACCACAACTAAGGCGGCTAAGGCAATTACAGAATTGGCAGAGGAGCTGCTGCGTTTGTACGCGCAAAGGCAAATACTTCCCGGTCACGCCTTTGCTCCTGACACGGAATGGCAGAGAGAATTTGAAGAGCAGTTCCCCTACGAAGAAACGCCTGACCAATTAAAATGTATTGCAGAAATCAAGGGAGATATGGAACGTCCTCAGCCTATGGAGCGCTTGCTCTGTGGTGACGTTGGCTATGGTAAGACTGAGGTTGCCATTCGAGCTGCCTTTAAATGTGTGATGGATGGCAAGCAGGTTGCTGTTATGGTTCCTACCACTGTACTGGCGCAGCAGCATTTCCTAACCTTTAGGGAGCGTACTCGTAATTTTGGGGTAAATGTGGAGCTGTTGAATCGCTTTTGTACTCCCAAGGAGCAAAGACGCATCTTGCAGGATTTAGAGGACGGCAAGATAGATATTCTTATTGGTACTCACCGCTTGTTGCAGGCAGACGTACTTTTCCCGGATTTAGGACTTTTGATTATAGATGAAGAGCAGCGCTTTGGTGTTGCCCAAAAAGAAAAAATTAAGAAGTGGCGTACAGGCATCGATGTGCTGACGCTTTCGGCAACGCCTATCCCCCGCACCTTGCATATGGCTTTGGTAAATGGCAGGGATATGAGCGTTATCGAAACCCCGCCAGAAGATAGACTGCCGGTAGAAACCTTCGTGGCAGAATACAATGATGGCATGATTAAGGAAGCCTTGGAGCGTGAGCTGCGTCGTGGCGGTAGAATTTATTATGTTCATAATCGCGTGAACGGTTTAGAATTGATTGCTGCTAAATTACGGAAGCTTGTTCCTGGTATAAGCATTAAGATTGCTCACGGACAGATGGGCGAGGACCTATTAGAAGATGCAATGATTTCCTTCTACGAGGGAAATTGTGACGTGCTGCTTTCTACCACTATTATTGAAAACGGCTTGGACGTTCCTTTGGCGAATACCATCATTATAGATGGCGCAGAAAATTTTGGGCTGTCTCAGCTTTATCAGATGCGTGGGCGTGTAGGTCGTAGTTCCCGCTTGGCTTATGCTTACTTTGTGTATAAACCTAACAAGGCGCTTAGTGAGATTGCCGAAAAACGTTTGCAGGCGATTCGTGACTTTACGGAATTAGGTGCAGGCTTTAAGATTGCCATGCGAGATTTGGAAATTCGTGGCGCAGGCAATTTGTTAGGAGCTCAGCAGCATGGGCATATTACCGGAATTGGTTTTGCTGCTTATTGCGAAATGCTGGAGCAAACTATTAAAAGGTTAAAGACTGGTGTGGAAAGCACTGCTCCTGAACCGGAACCGGTTTTGGAAATTCCGACAGAAGCCTTCATTCCCGATGGCTACATTGACGACCCGCGTTACAAGCTGGAGCTGTACCGCCGCTTTGCAGAGGTGGAATACAGTCAGCGTGATGACTTGATGGATGAAATCATTGATCGCTTTGGTAATCCGCCAATGGAAGTAGAAAATCTGTGGCGCGTTGCCGGATTGCGTGGCTTGTGCCGTTTGATGAAGATTCGTGGTATTAACGTGCGCACGGGTGAAATTCGCATTACCTGCTCCGAGCAAAGCTTGATTGCTCCGGAGGCAATGCTTAAATTGATGAATAGCTGTAAGGGTAAATTAACATTTAAGCAGGGTAATCCGCCCCAACTTATTTTCAGAACTACAGGGTTAGATATAGATGCTCTTGCTTGGCTGGAGAAGAACCTGCCTGCATTGGCAAGCTGTACCATTAACTAAAACTGGTCAAGCTGTAGTAACTGTTCTATAATTAAAAGATGAGTAATTGCGGAAAGGAGGAACCCTATGAGCGCAGATAAGTTTTTGCGTGGCGCTATGATTTTAACCTTGGCAGGGCTGATGGTTAAGATTATTGGCTCCGTCAATAGAATTTTGCTGTCCCGTCTGTTGGGAGGGGAAGGCATTGGCTTGTACCAGATGGCGTACCCGGTGTACTTGCTTTTAGTGGCAATCTCTTCCGCAGGTATTCCCATTGCCATCTCTATCATTGTTGCAGAAAAGCTTGCTCAAAAAGATTATGCCAATGTCCAAAGAGTGTTCAGAGTAAGCTTGGGTTTAATGGCGGTAACGGGCTTCTTCTTTGCAAGCAGTTTGTTCGTGGCGGCAGGGTGGCTGGTGAATAGCGGTATCATTACCGATAGCCGTGCCTATTATGGGTTAATCGCCCTGACTCCTGCTGTGTTCCTTTCAACTATACTGGCGTGTTTTAGAGGGTTCTTCCAAGGGCAGCAGTTGATGACACCGCCTGCTGTGTCCCAAATTTTAGAACAGTTTGTAAGGGTTATGACCATGCTGGCCTTGGCATATTTCCTTTTGCCTAAAGGCTTGGAGTGGGCAGCCGCTGGCGCTGCTTTTGGGGCTGCTCCTGGAGCGCTGACCGGACTTGTGGTTTTAAGCTTCTTTTATCTTAAATATCGTCATAACTGGCAGCTGCCGGCAAATACCATTGGAGTTTTAGGTTACGAAAAGGAAAGCGTGGGCAAGATTGCCAAGCGTCTTGTGCTTTTGGCATTGCCTGTTTCCTGCGCCAATATTGTTGTACCCATTACTAGTAGTATTGATATGCTACTGGTTCCTAACCGCTTGATTGCCAGTGGCTTCGCCGTTGATGAAGCTACTACTTTATACGGTTACCTTGCCGGAATGGCGCAGCCTTTAATTTTATTGGCGACCATTCCCACAACTTCTTTAGCAGTAAGCCTGGTGCCTGCTGTGTCCGAGGCTTTTACCTTGGGGAATAAGGATGGCATTGCCAAGAAGGCGGTAACGGCGATGAAGCTGTGTTGCTTAATTACAGTACCCGCTGCTGTGGGCATGGGTGTTTTGGCAGAGCAGCTTTCTCTTTTGCTGTATGGAACCAGCAAGGCGGCAGTTGCTATCATGCATTCTGCGCCTGCGTTGTGGCTTTTGGGAATGCAGCAGATTACTACGGGTGTATTGCAGGGAATGGGCAAGATTAATGTTCCCATGGTTAATATGGTCTGTGGCTTGGCGGCGAAGGTATGTGCAGTATGGCTGTTGACTAATGCAACTTACAGTATTGCTGGTGCGGCTTGGGCTAGTAATATTAACTTTGGGTTAGCGGCATTGCTGAACATTCTCGTGCTTTACCGTTTGGAGATAAAATTTAAATGGCAAGAACTTGCTAAGATTATTGTGGCGGCAGTTTTGATGGGCGTAAGTGCTCATTATGGTTATGCAGTACTCATGCAGCTGTTGGCAAGCAAAACACTGGCTACCATTATTGCCATTGGTTTAGCGGCGTTAGTCTACGCAGTGCTGCTGCCCTGCTTGGGTGCTATAAATAAAGAAGAGTTAAGGCAGTTGCCTATTATCAAAAAACTAATTCGATAAAGAAAGAAGGCGTCTTATGGGAAATATTACTATTGTTGGTCTTGGTCCTGGTGCGGCGGGGAATTTGTCTTTGGAAACAATGGAGCTATTAAAGAGCGACGCGCAGGTTATCTTGCGTACCGCAGTGCATCCCACGGTGGCAGAACTGGAAAAACAGAATGTGCAGTTTACTTCCTGTGATAGTTTCTACGAGGAGGGTGCAAATTTTGAAGAGGTTTACGGACGTGTGGTAGCAAGAGTTTTGGCTGCTGCTATGGAAGGTGACGTAGTGTATGCTGTTCCTGGTAGCCCTTTGGTTGCAGAGCGCACTGTAGTTATGCTGCGTGAACAGGCGAAGGAATACAACGTACCTTTAGTTATTAAACCGGCAATGAGCTTTTTAGATTTAGCTTATGTTGATTTAGGCATTGACCCCATTGCAGGCTTGCGAATCATTGACGCACAGGACTTTAGTGCTGTAGCGGATGCAGGTAATTATCCTTTGATGATTACCCAAGTTTATAGCCAGCTGGTAGCTTCTGATTTGAAAATTGCTCTGATGGAAAGCCTTGATGATGATTATGAAATCTTTTTCCTGCGCAACTTAGGTTTGCCAGATGAAGAATGTCGCACTGTGAAACTCTACGAGCTGGACCGTCAGCCACATATTGACCATCTTACCAGTGTGTATGTTCCTCCGGTTCCTGCTATGCCGGAAGGCTTGCTGGAATTTGGCGAGGACGAAGCCGAAGTAGAGGTATTGGCTTGCGAAGAAGAGCTTGTGGATACAAGCTCCTATAATGACGTAGATGTGCAGCCCTTGGTGGATGTTATCCGTACTCTGCGTGAACCGGGTGGTTGCCCTTGGGACATAGAGCAAACTCATCAATCTATTCGTAGTAATTTTATTGAAGAGGTTTACGAATTTATCGAAGCTGTTGACAACGAAGACGTTGCCGGTATGCGCGAGGAATTGGGTGACGTGCTGATGCAGGTGGTATTCCACGCCCGTATGGCGGAAGAAGCGGGGAACTTTGACTTGCAGGAAGTTATTGACGAGGTTGTAGATAAACTTATCCGTCGTCATCCCCATGTGTTTGGGGATACGGAAGTAAGTGGCAGCGCAGAGGTTCTGGTAAACTGGGATGCCATCAAAAAGCAGGAAAAGACCGAGCGTAAGAGCGTTTTGGATGGTGTTGCCCAAGGCTTGCCTGCGTTACTGCGTGCTTACAAAATTCAAAGTAAAGCTGCCAAGGTTGGCTTCGATTGGCAGGATGCCGCTCCTGTTTGGGATAAAGTACAGGAAGAATTAGGCGAGCTGCAGGAGGCCTTGGCAAATGGAGACAAGGCTGCTGCTGAAAAAGAATTGGGTGATGTACTGTTTGCTTTGATAAATTATGCGCGTCATCAAAAGATTGAACCGGAGGTTGCCCTTGAAGGAACCAATAACCGCTTTACGACACGATTCCTGTATGTGGAAGAGCAGGTAGGCAAAAGCGGTAAGGATTGGAAGGATTTTACTTTAGAAGAGCTTGATAAATTTTGGGATGAAGCGAAAAAACAGGAAAAATAGTTCTAAAAAAGGGAATGTGTAATAATTCCAAAGGGTATGGGAAAAAAATATATTTTCTTATAGACGAACAAGATTTATTCTGATAGAATAAAGCGGTAATATCTGGGAAAGCAGTTTCCGGAAAAATTTTGACCTCGGAATTCAATGTTTTGATGCATCTTGGTTCAGCTTAGAGGTGTAGCAGGATGGCGCAGATATTGAGGAATAATATTACAATTTACAAGGGGGATTATTAAATGAACAAAACTGAACTGATTACTGCTGTTGCAGAAAAAGCTGGTCTGACCAAAAAAGATGTAGAAAAAGCTGTTAATGCATTATTGGACACTGTTAAAGAAGAAGTTGCTGCTGGCAACAAGGTTCAACTTATCGGTTTTGGTACCTTTGAAGCTCGTGGTCGTAAAGCTCGCACCGGCAAAAATCCGCGTACTGGCGAAGCTTTGAGCATTGAAGCTGCTACCGTTCCCGCTTTCAAAGCTGGTAAAGCTTTCAAAGATGTTGTTGACGCAAAATAATAGAAGCTAATTTTACTTGGCGCTTTCTAAAAAATTAAAGCCTATGAAATCTTATGTAGCATAAAATTTCATAGGCTTTTTGTTTTGCGTTGGTTAAGGCTTATACATAAAGGTATTTAAATATGAAGAGCAATGCCAAAATGTAAATTACACCGCTAATGGCTTTGCCCTTCCTGCGAACGAAGGTGTTGATGACAACATAGGAGATAATGCCCATGGAGATACCTTCTGCGATGGAATAGGTGAAGGGCATCATGATGGCAGAGATGAAAGCGGGAATTGCTTCGGTGAAATCGTTAAAGTCGATACTCATCATACAGCTAAGCATCATAAAGCCTACAACTACCAGTGCGGGAGCAGTTGCGAAAGCAGGAATGGAAAGGAAGATGGGAGCTAAGAACAAGCTTAAAATGAAAAGGATGGAGGATACTACAGCAGTAAGACCTGTACGACCACCAACTGCAACGCCGGCAGAGCTTTCTACGAAAGTAGTAACGGTGGTAGTACCCATAACAGCGCCTACGGAAGTAGCGATGGAGTCTGCCATGAAAGCCTTTTCAATTTTAGGAAGTTTGCCGCTTTCATCCAACATATCTGCTTTGGAAGCAACACCAATCAGAGTACCTATGGTGTTGAATAAATCAACGAACATAATGGAAACTAAGATGGTGATAAAGTTTAAGGTGAGGATGGAGCTGAAATCCAGCTGCATAAAGGTGGGAGCAACACTGGGAATACTGATACCGTTGGAGAAGTCAGGCATTACACTGAACATACCCTTGGACGGGTCGGGAACATACAAGCCGGTAGTTTGGCAAATCATACCCAGAACCCAAGTGCCTACAATACCCCAAAGAATACCGCCGGTAACATTGCGTGAGAGCAGGATGGCGGTAAGGATGATGCCAAAGATGGCAAGCAGGGCGCCAATACCGGTGGAGTAGAAATCGCCGTTGGCAAGCGCTGCTTTGAAAGGATAGATGCTTACAAGCATAGGACCATCTACAACTATTTTTGCGTTTTGCAAACCGATGAAGGCAATGAAAAGACCAATGCCACTGGTTACACCTAATTTAAGTGCAGGGGGGATACAGTTGAAAATTGCTGTGCGCACGTTGGTCAAAGAAAGAATAACAAATAAAATACCTTCAATGAAAACTGCAGCCAAGCCCATTTGCCAGGGATAACCCATTTGACCTACCAGGGTATAAGCAAAGAAAGCGTTAATGCCCATACCGGGAGCTAAAACGAAGGGGCAGTTTGAGCAGAATGCCATCAACAAAGAGCCTATGCAGGCAGAGACTGCTGTAGCAGTGAATACTGCTCCGGCATCCATTCCGGCACTACTTAAAATATTGGGGTTAACTGCCAAAATGTACGCCATAGTCATAAAAGTAGTAACACCGGCTAAGATTTCTGTCTTAATATTGGTGTTGTTTTCCTGTAGATGGAAAAATTTTTCCAGTAGCTTGTTCATCGTGCAACTCTCCTTAAATGCTTTGAAAAATTCAAGCGTTGTTTACATAAGAAGAGTTTATGTTATTTACATACTTCTGTCAACTTTGTTGCGTATTTTAATGTAGAAACTTTAGGGCTACATTTAAGGTGAGCAGCACATTATTTGCTAAATCAAGAGCCATGTATTATACTTATTATGTTATCGACAGAAACTTTTAGAAAGCTTGAGGTGATGATTGTGCAGAAGGGCAAACGCCGTAATAACAAATTGTTTACTATGCTGCTTGCTGTTGTTGTTTTAAGCTGCCTGGTCATCATCGGTAGGCAGGAATATGAAATTTATCGTTTGAAGCAGGAAAAGGAAGCTACGGAAAACCGTATCGAAGCCCTGCATGCAGACAAGGCGAAGCTAGAATTAGAACGTAAAATGCTGGACGACCCCAAGTATTTGGAGAAGCTGGCAAGGGAAGAATATAATATGGTTGGGAAAAATGAAGTGCCTCTTTTTATTGTTGATGAGAAGAAGGCAGCGCAAGAACCTAAATGAAACGCTATTGGTAAGATTACCGATGGCGTTTTTGCTTTCAGCTGTTGACACTATGAATTTCAAAAGAGTATAATAAAATGGTATAAAGATTTTTAAAGGGGGATATTTTTCTCTATGTCACTTGAAGTAGGTGCAATTGTAGAAGGTGAAGTTACTGGCATCACCAATTTTGGCGCTTTTGTCCAATTACCGGAAGGTAAGGTTGGCTTAATCCATATTTCTGAAGTGTCCAATGTTTATGTTAAAGATGTACATGACTTTTTGAAAGAGCATGACAAAGTAAAGGTTAAAGTATTATCCATTGATGAGCGTGGCAAAATTGGCTTGTCCATTAAACAGCTTACTCCGCCTCCGGCTCCTCAGCCGAAGCCCCAACGTCCGCAAGTAGATAATAGAGAACGTCGTGGTCCTCGTCCGCAAGCTGCGAAAGTAGCACCGGTGCTTTCCTTTGAAGATAAATTGTCCAAATTTTTGAAGGATAGTGATGACCGTATGCTGGATTTGAAACGTAATACTGAGTCTAAACGCGGCGGTCGCGGTGCTAAGCGCGATAGATAATCTGTAAATAAGGGCACTCTTTATGAGTGCCTTTCATTTTCTTAGGAGTGTGTATGCAAGTACATCCCGTTGTGAAAAAGGTTTACAATGCTTTGAAGCAATATATTCCCTTGGACAGCAAGCTTATTTTGGCTGTTAGTGGCGGTGCAGATTCCATGGCACTGGCAGATGGTGTAGCACAGCTTATTGCGGAAGGCTACTGCAAAGCTACGGTGCTACATGTTGAGCATGGCTTGCGTGGTAAGGATGCCTTGGCAGATGCAGAGCTTGTGCGAAGCTTTTGTGCAAAGAAAGGCCTGGCATTTATTTGCGAGCATGTGGATGTAAGGGGACTGGTTAACGTAGAAAAGCTTTCTACGGAAGAGGCTGCCCGCAAGTTGCGTTATCAGGTGCTTGCCGAACAGGCGCAGGTATTGCAGGCGGATTTTATTGTAACCGCTCACCACAGTGATGACCAAGCAGAAACAGTTTTGCTAAAGCTGTTGCGGGGGACTGGCATTGAAGGTCTAAGTGGTATGCAGGTGCGTAGCGGTAAGCTGCTGCGGCCATTGCTACATTTAACCAGAAGCCATCTGGAAGCCTACTGCGCTTTACAAAATATTGACTATTGTTACGATAGTACCAATGATGATCTTACATATACACGCAATAGAATTCGACAAGAGCTTTTACCCTATCTGGAAAAGGCTTTTAACCCTTCCATTAAGAAGGCTTTGGTGCAGACTGCAGAAATTTTGCAGGAGGATGATGCCTGTTTAGCCATGTTGGCGCAGGAAAAATTTCAGGCATTGGCGAATTGCACTGATAAAGAGGTATGCTTGGACGTGAAGCAGTGGCAGAAGCTTCCTGCCGCTTTACGCAAAAGGGTTTTACGTCAGGCTTACTTTATGGCTGGCGGCAAAGAGCTTGGCTACAGGCATACGGAAGCACTGGATGTATTGTGCTTACGTAGAACAAGCGGTAAATATTTAAAGCTGCCACAAAAAATGCTTGGAAGTTATGAACATGGAAGTTTAAAAATTCATCACGTTGCTAAAGGAGAGTATAAGGATGAAGGAGAATGTTAAGGAAATTTTATTGACCAAGGAACAAATTGATGCTCGCGTTGAGGAAATGGGTGCTCAAATTACTCGTGAATACGCAGATAAGAATGTTGTAGTTATTGTGCTGCTGAAAGGCGCAGCTTGGTTTGCTACTGATTTGACCCGCGCAATTGATTTGCCCCTGCGTACGGAGTTCATGGTTGCTTCTTCTTATGGCGATGGCACCAGCACCAGTGGCAAAGTTAATGTAAGATTAGATTTAAGCGAAAGCATTGAAGGCAAAGATGTATTATTGGTAGATGATATTATTGACAGCGGTGTAACATTTGCTGCGATTTCGGCCATGCTGATGGAGCGCAAACCTGCCAGCCTGAAAACTGTTGCTTTGTGCGATAAGGTTGAACGCCGCGTAAATGGTATGCAGGCTGATTATGTAGGCTTCGTAATTCCTGATGAATTCGTTGTTGGCTATGGCCTGGACTATGCAGGTGATTACCGCAACCTGCCTTACATTGGCGTGTTAGACCCTGCTGTTTATAGCAAGGCTTAAATAGCAACTTAAACAAAAATATTGTTTTATGTAGCTTACTATACTATAATACTTCTTTGATATAAGTTTAGTAGAAGGAGGATTAAGACTTGGCAAAATTTTTTAAGAACGTAGTCTTTTACCTGCTGCTGATAATGATTGTCATTGGAATGTTTGATTATTATTCTGCTACACCTGTAAAGCAGGCGGAGCTTAGTTATACTAAATTCTTGCAGCAGGTTGATGAGGATAAAATTAAACAGGTTACCATTGTTGACAATGTAGTTAGCGGTAAACTGAGCGATGGGAAGGAGTTTTCCACCGTTGTTCCCAATAACGATGCAAGCCTGATTTCTAAATTGCAGGCTAAAAATGTTGATATTAAAGCGGAGCTTCCGCCTCAACCGCCCTGGTGGACAGGCATTTTGAGCAGCCTGTTGCCCATGTTGCTGATTGTAGGCTTGTGGTTCATGATGATGAACAACAGCAATGGTGGTGGCGGCCGTGTAATGAACTTTGGCAAAAGCCGCGCTCGTCGCTATGATGAAGATAAGATTAAGGTAACATTCAAGGATGTTGCCGGTGCGGACGAAGCTAAGCAGGAGCTGCAAGAGGTAGTAGAATTCTTGAAGCAGCCGCAAAAATACAATGACCTTGGTGCAAAGATTCCTAAAGGCGTATTGTTGTATGGGCCTCCGGGAACCGGTAAAACCTTGCTGGCAAAAGCTGTTGCCGGCGAAGCAGGCGTACCCTTCTTTAGCATTTCCGGTTCTGATTTTGTGGAAATGTTTGTAGGTGTAGGTGCTTCCCGCGTGCGTGACTTGTTTGAGCAAGCTAAGAAGAGCGCACCCTGCATTGTGTTCATTGACGAAATCGACGCAGTTGGCCGTCAACGTGGCGCTGGCTTAGGCGGTGGTCATGATGAACGCGAACAAACCTTGAACCAATTACTGGTAGAGATGGATGGCTTTGGTGCTAACGAAGGCATCATTATGATTGCTGCAACCAACCGTCCTGACATTCTTGACCCGGCACTGCTGCGCCCGGGACGTTTTGACCGTCAAATTGTAGTAGATCGCCCTGATATTAAAGGACGTACCGAAATTTTGAAGGTGCATGTACAAGGCAAGCCTATGGGTGAGGATGTACAGCTGGATATCATTGCCCAACGTACTCCCGGCTTTACCGGTGCAGATTTAAGTAACCTGGTAAACGAAGCTGCTTTGATGACTGCCCGCAAGAACAAAAAGACCATCAATATGCCGGAAATGGAAGAGGCTGCTGAACGTGTTATCATGGGACCGGAACGTAAGAGTCGCGTAATCAGTGATGACGAGAAGAAGCTTACTGCTTATCACGAAGGCGGTCACACCGTTGTAGGTATGCTTCTTGAACATACTGACCCTGTACACAAAGTAACTATTATTCCTCGTGGTCGCGCAGGCGGTTATACCCTGAGCTTACCTAAGGAAGACCGTTATTACGCTACCCGTAGCGAAATGCTGGACGAACTGAAGGTGCTCCTTGGCGGACGCGTTGCCGAAGCTTTAGTATTGAAGGAAATCTCCAGCGGTGCAAGCAATGACTTGCAGCGTGCTACTGCGCTCGCACGTCAAATGATTTGCGAATATGGTATGAGCGAAAACATTGGACCTGTAACCTTTGGTCATCGTCAAGACCAGGTATTCTTGGGTCGCGATATTGCCCGCGATAAGGATTACAGTGAAGAGGTTGCTGCTCAAATTGATAAGGAAGTACGTGCTTTCTTAGATGGCGCTTATGCTGCAACTGAAAAATTGTTAAGCGAAAATATGGACAAGCTTCATGTTATTGCTCAAGCCTTGATTGAACGTGAGACCTTGGAAAAAGAAGAGATTGTTGACCTGATGGAACATGGTCGTATTCTTACTAAGGAAGAACGTGAAGCTTTGGCTGCTGCCAGCGACCCCGTCGTTGAAGCACTTAGCCAAGCTAACGAAACTGAACAAGCATAGTCAATAAATACACCTGATTTTATCGTCAGGTGTATTTTTTATGAACGTAGTTATCAATATACTCCCGTAACTTTCAAACGCGACGTTTCTTAATTTGTATCGCTGCTTTTTTGAATTGCTGCGTGGAATATTATTGGTAGTTAAGTTCAGCTCTATAATACTTGACTTTTGGTTAACCGAGTGTTAATTTGTAACTAACAAAACTGGAGGTAAGTTTATGCGTAAGTTAATCTTAGAGCTTTTGCGTGCTAATGGTTTGGAGCCTGTTTCCGGCGAAAAGATTTCCGAGCAGTTAGGCGTGTCCCGCACTGCCATCTGGAAGCACATCCAAGCCTTGAAGGACGAAGGCTATCAAATAGAATCTGTGCAAAAGCGTGGGTACATTCTGCGTGAAGCTCCCAATAGATTGTTCCCCCAAGAAATAAATAACTGCCTGCAAACCAAATGGCTTGGCAGAAGCGTGTGCTATGAGGATTGTGTTGGCTCCACTAATAATGTGGCAAAGTCCATTGCTAACCAAGGCTGCGAAAATGGCTTGCTGGTTGTGGCGGAAGAACAGGGAGCGGGTAAAGGCAGGCTGTCCCGTGGTTGGATTTCTCCTCACGCTAAGGGTATCTGGTTTTCTGTAGTGCTGAAGCCGCCCTTCTTACCCCAAGAGGCTTCCAAATGTACTCTTTTGGCTGCGGTTGCCGTGGTGAAAGCTGTGAACAAGATTAAAGGCGTGGAGGCTGCCATCAAATGGCCCAACGATATTTTGCTTAACGGACGTAAGCTGGTGGGCATATTGACAGAGATGAATGCGGAATTTGGACATATTAATTACATTGTCATCGGCACCGGTATCAACACTCATGGTGAACCGGAAGATTACCCTGATGATGTAAGGGATATTGCTATTTCCGTGGCGGATGTGGCAGAGGAGCCTGTTTCCCGCGTGCAGCTTTTGGCTGATATTTTAAAGAATATGGAAGATTTGTACGAGCTTGTCTGCGCAGAAGGCTTTGTACCTGTTTTGGCAGAGTGGCGTAAATATTCCTGCACTCTTGGGCAGGAGGTTAAGGTTATCGCGCCGGATATGACTTATTTTGGTACTGCCATCGATATTGATGAAGAAGGCTTGCTGATTGTGCGCAAGACCAGCGGAGAGCTGGAAAAGGTAGTGGCAGGAGATGTGTCCATTCGTCCGGCGGCTACAAAAAATAATGCCTACGCTTGAGGGTGTGACATAAATAGTTGCAATATTATGCTCTTTTGCGTATAATATAAGCGGTTTAAACCGTATAAATGGTTGGAAATCTTTTCCAAGGAGGAAAGTACATGTTACTTGTTATTGATGTAGGTAATACCAATATTGTTGCAGGTGTTTTTGAAGGTAAGGAATTAAGAACCCATTGGCGTTTTTCTACAGACCGTTCTAAGACTGCTGACGAATATGGAATTTTGCTGCGCAGTATGTTTGATTACTGCGACGTTCCCATGACCGAAGTAACCTCCGTTATCCTATCCAGTGTTGTTCCCCCTGTGGTTGTGCCTCTGTGCCATATGTGCGAAAGATATTTTGGCGTAAAGCCCTTGGTTGTAGGGCCTGGCATTAAAAATGGCATTTCCATTAAATACGATAATCCTAAAGAAGTTGGTGCGGACCGCATAGTAAACGCTGTTGCCGTACTCGATAAATATGCAAAGCTTGGCAAGCCAATGATTGTAGTAGACTTTGGTACTGCTACAACCTTCTGTGCGTTGCTTCCCAATGGCGAATACTTAGGTGGTTCCATTGTTCCGGGTATTGGTATTTCTGCAGAGGCATTGTTCCAAAGAGCTGCGAAGCTGCCCCGCATTGAATTGATTAAGCCTAAGAATGTTATTTGCCGTAACACCGTAAGCTCTATGCAGGCAGGTATTATGTACGGTGCAGTTGGCCAGATGGAAGGCATTGTTAATCATATGAAGCGTGAGCTGGGTGGCGAAGCTATTGTTGTTGCTACCGGCGGCTTTGCCAATATGATGAAGAATGAATCCGATGCCATTGACATTGTTGAACCCTTCCTCACCTTGGACGGCTTGCGTATTCTTCACGAAAAGAACGCGAAATAAAAGAATAGGCCCGCTTCGGCGGGCTTTATTTTGTTAAACATTTAAGTAAGCGTGAAAGGAATCTTGATGAAGCTTGGTAATTTAGAATTAAGTGTGCCCTTAGCGTTGGCACCCATGGCAGGCATTACCGATTTACCATTTCGTCTGATTTGCAGACGTTTGGGCTGCGGGATGACTGTTTCGGAAATGATTAGCGCCAAAGGCCTTTTATATAATAATGTTAAAACTAAAGAGATGCTTGCCATTGACGATGGCGAGCGCCCCACTGCCATTCAGCTTTTTGGTAGCGTGCCTGAGGAGCTGGCGCGAGCTGCCAAGATAGTTGAAGCCAGCGGTGCAGATATTATTGATTTAAACATGGGCTGCCCTGTTCCTAAGATTGTCAATAATGGTGAAGGCTCTGCTTTAATGAAGAACCCACAGCTTGCTTACGAAATTTTAGCGGCAATGGTAGACGCAGTAAGCATTCCTGTAACTGTAAAGTTTAGAGCTGGTTGGGATGCTGATAATCGTAATGCAGTAGAGATTGCCTTAGCTGCAGAGCGGGCCGGGGTAGCGGCTCTTGCCGTACACGGACGTACCCGCGTGCAGTTTTACGAGGGCAAAGCAGATTGGAACATTATACGCGAAGTGAAGCAGGCTGTGAAGATTCCCGTCTTTGGTAATGGGGACATCTTTACTGCGGCAGATGGCGTGCGTATGCTGGAAGAAACAGGCTGCGACGGCTTGATGGTTGGGCGTGGCGCAGATGGCAACCCGTGGCTTTTTGCTCAATTGGCGGCAGTTCTTAATGGCGAACAGCTACCTGCTGCGCCGGAAGTGGATGAGCGCCTTGATTTGGCGGCAGAGCATTTACAAATGTTAATTGACTACAAGGGTGAATACATTTCCGTAAAAGAGATGCGCCGTCATATTTCTGCGTATTTAAAAGGCTTGCCCCACGCGGCAGAATTTAGAAGCCGCTTTCATAAAATTGATACCCAAGAACAATTTATGGAGCTGCTGGGTGAATACCGCAGCTGTGCTCACGAATACTACGCAACAGAAAAACACTTTCGTCAAAGTTGAGAAAGTAGTTTGTCTGTGGTAAAATAACTGTTTGGAAACTAATTGAGTGTAGGAGAAGCATTATGAGTTCTACAAAGTACTGCAAGCACATCATCAGCATCAGCTTGGGCTCGTCTGAGCGTGATGCCAAGGCTGTGGTTAAGCTTGGAGATGTAGAAGCCTTAGTTGAACGTCGCGGTACTGATGGCGATTTCGCCAAAGCGCGTCAGCTGATGGAGCAGTATGATGGCAGGGCAGACGCCATAGGCTTGGGCGGAACAGATTTATATGTTTACGCGGGCAAACAGCGCTACACATTCAGGGAATCGGCACGCTTGATTGCTAATGTAAGGCAAACCCCCGTGTTAGACGGTAGTGGTTTGAAAAATTCCTTGGAGCGCAGGCTCATTGCCAAGCTGGCGGCGGAAGAAATTGTGGATTTTCGTAATAAAAAGGTATTGCTGGTGTGCGGTGTAGACCGCTTCGGCATGGCAGAAGCCTTGCAGGAAGAAGGCGCGCAGCTTACCTTTGGTGATTTGCTCTTTGCACTGAACATTGATAAACCCATTCGCTCTTTGAAGGCTTTGGCTTGGTGGGCAAAGCTGCTTGCCCCCGTCTTGACTAAACTGCCTGTAAGCTGGCTGTACCCCATGGGTAAGGAGCAGCAAGTGCGAACTCCTAAGTTTCCTCAATATTTTTTAGAAAATGATATTATCGCCGGTGATTTTCACTTTATTCGCAGGTTTATGCCTGAAAGCTTGCCGGGAAAGATAATCATAACCAATACTGTTACTGCTGCTGACAGGAAGCTACTGAAAGAGGCAGGGGTGGAACTTTTAATTACCACTACTCCTTGTTTGGATGGACGCAGCTTCGGAACTAATGTTATGGAAGCATTGCTGGTGGCAGTTAAAGGAGAGCGAAAGCCTCTTGCTCCGGCAGAATATATTGCCTTATTAGAGCAATACAAAATAGAATCTTCTGTTGAATTTTTAAATAATTAGGAAGCACATCATGGAAAAATTTGCTTTTATATTTCATCCAATTTCCATCAAGGATATGGAGCATGTATCACCCATAATGAAGTTTATACCTGATAGACTTATCGAAGCAGGCTTGAAGCTGAAGCGCCCCTTTAAGGTATCCCACATTACGGGAGTGCAAAGCGCCTTTGCTGAAGCAGAAGGCTGGTTCGTAGGTATTCCGCTTACCGCAAGGCAGATGGTGGAATTGCCGGAAGAGTTTGTCATGGACAGAATTATCGAATCCGGCAAGATTGCTCAGGAGCTGGGAGCGAAGATTGTAGGCTTGGGAGCCTTTAGCTCCATTATTGGTGATGCAGGCATTACCGTTGCCAAAAATTTAGATATTGCCGTAACATCCGGTAACAGCTATACCGTGGCGACTGCTTTGGAAGGAACTAAGGAAGCTGTTAGAATTATGGGGAAAAAACTGAGCGAGTGTCGTGCAGTAGTGGTTGGTGCCAGTGGTTCTATTGGTGCTGCCTGCGTGCGCCTCTTGGCAAAGGAAGTTCCTCATGTTACTATGGTTGCACGTCACTTGGAGCCCTTGGAAGATATTGCCGAAGAGCTTTTGCGTAAGGAAAGCTGTCAGGTAGAAGTTACCAGTGATATCCGCAGGGCTTTAAAGGATGCGGATATTGTGCTTACCGTGACCAGTGCCTTGGATTTCCTTATTGAACCGCAGGACTTGAAGTCCGGAGCAGTAGTGTGCGATGTGGCGCGTCCCCGTAATGTTTCCAAGGAGGTTTCCTTGAAACGTAAGGATGTATTGGTCATTGAGGGAGGCATTATCAATATTCCCGGTGATGTAAACTTCCGCTTTAATTTTGGCTTTCCGCCTAAAACTTCTTACGCCTGCATGGCAGAGACCATGATTCTCGCATTGGAAAAGCGTTACGAAAACTTTAGCTTAGGACGTAGCTTGGATGTGAATAAGGTAAAGCTCATTTCCCAACTGGCAGAAAAGCATGGCTTTAGCTTGGCAGGGTTTAGAAATTTTGAGAGAGCCATCACCGTAACGGAAATTGAAGAGGTTATGCACTGTGCTTTGGAAAACCTTGCCATACATCGTGGCTAATGTTGACATTTGACCCTATTAAAATTATAATTTAGGGCAGAATTTAATTTATATGCGTATGTCGTGCGTTGAAAGGTTTTTGGCGCAGTTTATTACGGATAAATAAAATATGAAGGAGCAGGAAAATGGCTACTAAGGAAACTATTTTAACAGCTGAAGGCCTGAGAAAATTAGAGGACGAGCTGAATACTTTACGCACTGTTCGCCGTCAAGAGGTTGCTGAACGTTTGAAGGTTGCAATCTCCTATGGTGATATCAGCGAAAACTCCGAATATGACGATGCTAAGAGCGAGCAAGCTTTTATCGAAGGCCGTATTCTGGAATTGGAACAAATGATTAACACCGCTACCATCATTGACGATAGCGCAAGCAAGAAAAAAGGCATTGTATCTTTAGGCTCTACCGTTGTTGTTAAGGATTTGGAAACCGGTGACGAGGACGAATACACTATCGTTGGTACCACCGAGGCTGACCCCTTTGAAAATCGTATTTCCAACGAATCTCCTGTAGGTGCAGCTATTCTTGGCCAAAAGGTAAACACCATTGTTCAAGTAAATACTCCCGTAGGCGAATTGTCTTATAAAATCATCAAAATTTCTTAATCGAGGAGGATTAGCATGGCTGAAGAAAAGACCATTCTTAATGAAACTGACCTTAACGAGCAAATGCAAGTCCGCCTGGACAAAATGCACAAAATTGAAGAAAAGGGCTGGAAGCCTTTTGGTTATAGATATGAATACACTCATCGTTCCGGTGACGTAAAAGAACAATTCGAAGCTTTGTCCGAAGCAGAAACCGAAGTTAAGCTGGCTGGTCGTGTAATGGCTATTCGTGGCCACGGCAAAACCTGCTTCATGGATATGCAGGACAAAGACGGCCGCATCCAAGTTTATGTTCGTAAGGACGTATTGGGCGAAGAAAATTATGCGTTGATTAAAATGATGGACATTGGCGACACCGTAGGCGTAACCGGTACTGTGTTCCGTACTCACATGGGCGAAGTGTCCATTAAAGCTGCGTCCTTAGAAATGCTTTCCAAATCTTTGCGTCCTTTGCCGGAAAAATGGCATGGCTTAAAAGACGTAGAAACCCGCTATCGTCAACGCTATGTGGATTTGATTGTAAATCCTGACGTGCGTGATACTTTCGTAAAACGCTCTCAAATTATCAGAAGCGTGCGTGATGTTCTGGACAGCCACGGCTTCCTGGAAGTTGAAACTCCTATTCTTAACACCATTGCCGGCGGCGCTGCTGCTCGTCCCTTTATCAGCTATCACAACGCTTTGGATATGCAAGTTTACATGCGTATTGCACCTGAACTGTATCTGAAACGTTTGATTGTTGGCGGTATGGATCGTGTTTATGAACTTGGTCGCGTGTTCCGTAATGAAGGTATCGATAACAGACACAACCCGGAATTTACCAGTGTTGAGATTTATCAAGCATTCGCAGATTATCGCGATATGATGGACCTGACTGAAGAAGTAGTTGTAAAGACTGCGGAAAAAGTTTTGGGTACCACCAAAATCGTTTATGAAGGCACTGAAATCGAGCTGGCTTCTCCTTGGAAACGTATCAGCATGATTGATGCCGTAAAAGAATATGCAGGCAAAGACTTCACCAATGTAACTGATATTGAAGAAGCTCGCGCTATGGCAAAAGAGCTGAACGTAGAAGTAGAGGCTGCTTGGGGCGTTGGTAAAATTATCAATGCTTGCTTTGAAGAATACGTTGAAGATAAACTTATTCAACCCACCTTCATCACCGGTCATCCCAAAGAAATTTCTCCTTTGGCAAAATCTAACCCGGAAAATCCGGAAATCACTGACCGTTTTGAAGCATTCATCTATGGTCGTGAAATTTGTAACGGCTTTACCGAATTGAATGACCCCATCGATCAACGTGAACGCTTCATGAAACAAGTAGAAGAACGCGCAAATGGCGACGAAGAAGCTAATATGATGGACGAAGATTTCGTTACCGCTTTGGAATACGGTCTGCCTCCCACAGGTGGCTTGGGCATTGGCATCGACCGTCTGGTTATGTTCCTGACTGATAGCTCCACCATTCGTGACGTATTGTTCTTCCCCACCATGAAACCCTTAAAAGGTGAACAACCTGTAGAAGCTGCTCCTGTGCAAGTACAAGCAGAAGCTTCTGTGGCTGCGCCTGTAGTTCCTGAAGTAATTGACTTCTCTAAAGTGGAAATAGAACCCCTCTTTGAAGAAGCTGTTGATTTTGATACCTTTGTTAAATCTGACTTCCGCGCTGTAAAAGTTTTGGATTGCAAAGCTGTGCCCAAGAGCAAGAAGCTGCTGCAATTTACCTTGAATGATGGCACCGGCAAAGACCGCACTATTTTGAGTGGTATCCGTGCTTTCTATGAACCGGAAACTTTGATTGGCAAAACCCTGATTGCGATTACCAACTTGCCTCCGCGTGCAATGATGGGTATTGAATCCTGTGGTATGCTTATTTCCGCTATCCACAGCGAAGAGGGCGAAGAAAAACTGCACCTGCTTATGGTTGATGACCACATCCCTGCCGGTGCTAAGCTCCGTTAATTAAAAGATGTAGCTTTGGGCTGTCGCACTTTGGTGCGGCAGCCTTTTATACTTTTAAATTAGTACTAACTATAGAGTAAGGATGCAAAGCTTGCAGCTTTGCTTGATTCTGGCAGAAGAAAAAACAAGAGGAAGGAGAAGAAGAAAACCTAGTAAAAGAAGAAGAGCAAGGAGAACAAAAAAGAAGACTCATACTATAAGTGACATGCTTTAGGGGCAAGTGGCTCATTTTTTGCAAAAAAATTTTTAAAAAGCACTTTTCCAGAAAAAAGCAAAAAAACTTTTAAAAAAGGTGTTGACATATTCTGGGAGTGGTGGTATTATAAACAAGTCGCTGACGTAAGCGACACAACAGAACCTTGAAAACTGAACAATAACCTAGAAAAAAGCGAA
>JAFUKD010000009.1 GCA_017467905.1 Phascolarctobacterium sp.
GGCGCAGCAGTAACCTTCTCCGAAGGTGATGCAAGCTATGGTTATGGTAGCACTGATGATAAGAGCACTGCATTTGCAATTTATGGCAGCAAGCTGAACAATGACGGTACTTTCGTTGACTTGATTGCTCGCTATGCTCATCTGGAAAGTGATTTGGATGACAACAATTATGGCACTGGCGATTACAGCACCAATGGTATGTCTGTAAGTGCAGAATTTGGCAAACGTATTGAACAAGGCAATGGCCTGTGGATTGAACCGCAAGTTGAATTGACTTATGGTACTGTTGATAGTGCAGATGTTACCTTTAGCAATGGTTACAAAGCACACTATGACAGCATGGATAGCTTTATCGCGCGTGCAGGCTTCGCACTGGGTAAAGATATTAAACAAGGCAATGTTTATGCTCGCGCATCCTATCTGTATGACTTTGATGGTGAAACTACTACTACCTTTGCTAATGGCGGTCAACCTATCGAAGAAGACTTCGGTGACGGCTGGTGGGAAGTTGGCGTAGGCGCTAACATTAACCTGTCCAAAGCAACCTATATCTATGCTGATGTTGAAAAGACCTTTGGCGGCGAAGTAGACACCAACTGGCAATGGAACTTGGGCGTTCGCTACAGCTTCTAATTTCATAAATCTATCAGTCACTTCGTGACAGCTCCCCCTTGCAGGGGTGCAATAACAAAAATAAGGCCTCTCGCTCGTTTTGGGCGAGGGCCTTTTGTCATAAGCAGTAGCTTTTTAAAATTCACGTGGATTTCACAACTATGCGAAATAAATAGGGGTAATAATATTTCTTTCTTGAATTATAAAGAATAAGTCACTTGACGATATGTGATAAAGAACATAAAATATAAGAAAGGAAGATGGGATTTTTGAATTAAGAACGCAACAGGGAAATGATATAGCTAGAGTGTTGTACTTTTTTGTTGTAGGGCGTAGAGTTATTTTGACAAATGGGTTCATTAAAAAATCGCCTAAGACACCAAATGACCAGATAGAATTAGCTAAGAGGTACAGGGCTGATTATGAGAGAAGACAGGAGTGATATCATGAACAAAGATTTTAGAGAATCACTAAATGAACAACTTAAGGACCCCGAATTTAAGAAAGAATATGAGGCGCTTGAGCCAGAGTTTCAAATAATCAGAGCGATGCTTGAAGCTAGAGATAAGTTGAATTTAACACAAAAGGATTTGGCAGAGCTTAGCGGTATCACCCAAGCAGATATTAGCAGGTTGGAAAATGGGAATGCTAATCCTTCTATCCGTACATTGAAAAAATTGGCTCTTGCTATGAATATGACATTAGATATTAAGTTTGTTCCTTTGGTAAAGATTTGAGATGTATTTAAAGGCTCTCGCTCGTTTTGGGCGAGGGCCTTTCGTCATAAGTAACAGTCTTTTAAAATTCACGTGGATTTCACAACTATCCGAAAAAAATAGGGGTGGTTTATAATTTTTGTTGAATACTAACACAGAGATTCTTGATAGTCGGTTCCTCCTTGATTGGGGGTGATAGCAATGACTACCTACGAAGCACTGTCTTTAATGATTAGTTTCGGAATTCTTGTTGCTACCATTATTCTTGGACGTAAATAATTTGATTTACTAAAAAGAAAAAGACCGTTACGGTTGTAACAGCCTCTTCTTCAAGTTTTTAACAAGTACGGAGAGAGCTGACACACCACATATCAGGAATCTCTCTTGCCATATTATAACATATTATTAAAATTTTACAAGTACTGTCTCAAAAAGGTAGTATACTATAATATGGTAACGAAGATGATGGATTTGCTTGAAGCTGAGAAAAATGATATACTTTAAGGCAGTTTTAAAGATAAAGTGAGGCGTTATTATGGACGATAAACAAAAGAATATTCCTCAATTGATAGAGATAGAACCTATGCAGGATGGGTATCGTTGGGTTGCCATTACTGCTATGCTTTTGGCAATTGGTATTATTTTGCATACGGTTAGCCCCAACGTAGGTGGCGTTACTCCAAACTGGACCATCGCTATGTATTCCATTGTTATCAATTTGACGAACCCCAAGCTGAGCCAGGCCATTGGTATTGGCTTTATTGCCGGGCTAACATTGGTGCCTTCTTCTAAATCTGCCTTTCCCTTGGGGAACATTGCCAGTGAGCTTGCCGGTGCGACGGTTTGCTGTGTACTGGTTAAGGCGATGCTTAGTGTTGGCTTGGAAAACTGGAAGCTACGCCCCTTTGTAACAGGCTTTTTGGCAACTATGACCAGTGGCGGTGTGTTTACTTTTATTTTGAAGATTGTTTTGAACCTGCCGTTAAACGTGTGGATTTATGCAATGCTTCCTGTTGTTGCTACAGTGGGCGTGCTCAACGGCTTGATTACCTATTTGATGTATGCGCCTGTGCGTAAACTGTTCTATGTGCAGGAGGATAAAGACTGATGGAAAATGTAATTCAACTGGAAAATTTTTATTTTGCTTATAAGCGTTCAGACTTGGTTCTGCAGGATGTCAACTTGCAGATTAAAAAGGGCAGCTTCACTGTCATTGCCGGACCAAGCGGTGCAGGCAAGACTACCTTGTGTAAAGCTATGACCGGTATCGTGCCCTATTATATGGGAGGTCGTTACAGTGGTGACGTGAAGGTGTTGGGTGAAACTACCAAGGGCAAGAAGGTTTCTGATATTGCCATGCGCGTGGGCTTTATAATGGAGGACTACGAAAGCCAGCTGGTTTCCCTTACTGCGGGAGAAGAGGTTGCCTTTAGCCTTTTGAATCACGGCTTTGCCCCTGCGGAAGTTGCAGAGCGTACCCGCAAGGCTTTGGAGGACGTGGGCTTGCCGGGGCGTGAAAGCTATCAGCTGGATGAGTTGAGCGGTGGCCAGCGTCAGCGCTTGCTGTTGGCTTCTGTTCTTGCTGTTCATCCGGAGATTATTGTTTTGGACGAGCCTGTTTCTGCCATGGACCCTGACGGCGCAATCTCTCTGTACAAATTGGTATATGATATTCATAAACGCTACGGTACAACCATTGTTGTTGTGGAACACCGTACTGATTATTTGTTGCCTTACGCAACGGATATGATTGTTCTAAAGGAAGGTAGTGTTGTTGCAGCGGATAAGTTTGAAATTGCTGCTCCTGCCATGTACGCTGATGAGGAGCTACGAGCGCTGCTTCCTTCCTTGTGGCAGGTAAAGCTTGGCTTGGAAGAAAGGTTTGGCGTGAAGCTTGGTGCTTGGCGTAATGAAGAAGAGGCCTTGCAAGATTTAAAGGCGCAGGGCTTTGAAGGAGGGCTGACTAATGTTAGAAGCTAAAGAGGTCAATTTTGCTTACTTGCGTGGGCAGCCTGTAATTTTTGATATGGATTGCACTATAAATGATGGCGAGTTCGTTGCTCTTTTGGGACATAATGGCAGTGGCAAAACTACCTTGAGCCGTTTGTTCATGGCGCTGTGCCATCCCCGCAGTGGACAGGTTTTAGTTGATGGCGAGGATATTGTGAAGAAAGAGCCTGCGGACCTTGCTGATAAAATTGGTTACGTTTTTCAAAACCCTGACCTGCAAATTTTAGAAGACACTGTTTTTGACGAGGTTGCTTATGGCCCTCGTGCCAAGAAGCTGACGGAAGAGACCATTAACCGCCAGGTAACAGAGGCGTTGGAGGCTATGGGCTTGTGGGAATTACGCAAGGAGTATCCGCGTTTACTCTCCTTCGGGCAAAAAAGACGTTTGGGCGTGGCGGCGGCTTTGGCTTTGAACCCGCGCACCTTAATTTTGGACGAGATTACCAATGGCCAGGATGCATTGGAAAAAGTGCGCATGATGGAATACTTGAAGGCTATCAATGAGAAGAAGGGCATTACCATCGTCCTCATTTCTCATGATATGGACATAGTGCGCCGTTACGCAGATAGGGCAATCGTGCTGCACCAAGGCAAGAAGGTTTATGATGGAGCGCCTAAGACCTTGTTTGATGGTAGTGAGCCTGTTGAGGTTTGGGGCTTGCGTGCTCCCGTAGTAGCTTCCTTGGCTGCTGCTTTTGGCGTTGAAGCCGCAACAGCAGAAGAGTTTTGCGAAGCGCTTACCAGAAAGGATGGTGAGCAGTAATGAAGCTAACAGCTTTTACACAGATTATTGTCACCATTGCTGTAACTGCTTGGGTTTTTATCCTGCCTGTGGAAGCAGTAGCAACTATTTTAGTTTTGGAGCTGGCTTTGCTTCTTTACATTAAGCACGATAAAATGACCATGGCTGCCATTGGCGGCTTGGCTGTGTTTACGGGAATGATGGTGCTCTTGCAGCTGCTTTTCGGTACCAGTCTGAGCCTTGCCCTTATTGGCGGCTTGCGTATGCTGGTAATGACCATGGCGTTTTTATGTATGCTGGCTGCTACAAGGATTCAGGATATTGCCAAGGCTTTGGTGGATAAATTTCACCTGCCCTGTGAATATGCCTTTATGCTTACCACTGCGTTGCGCTTCGTGCCCAACTTCCTTACCGATAGCGAAATAACCTTGGATGCTCAAAGCTGCCGTGGTTATTCTAATCGTGGCAATATTATCAAACGCTTTTTGGCGTATTTAGTTGTTATCCGTCCCTTGGTAATGCGTGCTGTTGCTAAATCAGAAACCCTTGCCTTGAGTATGGAGCTGAAAGGCTTTGGCGGTAATACTTATAAAAATATGCCTTCCGAGCCCTTGGGCTTTGCAGATTATGTGGTGCTGCTTCTGGTTATTGTATTAAGCAGCTATCCCTTCTGGATTGGTTTGCTGTAAGCATTTCTAAAAAATAAACATATAGGAAAAACGCTGTACTGCCAGTTGCGGTACAGCGTTTTCCTTTGGAGGGTGTTTATGAAATTAGGGGTGCTATTTATCTACGCGCTCCATGGGAGGCATAGGACGATGGTCTTTGTGATGGGGAGCTTTGTGGTGTTTGCCAAATTTAGGCGGTTGTTGCGCGCGGATGGCTTCACGTTGCTCCTTAGTCATATTACGCATTTCGTCGCGTTGGGCTTCGTGATGCTTTTTCATTTCCTCACGTTGTTCTTTGTGGAAGGCTCTATCTTTTTTGATGAAGTCTTCTACTTGTTGGCGTTGTTCCGGAGTAAGCTTGTTCATTTTGGCTTCTACACGTTCTTTGTGTGCAGCCTTGCGTTCTGCACGCCATTTAGCAGCTGCTTCCTTACGTTCTTCGGGAGTCATTTTTTTCCAAGCTTCGCGACGAGCTTCACGCTCTTCTTTTTGCTCCTTGGTCAGGGCGGGGCGTTGGTCTTTGTTTTTATGATGACGGTGCTCGAAGCGGTCGTCGCAATCTTTTTTGTGATGACGATGCTCGCGCAGGTCGCGGTTATCTTCTTGGTGAAGAATGTTATCAACGCGTTCACGCATGGTGGGTTTTGCAGGAGCATCACCTGCGAAGGCTGCGTTAGCGCAGAAGGCGGTTAATACGGTAGCTGCCAGTAAAGCTTTTTTGTAGTTCATTTTCAACATAATCATTCACTCCTTGCTTTCAATCAATTTGTTTTTATTTTGTAGGATTGGGGGATTTTGTGTGGGTTTCCTTTGTTGAGCTTATGATAACAAGGGTTTATGTTTTAAAAATGTTTATAGTATGTCTTTTTTATGTTTTTTAGAAAGTTTTATACAAAGAAAATTACAAATGTTCAAAGCAACGATTAGCAAAAGTAGCGACGATGCAAGAAAACATCGTGACGTTCCACATCCTGAGCTGTACTTTCTAAAAGTTTGTAATTATTATGGAAGCGAATATGTGGACAGCGATGTTTTCAGCTAAAGGGAGCGTTAAGCTTTTGCGTGTTGCGGAACATTGTAATTTTCTTTATTAAATGGTAAAAACATAATTTTGTCATAAGTAAGTTTTATATTATAATAAATAGGTAGAAACTAATCCGTAGACATAAAAAGTAGAACGTGAAGCGAGGTGCCTTATGAATAAAATCTTAATCGCTGATGACAATAAACAAATAACTTCCATTTTAGCCAGCTATGCCCGCAAGGAAGGCTTGGAGCCGGTCATTGCCCTTGACGGAGCAGAAGCTCTGGATGCCTTTGCCCGTTATCAGGACGAAATTGTTATGATTCTTTTGGATGTGATGATGCCGGAGGTGGATGGCTTTGAGGTTTGCCGTCGTCTGCGCAAGGAAAGCATGGTTCCAATTATTATGATTACTGCTCGTGGCGAGGATTACGATAAAATTATGGGCTTGGATATTGGCGCCGATGATTATGTAATTAAACCTTTTTCTGCTAATGAGGTGATGGCACGGGTGCGTGCTGTTCTGCGCCGCATTCAGGTACAGGAGCAGCAGAAGCAGAACGTTTACGCAGTAAGTAATCTGCAAATTGACTTGGACAAATATGTAGTGGAAATTAGCGGCGAGGAGGTTCCTCTGACCAAAAAAGAGATTGAACTGCTGTGGACCCTGGCAAGGAACAGTACCAAGGTGTTCAGTCGTGAAAATTTGCTGGACAGCATTTGGGGCTATGATTATTTTGGTGACAGCCGTACAGTTGATAGCCACATTAAACGCCTGCGCGCCAAATTGGATAAGTACCCTCATGATGGTTGGGACATCAAAACAATTTGGGGTGTTGGTTACCGCTTTGAAGTAAAATAATGAAGTGATGACGTAAGGTGATGGATTAAGGTTATGAAAAATAAATTCAGCAACAAAATCGCTGTCAAGCTTACCATGTATTTTGCGGCAGTGCTTCTTACCTTCTCTCTTTTGATGGGGTTGATGTTCTATCAATTCTTTAAGCAGCACAATATTGATGTTACCAAAAAGGAAATGAATCTGCGCGCCGTAAAGATTGCAGAAGTAATTAGCAAGGATTTGGACTGGCTGCAGGGACGTTACGGGGAGCGCATTTCCCAAAGCCGTTTTGTCAATAGTCTGGACAACGCCATGCAAGAGATTGTGTGGGTGGTTGATAGTGAGTATAATCTGAATATGAACCTGGACGTGGTAAGGAAGTTTCATGCCCGCAGTGGCAAGCATCTTGAAAGAATGCACCGCTTCCTGCCCAAGGATTCCAAGGATGCATATAACAGGCTGCCCAAAAACATCAAGGAGCATGTAGAAAAAACTTTCCGTGGCGAAAGCTTCATTCTGGAAGAGTATAACTCTGTTTTAGGGGACACCATGCTTACCGTTGGCGTGCCTGTGTATGATAAAAATAATGTAGTCAAGGCAGTGGTAATGCTCCATTCCCCCGTGCAGGGAATGAAGGATGCTGTTTGGGCAGGCCTGAGAATTTTGTTCTACAGCGTTTTGGCGGCGCAGGTATTGGTTTTTATATTAAGTATTGTGCTTTCCTGGCGTTTTACCAAGCCTTTAAATACAATGAAGGAAATTGCTATGCGTTTGGCTGATAAGGATTACAAGGCGCGCTGTAACATTACGCAAAATGATGAGATTGGCGAGCTTGCGAATACTCTGGACGTTTTAAGTGAGCGCTTGCAGCTGGCAGACGAAGAAAGCCAAAAGTTAGAGAAGCTGCGCAGGGAATTTATCGCTAATATTTCTCATGAGCTGCGCACGCCGGTAACAGTTATCCGCGGCAGCTTAGAGGCTTTGCGTGACGGAGTCATTACTGAACCGGAAGAGGTGCAGGAATATCACGACCAGATGCTTTCGGAAAGTGTTTTCCTCCAACGCTTGATTAACGATTTGTTAGACCTTTCCCGTTTGCAGAACATGGACTTCCCCATTGAGAAGGAGCCTTTGAATTTGTGTGACGTAGTGCAGGATGCGGTGCGCAGCAGCAGACGCTTAGGCTTAGAGAAAAATATCGAGATAAATTTATCTTCTGACACAGAGCTTTATGTGTTGAATGGTGATTATGGACGCTTGCGCCAAATGCTGCTCATCTTTTTGCACAACAGCATTAAGTTTTCCAATACCGATGGTAAAATTGAGGTGGCGCTTGTCAAGAACAAGCTGACTGTTACGGATTATGGCTGTGGCATTAAGGCAGAGGATATTCCCCACGCCTTTGACAGATTTTACAAGGCACGAAACGAAAAAAATAAATCCGGTAGTGGTTTGGGACTTGCTATCGCCAAGCAGATTGCCCTGCGTCATAATATGACCTTGGATTTGGTGAGTGAGCAAGGCAAATACACTACCATTACTGTAAATTTACCGCCTAAGGAAAAGGTGGAATAGGAGTATGAAAATGATGAATTATGGTTGCGAAGGGCTGAACGCTGTAATTAGCGGCGGTACTTCCGGAATAGGCTTGGCGACTGCAGAAAAGCTTTTGGCAGATGGAGCTAACGTATATATTTTGGGACGCAGTGTTTTGCGTGGCGCCATGGCAGTACAAAAGCTGCAGGCTGCTACGGAACGCAAGGCAGTTTATATTCCCTGCGACGTTACGAATGGGGAGGATTGTCGTAAGGCTTTGCAAAGCATTGGCGAGTCCTTGCATATTTTGGTAAACGCTGCAGGGGTGTATATGGAAAAACGCTTGGAGAATTTTACGGAAGAAGATTTTTCCTACATTATAGATACCAATGTAAAAGGCACTATGCTATTGACCCAGGCTGCACTGCCCTATATGTATGGAGGGGGAAGCATTGTGAACATTGCTTCTGATGCAGGGATTAACGGTAATTATGGCTGCCCCCTGTATTGCGCGTCCAAGGGAGCAGTGGTTGCCCTGACAAAGGCTTTGGCTCTTGACTATGCGCCTAACATTCGGGTGAACTGCGTTTGCCCTGCGGATGTTGACACGCCCTTGCTACGTAAACAGCTGGAAGATAGTAATGGCGGTTACACCATGGCAGATATGGCGGAGGCTTATCCGATGCAGCGCATTGGCAGAGCGGAAGAGGTTGCTCACGTAATTTGCAGCGTGGCAAGTCCGGTGAATGGTTTTATGACGGGAGCTGTCATTCCTGTTGACGGCGGCTTGACTGCTAAGTAAATTCGCCAAACACCGTTGTGCCTTGGTAAAATTAAATAAGCATTTCGATTACACAGGTATGAGTGCAAACTTATACCTGTTTTTTGGTTGGTATTCTAATCCAAAAGTGCTATAATTTATTGTGACGGATTAGTGTCCAAATTTAGGAGGTGCTTTTTATGCGAAGCAACGCACCCATTGGTGTTTTAGATTCTGGCGTTGGCGGCCTTTCGGTGTTAAAGGTTTTACACCAGATGCTGCCCCAGGAAAATTTTATATATGTTGGCGACACTGCTCGTACTCCCTACGGCAGTCGCAGTGAAGCAGAGATTAGGGAATTTGTTGAAGAGATAATTTCTTGGCTGGAAGGGCAGGGCGTAAAACAGGTTGTCATTGCCTGCAATACCTTGACTATGCTGGGTATCGACAGCCTGCAAAAGGAGCATCCCTTTGAATTGATTGGTATGTCTAAGGGCGAGAAGCTTTTGCTGGCAGCAAGCAAGCAGAAAAAAATCGGCGTGTTCGCTACACAATTTACCATTAGTACGGAAGCACATAAGAAGGCGATTTTGGCAGCGGATGCCAGCGCAGAGGTTTACCCCATGGCTTGCCCCAAGTTTGTGCCCTTGATTGAAGGGGAACAATTTGAAAGCCCGCTCATTCAGGAAGCTGTATCAGAATACGCAGCACCCTTGAAGGAAGCAGGTATTGATGCCTTGATTTTGTCCTGCACCCATTATCCCTTCATTAAAGATGTTGTGGAAGCAGAGTTCGGTACAAGGGTAACTGTCATTGACCCGGCGGAGGCGACTGCTCTGCTGGCGAAGGAAGCTTTGGAAAAAAATAACCTGCTTAATGACGAAGCAGAAGGCAGCGTTACCATTTGCTGCACTGCAGATTTGGCAAGGGTAAAGCGCTTGGCGGCAAGAATGTTGCCGGCGGAAACCTGCCAGTTCAAGGAAATTTCGTTAACTAAGTTATAAAATCGATAAAATTTTTCAAAAAAAAAAAAATAGCAGGATTTTGTGAGTTTTTGTCCAAATAATTACAAAATTGAAGAAGTGGGGCAGGATAGCCTTTTCTTGCTTTTGTACTGCTCAGAGCGTGAGGCAGTAAGATTATAGATGAAGAAAGGTGGTAACCGTGATTAAACAAGAGAGCGCAGATAATGCAAGAATTGTCGGTTCACCGATGGTACATAACGTATCCCTATTCCTTTTGCTTTTTGCATTTTGGATGGCGTTGGTTGGTACGTTGTCAACAAAATTTATTATTTATGGTTTGATTACAGCAGCTGTAACGGTGTGGCTTTGCTACCCGCTGCTGCTGGTGCCTAATAAGGATGGCAGCAAAAAATATTTTGTGTTCGGAGTACCGGTTTTTAAATTCATCAGCTACTCAGTTTGGCTGATGTGGCAGTTGGTGCTGGCGAACATTGACGTTTTGAAAGCAACCACCAGTCAGGAGCTGGATATTGACCCCAAGGTTGTACGTTTCTACTTTAAGGTTGATAACCCCATGGCTTATGTGGTTCTGGCTAATTCCATCACCCTTACTCCCGGTACTGTAACCCTTAATGTTGATGATGACGGCTTGTTTGAAATTCATGCTTTGACAACGGGTGCGGCAGAAGGCGTGCTGGATGGCAGCTTCCAGAAAAAGGTTGCAGATTTGTATGGCGAAGCTTATGAGTTTACTGTGGTGGAAGAGGAGGAATAGTTTATGAATATTATTTTTATCATCCTCATGGTGTCCATCATTTTCGTAATCGCCATGATGCTGCAGCGTGTGTTCCAAGGGCCTACGGTTTATGACCGTATGAACGGCTTGGGCGTAATTGGCGCAGATACCATTTTGCTGCTGGTGCTTTTTGGTTACATTGATAACCGTCCTGATATGTATGTGGATATTGCTCTTTCCTACGCATTGTTAGGATTTGTAGGCTCTGTTATTATTGCTAAGTTCCTGGGAGGTAAAAACATATGATTTGTGATTTTACCATCAGAGAAATTCTCGCAACAATTTTTGTTTTAGGCGGTTCCCTGTTCTTTGTTGGTTCTGCCATCGGTATGCTGCGACTGCCGGATTTCTACACAAGAATTCATGCTTCCGGCAATAGTGAAACCCTGGGCTGTATGCTTTCCTTTATCGGGTTGGTAATCTATGAAGGATTAACCATTACTGCTTTGAAAATGGTAATGATTTTTACTATTGTTTTCTTGGCGAATCCTATCGGCTCCCATATTTTGAGCAAGGCTGCTTATAAATCCGGGCATAGGGTTTTGACGTCTAAAGATTTAGAGAAGGAGGAAGACGAAGATGCAGATATACATCATTGAAGCTGTTTTGCTTGTTTTCTTAATTCTCATTACCTGTGCGGTAATTTTCTGTAAGGATTTGCTGAGTGCGGCTGTAATCTACAGCGGCTTCAGCTTTACGGCGGTGCTGCTCTACTTCATGATGGGCTCTCCTGACGTAGCTTTTACAGAAGCTGTTATCGGTACAATTTCTACAATCTTTTTTGTAGCTTCCTTGAAGAAAATTGATAGGTGGTGTAAATAATGCGTGGATTAGTAGCTGTATTACTGGCGGTTATAACCGGAATGTTTTGTTCCTTTGTAACCTATTTGCCGGAAATTGGTGATGTCAACACTGCACCTAACCAGCATGTAACACCTACCTATATTTCCCGCAGTGTCGAAGATACAGGTTCTCCTAACGTAGTAACCGGTGTCATCATTGACTATAGAGGCTTTGATACCATGTGGGAAACAAGTGTAATGTTCTTGGCTGGTTTGACTACAGTGCTGCTTTTGACCAGCAATAAGGTTGGCAGACGTCCCGAAGAAGAACCGGAAGACCCGGAGGAAGGGGATGTAGTTAAATGAGAGATGGATTTGGTGGTATTGTTTTAAGCACTGCCTTTAGACTTTTGGTACCCTTTAGCATTGTTTATGGTGTGTACATCCTCTGCTTTGGTGAGTATTCTCCGGGCGGTGGCTTCCAGGCAGGTGCTTTGCTGGCAGTAGGCGTACTGCTTTCCCGTATGATTCTGGGAGAAAAAGCAAGGTTTAATATTGATGGTAAAACTTCTGTGGTTATGGCTGGGGTAGGAACCTTCCTCTATACCTTGGTTGGTTGGATAACTCTTTTTGGCGGCGGCTTGTTCTTAGAATATGACTTTATGCCAATTAAGTTAGAGCCCATGCACGAAATGCACGCCATGGCAATTTTTATCATTGAAATTGGTGTTACCATCTGCGTTATGATGACGATTATTAATTTGATGGATTCTATTATAAAAAGGGGTGACGATGATGGAAGTATTGAATGAATTTTTGAAAACTAAAGGCATCTACTCCCTTGTTATGATTTTATTCTTCTTAGGCATTTATGGTATGGTATTGGCTAAAAACTATATGAAGAAGCTTATGGCTATGAACGTTATGCAGGTTGCTGTAATTTACTTCTATTTGTGCTTTGCACAAAAGGATGGTGGTATGATTCCTGTTCTTGACGGTATTACCAATAATCCCAATGCCTACATTAACCCCCTGCCTCACGGGCTTATGCTTACGGCGATTGTTGTAAGCTTGGGTACTACGGGCGTAGCCTTGGCGCTTTTGATGCGTATCAAGGAAATCTATGGTTCGGTAGAAGAGGTAGAGGTTTTGAGGAGGGCTAGCAAATGATGCAGCATGCTCCGCTTTTCATTGTATTGCTTCCTGTTTCTGCGGCGCTTTTATGTATGTTCTTTAGCCGTTTGCAAAAGAACTTAGGCTCTTGGCTGGTAATTGCCTCGATTGTGGCTGCCTTCATGAGTGCTGTAACAGTGCTGCAGCAGGTTATTGCCGATGGTGGCAAGCCCATTCATTACTGGATGGGTAACTGGCAGCCGCCCATTGGTATTGAATTTGTCATCGACCCCATTAGCGGCATCCTTGCCGTTTTGATAACCTTTATTTCTTTATTAGGCGCGCTGTATAGCTTGCCCTTTGTTAAGGATGAAGGCTGGCTGCACGTTGGCGGTTATTATACCTTGTATGGCTTGATGACTGTGGGTATGTGCGGTATGGTTATTACCGGTGACGTGTTCAATCTGTACGTTTTCCTTGAAGTTATGTCTCTGTCCGGCTATGGTTTGATTGCTCTTGGCGGTAAGAAGTCCATGCTGGCAGCTTTCAGATATCTGCTCATCGGTACTATTGGTGCTTCTCTGTACTTACTTGGCGTTGGCTATATGTATGCGTTGACCGGTACTCTGAACATGGCGGACATGGCAGTGCGTGCGGCCGAGTTCTTAAACTATCCGCTTTTTGCGTTGGCAGTTGCCTGCTTCGTAATTGGCTTCGGTATCAAGATGGCATTGTTCCCCCTTCACGGTTGGCAACCGGATGCATACAACTATGCACATCCCGGTTCTGCTGCCTTCATCGCAGGCTGCATGAGTAAGGTTCCCGCATACGCAATGATTCGTTTCTTGTTCTATATGTTTGGCGTGGATACTCCTGTAGTGCGTGCGGCTTTGGATGTACTGGGGATTTTGGGTGTGGCAGGTATTTTGCTGGGCTCTGTTATGGCATTGGCACAATACGACTTCCGTCGTATGCTGGCATATTCCAGTGTAGCGCAAATTGGTTATATTGCTATTGGTTTGGCAATGGGCAATATGTATGGCTTCATTGGTGCTGTGCTGCATATCATAAACCATGCCTTTATGAAGAGTGCGCTCTTCTTTGTAATAGGCGGTATTCAGTACCGCTTTGGCGAAGTAAACATCTACCGTTTAGGTGGTATGAATAAAAAGATGGCTATCAGCTCCTTGACTGTTACCTTTGCGGCATTGTCCATGATTGGTATTCCGCCTACTGGTGGTTTCTTCAGCAAATGGTATCTGCTTTTAGGTGCTTATACTGGAGCAGAGTATTTTTACATTGGGGTATTGGTTGTAAGTAGCTTACTCAATGCAATCTATTTCTTCCGTATTTTGGAGCAGATGTTTATTCAACGTGAAGCTTCTCTTACCGAGGTTCATCCTCACAAGGGTAAATTGGGTTTGCCCGTTGCGATGGCGCTTCCGATTGCGGTAACCGGTATTGGTATCGTGGCATTGGGCTTCTACAGTGTGGATATTGTAACTGATATTATTAAATTAGGATTGCCGGAGGTGTTGCTGAAATGACGATTATGGATTGCAGACCCTTTCTGGCAGTAGGCGTTCCCTTCCTGGCTGCAATTTTAATTGCTTTCAGCAGAAGATGGCCTAACATCCGTGAAACTTGGAGCGTAATTGCTTCCGTAGTTATGTTTGGTACAGTGGTTTCCATGTTGCCGGAAGTTTTGGACGGCAATTATTATGAATATACTCTGTGCCAGCTTACTGATACTGTTGGTTGGACTTTACGTACTGATCCGGCTGGTATGGTTTTTGCCGTGCTGGCATCCATGCTCTGGGTTCCTATCAACTTCTATTCCATTGGTTACATGCGTTGTCACAATGAGAAGGAGCAAACCGGTTACTTTGCAGCTTTTGCAATCTGCATGAGCTCTGTAATGGGTATTGCTATGGCAGAAAACCTGCTGACCTTCTTCCTGTTCTACGAAATGTTGACTTTGGCAAGCTATCCTCTGGTATTGCATAAGCGTAATGCCGAAGCATTGATGGCGAGCCGTAAGTATTTGATTTACACTTTGATTTCCGGTCAATTATTCTTGGCTGGCGTAGTTATGGTGTACTGCATTACCGGTACTATGAGCTTTACTGCAGGTGGCTTCCTTACCTATGAAATGGCACCTAGCTGGGCATTGCAGCTTGCGTTCGTAATTATGATTTTGGCAGGCTCCGTAAAAGCGGCGGTTATGCCTTTGCATGGTTGGCTTCCTGCGGCGATGGTAGCTCCTACTCCGGTTAGCGCCCTGCTTCACGCTGTTGCAGTAGTTAAGACCGGTGTGTTCTGCGTACTGCGTATTATTGGCTTTGTATTTGGTCCTGAACTGTTAGCTCAGCTTGGTATTATTGATGTACTGGCATGGGCAGCAGCTACCAGTATTTTGGTTTCTTCCTTGATTGCATTGCGTCAAGACCATTTGAAACGTCGCTTGGCGTTTTCAACTATTGGCCAGCTTTCCTATATTGTTTTAGGTGCGGCGCTGCTTTCTCCCTTGAGCATTAAAGGTGCTTATCTGCATCTGGTTGCCCATGCGGTTATGAAGATTACCCTCTTTATGTGCGCAGGCTTAATCATCGCCCGTACTCACCGCGAATATATCAGCGAACTGTACGGTATTTCCAAAAAGCTTCCTATTACTATGGCATGCTTCACCATAGCCTCTTTGGGTATAGCAGGTATGCCTTTCCTGGTTGGCTTCATTAGTAAATGGAATTTGGCGCTTGGTGCTTTGCAGGCAGGCAAGCCCTTGTACATTTTGGTTTGGGTTGCTTCTGCGCTCTTGGCCGCGGCGTACCTTCTGCCTATTTGCCAAATGGCGTACTTCCGCAAGGATCCTCAGGAACAGTTCCGTGAATATGGTGAAATTAGCTATCGTATGTTGGTTCCCATTTGCGTAACCACTGCTATGGCTGTTATTCTGGGTGTTATTCCCAATTTCTATCCTCATTTCTACAGGCTGGCAACAATGGCAGCTAACGCTATTACCGCAGGCTGGAACGGGGGGTGGATGTAATGACTAAAAAGACGGTTTACATGATTGTTGCTGTGGTTTTGGTATTATCTGCAGTGGCAGAGCTGTGTGGCATCCACATGCATGGTGCTCACTGGTGGCCGTTACCCTTTGGCTATAATATTTTCTTTGGCTTTGTTGGTTGTTGGGCGTTGATTATCGTTTCCAAGATGATAATGGCTCCGCTTTTGCAGCGTGACGAGGACTATTACGAAAGTGCAGGTGATGATGATGAGTGAGATTTTAATGCATCCGGGCATAATTCTTATTCTGGTTGGATTGCTTGCCATGCTCGCACCTAAAAGTATTCGTAAGCTGTTGTTGGCAGTTGGTCCTTTGGCTGCATTGTATTTTGCCTTTAACCTGCAGCTTGGTACTGATGTAAGTATTGATTTTGTTCGTGGCTATAAGCTTGGCGTTATTCACGTGGATAAGCTTAGCTGGATTTTTACCTTTATCTTTTCTGTGTTGGCGCTTATCAGTGGCATTTATGCTTGCCATAACGAGAACCGTATGGAAGCTTTGTGCGCAATGTCCTATGCTGGCTGCGCTATAGGCGTAACCCTTGCTAAAGACTGGCTGACCTTGATTTTCTTCTGGGAAGCAATGGCAGTGACTTCTGTATTCTTGGTATGGTGCCGTAACAGTAAAGTTTCCCGTCGTGCGGGCTTCCGTTACCTCCTGGTACATATGCTTGGTGGCAATCTGCTGCTGGCAGGTATTTTCTTGCATCTTGGTCATGGTGGCGATTCCAATATCGCTAATTTAGTTAATGGTCCCCATAATTACGCATACTGGCTGATGTTGATTGGTATCTGTGTAAACGTGGCAATGCCCCCTGTAAATGCTTGGTTGGTAGATGCTTATTCCAATTCCACAATTACCGGCGGTGTATTCATGAGCTGCTTGACTACCAAGGTTGCTGTTTATGCGCTCTTGCGTGTGTTCGCAGGTAGCGAGCTGATTATGTGGGGCGGCGTACTGATGGCACTTTATGGTGCTTGCTACGCGATTATGGAAAACGATATGCGACGTTTGCTTGCACATCATATCATCAGTCAAACCGGGTTCATGGTTGCAGGCGCTGGTATCGGTACCGGTCTTGCAATGAATGGTGCTACTGCCCATGCTTTCTGCGATATTCTCTTTAAATCCTTGCTCTTTATGTGTGCTGGTGCAATTATGTATGCAACTGGCGTTGGTCACATCAATAAGCTTGGAAATATGGCGAAGAAACTTCCTTTTGTATGTATCTGTTTCTTTGCAGCAGCGTTCTCCATTTCTGGTATTCCTCTGTTCAATGGTTTTATCAGTAAGGCAATTACTGTTAACGCAGCTTACGCTGCAGGGCAAGGCACTGTCTACACTTTGTTAGAACTTGCCAGCATCGGTACCTTCTTGTCCATTCCTTTGAAGATGGGTTACTTCATTTTCCTGCGCAAGGATGACAAGGGTGTAGAGATTAAAACCCAAGTTCCTTTCAATATGAAGGTGGCAATGGGTATGGGCGCATTCCTCTGCTTCCTGTATGGTGTTTGTCCCGGACTGCTCTATCAGTATCTGCCCTTCGAGGCTCCTGCGTACCATCCCTTCCTGCCGGAACACATCCTGCAATATGTGCAGATGTTAGGTATGGCAATGGTTCCCTTTATGATGTATTTGTCCAAGATGGAACCCCATACTGCCATTAGCTTGGATACCGATTGGTTCTATCGCAAGCCTTTCGTGGTAGTAGTTAAAGAAACCAGTATGATTTTCTGCGCATTGTGCAGTGCCCTTGGTAATGCTTGGCAAGTTGTCTATGAAAAATTTATGGAGCTTACTGCCAACCCCATGGAATTTTTGGATGCTCGTCCCTTCCGTCAAAGAAAGAGATACAATCCGGAAAATTATCGTACTTCTATTGCTGACCCGATGATGATAACCTTGACTGTTTTGGGATGTGTCATTGGCTATCTCGTAACTGCAATTTAAAATCGGAAACAGCTTCTAAAATTAAAGCGGCGCTTGAGGGCGTCGCTTTTTTAATGTAAAAAACTTTGGCGGCAAATGACTGGTTATGATAAAATGTAAGCAGATATATTTTATATGGAGGTGCCACAATGACTTTAGCTAATTATTCCTATAAGTATGGACACGGTTACAAGGATTTCTCTTTGGAGCAGGAACGTGTTATTGCAGAAATTAAAGTAGCAGAAATGCCCCCCGTTGAAAATTTAAAGGCAGCAATTTTAGATGCCATTTATCATCCCATCGACAGCGCTCCCATCAATGAGCTGGTTAAGCCCGGGCAAAAGGTGGCGTTCATTTGTAATGACCCTACCCGTGTAGCTAATAGCTTTGATTTTATGCCGGTGCTTGTTAACGAAATGAACAAGCTTGGAATTAAAGATGAAGACATGCGTATTGTTTTTGCTTTGGGCACCCATCGCAAGATGACTGATGCTGAAATGGTTGAAGCAGTTGGCGAAGACGTTGCCAAGCGCCTGCCCATGTATAATAGCGATTGCAATGCAGCAGATGACTTTGAATATTTTGGCGAAACTTCCTTTGGTACTCCTGTATGGATTAATAAATTGATTTGTGATGTGGACTTAGTTATTATGACCGGAACCATTGTCCATCATTTCTTCGCAGGCTTTGGCGGCGGACGCAAGGCTATTTTACCTGGTGTAGCTGCTATGGAAACTGTTCGTAGAAATCACAGCCTGATGATGAGTCCTAATTCTCAGCTGGGAAAATTGCATGGCAATCCGGTCTATGATGACCAGATGGAGGGTGTACGTCTTTTCGCCAAGGAACACAAGCTTTTCCTGTTCAACGCAATTTTGGATGCGAAAAAGGAATTTGTAAAAATCTTCGCCGGCGATTGGGATACTGCCCACCTTGAAGCCTGCAAATTTGTTGACAAGGTTTACGGTGTAGAAATTGACCAGCCTGCAGATGTAGTAATTGCTTCCTGCGGTGGTTATCCTAAAGATATTAACGTTTACCAATTACAAAAAACTATGGATAACGCATGGTGCGCAGTGAAAGAAGGCGGCGTGGTTATCATTATAGGTGAATGTGAAGAGGGTAGCGGTAGTGCGGCCTTGGAAAAAGCTTTGCAAGAAAATCCATCACCTGATGCAATTAAGGCACAACTGGAAAAGAACTTTGTAATTGGCGCCCATAAAGCTTTCGCTATTACCAGACTTATGAAAAAGGCTAAGTTCATTCTCGTATCTGCTCTTGATAAAAAGATTGCCAAGGATTTACTTTTTGAGGCAGTTGACAGTGTTGATGAAGCAATTAAATTGGCAGAAGAGCAAGTTGGAGCTGACTATAAAGTGGTGCTTATGCCACAGGGAAGCTTGACCGTTCCCTTGCTAAAAAAAGTTTAAAAATGCCGAAAAATGGCTTAAATACGAGGTTTTTTCCTTGCCATAAAGTTTCTTTTGGTCTATAATATGATATGTTGACGGTGCGGGAAGCACTATGAATACATTATGATACATAGATTTAAAGGAGAGGGTTTTGTTGAAAATGGATATAGATTACAAGGCTATTGGTGTGAGAATTAAGGCTGCTCGTGTACGTAAAGGTGTAACTCAAGGTAACATTGCAAAAATTACTGGCTTGTCTACTCCTCACATCAGCAACATTGAAACTGGCAACACCAAGTTGGGTTTGCCTACTATCATCCATTTAGCTAATGTACTGGATGTTTCCGTTGATGAATTGTTATGCGATAATATTCATCGTAGCGAGAGAATTTTTCATAACGAATTATCTGACTTGCTTCAGGACTGCAGTGTAGACGAATTGCACATCATTGCAGAGCTGGCAAAGGTAATCAAGAAATCCGGCATTAACAGTGTAAAAAAGGCAAGAGGTCGTAAAAGCAAGAAGGCTTTGGCTGAATAATATTAAGCTGCTACTATAGCTCAGCTGGTAGAGCATCTCATTCGTAATGAGAGGGTCGCAGGTTCGAACCCTGTTAGTAGCTCCAGAGAAAAACAGCGCCCGCACACAAGTGCGGGCGTAAATATTTCTTGCACACTTCTAATTTTACAGTTATAATAGCATTGCAATTCAATAACAGACAGTTCGTGACCATCCTGTCTATAAACAAAACTACGGAGCCTTGCTGAAAATATTTCAGTTTATTTGGGATGCGCCGTAGATTGGTGCATCCTTTTTTATTTACAGCTTACCAATAAATACCGCTATACGTTGTCACGGCTTGCTTGCTCGACGTATGCAGGTACGCCTTCTGTTTATAAGCTTCGTGTTCGTAGTTTAGCAGTACTTTTTAAAAGCTTTCAGGAGATGTGAAAATGGCACAAGTCCCCTTTGAATTTAGATATTCCAAGTTAATAGAGAAGAACCCTCGTGAGATTGTACTGTTGCGTGGTAATGGCTGTAAATGGCGGCGCTGTCGCTTCTGTGATTATCACACTGACTTTTCTCTAAATGAAAAGGAAAACTTTGAGTTGAACAGTAAGGTGCTTGCCCAAGTTACGGGGGGATTTGGCAGGCTGGAGGTAATAAATTCCGGAAGCTTCTGTGATTTGGATGCAGAAACTATTAAGCTTATCATTCAGCTTTGCAGGGAACGGGCAATAACGACAGTTTATTTTGAATGTCATTGGATGCATCGTCTGCTTATCGCAGATTTTCGCAAAAGCTTTGCGGAAAAGGGTATTACTGTTAAATTTAAGATAGGTGTAGAAACTTTTGACAGCCTGTTTCGCGAAAGCTATTTGGACAAGGGAATGGGAAGTGCTACGCCGGAGGAGATTGCCCAATATTTTCAGCAGGTTTGTTTGCTGCAGGGCTTACCGGGGCAAAGCAAGGAAAGCATGGCTAAAGACATAGAGCTTGGCTTAAAATACTTTGAGCGGGTGTGCGTGAACATTATGGTTCCTAATACTAAAGCCATTGTGCCTGACCCGCAGGTTGTAAAAATTTTTCGAGAAGAGCTTTACCCTTTGTATAAGGATGATGACAGGGTAGATATTTTATTGAATAATACGGATTTTGGAGTAGGCGTTTAATGCGTAATGAGTTTTTACTGATTTTAAATTTAATAGTGGTTTATAGTAGTGTAATTTTGTGGTACTACTTCCTGAAAGAAAAGGGGTTGTACTGCTGGACGGTGCTTGCTACCATCACGGCAAATATTGAGGTTATGATTTTGGTGGATGCCTTTGGCATGGAACAAACCTTGGGGAACATTGTCTTTGCTTCTACTTTTTTGGTGACGGATATTTTAAGTGAGCTGTATGGGAAGAAGCAGGCAGATACAGCTGTTAATTTAGGTATTGCAACTTCGGTGACGTTTATTATTTTGTCTCAGTTTTGGCTGTACTACACTCCTGCGCCGGCAGACAGGGTGTTTCCGCATATTGAAGCAGTGTTTACCAACACACCGCGCATTATGCTGATGGGGCTTTTGGTTTATGGCGTTGTTCAGAAATTTGACGTATGGCTCTATCATTGGTGGTGGTCCTATACTAGCAGGAGGTACGGTAGCAGCAGGAAATATCTTTGGCTGCGTAACAATGGCTCAACTATGGTGTCCCAGCTTTTGAACACAGTGCTGTTTACCGTGGGTGCTTTTTACGGAGTGTACAGCGGAGAGGTATTAATGGAAATTATTGTATTCAGTTATGCAATATTTTTTATGACAAGCCTGCTTGATACACCCTTTGTTTATCTTGCTCGCTATCTACATAAATAAAACTAGCAATAAGCACCGTTATGCTTTGTAGCAGCTCGTTCGCTTTCTCGACTACTTTAAGTGCGCCATTGCTTAACGAATTACGGTATCTCGTGCTTTCCAGCACTTCTAAATTGGTTTTAAGATTTAGGTAATAAAAAGCTCTCCGTTTTTGCGGAGAGCTTTACGTTTTTGTGGACTATTTTATTCTACTACGTCTTCTACTTTATATTTCTTGCCTGTGAGCAAGCATTCAATACGCGCGTTGACAACGGGATGATTGCTTAACCCTTGGGCTGTATGCAGTGCGTGGCGGAGTGCGGGAGTTAAATGCTCGCTGCCCCATTCATCCAAAATCATACAGGCGATACCGCGAGGCCAATCGTACAGGGAAGTAAGGGCGGCAATAATAATGCCAATACCTTCGCCCGGATGGTTGCGCAAATAACGCAAAGGCACCAGAAGTGCGTTCTGGTCTATTAAATATTGGTAGATATTTTTTTCGACAACGTCCAAAACCTGCTTGGAGCGTTCGTCGCCAGTGAAGGCGAGCAGGTAGGGAAGAAGCTGAATTTCTGTGGGATGTTCACCAAAGTAAGAGAACAGGCGTTGCCAAATGTCGATGTCCAGCTCGTAGGCGAAATCGCACAGGGGATAGTTTACGCCTTCATCCGTAATGAGGGTAGCATTGATTTCTTCCTGCCAATCCTTTTGGTAAATAATTTTGTCGCAGGCAGCGATGAGTGTGTGGCATTGGTTTGCAGAAAGCTTGTACCAGTTTTGGGTATCGACGAGAGTGTTCAAGCCAATACACAGTGCTACGATATCTAAAATTTCTTCAGGAGAGGCGGCGTACTCTTTGGCGTGACGCAGGAAGTTATCTAAAAGCTGTTCCAGGTCAATAGAAGTAGTATTAAAGTTTTGCTCTATTACCGCTGGTGCGAAGTTGTTGAGCAAGAGCAGGAAGTTGTTTAAAATTGCGCCTGCACCTTTGTAGGTGGCGTAGTCAATTTGTTCTGCCTGCAATGCTTCGGCAAGCCTACCTTCGATAATCATCTTTACAGAAAGAGGAGGGTATTCGATTGTAATATCATAGCCGTTTTCGATAAGCCATTGCTGTTTGCCGGGAGTATTGAAATTTGCGGAGTTAATGGCGTAGACCTTACCCCAGCTATTGGTACAATGGAGCAGCTGCCAAATTTCTTCTTGGGGTGCGTAATTAGTAATGCGGCAACCATACAGGAAGAAGAAGGTAAATTCTTCGCAGCGGGCAAGGGTGAGTAAATCCTGCCATAAATCGGGATGCTTTTCTTTAATATTTGCCATACCGTACAAACCAAAGATAAGCAAAGAAAATTTTACCGGTTCGCGATGGGGGCAGTTATAAAAATATTCCTCTGCCAGCTCCATGGCTTCCGGAGACAAATCATCAGCAGTAAATTTTTCCAAGAAGGGGTCGCAAATACCTGCAACCACAATTTTGCAAAGGTGGTCATACAAACGGCGCTTGCTTTCCAAGCAGGGAATAGCAAGGTGCTGTTTTAAAAGCTTAACGGCTTGAGTGGCACCTTCAATGTCAGGAGGAACCTCCGTCGTGTAGTAGTAAGCGTCTTCTGCGCCAAGGGGTCTGGGAACTGTGGGCATGGGGTCGTCTGGCAAAACCTCGCCTGTGAAACGGCCTTCTTCATCTATATTATTCTTCACATATTCAAAAATACTTTGCGGATTCATACAATCTTCCTTTTCAAGATAATAGCTTCTATATTATAACATAATCTTAGAATGTTTCACGTGAAACATTTTATTGGAGTAGATATTAAATTGTTGTACTGCCTCAGAAAATAATTTTTCTTTAACATAGAGCAGACAGCAAGTTCACAATATTTTCGTTTGTGAACTTCTTGGGGAAAGGTTATCATATACATATAAGATAGAATTTATGCAAGGAGATGACAGTATGGGAATAGAAAACAAGCCTAAAAAATCAATGCTCTACTACTATTTGATGACCCTTATGATTTTAATGGTTATCAATACCTACGTCGTACCTACTTTCTTTAGTCCAAAGGTACACGAGCTTCCGTATGGAACCTTTATCCAAATGTTGGACGAAGATAAATTTTCCAAAGTGGAAATTACCGATAAGCGCATAGCTGCTTTAGGCAAGGGTGCAGACGAACAGCAGATTTATGCTACAGGTCGTGTGGATGACCCTCAGCTGGTTGACCGCCTGATGAAAAGCAAGGTAGAATTTAGTCAGGTTGTTCCCAAGGAAGACAGCTTTATTGTAAGCTTCTTTAAAAATTGGGTATTCCCCATTTTACTCTTCTTTGCTTTGGGACAGCTTTTTATGCGCTATATGGGAAACAGAATGGGCGGCAATGCCATGACCTTTGGCAAAAGCAATGCCAAGGTGTATGTTGAGGCGCAAACCGGCAAAAGCTTTGCTGACGTAGCAGGACAGGACGAGGCGAAGGAAGCTTTGATGGAAATGGTGGATTTTCTCCATAATCCTTCCAAATATAAAGAGATTGGTGCCAATATGCCTAAAGGAGCCCTTTTGGTTGGACCTCCGGGTACGGGCAAGACCCTGTTAGCGAAAGCAGTTGCCGGCGAAGCAAAGGTTCCCTTCTTCTCCATTAGCGGCAGTGAGTTTATTGAAATGTTTGTGGGCATGGGTGCTGCCCGCGTTCGTGATTTGTTTAAGCAAGCAGAGGACAAGGCTCCCTGCATTGTGTTCATAGACGAGATTGATGCCATTGGCAAGCGTCGCGATAGCGGACAATTTGGTGGTAATGACGAGCGTGAGCAAACCTTGAACCAGCTGCTTTCCGAAATGGATGGCTTTGATGGCAGTAAGGGCGTAGTAATTTTGGCGGCAACCAACAGACCGGAAACCTTGGACAAAGCACTGCTTCGCCCCGGTCGTTTCGACAGACGTATTCCCGTGGAGTTGCCTGACCTGCAAGGTCGCGAGGCAATCCTTAAGGTGCACGCTAAAAATATTAAGGTTGCAGAGGACGTAGATTTTCGCGAACTGGCAAGAGCAACTGCCGGTGCTTCCGGTGCAGAGCTTGCAAATATTGTGAACGAAGCTGCTCTGCGTGCAGTGAAAATGCAGCGCAGGGTAGTGGAGCAGGCAGATTTGGAAGAATCCATTGAGATTGTTGTGGCAGGCTATCAACGTAAGGGAGCAGTAATCTCCCCAGAAGAAAAGAAGGTTATTGCTTACCACGAAATTGGACACGCACTGGTAGCGGCAATGCAAAAGCATTCTGCGCCCGTCCATAAGATTACCATCATTCCCCGTACTAACGGTGCCTTGGGGTACACTATGCAGATTAGCGAAAACGATTCCGTCTTGATGAAGAAGGAAGAGCTTTTCAATAAGATTGTTACCATTACCGGTGGCCGCAGTGCCGAAGAAATTGTTTTTGGTAGCATTACCTCTGGCGCTGCTAACGATATTGAGCAGGCAACCCGTATTGCCCGGGCAATGGTAACACGTCTGGGCATGACGGAAGAGTTCGATATGATGGCAACGGAAATTGTCAACAACATGTATCTTGGCGGTGACGCTTCCCTCCAATGCAGTGCAGAAACCGCGGGCAAGATTGATGCCAAGGTTTTAGAAATCATTAAGGATGCCCACGCTAAGGCAAGGGTAATCTTGAGTGAGAACCGGGAGAAGCTGGACGAGCTGGCTGCATACCTCTTGGAGAAAGAGACTATTACCGGCGAAGAATTTATGTCTATCTTGAATGGTGACGAAGAAGAGCTTGCGAAAGTAGAAGAACAAGAAGCATAATATAAAAGGCTCCGCAAAACTGCGGAGCCTTATTTTTTGCCTTATAATTTTACCAAGTCCATACCGAGTTGAAGAGCTTGCTTGTTAACCTCTTCCGTTCCCTTGGGAACGCGGTTCAGTACAGCCTTAACCAAGGATTCTTCGGAAACGATATTGGTAATCTTAACCAATGCGCCCAAAGCGATGATGTTAGCAAACAGCGCCTTGCCCAAAACTTCTTTAGCAGAATGGGTAATGGGCAGCTCATAAATCTTGCCGCTGTGAGTAGGTAATTTGCTTACAAAGAGGCTATCGGTTACAAGGATGCTTTCCGGAGAAAGGTCGGCACTGTATTTATTGGCGGCCTCTTGGCTCATGGCAAGGAGCAGGTTGGGCTCGGTAACTTTAGGGAAGTGGATAGCTTCGTCGCTAATCATAACTTCGGATTTAGAAGAGCCGCCGCGTGCTTCCGGACCATAGGATTGGGACTGAATGGCGAGCTTGCCATCTAAGAGTGCAGCTTCTGCTAAGATGATGCCGGCAAGAATCAAGCCTTGACCGCCGGTGCCAGACAAACGTAATTCTTGTTTCATTATTTATTACCTCCCTGCGCACGAGCGATAAGTTCGTCATAAGCTTCGGTATATTCCTTACGGTCATTGTTTTCATACAATACGCCAATGGGGAATTTGCCTGCGCGTTGTTCATCAGTCATTTTATTCCAAGCTGCCAGCATAACCGCGTGGTCTCTTTGCCACTTCATCATATCAGCAGGACCGCCAATTTTGTTTTGACGACCAAAGGAAATGGGACAGCCGGAAACAGCTTCGATAAGGCTAAAGCCCTTATGCTCAATACCTTTAGCAATTAAATCTGCAAGGATTTGTGCGTGGAAGGTAGTGCCGCGTGCTACAAAGGTAGCGCCTGCTGCTTTAACTAATTCGGTAATGTCAAAGGAAGGTTCAATGGTATTGTAGGGAGCGGTGGTAGCCTTGCTGCCTTGAGGAGTCATAGGGGAATATTGACCGCCGGTCATACCGTAGATGCTGTTGTTATACAGAATAACAGTCATATCAATGTTGCGGCGTGCAGCGTGAATAAGGTGATTGCCGCCAATGGCAGTAGCGTCGCCGTCGCCGGTAACAACAATTACCTTCAAGGACGGGTCAGCCAATTTAACGCCGGTTGCTACGGGGAGCGCCCTGCCATGAGCAGAGTGAACAGTGTTAAAATCCAAATAACCGGAAGCACGACTGCTGCAGCCAATGCCAGAGATAACAGCAACATTGTCTTTGTCCAAGCCTAATTTATCAATAGCCTTGACAATAGTACCGGTAACAACACCGTTACCGCAGCCCGGACACCAAATGTGAGGCAGACGGCCGGGACGGAAATATTTATTGATTAAGGTTTCCATACTCATAGTTCTTCTCTCCTCTCTTACAGTGCCATGGCTTTCTTAATTTCTGCCAGCAGCTGCGCAGGAGTTGCCGGTTCGTTATCGTATTTAGCATAGCTGGTTACGGGAACCTTGCCTGCTACGGCACGTTCAACTTCCAGAACATATTGACCGCAGTTCAGCTCGTGTACCATAATTCCCTTAACCTTGTCAGCTAATGCCTTCATTTGTTTTTCTGCAAAGGGCCAAATGGTGATGGGGCGAACCAAACCAACCTTTAAGCCTTCCTTGCGCGCACGGTCAACTGCTTCATAAGCGGTACGCGCACCGCCACCAAAGGCAACAACTGCGTATTCAGCATCTTCCATGCGGTAATCTTCAACTTGAACAATGTCTTCCAAATTGTCATACAGCTTGTGGTATTGACGGTCAGCAGCCTCACGGGTAGCCGCAGGGGTACCTTTTGGGAAGCCGGTTTCGTCATGCACAAGACCGGTAACATGCCAGCGGTAGCCACTGCCAAAGGCAGGCATTGCAGGAACAAGGCTTTCATCAGTTGCGTAAGCCTTGAACTCTTCCGGCGGGCAGGTAGGTTGTTTGCGCTCTGCTTGGGGGATTTCATCGTAGTTATCAGGAAGCTCAATTCTTTCGCGCATATGACCAATAACTTCGTCCATCAAAAGAATTACGGGAACACGATATTTTTCGCTGAGTGCGTAAGCACGCAGGGTAAGCTCGAAACATTCAGGAACACTTGCCGGAGTAAGAGCAATAAGCCAATGGTCGCCATGGGTGCCCCAACGAGCCTGCATAATATCACCTTGGGAAGGAGAGGTGGGTTGACCTGTGGAGGGACCCACACGTTGTACGTTAACAATTACCATGGGAATTTCTGCCATGCAAGCATAGCCAATCAATTCCTGTTTTAAAGAAAAGCCAGGGCCGCTGGTTGCGGTCATAACTTTTTTGCCTGTTAAGGATGCACCAATGATTGCGCCCATGGAAGCGATCTCGTCTTCCATTTGGATAAACTTGCCGCCAACCAAGGGCAGTCTTTCTGCTAAGGATTCGGCAACTTCAGTGGAAGGGGTAATGGGGTAGCCACCGAAAAATTTAACGCCTGCGGCAATGGCGCCTTCAACAACTGCTTGGTTACCCTGCAGCAGTAAAATTCTGGACATTTACTTCACTCCTTTGGCTTATTTCTCTACAAAAATAGCATAGTCGGGGCAACGCAGTTCGCATTGACCGCACTTAATGCAGTTTTCTTCGTTTACAGCTTCAATTTTTTCAATCTCACTTAAAGCAAGAACTTTTTTAGGGCAGAACGCAGCACAAATGCCACAGCCTTTGCAGCGCTCGGTGATAATTTTTAAACTCATAATAGTCCTCCTCCTTATAGAAAACCAAAAATTAGAATTTGCCCGTTAAGCATTTCACCATAAGTATATTATATGAAATCTTGTTAACATATTAAAGCATTTTAAGGTATTTTTGCGAAGAAATTTTATTGCTACAACTGGCAATAAAGCTTCGGAGTGGGTATAATAGCATTAGATGTGTATGTGTAGCTTTACAGGAGGCAAGGTCATGCAGATAGATGTTAAGCTGCCCAAGGAAACAAGGATAAAACTGGCGGCAGAAGAAATTTTTTCTAAATATGGATACGAGAAGGCAACCTTAGATTCCATCATTGCTTTGGCTGACGTGGGTAAGGGAACTGTTTATAAATATTTTGGCAATAAGGAGCAGCTCTTTTATAAATTAGTTGCAGAAAAAAACATACCATTTGTGGAAGCCCTGCAGCAGGCAGTGGATGCTGAAAACGAGCTGGAAAGCAAGCTTATTGCCTATTTTACTGTCTTAGTGGATTTTTACCGTAACAATAGGGCATTGTGGCAGATAATTTATTTTGAAATGCTTAACAATAGCTATTGCGCTTTGATTTTTGACGAAGATGACAAGCCCATGGTTGTTTCGCGCTATAGTGAAGATTTGCTTAGCGAAGAGTTTAAGGAGCGTTACCTACGCTACCACGGGCTACTCATTTCGGAATTCAACATCCTGAAGCTGCTTGTAGAAGATGGAATGAACAACGGTGAGCTGAAACAAGGAGATGCGAGGATATCTGCAAGCCATCTATTTTTTGGAGTGGCGATGGGTATCTTCCATCACACACACCAGCTTGAAAAGACAATGTCCTATAGCCATATGGCGAAAATTATTGTGGATCGCTTCCTGTATGGTGAAGCTACAAGGTAATATTGGCAGGAAGTATAAGGTTTGTAGAAATAAGGAAGCGTCTGGATAGAACATATACATATATAAAAGGCAGATGATGAATTAGTTTTATACTAATTATTTATCTGCCCTTTTTCTTTATTCGTTAATAAGCAGGGGAGATTGGAAGAAAATTTTTAGCAGGAAAATTTTACTTCTGCATAGAATATTTACAAATGCGAAAGTTGAAGTTTGGGATTTAGCCTTTTAACTGAATGATAGAGTTTGATTCAGGAGGATATGGATATGGAACTAACTGCTGTTGCGCAGCTGCGACGTATGGTATTGGAGCATTTGGCGCGTTATACTTGGGAAGATAGGCTTGTGGAAAGCGTATATGATATTTTGCAGGAGGTAAGAGAGGATACTCCGCGTTATAGGTGCTGTGTTTATAAGGAAAGAGCGGTTTTAAAGAATCGTATTGACATGGCGCTGGGGCAAACCTGCGAAGAAAATATTATCGAAGCTTCTAAAAAGACTTTGCATAACGACATAGACAAGACTCTGCCAGTCATTGACGTGTTGCCCGCGGCTTGTGACCAGTGCCCCATCGAAGCGTATTTCGTGACTGATGCTTGTCGTCATTGTATTACTCATAAATGTATGAACAACTGTCCCAGAAAAGCTATCAGTATTATTCAGGATAGAGCTTTTATTGACAGAAACAAATGTGTTGAATGTGGACGCTGCAAAGCGGTGTGCCCCTATGGTGCGATTATTGAAATCCACCGTCCTTGCGTGCGTGCCTGCGCTTTGGGAGCAGTACATATTGGCGAGGACAGAAAGGCAAAGATTAACCACGAGATGTGTGTGGAATGTGGTGCGTGCCGTGCGGCTTGTCCCTTTGGTGCTATTGACGAGCGCAGCAGTATTGTGCCAGTTATTATGAACATCAAGACTGGTGCTAAGGTTATTGCAATGGTTGCGCCTTCTATCGTAGGTCAGTTTGGCTTGAAGGTTAAGCCAGACCAGATTTATACTGCTTTGAAGATGGCGGGCTTTAGTGAAGTAGTAGAGGTGGCTATTGGGGCTGATATTGTTAGCGTGGAAGAGGCAGAGGAATATATGGAGAAGGTTCCTACTAAACAGCCTTATATGACCAGCTCATGCTGCCCTGCTTTCGTGAAGATTGTAAAAAAATATGTGGGTGATGCTACGGATAAAATTTCTCACACGGTTTCCCCTATGGTGGCAACTGCTCGTTGGCTTAAACAGCAGAACCCGGATGCCGTTACTGTTTTCATAGGTCCGTGCATTGCCAAAAAATCTGAAGCCAAGGACACCCCTGAATATGTAGATTATGTGCTGACCTTCGAGGAAGCGATGTGCCTGATGGAAGGTAAGGATATTAAGGTAGAAAATGTTGAGGCTGTAGAATTTGTACGCGATGGCTCTAAGGTTGGCTTGGGCTTCCCCTTGACTGCAGGCGTGACTGCCGCAGTGAACGCTACTGTTGGCGCCAAGGGCGGTAGCGTGCGGGCAACCCATTATGCTGCTGGCGTAGATAAGTGCGTAACAGATTTAACTGCTGTAGCAAAGGGTACTATAGATTGCAGCTACTTTGAGGGAATGGCTTGCTCCAATGGTTGTATTGATGGACCGGGCACAGTTGGCGACTTCCGCTTGACCAAGGTTGCCTTGACTAAATACGCAGAGGTAGCTCCTGTAACTGCCGCTGTGGACAGCAAACATATTAAATAATTATTGACTATGGTAATTTAATGCGAAGGGTAAATAGCCCTTCGCATTCTTTTGAAATATATCTTTGTGAAAATAAGTGAGGTGTGGTAAATGGGTAGGCGCGTTATGGAAGTTGCTCTAGGCAATGAGTCCGCTGATATCTTAATCGCAAATGGCAAGGTTGTTGACGTGTTGACAGGAGAATTGTCATTGCGGAGGGAGTTATCGCAGGCGTAGGTGATTATCACCAAGGCAAAAGGGTTATTGACGCTACTAATAAATATGTTCTGCCAGGGTTTATCAACACTCATTGCCACGTGGAAAGCTCAATGGCTGTGCCACAAAATTATTGTGGGGAAGAATTACGCTGGGGCGTAACTACTCTCGTGACTGACCCTCACGAAATTGCCAATGTTGCCGGCGGCGAGGGCGTGAGGTATATGCTTGAAGCTACTCGTGAGCTGCCCATCAATTATTATGTACAGGTTCCCAGCTGCGTTCCCGCCACTCCCTTTGAACACGCAGGATGCGTGATGGAAGCGGAGGATATGGAAGAACTGCTTAACTTAGAGGGTGTTCTTGGACTCGGAGAGATGATGAACGTCCCCGGTGTTTTGGGTAGTGATGCTTCTGTACATGCTAAGATAGATTTATTTAAGGATAGAATTATTGATGGACATGCGCCAATGGTTAGTGGTAAAGCATTACAAGCCTATGTTGGCTGTGGCATAGCTACGGACCATGAAAGCATCAGCTGGGAAGAAGCCAAGGAAAAACTGCGTGCAGGCTTGGCGGTGCTGGTGCGGGAGGGGAGCGCTTCTCGCAATTTAAATGATATAATCGAGGGAGCTGTCCGAGATAAAATTTCTACAAGACGAATGGCCTTCTGCACTGATGATAAGCATTTGGCGGATATTCGTCGGGAGGGAACTATTCGCCACTGTGTAAGACAGGCCATTGCTTTAGGGCTGGAGCCTGTGCAGGCAATCCAGATGGCGACCATTAACGCTGCGCAAATTTTTGGCTTGCGTAAGTTGGGAGCGCTTGCTCCTGGTTGGCAGGCGGATGTCCTCGTCGTTGATGACCTTTCCAATTTGAAACCGGAGCATGTCTTCCACAAGGGTGAGGAGGTTTGGGAGAAGCTCAAGGTTGTTTCGCAAGCTATTGTTAGCACTGACCTGCGAGGTAGCGTGAATGTCGCTGACTTTACAGAAGAAGTTTTTTCTCCTGCCCAGTTTGCTGTGGACAAGGAATATCCTGTGCTTGAAATTTTACCAGGGCAAATCTTTACAGAGCGTGGCAGCGTGAATGGGAAGGAAGTAGCTTCTTTGCTTGAGGAAGGCAAGCTGTGCATGCTTGCGGTTCTGGAACGGCATCACGCTACAGGAAATATTGGCATTGGACTTATGCGTGGTTACGGCTTGCGCAAGGGGGCGGTGGCGACAACTGTTGCTCACGATTCTCATAACTTAATCGTGGCAGGCACTAATGCCAGGGATATGTATGTGGCGGCGCAGGAACTCATTCGCGTACAGGGTGGTTACACCTTGGTAAGTGAAGGTGCGGTGGTGGATACTTTGCCCCTGCCTATCTGCGGTTTAATGAGCGACGCTCCTGCAGAAGAGCTTATACCTCGCCTTGATGAGATTACTGCTAAGGCTTGGGCGATGGGCGTGCCTCGTGATATTGATGCCTACATTACTCTTAGCTTTATGGCGCTTCCCGTTATTCCCAAGCTTCGGGTTACGGATATGGGCGTTTTCGATGCAGAGTATTTTACGTTTATGGAGGGGTAAAAATGTTTTTAAGAAAGGCTTTTTTGGATGAAGTTAATGTAGCCTATCAATGCATTGAAGATGCAAGAGAGTATCATAACCTTCTTGGATTTGTGCAATGGCATCCTGGGTATCCGACTATGAATACCATAGTGGAAGATATCGAAAAAGGAATAGGCTTTGTGTTTATAGAAGACGACAAAGTTTTAGGATATTGTTGTATAATTATTGGTAATGAACCCGCTTATAATATTATTGATGGTGCGTGGAAAACGGATAGAGTTTATGCTGTAGTACACAGAATGGCTTTTTCCAAACACAGCAGGGGCAAGAGTTTGTCCGGGCAAGCGATAGACTTAATTAAAGAATATTGTGTTGAGAATGAGATAGAAGCTATACGTGTTGACACCCAAAAAGAAAATAAACCAATGCAACACATTCTTGCTCGTGAAGGATTTGAATATTGCGGTTTGGTGACTTTTGATGGTGGACCAAAACTTGCATATGAGTGGGATAATTAAAATTAGAAGTTTAGTTTGAGGGGGATGATTTATGTTTAGAGAAACTTCTAAACTCGTAATTTATAGAAACTTGGATGCAGATAATCTGCTGTTCCCGATGGCGGACATCTGCGAAAAATTTTATACAGGAAATTATCAAAAGGAACAGCTCATTACCAGCATCTACGAGCAGATTCATAAGCTGCTTGACGTGGCAACGGTGTGTGGTTTTGATACTAATCTGTGGCATAATTATTTGACCTATCTTTTGGTGAGCTGCGAGAATCCCTTTAGCATTACCTGTGAAAAAGAGGGAGCCTGCGTGGGCAGTGTAAACCAATTTGCCAAGAGTGACTTTGCCATTTTTAAAAAGCTTTTTGATTATGATTTTGCTCCCATGGAAAAAGAGCTGGGTATTAACTGCTTTAGCGTAATCAGTAATTACCATTCCATTAAAAAGAGTGAACGTCGCTACAATAAAAATATCAGCGAGCGTGTGCAGGAGTTAAGTGCTGCCATTGAACAGGCTGCTGACGCTGACGAAGTTTTTGAACTGGTAACAGGCTTCTACAAGGCTTACGGCGTAGGCAAGCTGGGCTTAAACAAAGCCTTTCGTATCGTACACGAGGATAAGGGCGTGGAGCTTGTGCCCATCAGCAACACTGCTTACGTAGATTTTGACGATTTGGTTGGCTACGAGCTGCAAAAGCAGCGCTTAATTGAAAACACAGAAGCCTTTGTGCAAGGACGCAAGGCAAATAACGTACTGCTCTTTGGTGATAGTGGAACAGGTAAATCCAGCAGCATCAAGGCAATCTTGAACAAATACTACGCACACGGCTTGCGCATGATTGAAATTTACAAGCACCAGTTCCGCGACCTTTCCGCAGTTATTGCGCAAATCAAGAATCGTAACTACCGCTTTGTAATTTATATGGACGACCTGTCCTTTGAAGATTTTGAAATTGAATATAAATATTTGAAGGCTGTTATCGAAGGTGGCTTGGAAATTCAACCTGATAATATTTTGATTTACGCTACTTCTAATCGCCGTCATTTGATTAACGAAAGCTGGAAGGATCGTAATGATGTAACCGTTAGCGGTGGCATCCACCAATCTGATACCATGCAGGAAAAACTTTCCTTGGTGAACAGATTTGGCTGCACCATTTACTACGGTCAACCTACGCCTAAAGAGTACTTCCGTATCGTACAAGAACTGGCACGCAAGAACGGCTTGGAAATTGATGAAGCTACTTTGCGCGCAGAGGCTACGAAGTGGGAAATGTCACACGGAGGAATTTCCGGACGGACCGCTCAGCAATTTGTTAACTATTTATCTGGGGTAAAATCGTTATAAGCACTGTCTAACTGTGTTGGAACTACGATTGCTTGCTCGATGTACCATTAGTACGACTTCGCTACGTGCGCTGCACTGCTTCGCGCCTTTCGGCACTTCTAGCAATTTTAGAGTGGATTTAGTTTTATAAATAAGCACGCAGAAAAGCTCGCTGCATTTTGCAACGAGCTTTTCGTAATTTAAGGGGGTTTTTATTTTCCAGCCAACATAAAGCCGTTCTGGGTAACTGCCTTTACTGGGATGGTCAACACTTGTCCGGGATAAATGTGTTTGCTTTTAAGATTGTTAGCTTCGCAAATACGGTGCATTACTTCACGGACATCTTCTTTGTCATCACTCCAACGATGAGCAATGGACCACATAGTATCGCCGCTGTGGACGGTAACCTTCTGGTTGTAGTAAACCAGTTCATCAGCAAAAACCATGTTCATTCCAGTATATAAAGCAAAACTTAAGCAAAGGAGTGATAAAATCTTATTCATCACATTCACCAACTTTCGGAACAACTGTTTGTTGAAGTTATTGTACAACGAACGTCACATTTTGTCAACAATTATTTAGAAATATTGTTCGTGAAAATCAAGGCTGTTCGTTAGAGTAACTATAGTTGCGAACAAAAAATAAGCTCATCCTCTTGCTGAACAAAAGAATGAGCTTGTGAAAGGCTTTTATTTTTTCAATAGACTACCTAAAATGCCACGTGCCAAGGTATTTGCAATGGTTCTGCCAAAGGAGGTTGCAGTTTTTTCCAGAACTTTTCCTAGAAGGGAAGGTTCTTCTTTTTTAGTAGTGGTGCGGCGAGTGGAGGTCTTTCTTGTAGAAGTACCAGCACTGCGAGCGTTACGGCGCACTTCTTCCTGCAAGGTTTCGTCTTCGGGAACGTACTCTTCGCCTGCAGCTTCTGCCTCTTCTTTGGCGGCCTGCTCTCCACGTTTTTGCAAAATCTCGTAGGCAGATTCCCTGTCTATGGTTTTGGCGTACTTGCTATTCAAAGGGCTTGCGTTAATAATTTCCTGACGTTTGCTTTCTTCTGCTACGCCCAAGAAGCTACGGGGAGGCATAACGTAAGCACGTTCTACAATTCCGGGAATGCCTTCTTCGTCCAGCAGGGAAACAAGTACTTCGCCTGTTCCCAGTTCAGAAAGGGTAGCTTCTGCATCCAGCTTGGGGTTGGGACGGAAGGATTGAGCTGCTACCTTCAACGCCTTTTGGTCTTTGGGGGTATAGGCGCGTAGCGCGTGCTGCAGCTTGTTACCTAATTGGGAAAGAACACTATCAGGAATATCGCTGGGCAGTTGAGTGATGAAGTAAATGCCAATGCCCTTGGAGCGGATGAGACGCACGATTTGTTCAACCTTATCCAGCAGGGAACGGGGCGCATCTTTAAAAATTAAGTGGGCTTCGTCGAAGAAGAAGACCATTTTAGGCTTTTCCAAATCGCCGGCTTCAGGCATGGTTTCGTAAAGCTCGGAGAGCATCCACAGCAGGAAGGTGGAATACAATAGAGGTCTTTGGAAGAGCTCGGTGCAGTGGAGCATATTGATAATGCCGTAGCCCTTTTCGTCTCGGGCAAACCAATCTTTAATTTCCAGAGCAGGCTCGCCAAAGAAAATATTGCCGCCTTGGTCTTCCAAACGCAGCAGCGCACGTTGGATGGCGCCAACACTTTGCGCGGAAACATTGCCGTATTTAGTTTTTAAGCTGGCAGCGTTCTCGCCAACGTATTGCACCATGCTACGTAGGTCTTTCAAATCCAAAAGCAGCAAGCCTTGCTCATCTGCCACGCGGAAGATAATATTCATGATACCAGTTTGGGTATCGTTTAATTCTAACAAACGGCTTAAAAGTTCCGGTCCCATTTCGGAAATAGTAGTGCGTACAGGGTGACCCTTCTTACCGTACACATCCCAGAAGCGGATGGGGTAACCGCTAAACTTCCATTCCAGTTCCAAGCCAAGCTTGTTGCGGATACGCTTTTGGAAGCCTTCGCTATCTTCGCCGGGCAGGCACATACCGGAAACGTCGCCCTTAATATCTGCCAAGAAAACAGGAACGCCCATTTCACTAAAGGCTTCTGCCAAAACTTTTAAGGTAACAGTTTTACCGGTACCGGTAGCACCGGCAATTAAGCCGTGGCGATTTGCCATTTTAGGGGTAAGGTGAATACTGCCTTCGCTATTTTGGCACAGCCACACTTTATGTAATTTAGGGATATACATCACAGCACCTCCGAGAAGTTTCTTTCCTATATTATATAGGCTTGTAGGGAATAGGGCAAATAAAGTTATGCTTTTAATTATTTTACCTGCCAACATGTGACCTTAACCACAAAGTTAATTATTTAAATTTTGTTCGTCGTAATGTCAATATTAAAACATCACTTTTAATACGGAAAGTATTAGAATGATTTGAATAAGAGAAACTTTGCGGAGGGAAGAATATGCAGATTGGCTTGGATATTGGTAGTACAACTATTAAAATTGCTGTGCTTGATGATGCAGGGAAGCTTCTTTTTGCGAAATATCAAAGGCATTATAGCCAGATAGCTGAAAAAATACAGGAGCTTTTGCAGGAGCTGTTTGCCAAATTTCCACTACTAAAAACTGCTAACTTAGCGGTGAGCGGCAGTGCAGGTATTGGCATTGCGGAAGGCTGTGGCTTGCAGTTTGTGCAGGAGGTTTTTGCAGAAAAGGTTTGCACCGAACGCCTTAACCCTGGTACGGATGTGGTTGTGGAATTGGGCGGCGAGGATGCCAAGCTGCTGTTTTTGGGCAAGCACTTTGATGCGCGTATGAACGATAGCTGTGCAGGAGGCACGGGCGCTTTTATTGACCAGATGGCAAGCTTGCTTAATGTTGCTACGGAAGATATGAATGGCATGGCACAAAAGGCGCAGAACATTTATACCATTGCCAGCCGTTGCGGAGTTTTTGCCAAAAGCGATATCCAACCACTGTTGAATCAGGGGGCTCCCAAAAATGATTTAGCAGCAAGTATTTTTCAGGCTGTGGCTCAGCAGGCGGTAACCGGTTTGGCGAAGGGGAGACCTATTCACGGAAAGGTGTTGTATCTTGGCGGTCCCTTAACCTTTATGAGCTGTTTGCGTGATTGCTTTGATAAAATTTTGAACGTGAAGGGGATTTGCCCCGAAGATAGTTTATATTATGTAGCCATGGGTACTGCCTTTTGTGCAGAGCGTAGTGTTGACCTGAGAGCTTTGCCTGAAAAGCTGCAGGCTACTGCTGCTTGCCACAGCTTTGAGCATTTGGCACCGCTCTTTAATAATGAAGAAGAGTACGCAAGCTTCAACGCTCGTCATAATGAGGAAAGCGTGGCTACAGCGGATATCACTACTGCGAAGGAAGCCTATCTTGGCATTGATAGCGGTAGCACTACTATAAAAATTGCAGTTATTTCCCCGCAGGGAGAGCTGCTGAAATCTTTTTACCAAAGCAATAAGGGGAATCCTGTTGTGGCGGTGAAGGAGTTTTTACAGGAATTTTATGAGCAGCACCCTTGCTGTAAAATTGTAGCGAGTGGTGTTACAGGCTATGGTGAAGATTTAATTAGGCATGGCTTTGGGGTTGATTACGGTATTGTAGAGACCGTTGCTCACTTTTTGGCGGCGAAGAGCCTGCAGCCGGACGTAGATTTTATTTTGGATATTGGTGGGCAGGATATTAAATGCCTTAAAATACACAATGGTTGTATTGATAATATTTTTTTGAACGAGGCTTGCTCTAGTGGCTGTGGTAGCTTTTTGCAAACCTTTGCAGAGATTTTAGGCTACAGCGCAGAGGAGTTTGCAAAAATAGGCTTGTTTGCAGATAAGCCTGTGGATTTGGGCAGTCGTTGTACTGTGTTTATGAATAGCAGCGTGAAGCAGGCACAAAAGGACGGAGCTTCCGTTGCTAATATTAGCGCAGGCTTGTCCTTGAGTATTGTAAAGAACGCTTTGTACAAGGTTATTCGCCCCGGAAGCAAGGAAGCCATTGGCAAGCACATTGTTGTACAGGGTGGAACCTTTATGAATGACTGCGTCCTGCGTGCTTTCGAAAAAGAGATGGGGCTTGAGGTTGTGCGCCCCAATATCGCAGGGTTGATGGGTGCTTATGGTGCAGCTCTCTACGCTCGCGGGCGTCATGAGCAAGCGCCAAAGGCTTCTACGCTTTTGGATGCTGCTGCCTTGGCGCAGTTCAAGCATCAGGTGAAATCTGTAACCTGCGGCTTGTGCAGTAATCATTGTCATTTGACGGTTAATACCTTCGTCAGCGGCAAGCCGTTCATTAGCGGTAACAGGTGTGAACGCCCTGTAACCCACTGCGCTCCTGATAATAGTTTGAATTTGTACAGGCAAAAGCTGGATTTACTGGAAGCCTTGAAGGTGCAGGAAGGCACTGGCGAAAGAGGGACAATGGGTATTCCAATGGGCTTGAATATGTACGAGCTATTACCTTTTTGGCATGCTTTCTTTAGTAATTTGGGCTTTAAGGTTGTGGTTAGTCCTATTGCAGATAAAAAGATTTGCAAGATGGGGCAGAACACCATTCCCAGCGATACAGTGTGCTACCCGGCGAAGCTGATGCATGGTCATATTAAATGGTTGCTGGAAAAAGGCGTTACCAATATTTTTTACCCCTGCATGACCTACAATGTGGAAGATGGTAACAGCGAGAACTGTTACAACTGCCCCGTGGTTGCCTATTATCCGGAGGTATTACACGCTAACGTGCAGGAGCTGGAAAAATGTAATTTCTTTTTTGATTACGTGGGCTTGGCAAATAATAAGATGCTGGCAAAAAAATTAGAGGCGATGCTTGGCAAAGCTTTCCCTGATATTACAATGAAGGAAATAAAAAAAGCTTTGATGCAGGCTTACATTGCTTATGATTTATTTGAAGGAGAGGTGCGTCGCCACGGCAGAGAGATTATTGCTGCGGCACGAGAGCAGGGAAAACCCATCATTGTTTTGGCGGGAAGACCCTACCATATTGACCCCAAGGTAAACCACAGCATTGACAGGCTTATTACAACAATGGGTGCTGCCCTGGTAAGTGAGGATGCGGTGAGCAGCCATGTTGAACCTAAAAAATTGGCGGCAGAGCTGCAGGTGCTGAACCAGTGGACCTACCACAGCCGTTTGTATGCTGCGGCAAAATATGTTGCCAATAATGATGATATGCATATGGTTCAGCTTGTAAGCTTTGGTTGTGGCTGTGATGCCATTACAGCAGATGAATGTCGTCGTCTGCTGGAAGAAAGCGGTAAAATTTATACTCAGATAAAAATAGATGACATAGATAATTTAGGTACGGCTAAGATTCGCCTGCGCAGCTTGTTTGCGGCGGTGGGTCTGGAGAGTTAAGTTCAAGGAGTAGTTATGGAATCCCACGCGGTTTTTACACCGGAAATGAAAAAGACACATACCATTCTTATTCCAAGCATGCTGCCCTGGCATTTTAATTTGCTTAAAGCTGCGCTCATCAGTTGCGGCTACAAGGCAGAGCTTTTGGACAATACGGATAGAAGCGTTGTGGAAACAGGCTTGAAGTATGTGAACAACGATATTTGTTACCCTGCCCTGTTAGTCATAGGGCAGTTTATCAACGCATTGGAAAGCGGTAAGTACGACGTTAACCGCGTCGCTCTGATTATGACTCAAACAGGTGGCGGGTGCCGCGCTTCCAATTATATTCACCTTTTGCGCAAGGGCTTGGAGCAGGCTGGCTTTGGTCACGTTCCTGTAATCAGTTTGAACCTGGCAGGCATGGAAGAACAGCCTGGCTTTGATTTAAGCTTGAAAATGATTAAGCGGATGCTGGCGGCTGTTGTTTACGGCGACGTGCTGATGTATTTAAGCAATAAGACCCGTCCCTACGAGGCTGTAGCCGGCGAGGCAGATGCTTTGGCGAAACGTTGGCTGGCAAATTTGGAAGAGCTGTTCCAGCTTGGCAAGGCGCAAAGCCTGAGTAATATCTACCAATTTGCAAGAGAGATTACCAAGGATTTTGCTCAGCTGCCCGTTGTTGCCAAGAATAGGATTAAAGTTGGCGTGGTGGGTGAAATTTACATTAAGTATTCTGATTTAGGGAATAACTGCCTGGAAAGCTTCCTGCAGAAGCAAAACTGCGAATACATGCTGCCAGGTGTTATGAACTTTGTCATGTACGGAGCTGATACTTATTTAATAGATTACAAGCTGTACGGCGGCAGCTTGATGAAGTATGGAACGGCGAAGGCTGCCCTGTGGTACCTGCAGCGTTTGGAAAAGGCAATGCGCAAGGCATTAGAGCTTGCTCCCTTTAAGGCGCCTGCTTCCTACGCAGAAACCAAGGCTATGGTAAAGGGCGTTATCGGTTACGGCAGCAACATGGGTGAAGGCTGGCTTCTTACTGCAGAGATGCTGGAGCTTGCCAAAAACGGGTACAACAATATTATCTGCGCTCAACCCTTTGGCTGTTTGCCCAACCATATTGCGGGACGAGGAATGATTAACAAAATTAAAGAGCTGGTAGAAGATGCTAACATTCTTCCCATTGATTATGATGCCAGCGCATCCAAGGTTAATCAGGAAAACAGAATTAAGCTGATGCTTGCAACTGCTCGTTAATGGAACTTATTTGCAGAAAAATTTGCTAAATGTTATAATGAAAATATCTTGAAACGGATGGTGATATCTATGATGAAAAAATTTCTGGCAGCTGGTCTTTTGACCTTGGCTTTCACCGCTGCTCCTTTGTTTGACGCAGAAATTATGCCTGCTGCAATCGCTGCCCCTTCCAATGTAACTATGGAAAACTATCCTGCCCTTGTTGGCAAAACTCATATGTCCCAACTTTCCAATAAGGATTTGCGTGAAATTAAACGCACTGCTCCCGAATTAAAAGAAATCAGCGATTGGAACCGTCGTGTAGCTTACTACCTTGGCTCCAAGGATTATGCTGTTTCTACCATGTGGGCTCCCCAAAGAATTCAGCTCATCACTCCCTATTCCTTAACCAAATACTTGTACTTCCTGGCTGATAAAGAATTGGTTGCTCCTGACCAAGCTCTCTTGGACGAGGTTGCAGAGCTTAAAGACGTTGTTTGGGTTTGGGTTTGGAACAGTGGCAGCTACAATGTGCTGAACAATAATCCTGCTCCCACTATTGAAAACGTAGTAATCCGCTCCAAAGATAACGATTACTTCTATCATTTGGACACCGAAAAATATATGCCTGTAAATGCGATGAAGGCTGCTAAGGTTGACACTGCGCAGCTGTGGCCTTTCCCGGCAAAGGTTTTCTCCCAAAGCCAAATTCCTTTTGAAATTGTGCTGATGGATTCTGCAGATAACAAGAAGCCTTTGAAAATTAAAGAAGACGATCTTGCTAAGTGCAAATAATTTATTAAACATTTTAGTATGAGGGGGTACTACCAATGAATGTAAAAGCAACTAAATTTAACGAGTTCCTGCAAGCAAACAACATTACCTGCTTCAACGCGCAAGCTATTGAAAATGAAATGCATTCCGTTTTGTATCGTTCCTTTATGGAAGTGAATGGTCAAAACCTGCCTACCATGGTTGTTGTGGACGATAGCATTTATGTAATGGTACAAGTGCGCGTGGCTGCTGCTGTTATTAAAGAAGGAAACAGAGCTGCAGTTATGGAACACATCAATAAGCTGAACGAGAAGTATAAGGTTTTCAAATACTACATCAACGATAATGGCGACATTGTAATTGAAAGCTGCATTCCTTCCACCGATGATGACTTTGTTCCCGGTTTGATTCACGCTGTAATTGACGTTATCCTGAAACATTTGCAAGAGGAATATCCGCAAATTATGAAAAACGTTTGGGCTAACTAAGTTTATACCCAGAAAATTTAGAAGCGTTACTCCAAATTAAAGCTCATAATAAAAATTAAACGCTGTGTTGCGAAAGCTGCACAGCGTTTTTATGTGGTGTTACATATTTTTATGTTTTACGTGATCCATGGCTTGGGCGAAGAGTGTTAAGACATGCTCGTCGTCTAAGGAGTAGATTACTTCCTTGCCTTCCTTGGTGAATTTAACCAAGCCTGCCTTACGCAGTAGACGTAATTGGTGACTAATGGCGGAATGGGTCATGCTTAGGCCTTCTGCAATGCAGGTTACGCACAATTCTTCCTGATGTGCCAAAAGAGCAAGGATGCGGATGCGGGTAGGGTCGCTCAGAACTTTGAAGATATCCGACATGGGTTGGATTAATCTTTCGTCGTCCTGACCGGGTATTGGAAATTTATGGATGTGTTCTGTCATGGTATCACCTGTTTTGAATGTAAGCACGATAGCCTTTAGTGAAGAAGTAGACTAAAACTAAATAATAGAAGAAGCCTCCTGTCTGGGTTCTTGTAATGAAGAGTATGGGAAAAATAAAAAAGGCAAGTGCGATAAAAAGAATTTGGGGCAAAGAACCAAGCAAGCCATTTGCCAAACCCTTTTCTAAAATGTTGGCGCGCAGTTTGATTGTAGCAAGAACGCTGTAGCGGGAAGCAAAGATGCCAAAGAAGAAACCGCTTAATGCGTACAGTGCGTAGTTACATATTTCACCAAAAGTCATAAAGTCATCCTGTCCAAAATCGTTATAAGCACCAGTATATTTTGGAGTAGCTTTAACGATTTTTAATTTTTATGGGTATTAGCCTTAGTATTAGTAAGAGGGATTGCCTTTAATAGCATTACCGCAATAAAGCTGCCACCAAAGGAGCTGATTAAAAAAGGCGGAATGAAGAACCAGGCAACTGCTTCGCTTCCTAAAAGGAAGTAGGCGATAAGCCAGGCGGCGAAGCCACCCAAGATTCCTGTTCCGAAAACTTCGCCCACCATTGCGCAAGGCAGGGTTCTGCCGCGTTGATAAAGAATGCCTGCAACGAGGGCACCAATCATGCTTCCGGGAAAGGCAAGCAGTGAGCCGGTACCAAGGATGTTACGCAGGCAAGCAATGACAAAGCCGATGGCAGTGGCGTAGTCCGCGCCAAGAAGCACTGCCGCCATAACATTGATGGCGTGCTGTACGGGAAAGCAGCGTGAAACGCCTGCCGGTATGTAAATAAGGTGCGCTGTTAACGTACCGATGGCAATTAAGAGCGCAGCCAAAGTAAGCTTGCGGGTTTGCATATTGTACCTCTATTTGTAAATGCTACATTAATTATACGCATTTGCCCCAAGCCACGCAAGGTTATTTTGCAGGGGAAAAACTGTTTTTGTAGAATAACTAAGGTAGTTAGATTTTAAACAAAGGTCGAAATGTCAGATTGTTTCACGTGAAGCAAGGCAAATTTGTGAACTGCAAGTGGAGAGGTAATTATGCAAGTATTAGCAGGTATTAAGGTTATAGATTTTTCTAAATGGCTGCCCGGTCAGTATTGTGGTATGCTGCTGGGTGATTACGGCGCAGATGTTATCAAGGTTGAAGACATGGCTGGCGATAGCACGCGACGCTTCTTCCCGGAAAAGGAAGAAGGCATGAGCTACTGGCATTTAATGCTGAACCGCAACAAGCGTGGTATTGCTCTGGACATTCGTAAGGAAGAAGGGCAAGAAATTTTGCGCAAGCTGTTGAGCGAGGCAGATGTTTTCCTCGAAGGCTTCCGTCCCGGCTATTTGGCACGCTACGGCTTGGACTATGAAAGCATTAAAAAAATAAACCCGCGCATTGTGTACTGCTCTATTACCGGATTTGGACAAAATTGTCATAAGCCTGCCCACGATTTAAATGTTATCGGCTTGACGGGGCTGAACTCTCTCGACGACGTAGGTAGTGCCTGCGTTTCCGAGGTGCAGGTTTCTGCTATTGGCAGTTCTCTTAACGCCTTGAGTGGTATCTGTATGGCGTTGCTTTCCCGCGAGCGCACTGGCGTTGGTCAATACTTAGACGTTAATTTGTACGCAACAGCTTTAAGCCTACAGGTGACAGGTATTAGCAGCGTGTGGGGATGTGAAGAAACTGGCGACAAGCCTTTTGGTCGCACCGCTCATTACTATAATATTTACAAGTGCAAGGACGGCAGGTTCCTTACCGTTGGCACCATTGAACCTAAATTTTGGCAACGCTTCTGCGATTTGATAGAGTGCCCTGATTTAGAAAAGCGCCAGTTTGATTTTGCCCACAAGGATGAAATCGAAGCACGCATTAAAGAAAAGCTGCTGAGCAAAACTCAGGCAGAATGGTTGGAGCTGATTGGCGGCGCAGAGTTTTGCGTAACACCTGTTCTAAATGTGAAGGAAGCCTTGGAAACGGAGCTGACCGCTCAAGAAAATATGCTGTTGACTCAGGATTGCGATTTGGGAGCCATCCGCTATGTGGGGGCGCCGGTGAAGTTTTCTGATGGCGAGTGGAGCGTACGCTTGAGAGCACCTCGTCTGGGTGAGCATAGCGTGGAGGTTTTGCAGGAGCTTGGCTATAACGCCGAAGAGATAGCCGCAATGAAGGACAAGGGCGCAGTGTAAGGAGGTACTATGAAACGAATTTTACTGACAATATTGTTCGTGCTGTGCGTGGTCTTTGGTATCACTCCTCCTACGCAGGCAGGGATGATTAGCCTTGAACAAGAGATAGAGATGGGGCGCGAAACTGCTCACGCTTTAGAAGCCCAGTACGGTTTGTACCAAGATGATGCTATGCAGGCGAGGGTGAACCGTATTGGCCAACGTTTGGCGGCGGTATGCGGTCGTGACGAACTTACTTATTCCTTTAAGGTTTTAAACCATAACGAGGTCAACGCCTTGGCTTGCCCCGGCGGCTTCATCTACGTTTTCAAGGGCTTGGTAGATTATATGCCCAGCGATACGGAGCTGGCGGGCGTGCTCGGTCACGAAGTTGGGCACGTTGCGAAGAAGCACACGGTTCATTCTATCGAAAAGCAAATGTGGACAACTCTTGCCCTCATCGTGGCAACAGGTGGGCGCGGGGGCATGGGCTTGATTGGCGCGGCGCAGCAGGCACTTTTTGCAGGGTACAGTCGTACCGACGAACGTGGGGCAGACAAGGAAGGCTTTTACAATACGGTGAAAGCAGGCTTCAACCCTTACGCAATGCTCATCACGGCAAATAAGCTTGAAGATTTGGCGGCAGAAGGTGGCGGCGCAAATTATGGTTTGTTCAGCAGTCACCCGGAACCGGAAGAACGTGTAAAGCGTATTAAAAAATATTTGAAGGAATACGACATCCATCCGGACGTAGTGGTTAACGAAAATGGAGTTGCCACAGTGCAAGAAGGGGATTGGACTTTTAATATTAGCCAAAGCATTGGCAGCACTAAGGCAGAATACCGCGCTTATATGTTGGCAGGCTCCTTGTGGGTTGCTCGTCAGCGTGGCGCAATAAACCCAGATTATTTTGTTGTGTATGATAACGGCAATTATGCTCACATCTATTATGATGACATTCAGCTTTTAACAGTTTATAATCAGGACGCAGCCGGGATTAGCAGTAGCGCAGGAACTTACGCTGCTGCTTGTACCAAAATGCTGCGTGAATGGGCGAGCGTTGCCAATTACAACGATAAGCTGAAAAAGGACAAAGCCTTTGTAGAAGAACAGAAACGTTTAGTCGAAGAGCAGAAGAAATTAGAAAAAGAGCAAGCTAAAAAGGCTAAGGAAGAAGCCAAGCGTTTAGAAAAAGAGCGCAAGGCTAAAGAGAAGGCTGAGAAGAAAGCTCGTGAAAAAGCAGAAAAGGAAGCCAAGAAGAAGGCAGCGTAAAAATTTAAAAGCAAATAAAAAGGTAGCTTCTCGTTTTGGGAAGCTACCTTGTATTTTAAAAGGAATATCTAATTTTATTTAAGCATTTTATTTTCTTCAAGCCAAGGTTTAATTTTAGCAGAGATATTTGCCAAAAGACCGTCACGAACTTCTACGCCCGGCAAGGTCTTGCGCAAATCTTCAACGCTTTCTTTAACGTCGCTGCTGCCGCTTGTAGCAAAGGGAAGAATGATCTTACCTTTTAAATCTGTTGATTCCACAAAGGTTTTAACAATCATAGGTTCTATGTGCCACCAGATGGGATAACCTAAGATGATTACATCATAATTTTTAAGCTCAGGCAGTTTGCCGGCAATGGCAGGTCTCAGGTTTTGGGATTTTTCTATTTTAACAACCTCTACCGCTTGCTTGTACTTATCCGGGTAAGGAACTTGAGGTTTTATTTCGTATAGGTCTCCACCAACCAGTTCATGAATTTTGCAGGCAACCTTGCGGGTGTTGCCACCCCAAGAGAAGTAGGCTACTAAAACCTTTTGTCCATTTTTGGCTACAGCCTGTCCGAGTACATCCTTTTGCTTTTCAGAAGCTTCTTGTGCTGTACGGGACATGGAAAGCAAGCCTACAAATCCTGATGGGCCTTTATAGGCAATGAATGCTACTAAAGCTATGACTAATAAGATTATAATTTTTTTCATGGTGAAACCTCCTTGAGAACAGAGTTGACTTCTGTTTTCTCTTTAGTATAATTTTAATAAGAATGATAACTAAAGACAAGTACGCACATTTATGTTATATACTTACCTAAAGGAGAGTGTAAAATGGGGACTCGCTGTATTGCAAAAGAAACTCTAAAAAACACAGGCTTTAATTATACTTTGAGCCTTATTAATGGAAAATACAAGATGACTATTTTATATACCCTTATGGAGTTTGAAATAGTCCGATTCAATGAAATGAAACGTTATATTGGTGACATTTCTTATAAAACACTTAGTGCAGCTTTAAAAGAAATGGAAGCTGATCATCTTATAGCACGCAAGGAATATCCGCAAATTCCTCCTAAGGTGGAATACAGTTTAACTGAACGAGGGAAATCGCTAATTCCAATATTGGATGGAATGTGTGAGTGGGGAGATAAGAATAGGCTGTAAGTGGGTCTCTCTAAATTTGAAAAGCTATTGCCAAAATTAAAAAGGAACAAAAATAGACCTCACTACCTTTACAGGTAATGAGGTCTTTGAATTTTATGAAGCTTTCTTTATTCGTCAACTCTGTACCAGAAGGGACGCATGAAGTTCAGGTAGCAAACTTCGCCGATTGCAGGACCGAGGTCGCGACGGCCGGTTTGTACACGAATTTCTTGGTCGCCAACTTGTACCAAGTAGTCGATGATTTCGCCCAAGAAGGATTTACGCACTACAACACCTTGTACGCCGTTGGGGTCGGTGCTGGAGGTAAAGTTGATTTCAGTGGGGCGAGAAGCCAAGTTGAAAGTTGCTTCGCCTTTAACTTTGTCGGGGATGATGATACCACCAGGCATTGCAGTGTTAGCACCTTTGATATGTGCTTGACCATTTTGCCAAACCATGTCGGTAAAGTTAGATACGCCGATGAAGCTAAATACGAATTTATTTACAGGATTGTTGTAAATATCAAGGGGAGCAGCAATTTGTTGCATTACACCCAATTTCATAACCATGATGCGGTCGGACAATGCCATTGCTTCAGATTGGTCATGGGTTACGTAAATGATGGAGAAGCCGTATTTTCTTTGCAAGTCCTTGATTTCAAAGCGCATTTCTTCACGCAGATGGGGGTCAAGGGAAGAAAGAGGTTCGTCCAAAAGCATTACGTCGGGGTTAATTGCCAGTGCACGAGCCAAAGCAACACGTTGTTTACCACCGCCGGAAAGGTCTGCAGGGCTTTGGTCTGCATATTTCAAAAGGTTGGTGGAAGTCAGTGCGTCTTTAGTGCGTTTGTCAATTTCTGCTGCAGGCAGGTTACGCAAGCGCAGGGGGAAAGCAACGTTTTCGTAAATGTTCATATGGGGCCAAACTGCGAAAGCTTGGAATACCATACCGAAGTTACGATGTTCAGGGGGAGTATAGTGACGTTTTTTAGGAGAAGAAAGGAGGCGGTCGCCAACCCAAACTTCGCCATCGCTCAAATCTTCGAAGCCAGCAACCATACGCAGGGTAGTGGTTTTGCCGCAGCCGGAAGGACCAAGCATGGAGAAGCATTCGCCTTTGCCGATTTCGATATTTAAGTTATCTACGGCGGTAACATCACCGAATTTTTTAGTAACGTTAATTAAGCGGATGTATGACATGACGATTATTCACTCGCTTTCTTGGTAAGATGATTGATGAGCATTTGACCCAATACAATGAGGATCAATGCGATACCTGCAAGTGCAGTAGACATAACAGTTTCACCGTCTTCGTTCAGGGTGTAGATTGCTACACCGATGGTACGAGTGGTAGGAGCATACAGCATAATGGAAACTGTCAATTCGCGGAGAGCAGGCAAGAAGATAAGGAAGAAAGCGGAAATCATACCCGGTTTTACCAGCGGGATAACGATGTCTTTCAAGGATTGCCACATAGAAGCGCCGCAGGAGCGGGAAGCTTCCATCAAGGAGTCGTGTACTTGTTCCAACGCTGCGGAGTTAGCTTTCAAGGAGAATGCCATGTAACGAGCGATGTAGGAAACAAGGATAATCCATACGGTGTTATAGATGTTGATACCATACGCACCGCTCCAAGCGAGGATTACGCCCAGCGCGATAACGGAACCCGGTACGGAGAAGGGAAGCATACCCAAGAATTCCAGGATGCCTTTGCCTCTAACCTTCATCTTAACGATAACGTAGGAAATCATTACGCCTGCAAACATAGTGATGAATGCTGCTGCCAAGCCCAAGGTAACGCTGTTGAAGATAGCGTCGCGGGTAACATCATATTCAAACAGAATGTATTTGTAGTTATCCAAGGACAGGTTAGCAGGGTCGGTAATGGACAAGCCATAGGTTTGAACACCGCCAACGAGGAAGATTACTACGGTCGGCAATACGATGGTGAAGCCAATGTAAGCCAAGCAGAAGAACAACAAGGGGTAACGCAAACCGCGGAGCTTGAGTTCCATAGGACGGAAGCTCTTGCCACCGATAATTTGGTAGTGACCTCTGCTGAGAATTTTTTGTTGAGTCCAGATGATGAGAGCTGCGGAAGCAATCAATACGGTTGCCAATACGGTACCGGTACGGATGGATGCGAAGCTACCCGCAGATTGGTGAATTTTTTCGTAGATAAGAGTTGGGATATTGTAAATACCTTGTTCAATACCCAAAACTGCTACGGTACCAAAGTGCGCCATGGAGTACAACATGATGAGCAGTGCACCGGACATAATGGAAGGAAGTACCAGGGGAATGGTAATCTTGCGGGTAATGGTCAAGAGGCCTGCGCCAGAAATACGAGCAGATTCTTCCAAGGTGGGGTCCATACGTTCCAACGCGCCGCATACTTGAATGAATACGAAGGGGAACAGGTACATAACTTCAACAAGTGCGATACCGGCATAGCTGTAGATGTTAAACAGCGGCTCGGTAGTGTTGAACATTTCCATCCACATTTTGTTAATGTAGCCGGAGTGAGGAGAGAGCAGCATTTTCCAAGCCAATGCGCCGATGAAGGAGGGCAGCATAAAGGGTACAAGGAACAAGCTCTTCATAAAGGTTTTGTACGGTAAGTCAGTACGGGTTACCAGCCAAGCGAAGAAGGTACCTACGATTACAGAACCAACGGTGGTCATGCAAGCGATTACGAAGGAGTTTTTCAAAGCTTGGAAGGTTTCAGGTTCTGTAAGAACATTGTAGAAGTCGAAGCTGTTGAATTTGCCTTCTACGAAGAACGCGTTGAACAAAATCAACAGTACGGGCCATGCTACGAAAATAACCAAAATAGCGATGGAGATCAAGAGGATAAGTTGAGCAACGCCAAAACCGCTATCTTTTTTGATGGTGTTTTTTGCCATTATTCAGCCACCTCCTCAAGTTGTTTAGCGTCGAACCAGTGTAATGCCTTGAAGGTGATGTAACATTCTTCGCCTTCTTCAAACATTAAATTGCTGTTGATGGCATGATGGGTTTCCAGTTCAGTACGCAGGGTTTCGCCGTCGATTTCAACCATGTAGTCCATGGTTGCGCCTAAGAAGTTAGCGCGACGAATCTTGCCTTTGAGACCTTTAGCTTCGCGGCTGATGGTAACGTCAGACGGACGGAAGCCAGCTACCCAGCTAGCAGCGCTGCCGGTGGGAGCATTCCAAGGAACCTCTTGGTCGCCGGTACCAACGCAGAACTTGCCTGCTTTTTCGGTAACGTGAAGGAAGTTAGCGATGCCCATGAATTTGAACACGAACAAGTCTGCCGGTTGTTCAAAGATTTCGTAGGGAGTACCAATTTGGCGGATAGCACCATTGGTATCCATGATTGCGATGCGGTCAGAAAGAGCAAGAGCAACTTCTTGGTCATGGGTTACATAAAGAACGGTAATGCCAAATTTTTCTTGCAAGCCTTTGATTTCAAAGCGCATTTCTTCACGCAGGTTGGCGTCCAAGTTGGACAGAGGTTCGTCAAGCAGCATAACAGAGGGGTCAGCTACCAAAGCACGTGCCAGAGCAACACGTTGTTGTTGACCACCGGAAAGTTCGGAGGGCAAACGTTTGTCTAAGCCTTTCATACCAACGATGTCGATCATTCTCATAACCAGCTCGTCGATTTCAGCCTTAGGGCGCTTTTCCATTTTCAAAGGATAAGCGATGTTTTCAAATACAGTCATGTGAGGCCAAACAGCATAATCTTGGAACACGATGCCCAGACCGCGGCGTTCAGGCGGGATGTATTCGCCGGTAGCACTGTCGGTAACAACGGTATTATCGATGCTGATTTTGCCTTCATCAGGAACTTCGTGACCTGCAATCATACGGATGAGAACGGTTTTACCGCAGCCGGAGGGACCGAGCAGGGTAAAGCATTCGCCTCTGATGATGTCCAGGCTCAAGTTCTGGTGAACTTGGTGTTTAGCGTAGCTTTTAGATACGCCTTCAACCTTGATAATGTTTTCCATAAATAAAATAACCTCCCGAAAATTTTGCGTAATGCAGAAGTTTACGGTGTAAATATAAAATTGCAAAAATGGCAGAACGGTATTCCGTTCTGCCATTGGGTTAACACATAGAGTTAACTACTGTTATAGCAGTATTACAATAACAGATTATTTTTTAACTTGCATCAATTCAGTGAAGTCTTTAACGATCTTTTCTTTGCTGTCGATGATATCGTGGTAGTTAACTTTGATACCTTTTTCGAGAGCTTCTTTCGGAGAAGGCAGACCAAATTTCGGGTCGATTTTTACGTCTTCACGAACGGGGATGGTACCTTGGTTAGCAACCATTTGTTGAGCTTCAGCGCCGAGCAGGTAGTCAACAAATTTTTGAGCTGCGTCAAGTTGTTGGGTGTCTTTGAAAATAGCTACCGGGGAGGGAACCATGAGCAGTTCGGGCGGATAGCAAACTTTCAAGTGAGCGCCTTTAGCGATTTTAGCGTTGGTGATGTAGTCAACGCCGAGGCAAGCAGCCAATTCGCCGGAAGCAGTGTCGTCGATAACTTGACCGGAACCTTTACCAACGCGAGCGCCGTTAGATTTCAGGTCAACGAAGTATTCAGGACCAAATTGTTTGGTCAACAAAGCGATGGACATGTAAGCGGTACCGGAGAGAGCCGGGTTAGCTACAGCAAAGCCGTTTTTGAATTCCGGTTTCATGAGGTCAGACCATTGGGTCGGAGCTTCTTTAATTTTATCGGTGTTGATGATGATGCCCAAAGTGCCGAGACGAGCTGCAGCGAAGGATCCATCATAGTCATCAAACGGATTGAGAACTTCTTTCATAACAGGGCTCTTGTAGGTAGCCAAGATGCCTTCTTTTTTCATTTTGTAGAAGTCAGGTACTTCAGAGGTCCAGATAACGTCTGCCAAAATTTTGCCGCTTTGACGTTCAGCAGCGATTTTAGCCATCAGTTTGCCAGCGCCTGCGGATTGATAGTCAACTTCAATGCCAGGGTTAGCTTTTTTGAAGCCATCAACGATACCTTTGATGAGAACTTCTTTCATAGAGGTGTAAACAACGATTTTTTTGCCGTCTTTCGGTGCATCAGCTTTCTTTTCAGCTTTTTTCTCGCCGCCGCCGCAACCAGCCAACAGCATGGTAGCTGCTACCATGAGCATCATTACCACTAAACTAAGTTTTTTAGCCATTACTAAAAACCTCCTTAAAAATTTTCCGGTTACAGCACCGGTAATTATTATATATCGCATCACCTAAGATGCTAAATTTGTACCAAAAGCCACATCAAAAAGAATGCCTTCGTACAAAAAAGTAACCAGTTTTCAAATGCGACACATATTTACAATAATATTACCACACATTTCCAGAAATGAAAAGGCAAGTGAAAATTTTTGTAAAATTTCATTTAAATGATTAGCGGATTTTTTACTTACAATATTTAATGTAGGAAATATTAAATGACAGGCTTACGTTAATGAAGAAATCCCCACCACTTATGCGATGGGGATTTAGGTTGCAAACTATTTATTTCTTATTTGAAGTAGCGTTTCAGCAAGCCTTCGAAAGCTTTGCCATGACGTGCTTCGTCTTTTGCCATTTCATAAACGGTATCAGCGATTGCGTTCAAGCCAAGTGCTCTTGCACGATCAGCAACGTCAACTTTACCAGCGGTTGCGCCGTTTTCAGCTTCTACACGCATTTCAAGGTTTTTCTTGGTAGAAGGGGTAACAACTTCGCCCAACAGTTCTGCAAATTTAGCAGCGTGTTCAGCTTCTTCATAAGCTGCTTTTTCCCAGTAGAGACCGATTTCAGGATAGCCTTCACGGAAAGCTACGCGGCTCATTGCCAAATACATACCAACTTCGGAGCATTCGCCGTTGAAGTTAGCACGCAAATCCATTTTAATATCTTCCGGAGCGTCAGCTGCGATACCAACGATGTGTTCAGCTGCCCATTCCATTTCTTCTTTCATTTCAGTGAATTTGGAAGCGGGAACCTTGCATTGGGGGCAGAAAGCCGGAGCTGCTTCACCTTCATAAACATAACCGCAAACTTGGCATACAAATTTTTTCATAATAATTTCCTCCGTAATTATAATTTTGATATTAGCTTTTCTTTTTACATTAACCTCAAATTTGTGAGGTTTCCTTGACTGATTACATAATAGCATAGGCTAAAAAACTTGTCAATAATAATTATTATTAATTACATAAAATTTTTAGGAGCCTTTCGTTTTGGAAAGAAGCCTTATAATATGGAAGAAAGTATTTTGAATTTCAAGGGAGCAGGGCAAAACGGAAGTGAGTGTTTTGCTTTGAGAGCTAGCATTAGATTTCTGGAAGGTGCTTGTGAAAAAAATGTTCACAACTTTGAATGTTTCGTGATATAATAAATCGGATTATCGTCTACACTTGAATTTATATATTTAGGAAGGTGAAAAAATGAAAGTAACAGCTGATATTGCTAAACGCATTGCTGATCTTACTAAGGTAATTATTCCTGAAGCTGAAATGGACGCTTACTTGGAACATTACAACAAAGTTTTTGACTACGCTGATGAGCTGCAAAAACTCGATACCGAAAACGTAGAACCTACTGTTTACATTCTCCCCATCTACAACGCTTTCCGCGAAGACGTTGCTTTGGAAGGTGTATCCCAAGAAGTTGCATTGAAAGATGCTCCTGCTGTACACAATGGCGGCTTCAAAGTTCCGCGCGTTATGGAGTAATATAAAGGAGGAACTACTGTGGATTTGTTTAAATATACCGCACATGAGCTGCATGAAAAACTCGTAAATAAAGAAATCACTGCTGTTGAACTTGTTAACAGCGTTTATGCTCGCATTGACGAAGTTGAAGAACAAGCTAATGCTTATATCTCTATGAGCAAAGAAGAAGCTTTGGCTCAAGCTGAAAAGGTTGATGCTAAAATTGCTGCTGGCGAAGCTATCGCTCCTTTGGCTGGCATTCCCGTTGTTTTCAAAGACAACATCAACATTGCTGGTCAAGTAACCTCTTGCGCATCCAAAATGCTTGATGGCGTAAGCGCTATCTTCGATGCTCACGCTACTGAAAACCTGCGTAAAGAAGACGCTGTATTCCTTGGCAAGGCTAACATGGCAGAATTCTCCATTGGCAACACCACTGACAACTCCTTCTTTGGCGCTGCTCACAACCCTTGGAATTTGGACTGCGTTACCGGCGGCTGTGCTACTGCTGCTGCTGTTGCTGCTGGCGAAGCTATTTGGGCTTTGGCATCCGATACCAGCGGTGATCTTCGTCAACCTGCTGCTTATGCTGGTTGCGTTGGCATTAAACCGACTTATGGTCGTGTTTCCCGTTTAGGTTTAGCAGCGTATGCTTCTTCCATGGACCAAATCGGTGCTGTAACCAAAGACGTTACTGACGCTGCTACCGTACTCAATGCTATCTGCGGTAAAGATGATAGAGATTCCACTTCCTGGGCAGTAGAAACTCCTGACTTCACCCAAGCTTTGGTTGCAGACGTTAAGGGCTTGCGCATTGGTGTTCCCAAAGAATATTTTGGTGAAAATGTTGACGCAAAAATTAAAGCTGAAGTTGAAAAGGCTATTGAACAATACAAAGAGTTGGGCGCTGAAATCGTTGAGGTTTCCCTGCCCCATACCCAATATGCAGTAAGAACTTTCTATGTAATCGCTAATGGCGAAGCTGGTGCAAACTTTGCTCGCTATGACGGTGTACGCTATGGTTATCGCAATATGGAAGCTCAAAGCGCTTCTGATATGACTGCTCGCAGCAGAAACGAAGGCTTTGGCGAAGAAGTTAAACTGCGCTTGCTGTTTGGTACCCATGTATTGAGCAAAGGCTACTATGAAAACTACTATGTAAGAGCTATGAAGGTTCGCACCTTGATTCGCAACGACTTTGAAGAAGCTTTCAAACAATGCGACGTACTCTTGACTCCGACCACTCCCGTTCTGGCAGAAGCTTACAATACTGAAATGGATGCTTTCGCTAAATATGAATTGGACTTCACCACCGTTACTGCTAACTTGGCTGGCTTGCCTGCCATCACTGTTCCCTGTGGTATGGTTGATGGTATGCCCGTTGGTATGCAATTGATTGGTAAAGTGCTTGATGAAGCAACTATTTTGAAAGCAGCTTATACCTTTGAACAAGCTACTGACTTCCATAAAGCAATGGCACCGTTAGGAGGTAACAAATAATGACTAAATACACTACCGTTATCGGCTTGGAAGTTCACGCTGAGCTGAAAACCGAATCTAAAGCATTCTGCACCTGCTCTGCAGAATTCACCAATGTACCTAACACCCACGTTTGCCCCGGCTGCCTTGGCTTGCCCGGCACTTTGCCTGTACTGAACAAACAAGTTGTTGAATTTGCAATTCGCGCTGGCTTGGCAGTAAACTGCGAAATTCAAAAATACAATAAATTCGACCGTAAAAGCTATTTCTATCCTGATTTGTGCACCAACTACCAAATCTCCCAATTGGATAAACCCATCTGCTTGGCTGGTCACATCGACATCAATGTTGACGGCGAAGAAAAACGTATTGGTGTAACCCGTATTCATATGGAACAAGACGCTGGTAAACTGGTTCACAGTGGTGCAACCATCAGTACTTCTGACTTCTCCGCAGTTGACTACAACCGCGCTGGCGTAGCTCTGATTGAAATTGTTTCTGAACCTGATATGCGTAGTGCTGAAGAAGCTCGCGCTTATATGGAAAATCTGAAAGCAATTCTTGAATACACTGACGTTTGCGACTGCAAAATGCAAGAAGGCAGTCTCCGTTGCGATGCTAACGTATCCATTATGCCTGAAGGTGCAACTGAATTCGGCACTCGTGTTGAAATCAAAAACCTTAACTCCTTCCGTGCTTTGGTTCGCGCTATCGAATACGAAGTTGAACGTCAAAAAGAAGTTCTTGCAGAAGGTGGCCGCCTGATTCAAGAAACTCGTACCTGGGACGATGCTAATGGTGTAACCCTGTCCATGCGTAACAAAGAAACCGCAGAAGACTATCGTTACTTCCCGGATGCTGACCTTGTTCCCGTAATCATTGACGATGCTTGGATTGAACGCGTGCGTGCTGAACTGCCCGAACTTCCGGCTCAACGTCAAGCTCGTTTGATGGAACAACACGGCTTGCCCAAATACGACGCTTCTATCATCGTATCCACCAAAGCTATGGCTGAATACTTTGACGAAGCAGTTAAAACTGCAAAAGATGCTAAAGGCGTTTCCAACTGGTTGTTAGGTGACGTATCCGCTTACCTTAACAACGAAGGCATCACTATTTCTGAATTCAAAGTAACCCCTGCTCACTTGGCAGAGCTGGTTAACTTGACTAAAGACGGCGTGCTCTCCAGTAAGCTGGCTAAAAAAGTATTTACCGAAATGCTTAAAGAAGACAAAGCTCCGGGCGCTCTTGTAAAAGAATTGGGCTTGGAACAAGTAAGTGACGAAGGTGCGATTATGAAATTGGTTGAAGAAACCATTGCAGAAAATCCCCAATCCGTTGCAGACTTCAAAGCTGGTAAAGATCGTGCTATCGGCTTCCTTGTTGGTCAAATCATGAAAAAATCCAAAGGCAAGGCAAACCCCGGCATGGTTCAAAAAATGCTCAAAGAAAAAATGCAATAATGTAAAACAAAAGATGCGTCGCGTAAGCGGCGCATCTTTTATTTTAAGAGTATCATACATACCTCTACGAACATTAATCGTAGGATGAAGTAACTATTCAAATTTCAGCCAATCTTAAATATTATGAAAAATTTGTGTCTATATTGACATATAAAGATACAGAGGAATATAATAACTACGAAAAAACAGCATGCAATCTACCGAACAATATCATGTAAAAGAATTTATTGTTCGGAACGATATTTGATTGGATTATAATTATAGGTTTATAGAGCCATTAGGAGGGTGAAAAATGAAAGTTACTGCCCAAGACGTTAAGTATATTGCTCAGCTTTCTCGTTTAATTGTTCCGGAAGCTGATTTGGAGAAGTCTACGGAAGAGTTTAATCAGATTTTGAATTATGCAGATATCTTGCAAAAGATTGATACTACTGGTATTGAGCCCACTCCCTATGTGCTGCCTATTAGCAATGCGCTTCGTAAAGATGTCGCTAAAGAGGGCGTAACTCACGAAGAAGCACTGCTGAATGCCCCAGAAGTATATAACGACGGTTTCAAAGTACCGCGTGTTATTGAGTAAGGGGGGATTGTCTGTGAAGTTATATGAACTTACGGCTCACGAATTGCATGATAAATTGATGGGCAGAGAAATTAGTTCTGTGGAACTTACCAATGCCTTGTATGAACGTATTGATGAAGTAGAAGACAAAGTTAATGCTTATGTTACCTTGGATAAAGAAAATGCCTTGGCGCAAGCCGCTAAGGTTGATGCTAAAATAGCTAAAGGCGAAAGCATTTCTGTTTTGGCAGGCATCCCCGGCGGTATTAAGGACAATATTTCTACTAAAGGCTTGCGTACTACCTGCTCTTCCAAAATGTTGGGCAACTTTATTCCCATTTATGATGCTCACGTTATCGAGAGGCTACGTGCTGACGAAACCATCTTCCTAGGCAAAACCAATATGGATGAATTTGCTATGGGTTCCACTACGGAAAGCTCATACTTTGGTGTCACACGCAATCCTTGGAATTTAGAGCGTGTTCCCGGTGGTTCTTCCGGTGGTAGTGCCGCTGCAATTGCCGCTGGCGAAGCTATTTGGACTTTAGGCTCTGATACTGGTGGTTCCATTCGTCAGCCAGCTTCCTTTAATGGTTGTGTCGGTATTAAACCTACTTATGGACGTGTTTCCCGTTATGGATGTGTGGCTTTTGCTTCTTCCTTAGATCAAATTGGTCCTATTACTAAGGATGTTACCGATGCGGCCATTGTGCTTAATTCTATTTGCGGTAAGGATGAACAGGACTCTACCTCTTTAAATGTAGAAGTACCTGACTTTACCAAAGCTTTGGTGCAGAATGTAAAGGGTTTGCGCATTGGCTTGCCCAAAGAATATTTTGGTGAAGGCATTGACCCAAGGGTTAAGTCAGAAGTTGAAAAGGCAGTTAAGAAATACGAAGAGCTGGGCGCAGCAATCGTAGAAGTTTCTTTGCCCCACACTGAATACGCAGTAATTACCTACTACATCATTGCTCCTGCAGAAGCAAGTGCCAACCTTGCCCGTTATGACGGTGTGCGTTATGGTTATCGCAATCTGGAAGCGAAATCTGCGGCGGAAATGGTTACCTTGAGCCGTACTGAAGGCTTCGGAGCGGAAGTGCGCCGTCGCATCATGCTTGGTACTTACGTTTTAAGCAGTGGTTATTATGATGCTTACTACAATAAAGCAATGAAGGTGCGCACCCTCATCCGTCGTGACTTTGAAGAAGCTTTCCAAAAGTGCGACCTGCTGTTGACCCCTACTTCTCCCGTAGTTGCTTATCCTATTGATGGAAAAATGGATCCCTTGTCCATCTATATGCTTGACGTGACTACTATTCCTGTAAATATGGCGGGCTTGCCCGGTATTTCCATTCCCTGTGGTTTTGTAGATGGTTTGCCTGTAGGTATGCAGCTTATTGGCAAGGTGTTGGATGAAGCAACTATTTTGCGTGCCGCTTATACCTTTGAACAAGCTACTGGATATCATAAAGTGTTTGCACCGCTGGGAGGTAAACATAATGACTAAATATATTACTGTTATCGGTCTTGAGGTTCACGCTGAACTGAAAACTAAATCCAAAGCATTTTGCTCCTGCTCTACGGAGTTTGGCGGTGCGCCCAACACTCACATTTGCCCCGTTTGTTTGGGCATGCCCGGAGCGTTGCCTGTTTTGAATGAGCAGGTTGTGGAGTTTGCTATTCGTGCCGGCTTGGCTTTGAACTGCGATATAAAATATTTTAATAAGTTTGATCGTAAAAATTATTTTTATCCGGACCTTAGTAAGAATTACCAAATCTCCCAATTCGATAAACCTATCTGTTTGAATGGTTATATAGACGTTGATGTAGATGGCGTTGAAAAACGTATAGGTATTACTCGTATTCATATGGAAGAAGATGCAGGCAAGCTGGTGCATAGTGGCGGGAACATCAGCACTTCTGACTTTTCCGCAGTAGATTACAACCGTGCAGGCGTACCTCTGATTGAAATTGTTTCTGAACCGGATATGCGTAGTGCGGAAGAAGCGCGTGCTTATTTGGAAAACTTGAAGGCGATTTTGGAATACACCGATGTTTGTGACTGCAAGATGCAAGAGGGAAGCTTGCGCTGTGACGCTAATATTTCCTTAATGCCCGAAGGCGCAACAGAGTTTGGTACTCGTGCCGAGGTTAAAAACTTGAACTCCTTTAGAGCGCTGGTGCGTGCCATTGAATACGAAGTGGAACGACAAAAGGAAATTCTTGAAAATGGTGGAAGAGTTATCCAGGAAACTCGCACTTGGGATGATGCCAACGGCAAAACTCTTTCCATGCGCAGTAAGGAAGAAGCTCATGATTATCGTTATTTTTCTGAGCCTGACCTTGTGCCCGTGGAACTTGACGACGCTTGGGTGGAACGTATACGCGCTGAATTGCCAGAGCTTCCTGCTCAGCGTCAAGCTCGTTTAATCGCAGAGCTTGGATTGCCAAAATACGATGCCTCAATCATTGTTTCTAACAAGGCTATGGCGGAATACTTTGATGAAGCGGTGAAGACTACAAAGGATGCTAAGGGTATTGCCAACTGGTTGTTGGGGGACGTATCCGCTTACCTTAACAACGAAGGTATCACTATTTCTGAGTTTAAAGTTGCCCCTGCTCACTTGGCAGAACTGGTTAACTTGACTAAAGAGGGTGTGCTCTCTAGCAAATTGGCGAAAAAAGTATTTGCTGAAATGCTCAAAGGAGACAAGTCGCCTAAGATTTTAGTGAGGGAGTTAGGGCTGGAGCAAGTTAGTGACGAAGGAGCTATTATGAAATTGGTTGAGGAAATTCTTGCAGAAAATCCCCAATCCGTAGCAGACTTCAAGGCTGGCAAAGAGCGTGCCATCGGCTTCTTGGTTGGTCAAATCATGAAAAAATCCAAAGGCAAGGCAAACCCCACCATGGTTCAAGCAATGCTTAAAGAAAAAATGCAATGAGAAAAAGAAATGCGTCGCGTAAGTGGCGCATTTTTGTTATACTGATAGAAAAGAATTATGGAGGTAACTCTTTATGGATATGCAAGAATGGAAAGGTTATGTTAAAAAAGTAGCTAATAGTCAGTTCCCCGTACCCGAAGGAATGATAAAAGATTATGACGATTGGCGTTGCCGCAGTATTGTTGGTCGTATGTTGTATGTTTTGGATGATGTCGAAGGAGCTATCGCTGTGCTCTTGACTGTAAAAGATATCAAACCAAATTTGCAGGATGTTCCTGAAAAAGGCTTGAGTGAGGCAGAGCATATGGTGTTATGCCTGCGAGATATTGCAGAAATAATCTGGAAGCTGATGGGCAATGCGCCTGTTGCTATTACTTATCTCGGTCATGCACATCAAATTTGTCGTGTTTACAAACATCCCTTTCGTAGTGCGGATAAGGGCGGCGTGTGGTATCGCAGCTTAGAATTAATGGAAGAAATTGGCGAAACCGATAAAGCCATTGCCAAAGCAGAAGCAATGTTGGAAGAAGAAAAAGATAATTTTGGTAAGAATCCCTATCGTTACTACGCCAACAAATATTTAGCAGAGCAAGCTGCCAAAGCAGGCGAATACTCCAAAGGAGCAGACCTCATTGCCGAAGCTTACAAATATTATCCAGTTAACGAAGCCTGCTTAAAAGATTTGGCAGAAGCTGCTGCCATCGAAGATGCAGAAGAACGTTACAAAAAATATCATCATTGCACTACCATACAATACAATTATTGGGAAGAACGTAAGGTAGCAGTGATCAACAGGGGGTAGTGCGAATTTCAGAGATTGAAATAAAAACTTTGAAGCGCAAAAATAGGCACGCTATATAGTAATCTCTATTTGAGATTTAGCTATATAATGTGCCTTTGTTGTTAAAAAATCAGTTTTGTTACGATCTTTTTTATCTACAGTTTAATGTCAATTTGCGCAGAAACACCTACGCCCTGTACCCTGTTGATGTCTTTGACGGCAACCTTATCTATAGGTATCAAAACCATTGCACGCACACCAAAGATGGTTTGCTCAATTTGCAGTGCGGCTTGGCATTGGTCAACTAACTCTTGTGGCCCGGAGACCTGTGCTGCGCCGGCACGACTGCCGTCACCAACTGCAACGATGGGAACAACTTTTGTAGCGTATGTACTGCTTACTCCGTATTTAGCTGTAATGGCGTTAATGGCATCATTAATTTGTGGTGCAGTTTTGTCAACTACAACCCCTACGATACCGCCTTTAAGAACTTTATCTAAAATTCCTGCGTTAACTGGAGTCATTGCATTTCCAAAAATAAAACCGCCGATCAATGCTGCTGCAATCAATTTTTTGCTACTCATATTAAAACCTCCTGTCATCGTCAATTATATTGAGAGTTCGACATTGTGAGCTAAAAGCCTTGTGAAAGTAATGTAAAAATTATAGGTAGCAGAAAGTAAATTAATGTTGTGGAATACGAGTCTATTGTAACGACAATTTTTTATAGAAATGTTATGGATAGTATATTCATTTACTGATAGTTGTTTCTTTTTATTTTGCGTTAAGAGTTGTATAATATATTTGTGGTTAGCGTGTTTGGAGCGAAATATTTGAATAGAGTTAAGATAAAATTTCCAGGAGGTACTAGTATGAAGGTTTTATTGATTAATGGTAGCCCTAAAGCAAATGGCAATACTGCTGTTGCCTTAAATGAAATGATAAAAGTTTTTACCGAAGAAGGCGTTGAAACAGAGTTGATACATGTTGGCAACAAAAATATTAGAGGCTGTATTGCCTGTGGTAAGTGCTTTGAAATTGGAAAGTGCGTGTTTGATGACTTGGTGAATGAAGCTGCTCCGAAGTTTGAGGCTTGTGACGGTATTGTTGTGGGTAGTCCTGTTTATTATGCTTCTGCTAATGCGACCTTGGTTGCGTTCTTACAACGCTTGTTTTTCAGCGCAAGGTTTAATAAAACTATGAAGGTTGGTGCATCTGTAGTTGCTGCAAGGCGTGGGGGATTGTCTTCTACTTTTGATGAGCTCAATAAATTTTTCGCAATTAGTGGTATGCCCATTGCTTCCAGCCAATATTGGAACAGTATTCATGGCTTGGAACCGGGCGAGGCCTTGCAGGACGAAGAGGGCTTGCAAACAATGCGTACTTTGGCTCGCAACATGACTTTCTTGATGAAGAGTATTGCCCTTGGCAAAGAAAAGTATGGTTTGCCCGAAAAAGAAATGGGTACATTTACTAACTTCATTAGATAATATTGCAAAACTTTATATACAAACGGAGGCCGTTATGAAAGCTATTATTCTTTCCTGTCCAACTTTAAGAGGTGAGCTGCTGACAGCTCTCACCGCACACAATGCAGATATTCCCGTACATTTTATGCCTTATGAATTACACGGTGATATTAAATATTTGCATGAGTATGTGCAAAAAATGATTGATAGTTTTGCCAATGTAGATAGGATTTATATTTGTACTACTGGCTGTGGCGGTGGAACCATTGGTTTGAAGGCGACGACTGCGGAATTGGTGCTGCCTCGTACTCGCGACTGCTTGGATATTTTGCTTTCCGGTGATGACTTAAAGCGTGATGACAGGCGTAACCTGCGCGGTATTTACTACACTGCAAGCTGGATGGATTTTTCTAAGAATAGTGAGATTGACGTAGAAAAGCTGATTGCTAAACGTGGTCAAGAGGAGGCGGAAGCCTTTTTACGCAAATTATATAACGGTTTCAAAGATTTTTATGTTATCGATACTGGTTGCTATGATGTGGAAGAGGTCCGCACCTATCTCGCACCACTTATGAAGATTTTAGGAACAGATATTAAGGAAGTAAAAGGAGAATACAAAATTTTGCACAAGATGGTTACTCACCAAATTGACCAAGATTTTGTGGTTGTCCCCAAGGGTGAGTGCGTACAGGCAGGTTCTTTTATGCCTAACAAATAGCAGGAAGAAAGGCAACCCTTATAGAATATGAACTTAGAATAAATTTTGGAGGTATACTTTATGTTAATGACTACCACTGCTGCTCTTCAAGGTAAGGAAATTGTTGAGTATAAAGGTTTGGTTTTTGGTGAGGTTGTTTCCGGCGTAAATATTTTCAAGGATATGTTCTCCGGTATTAGGGACGTAATCGGTGGACGTAGTGGTGCTTACGAAGGAGAAATTGAGGAAGCTCGTGATAAGGCTCTGGAAGAGATGGCTAAACGCGCAGAGAAAATGGGTGCTAATGCTGTTATCGCCGTGGATGTTGATTACGAGGTTTTGGGCGAGAAGAATGGCATGTTGATGGTGAGCGTGTCTGGCACTGCTGTTGTAGTAAAATAGTTATAAGCACCGTTATGCTTTGGCTCATTCGCTTGCTCGATGTACGCTTCGTTTTCGTGGTACAATCTTGTTTCGCATCGTTATATGTACTCCTGTCGATTTTGACGTAGTAGTAATTGGAAAATATAAAAGTAAAGAGGCTGGGACAAAACCTCTGAATAAAAACAGAAAAGGCAGACGAACATTAGTATTTTACTAATAATTCGTCTGCCTTCTTTGTTTTTGTAGTAAAATAATATAAGAACACCCCAGCAAAATAAAATCAAGATTTAATCACCACAAAAAATCTTGAGATAGAAAGAAGTGTCCTTATATGTTTAAAGATTATAACATA
>JAFUKD010000010.1 GCA_017467905.1 Phascolarctobacterium sp.
ACCAATATTACGCCCTGCAGCTAAAAAAGATAGACGTTCCTCACAAACTAATTTTACTGCTTTTAATTTTTCTTCAAAAGTAAATGCCATAAAAAAATAACCCCCAATCGTTGTTTGTCCAACAATTGGGGTTCACTTCACAAACGGGTGGTTTGACGACGGGCTATAAGCCCTTTATACTAGCCAGCGCCTCAATACGCTGGCTTTCTCTTTGTTCAAGCCACACTACACTTTACTCTTTTGCCGCCCCTGTCAGGGGCGTTTTTATTACTTATCTACCCTTAAAAGGGTCTTCGTACTCTCGTACACTTAACTTATCCAATGCTATATCATGTTTCTCTTGTTCTTCTATGTATTTCTTTATTGTTGCTTCATTAAGTCCTACAGTAGAGACATAATACCCTTCTGCCCAGAAATGTCTGTTCCCAAACTTGTACTTTAAATTTGCATGCTTGTCGAACATCATCAATGCAGATTTTCCTTTTAAGTATCCTACAAATGTTGATACTGCAATTTTAGGAGGAATACTTACTAGTAGATGAACATGGTCTGGCATCATATGTCCTTCTATGATTTCCACGCCTTTGTACGAGCATAACCTTTTAAAAAATTCTATTAAACTTTCGCGATATTGATTAAAGATAATTTTTCGTCTATACTTTGGAGTGAATACGATATGGTACTTACACAACCATTTTGTATGAGACAATTCATTTGTTTTATTAGCCATAATGAGTCATTCCTTTCTTTGCAATAGTGACTTGAACACTTGCTATTGTAAAAGGAATGACTCATTTTTTGTATAACAATCAATGCGCACCCGCATAGCGGGTGGTTCTGTGTTTCGCATGTTTCCGTGCTCAACAGGGTAAACCCACATAAACAAAAAATAAAGCGTTCACATTCGTGAACGCTTACTTTCAATTTGGTGATCCACCCGCGACTCGAACGCGGGACACCCTGATTAAAAGTCAGGTGCTCTACCGACTGAGCTAGTGGATCACTTGGCTGGGGCGGCTGGACTCGAACCAACGCATGCGGGAGTCAAAGTCCCGTGCCTTACCGACTTGGCTACGCCCCAAAATTTTCGCTAGCTAACAAGGTGGGGTGACTGGAGGGATTCGAACCCTCGCGTAACGGAGCCACAATCCGCCGTGTTAACTGCTTCACCACAGCCACCAAATTAAGTCCAAACTCAATAGCTTGGCGACAGGTGTTATTATACTATAAGTAAATGGGCACGTCAATAGTTTTTGCCAAAAAAATTATAAAATTATTTCACAGCAATAACTTCAATCTCAACGTGTACGCCTTTGGGCAAAGCTGCTACCTGCACAAAGGAGCGAGCAGGCGGATTTACTTGGAAATATTTGCCATACACACCATTAACAGCAGCAAAGTCATTGATATCAGTTGCGAAGATAGTGGTTTTAACAACATTAGCATAGGTGCAGCCTGCTGCTTCCAAAACTGCGCCAATGTTTTGCATAACGCGTTCAGCTTCTGCTTCAATATTTTCTAAAACCAGTTCACCAGTTGCCGGATTAATAGCGATTTGTCCGGAGCAGTACACAGTGTTACCTGCAACGATTGCTTGGGAATAAGGTCCCAAGGCTTGGGGGGCTTTATCTGTAGAAATTACTTGCATAATTATTTCTCCTTTTACTCTTTTGCAAAATATTTTTTAGCCCAGGCTAAAGCAGTGGGGCTACTTGCCATACCTCCGCCCGCAGTTTCCTTCAAGGCACAGGGAAGCAAATCGCCTACGCTCTTCATGGCATCAATAGCTTCATCCGCCGGAATGAAGCTGCTGATTCCGGCAAGGGCAAGCTCTGCCGCTGCCAACGCCTGCAAGGCACAAGCTCCATTACGTTTTATACAGGGAACTTCCACCAAGCCGGCAACCGGGTCGCACACAAGACCCAAAACATTTTTAAAAACGATGGATACTGCGTGCCCTACCTGAGCAGGAGTGCCGCCCAACATTGACACTGCGGCTCCGGCAGCCATTGCTGCAGCGCTGCCACATTCAGCCTGACAGCCACCTGTTGCTCCGGCTAAGGAAGCTCTGTCCGCAATAACAAGACCAATTCCTCCGGCAACAACAAGTCCTTCTGCCAAAACCTTGCTTGATAAACCATAATGTTTTTTCAGAGCGAAGAACACACCGGGCAAAACACCACTTGCTCCCGCAGTAGGCGCCGCCACAATTCTACCCATGGCAGCGTTGGCTTCGGAAACTGCCATAGCATACACCATAGCATCCTTCGCCTTATCACCTAAAATATTATTGAACTGCTTTTGCTCAGAAGCTTCCAGTAAACGCTTAGCATCCCCACCTGTTAAACCACTGTGAGAGCGCACGCCCGTCAAGCCAAATTTAATGGAGTCTTCTATAACCACTAGCATAGCTTCCATTTTACTAAGCAGCTCTTCCTCGGAACATTCCAGCTCCTTGGAATTATATTCTAATAAAAATTCCTGCATGGATTTACCCTGAGCTTCCGCTTCGGCAATCCATCCATTTAAAGAAAGCTTATCCTTTTTCATAACCTAACCTCACGCAACGCTGGCAATAAAGCGCACGGAATGAATCTGCTGTAGAGCAGCAATCAAATTGATAATGCCCTGGGGTACTGCTTCATCACATTCAATAACCATGGATGCAAGACCACCCTTATTACTGCGGAACACCCTCATGGTCGCTACGTTTACCCCTGCGTTGGCAAGAGTACTTGTAACCAAGGCAATGATGCCACGTTTATCTTCGTGTACAGTTAAGATGGCAGGCAGCTTACCGGTCAATTCCACAGGAAAGCCATCAATACTATTTACAAGTACCTGCCCGCCACCCACAGAAGCTCCAATAATTTCACAACGGCTACCGTCTGCCGCTGTCAATTTAAAAAGCGCCGTATTGGGATGAGTAAGGCTTCCCAAATCCACCTTGGCAAAGCTGTATTCCAAACCGGCTTCTGCCGCGTACCTATCTGCTTCAGGAATACGCGCATCATCAGGCAGCCAGCCCATCAATCCTGCCAAAAGTGCCATATCAGTACCATGTCCCTTATGAGTTTCTGCGAAGGAGCCGTGCAAATGAATCTCTGCCCGCACGGGAGCGGAACCTAAAATTCCGGCTGCTAAAAGGCCCAAGCGTACTGCTCCTGCCGTATGGGAACTGGAAGGGCCAATCATCACCGGTCCAATAATATCAATAATGTTCATAGCTTCTCCCTTATATTCCAGCTCATTCACCCTTGGGTACGGAGCGGTGCGCCAAACCTACACACATTTCATTTAGGTTCAGCACCCCTACGCCCATAAAGATAGCCACACAAACATGCTCACCACAACGGGCAATACCAATCTTGCCGCCAACGTTAAAGCCTACAGCTTTACTTTTCACTTGCTCCAAAGCTGCGTGAGTAGCTCCGGCAACTGCGCCTGCCCCCACGTGGGTTTCGCTAACCAAGCCTTGGCGTTGGGCTGCTACAACGGCACGCTCCATAATCTTTACTACGGAAGGAATGAAATCTCCGCCAAAATCTACAGCCGCCGCACGAATTCCCTGATGGCTAAGCAATTCCTTCACCTGCTGTTCTTCCGCACGAGTGGCAGTTAACGCAAGGCGCAGGGCAGCGCGACCAATATCAATACTACTAAAGGGACTTTTTTCCAACATCTAAATCAATCCTCTTCTACCATTTCCACTTCCTTAATCTTAGTCTTGTCAAACAAGGGAATCAAAAGGAAGGTAATGATGCAGATAACCCATTCAAAATAAACAACTTCTTTAAAAATGGGTTTAATGCAACCTAAAACATCACCGGGCATGTACCACAGAACAATACCTGCGATACCAACCAGAGTAGTCCAAAAAGCACTGCTGCGACGGCAAATACCGGGAGCAAATACAGTGAAGAAAAAGATACAGGTCAAGGCAGTGGTCATGGAAAGACCTGCAATCATAGTTTTCAAAATACCTGCCGCATTGAAGGCAAACCACAGGGTAATAAGACCAATTACAAAAATAGTGATACGGTTAATGGTAACAAATTTTTCATCGCTTACACCGGGGTTAATGAAGCGTTTGTAAATATCTTGAGAGAACAGGGTACCTGCACCCAAAAGGATGGTGCAAGCAGTGGACACGTCTGCTGCCCACAGCGCTGCCAAAGTAGCACCGGAGGCAATGGGATTCAAGCTCATAACAACCTTGGGCATTGCCATCGCAGCCTTTTCCACAGGAATTTCCGGGAACATAACCTTAGCTACCAAACCAAGAACTGCGCACAGGAAGCCTACGGGGAAAATCAAAAGGCCGCCCAGCAGGAAGCCATTACGCGCAGATTTAACACTGCTAGCGCCACAAGCGATTTGCACAGGACCTTGAGCGGTAATAGCTTGGGTAATCATAACAACGAACCAGCTGATAATTACAACCAGGGGAATGCCTGCCAACGGGTCAACCATTACATCTGCATTAGGAAGCTTTGCCACCAGCTCATCCCAACCACCAACATTGTTTACTGCGCTAATGCAGGAATACACAACGCCAAGATAAATCAAAGCAACGCTAATAATGTTAGACAAGCCACTGGACCACAAGCCGCCAATCAAAGTAATGCCAATGAACACAACCGCACTCATAAGCATACCACCTTGGAAGCTGAATACTTCCGGAAGCAAGCTGGAAAGAATCGCGCCGCCTGCCAAATATTGCAGAGCAGTGATTACGCACATAATGATAACCAAGCCAACAGCACTGATAACGCGGCCCTTGGTATCATAATATTTTTCAAAGAATTCCGGAATAGTAGAAACCTTCATGGCACGCAGTCTACCTGCTGCGAAGAGACCCATAATTACAGCGCCGGCAGCCCAAGCCGCATTGTACCAGCCTGCAGCCATGCCAATAGAAAAAGCTCTTTCGGCCACGCCAACAGTAGAAGCTGCGCCAACTGCCAAGCCCGTAATGTTAACAGCAATCAAAGCGCTGCCAAGCTTACGTCCTGCCAGGAGGTATGCAGTAGAACCTTTAGAGGCTCTGTTCTTTACCCAAAAGCTTATGCCAAAGAGCATTGCGATGTACATACACACGATAATTAATTGAATAGACATGAATACACTACCTTTCTTCCATGCTGCACACATGATTTTAAATTCTACCGTACTACAATACTACCCTACTACTAAAGGCTACGGTAATAAACTAATGCTATTATAGCAATTTTCATCTATAAAGAAAAGTAGCGTTTAGCAAAATAGAAAAGGATTAGTATAAGCTGTAAAATTTTGTTAAAATCGCAACAATCAAGAGGATTTTATCAATTTATGTCGAATTTTATTTTATTCAACGTGAAAAAAATCTTTCTTCAAGGAGATTATCATGATTTCTTTTGCAACCAGTGGAACCTGTTCCAAAGTTATAAATTTTGAAATTGTTGACGGCAAATTACACAATGTTTCTTTTGTGGGTGGTTGCCCCGGTAATTTGCAAGCTATCAGTAAATTGGTAGAAGGCATGGACGCTAAGGAAGCTGCTTCCAGATTGCAGGGTATTCGTTGCGGCGCAAGGCCTACTAGTTGCGGCGACCAGTTTGCTAAAGCTATTTTAGAAAATATTTGAAATCGCCATAAGCGCCATTATGCTTTGTCACAGCTCGCTTACTTGCTCGACGTACGCTTTAGTACGCCTTCGCTGCATAAGCTTCGCCGTTCCTCGCCTTCTGGCACTTCTAACGATTTTTGGCAACATAGTTATAATGTAGAGTATTTATTGAAAGGAGGGAAACCACAATGTATAAAATTGTCCGTAGCACCGATAACGGTCTTGACGAATTAGAAATTGACAGACTCGAAAAGGGTTGCTGGATAGATGTTGTGGCGCCCTCTGAAGAAGAACTGCAGGAAATTGCAGCGGCTACTAAAATCCAAATGGATTTCCTCACTGCCGCACTTGACGAAGAAGAAAAATCCCGTATGGAAATCGAAGACGACCAGATTCTGGTCTTGGTTGACATTCCCTTTTTGCGCAGCAATAAGGATTACGACACCCTTCCCTTGGGCATCGTCATCACCGAAAATTGTCTTGTAACCATCTGCCTGGAGCCAAACGCTGTCACCGCAGAGTTCAGCTCTCATAATTCCAGATTCTTTTCTACCTTTAAAAAGACGCGTTTCTTGTTCCAAATTCTTTTTAAATCTGCAACCCTATATTTGAAATACATTCGTATCATCATCCGCAGGACTGACGAATTGGAAAAACACCTACGTCAATCCATGCAAAACTCCGAACTGTTCAACCTCTTGGATTTACAAAAATCCTTAACCTACTTCTCCACCTCTCTGCGCAGCAACTATATCGTTATGGAAAAGCTGCTCCGTTTGCGTAGCGCTACCCAATCCCGCCATCTGATTAAGCTTTACGAAGAAGACGAGGATTTGCTGGAAGACGTAATCATCGAATACAAGCAAGCGGTTGAGATGGTTGAAATGTATAGCCACATTCTCAACAGTATGATGGAAGTATTCGCCAGCATCATCAGTAACAACCTGAACTTAGTCATGAAGTTCTTGGCAACCATGACGATTGTTTTGGCAATACCAACCTTAGTTTCCAGTATGTGGGGTATGAACGTACCCGTTCCCTTTGCCAATAACCCTTGGGGCTTTGCCATTGTACTGGTTTTTGCTTTAGGTGTTTCCGGCGCTGCTGCTTACCTTTTGTGGAAGCGCAGAATGTTCTAAAACTTTACAGAGCATAAAAATTTAGAGGCTATCTCTCGCGAGGTAGCCTCTTTTGTTTTGCCAAAGTTTGCTTCATTATAATTTGTTTCTGAAAAACCAGCCTGCCACCGGCAAGGTAATCCCTGCAATTAACAGCATGGGTACCAAGGCGTAAGCCACTGTTGCCAAGCTGCTGCCTTCCAAAAATATTCTGCGCACTGCTTCTGTAGCAAAGCGTAAAGGATTCGCCAAGGTAAAGTACTGTAAAACCTGGGGCATATTGCGTACGGGAGTTGTTACGCCGGAAAGCAGGGACAGGGGCATCATCGCCATAAAACAGTACACCATCACCTGCTGCATATTGGCAGACACTGCGGAAATAGACAAGCCGATCCCTACGCAGCTTAATAAAAATACCAACAGCACCAAGTACAGAGTAAAAAGGGAGCCCACAACTTTAATCTCAAACCAGACGCACATAATAATTAAAGCGAAGGTCGCCTGTATCAAACCGATGAGAATGGGTGATATAGCCTTACCGATGAGGATAATGGAAGGCTCAATAGGCGTAACCAAAAGCTGGTCAAAGGTTCCCTGCTCCCTTTCCCTCGCTACGGAAAGACCTGCCAGCATCAAAACTTGGGACAAGCTCATCATAGGTATTAGGGCGGGCAGGAACATCCACCTTGTAATCAGGTTAGGGTTATACCAGGCAATGGTTTCCGTTTCCAAAATCCTGCCTCCATTACGCCTCGCATTGTAATCTGCCACAATGCTGTTCACATAGCCAGCCGCAATACCGGAAGTTGAAGAGTTCCTACCATCCGTAATCACCTGCACCTCGGCACGCTCCCCTGCCACCAGCTTATCTGCAAAATCCGCAGGAATGTTTACCACCAGCATTGCCACATCTGAATCTATGGCTTCAGCTATTTCCGAAGTACTGTTCAAGGTCTGTACTCGTCGGAACACACCACTGCCTTCCATCTTAGCAATAAGCTCTGTGGAATACTTGCTCCTGCTTTGGTCAAGACAGGCGTACTGCACTTCGTCCAAATTGAAGGTAGCCGCGTACCCGAAAAGCATAGTCTGCATAATAACGGGTAAAAATAAAATGGTACGAGTACGCGGGTCCTTAATTGTAGCTAGCAGCTCCTTCTTTATCATAAATTTTAACTTTCTTAAAAACGCTCTGAAACCATCCATATTCAGCCAACTCTTTTCTTTGTCACTCTAAAGGCCATACTGATAAAGAACACTGCGTATAAAACTAAGATGCTACAATTTCTGATAATGAGCTCCCAATTATTCCCTGCCAAAAACAAAGTCTTGAGCAGCTGCATATAATAGGTAGGAGGCAGGGCGTAACCAACAATTTTTACTACCAAGGGCACGCTCCGCAAATCAAATAAAAATCCTGACAGCATCATAGTTGGCATCATACTTAAAACCAAGGCAAGCTGACTGGCAAGAAACTGATTCTTCGTTATGGAAGAAATCATCAGCCCCACCCCAAGTGCCACCAAAAGATACAGCATAGTGCATAGCAAAATCACTACGAAAGAGCCATGCATTGGTACGTCAAACAACAGCTGTGAAGCCACAACACACAAGGCAAAGCCAACCATCGCCACGCAAAAGTAGGGAATCATTTTCGAAAGTAGTATTTCTAAAACCTTAACCGGTGTTACAAAAAGAGCTTCCAACGTTCCCCGCTCCCACTCCTTCGCCATAACCATTGCCGTCAGGAACACGCCGGAAATGGTTATAATCAGAACTATAAGCCCGGGAATAAAATACCACGCACTGGTGTTGGCATCATTAAACCACATTCTGCTGACTACGGTAACAGCGCCAAGGCCAGCACCACTTCCTAAAAATTTGTATTGGTTTTGCGCCAGCCAATTGCTGAGTGCTCCTTCCAGATAGCCCTTCATAATGCTGGCATTGGAAGCATCCACACCGTAAAGAATAATCTGCACCTTGGCACGCTTCTGGTAAAGGCTTTCCGTAAAATCCGAGGGCACTCGCACAATAGCGTCCACTGTCCTGCCATCCATCAGGGCAACTGCTTCCTTCATGGAAGGTGCATAATAGGGCTCAAAATATTCGGAGCCTTGCATGAAGCTTAGCATATCCTCCACTGTTGGCGAAGCGTCTTCCATAACCACCGCTGTAGGCACCCGCTTCACGTCCATGGAAATTCCGTAGCCCATTAGAAAAATAAGGATAATCGGTACAGCAATGCCAATCATAAGACTGCTATCATCCCGCCAAAGCTGTTTAAACTCTTTGACGAGCAAGGCTCGTAATCTTTCCCAAAAGGCAGACATGGCTATACCTCCTTCTCTCCACGAGATTTTTCTACAATGGCAATAAAGGCTTCGTTCATATCATCACTGGCAACTCCTGCCTGCTCCCTAATTTCTTTAGGCGTTCCTAAGGCAAGCATCCTGCCCTGATCCTGAATCATAATCCTGTCGCAGTATTCCGCTTCTTCCATAAAATGGGTGGTAATGATAATCGTCTTGCCTTCCGCCGCCAAAGCAGTAATCTGCTTCCAAAAATTTCTTCGCGCCACCGGGTCAATACCACTGGTAGGTTCGTCCAAGAAAATAATCCGCGGTTCGTGGAGCAGGGCTACCGCCATAGAAAGCCTTTGCTTGTAGCCACCGGGAAGCTCCCCTGCTTCCTTGTCACTCAGTTCTGCCATATCAAACTGCTCTTTTACGGCAGCCATCCGCTCTCGCAAACGTTCATCATCTAAACCGTAAACACCGCCATAAAAATTCATGTTCTCGTCCACAGTCAAGGTAGGGTACAGGGAAAACTTCTGCGCCACATAACCGATGTTGGCACGAGCCTGGGTACGCGCCGTTCGTAAGTCCAGCCCTGCTACAGCAAGATAACCACTACTGGCAGGCAGCAAGCCGCACAGCATTCTAAAGGTTGTAGTCTTGCCTGCACCGTTAGGCCCAAGCAATCCAAAAATCTCACCCTCCCGCACTTGAAAGGAAACATCGTCAACTGCCACGAAGTCTCCAAACTTCCGCACCAAGTTGCGTACTTCAATTACGAACTTGTCAGGTAGCGACCTTACTCCTGTAAAGGCAACCTCCTTGGGAGGATGCAGATACTCTCGTAAATTTTCAGGAGTATCTTCTGCCAACAGCTTTCCTTCATTAAATATAATTACCTTGCTGCACAAATCTGCTTCGTCCATATAGGCAGTGCTGACAAGAACGGTAAGCTCATCATCTTTGACAAGCTGTTGTAAAATCTCCCACAGCTCGCGACGGCTTAAAGGGTCAACGCCAACGGTGGGTTCATCTAAAACCAAAAGCTCCGGCGCACGCACGAGGGTACACGCCAAACCAAGCTTCTGTTTCATCCCGCCACTAAGCTTGCCAGCCAAGCTCTCTGTAAACTGCGCCAAGCCCGTCATATGTAAGAGCCTGGCAAAGCGCGCCTGCCTTTCGCCTTGAGGAACGTTATGTAAATCTGCGTACAGCACCATGTTTTCCATAACCGTCAAGTCCTCGTACAAGCCAAAACGTTGGGGCATATAACTGATTCTGTCCTGCACTGCTTGGGGCTCAGCAAGCACGTCCATTCCCAAAACCTCTAGGCTGCCACTGGAGGGAACAAGCAAACCGCACACCATTCTGATAAAAGTAGTCTTACCTGCGCCATCAGGACCGATGAGAGCGGTTAGCCTGCCATGGGGAATCCCAATATTTATATTTTCCAACGCCACGATTTCCTTCTTGCTCCTTTTGTCAATAAAGCTTTTACAGATATTTTTAGAGATGATTACGTTTTTCCCAGTCATAACAACCTCCACCTTTTATATAGAAAATTGTTAGAAGTGCCGGAAGGCGCGAAGCAACGCAATTCGTGAAGCGATGGCGTACTAAGCGTACGTCGAGCAAGCGAATAAGTTGCGACAAAGCATAACGGTGCTTATAACAATTTTAAAAGTGCTTATTGGAATTTTAAAGTCGCCGGCATCCCCATTCGGAGAATATTATTTTCATCAACTACATTCACCCTCACCTCATACACAAGCGCACTCCTCAACTCTTCCGTCTGTACTGTTTTGGGAGTGAACTCCGCTACGTTAGAGATATACCCCACCTGACCGCGCAAAGGTTTATCAGGAAAGCTGTCAATAAATATTTCTGCCTCCATTCCCGGTTTGACTTCTCCCAAACGCTGCTCGCTAATGTAGGCACGCACCCACTTAGTATCATCCAAAGCAATCAGGTATACCGGCTTCTGAGGCGAAGCCATATCACCGATCTCTTGCAGGCGGGAACGCACCACTCCGTTCACAGGAGAGTAAAGCTTGGTCTGACTTAAATTGTATTTTTGCAAGAGCAGGTCTGCACGCAAGCCTTTCAGATGAGCTTCTGCTTCGGCAATATCTTCATAACGAGGGCCAAGCTCACTTAAACGATAGGTTTCGCGGGCGTTATCCACGCTTGCCGCCGCAGCCTTGTATCTTGCCCAAGCATTATCCAACTCCTGCTTGCTGATGGCAGATGATTCATACAGCTCCTTCATTCTATTCTTATGGACGAGGGCATTCTCATAATCCGCTTCGGCGCCACGCAGCTTAGCTGCATTCTGCTCTATCTCTTCCGGACGTGAACCATTCTTTAGCCGCAGCACTACTGCCTCCTGCTTTTCAATGGCAGCTTCGCTTTTAGCAATACTTAACTCCAAAGGTCTGCTCTCCAAGATTGCCAACAAGTCATTCTTATCCACCCGGTCTCCTTCTTCTACCAGCATCCTTTCAATCCGCTCGCTAGAGTTGAAAGCCAAGGACACCTGCCTAACATCCACATTGCCGTACAAAACCAGTTGGTCTTCCTGCTTCTGAAAAAAATAATAGCCTGCAGTACAGGCAAGGACTAAAGCCCCCACCACGCAAGCTATTTTCTTCCTACTATCGTACAAATACAACATAAGCTTTCCTCCTTCTTCTATTTTATAACCACTTCAACTGTACTCCCTGTCTTCAAAACATTTTCCTTATCCTTTACCGCTACCCTAACCTCATAGCCACTCTGCACACCGCTAAGCTTAGCAATGTCTTCCGGCAAAGCTTCTGCCACTGTGGAAACGTAGTACACTCTACCTTCCACTGTCGTTTCCGGCATTATCTCTGCCACAATGGTTACAGGCATGCCCTTGGTAATCCGTTTGGCATAAGCTTCACTGGCGAAAGCACGCACCCATTTACTATTGGGCATTTCCAAATAATAGACGGGCTTCATTGCCACAGCCATATCTCCAGGGTTTTGTAGGCGTTGACTAACAGTACCATCAACGGGAGCAACTATTCTTGCCTGACGCAAAAACTTTTCCTTTAAAAGCATATCTGCCCTCAAACCATTTAACCTACTATAAGCAAGCTTCTTCTCGTCGCTATCCACGTTGTTATCCTTTAGCTCTGCCTCGTAGCTGCTAATAAGCTTCTTTTCCGCAGCAACTTGAGCACTCATTTCTTCCATGCTTAAAGTACCCAGCACGTCTCCCTTATGAACAAAGTCCCCTTCCTGGACAAACATTTCCTTAATGGGGAACTCCATATTAAAGGAAAGATATACCCTTTTGCTTTCCACCTTACCGTACATCCCCACTTCTTCCTCTTCAGCGCCGCCAAAGAATGTAAATAAAATCATAATTACTGTTGTAGCAATGGCTGCCACTGCCCAAAACTTTTTATGTCGTCTGATAAATTCCATAATCGTCACTTCCTTAAAATAAAAAGAGAGCTGCTTCCAACAATAGTTGGATACAACTCTCCTAAGTTCAGTATAACATTTAAACTGACGATTACAAGCACTTCACCATAATTTCAGAAAGTACCCTGCACCAGCTGGCTAATGTTTTTAGAATGGTCAGCCACACGCTTCATATTGATTAGAAGCTCCAGCATAATAAAGCCTGCCACCGGGTCGCAACGTCTTTCATTTAAACGTGTAATATGATTTTTACGAATTTCTTTTTGGAAGCGCTTAACTTCCCTGCATAACTCCACTGCCTCTGCAGCAATTTCCTTATCATTTTTCTCCAAGGCTTCCAATGCACGTCCACTGGCATCCAAAACCTTTTGGCTCAGCACTAACAATTCTTCCTTAGCTTCCGGAGAAAAATCAACTTCGTCCTCAAAAATACGGCGCGCTCTCTTAGCCAAGGTTTTACCGTGGTCACCAATACGTTCAATATCATTACAAGCGTGCAGCAGCCCTGTATGTCTTTCGGATAGCTCCGTACCCATGGGCACCTGGCTCATCTCCGTCAAATAATTGGTAATATCTTTTTCCAAAGAGTCAATAACCGGCTCGTGGTCAAGAACGTACTGCACCTTATCCTCATCAAACTCATTGATGGCTTCCATTCCCAAGCACACATTCTTCCGCGCCAAGGTTCCCATACGCACAACTTCCTTCACCGCCAAGCTCATAGCAATGGAAGGAGTTTTGAGCATCTTCTCGTCCAAATAAACAGGACGTCGCGAAATAACCTCGCCTTTATCAGGAAGCAAACGTTCCACCAATCTGATAAACGGACTGGCAAAGGGAATAAAGAGCATAGTATTGATAACGTTAAAAGCAGTATGAGCATTAGCAATTTGACGAGCAATGTCATTAGCAGGAGAAACCGTCAAAACCAGCTTCATAAACCAGGGCATAAAGGTTAAGAAAATAATACTTCCAATTAAATTAAACATAACATGGGACAGCGCAACACGTTTAGCCGTAGTATTAGAGCGCAAGGTTGCCAGCACTGCGGTAATGCAGGTACCAATGTTGTCGCCCAGCAAAACAGGAATGGCGCCTTCCAAGGAAATCAACCCTTGGGTAGCCATAGCAATCAAAATACCAATAGTAGCACTACTGGACTGAATCAAAATTGTCATCACGATACCAACGCCAACGCCTAGCAAGGGATACTTGGCAAATATCTGGATGAATTCTACGAAACCGGGATATTCACGCAGGGGCATAACCGCGTTACTCATAAATTCCATACCAATCATCAACACGCCAAAGCCAAGGAGAACCTGTCCTAAAAACTTGCCGCGAGTGCGTTTGGAAAGAATATTCATCATAAAACCGATGAACAAAATCAGAGGCACATAATGAGTCAATTTAAAAGCAATCAATTGAGCAGTCATGGTTGTGCCAATATTTGCACCCATAACAATACCAAAGGCCTGCTTCAAATTTAGTAGCCCTGCATTAACAAGGCCAACAGTCATAACGGTGGTAGCACTACTGGATTGCAGCACAGCAGTAACAACTGCTCCAAGCAGCACACCAAAAACAATGACACCTGTCATCATTTCTAAAATCTTTTGCAATTTTTCACCAGCAGCCTTTTGCAAGCCGTCGCCCATCAGCTGCATGCCATATAAGAATAAAGCCAAACCACCTAAAAACGCAATGAACGGTAAAAACATTTTTAGCACCTCGCTATTTATTCTGATACCTACATTATACTAAGGGGAAGTAGGAGCTTCAAGGAAATTTTGAAAACAAAGCTTGTTCAAGTTGTATCGTACATTATTTACAATATTTAACTGTTTTTCACAACAAATTCTGATTATTTTGCCTCAATCACAGAATCGCTTTATTTAATTATAAATTAAGGCTATAATGAGTGATATATAAGAGCCAATTGCTCCCTATAAAAATCAGAAAAGAGGTCCTTGTAGTGAAAAAAATCTGTCAACTCATCGGAAAATACTTTGGTCTTATCGCAGTATTGTTCTTAGTACTTGGTATGGTCATGCCCCAAAACTTCACTTGGGTTGTTGGCAAGATTGGTGGCGTAGCTGTCTTGAGTACTTTGCTTGGCATAGTTATGTTCGGTATGGGTACTACTCTCGATTTAAAAGATTTTGCCTTAGTCCTTAAACGTCCCTTAGACGTTTTCATCGGTGCCTGCGCCCAATTCCTTATCATGCCAGGTTTGGCTTATGTTATAGCCACTGCCTTCAACCTTGACCCTGCCTTGACGGCTGGCGTTGTTTTGGTTGGCACTTGTCCCGGCGGCACCTCTTCTAACGTAATAACCTTTATGTCTAAAGGCGACGTTGCTCTTTCTGTCACCATGACCAGTGTTTCTACTGTACTTTCTCCCATCCTGACCCCGTTCATCACCTACAAACTTATTGGTGAACGCATCGCCTTCGACCCGGTTGGTATGTTCTGGAGTATTGTCCAAATCGTAATCATCCCCATCTGCTTGGGCTTAACAGTTAAATACTTCTTGCCAAAGCTGGCATCCGCCGCTGTAGATTACTTACCTGCGGTTTCCGGTATCGCAATTTCCTTAATTATCGCAGGTGTTATAGCTGTCAGCCGCGACAACATTCTTAAAACTTCCAGCATCATTATTTTAGTAGTAGTATTGCACAATTGCCTTGGCTATCTCCTCGGTTTCATCCTTGCTCGTTTGACTGGCATGAGCTGGAAAAAAGCAATCGCCCTTTCCATCGAGGTTGGTATGCAAAACTCCGGCTTAGCAACTGGCTTGGCAAAAGCTCATTTCGCTTCCATGCCTATGGCAACTGTTCCCGGCGCTATCTTCTCTGCTTGGCACAATATTTCCGGTGCTATACTAGCGTGGGTATTCATCAACTTCTTAAATCCCAAATACGACCCTGAATATAAAGGCGAGTAAATCTAAGTGAATATTTTAAGTAAGCAAAAACGCGACTCTTTCGAGCCGCGTTTTTTATTGTAACATATCATCAATACTATCTAATTCACTTTGAACAACATTACAGCGTTCAATAAAATCTTCATCTGCCATTGCAAATTGCATCAATTTTATTTTTTGCTCAGTTGTAAAATCTGTAGCTTCTTTTTCAGCCAATTTTAATAATGAATTAGTCATAAGCCAAAACCTTTCTTTTACCCTTCGCAGTTAATCAGCTTCACGTCAAAGATGCCGTCTACACCGCGGAGCTGGAGCATAATATCATTGGGAATGTCGTTGCCAACAGCAATAGCCATAATGTTGGTATCGTCCTTTGTAGTTCTGCCAACCTGCATGCCATTGATGTTAATGCCTGCATTACCAAGGATGGTTGCCATTTGACCAATCATATTGGGTTTGTTAGCGTGAGGAGCAAGAAGCAGGTAGCCTTCCGGTTTGAAGTCCACTCTGTATTGGTCAATCTCCACAATTTTGGGTTCTTTGCCGTCGAACAAGGTGCCAACCAATTTATGTTGACCTTTATCAGTAGTAATCTTCGCAGTAATAGCAGTAGTGAAGTAGCCAGCTTTATGGGACTTGCTTTCTTTCACATTCAGGTTGCGGTTTTTAGCAATTCCCGGTGCGTTTACATAGTTTACAGATTCTTGGAGAATGGGGTTCAGCAAGCCTTTGAGGAAAGCAGTGGTCAAAGCCTGAATTTCAGTTTCTGCCAGAACACCGGTGTATTCCACTTCAACTTCCTTCACAGGACCATCTGCCAAATAGATGCCCACAGTACCCATACGCTCTGCCAAACCAAAGTAAGGTTGAATTACAGCAGCAACACTCTTAGGAATGGGAGCCATGTTCACAGCGGTCATTACCGGTTTGCCAAGAAGAGCATCTATTACACCGTAAGCAACGTCAACTGCTACGCCGATTTGCGCTTCAATGGTGGAAGCACCAAGGTGGGGAGTTTGCACAACTTGGGGCAAGCCCAAGAAAGGATTGTTTTCCGGAAGCAGAGGTTCGCTGGTGTAAACGTCGATAGCAGCGCCAGCAATTTTGCCGCTTTTTACAGCGTCAGCTACAGCTTGAGCATCCATGCAGCCGCCACGAGCACAGTTTACAAAACGCACACCATCCTTCATTTTAGCAATGGTTTCTGCGTTAATCATCTTTTCAGTTTCTTTGGTCAAGGGAGTGTGCAGAGTGATATAGTCAGATTTTGCCAGCAAAGTGTCCAAATCCACCAGCTCTACGCCCACTTGACGAGCGCGTTCTTCGGTAATGTAGGGGTCATAACCAATAGTAGTCATTTCCATACCTTGCATACGTTTTGCCACACGGCTACCAATGCGACCTACACCAATAATACCCAAGGTTCTGTTTTGCACTTGAATACCGTCAAAGCTTTTACGGTCCCATCTGCCTTCTTGCATGGATTGGTGAGCCTGAGGAATGTGACGGGTCATTGCCATAAGCATAGCAACGGTATGTTCAGTTGCCGCCATAGTGTTACCTTCCGGAGTGTTCAGTACCACAATGCCACGAGCAGTTGCCGCAGGAATATCGATATTGTCAACACCAACACCTGCGCGGCCAATAACCTTCAAATTAGTAGCAGCGTCAATCAGCTCTTTAGTTACTCTGATTTGGCTACGGCTCACCAGCGCATCATATTTACCAATAATCTTGCACAGCTCAGGGATGGGTAAGTTGGGCATCACATCCACATCAAAATGTTCACGCAGCAATGCTACGCCTTTCTCGCTTACGTCGTTACTTACAAATACTTTAAAAGCCATTTTATTTTCCTCCATCAATCTATATTACTTTATTTGCTGTGTTCAGCTTGATACTGCTTCATAAATTCTGCCAATGCCACGCAAGCTTCCATGGGAACTGCGTTATAGGTAGAGGCTCTGCAACCGCCAACCAGGCGATGCCCTCCAACTCCAATGAAGCCTGCTGCCTTAGCTTTAGCAACAAAGTCTTTTTCCAAATCCTTATCTGCCAAGTTAAAGGTGATGTTCATTTTACTGCGGTACTCTTTTTCAGCGTGACCAATGAAGAAGCCATTGCTTTCGTCAATCACATCATAAATTACTTGGGCTTTTGCCTCGTTGTTTTTGGCAACTGCCTCCACACCACCTTGACGCTTAATCCAATGCAAGGTTTTGTTCACCATATAAATGCAGAACACCGGCGGAGTGTTGTAAAGGGAATCGTTTTCCGTAAAGGTGGAATATTTTAACATTGTGGGTAAATCCTCATTGGCAGTTTCCAGGAAAGATTTTTTCGCAATGACGATTACCACCCCTGCAGGACCAAGATTTTTTTGTGCGCCTGCATAGATAAAATCAAAATCTGCTACGTTCACCTTGCGTGAAAGAATATCACTACTCATATCGCAAATTACAGGAAGGTCAAATTTAGGGAAGTCAGGATATTCAGTGCCGTAAATGGTGTTGTTAGAGGTGATATGCACATAAGAGGTTTCCAGTTTAAAGGTGAACTCTTGTGGAATGTAGGAATGGTTCTTATCCGCAGAGCTTGCAGCCTCGTAAGCTTCACCATAGCGCTTCGCCTCTGCCATTGCCTTCTTGCTCCAGACACCTGTGTTGATGTAGGCTGCTCTTGTTTTGGTGAAGAAGTTTGCCGCCGTCATCAAGAACTGGGTGCTGCCACCGCCTTGAATAAAAAGGATTTCGTAATCATCGGGAATTTCCATCAGCTCGCGCAGCAAGTCTTTGGTTTCCTTGTGCAGCGCGTCGTATTCAGGACTGCGATGACTCATTTCAATAATACTCATACCGGTATCAGCATAGTTTAAAAATTCTGCTTGAGCTTCCTGCAAAACCTCTAAGGGCATTGCCGAGGGTCCTGCGTTAAAATTATATGCACGTTTCATTTTCAAACTCCTTTTCCAAAAAAAATAAGCTCCCATCCCCTATGGGACGAGAACTTTCCCGCGTTGCCACCCAAATTGCCTTACGGCCAACTCTAATTCGCTGTATCGGGCGAGCCCGTCGGATTCATCATTCGCCGCTCCGGAGCGGAACCGTCTTGTCCAACTACTGCCTTGCATCAACCGGCAGCTTTCTGAAAGTGCAACAGACTTCTTCTCTTTCATAGCGTTCCATATTAGTATTGTATTGATTATAGCACTCCCGCTTTTCCAGTCAAGAAAAAGTTTTCTTAATTTCTTCAACGCGTAAAAAATCGTTCTTTTCTGTTTAAAAATTTACACTACCAAAAATTATCTGATATTTCTTGTAATTATGACCAATTTCTGTTATGCTATCACAAGTAGCATTGTAGGCTCTTTATTATTTGTAGTGCAGCATCTGCTGCGGTAGAAAGGAAGAAAACTTTGAATCAAGAACAAAACACCACTAAGTCTAATGACAATTTCAAATCGTCCATCGGCTTCGTCATTGCCTGCGTAGGCTCTGCCGTTGGACTCGGCAACATTTGGATGTTCCCCTATCGTTTGGGCGAATATGGTGGCGCCGCATTTTTAATTCCGTATTTATTCTTTATCAGCTTATTTGGCTGGGTAGGTCTTTCTGCAGAGTTTGCCATTGGCCGTCGTGCAGGAACCGGTACCTTGGGCGCTTACGCCTACTGTTTTGCCAAACGTAAAATGGAAGGCTTGGGTCGCAAGCTGGGATGGATTCCCCTGATGGGCAGTCTTGGCATTGCCATTGGCTACGCTATCATTATCGGCTGGGTACTGCGTACCTTATGGGGCTGCATCACTGGCGAGCTTATGACCGCAGATCCGGGTGCGTACTTCGGCGCAGCCTTAGGTGAATTTGGCAGTGTTATCTGGCACACCATTATTATTGCTTCCACCTGCGTAATTCTTTTGTGCGGTATTGGTGGCGGTATTGAAAAAGCTAACGAAATCATGATGCCCATCTTCTTCCTGCTATTCGTAGGCTTGGCAGTTTGGGTTTACTTTCTCCCCGGCAGCGGTGCAGGCTATGAATTCCTGTTCATTCCCCAATGGGACAAGCTGCTGAACATAAACACCTGGATTATGGCAATGGGACAAGCCTTCTTCTCCCTTTCCATTACCGGCAGCGGTATGATTGTTTATGGGGCTTACCTTGATAAAAAGGTGGATATTCCCCAAGCCTCCCTGCGTACTGCCTTCTTCGACACTTGCGCAGCAATGGTATCTGCTCTGGCAATTATGCCCGCTGTATTCGCTTACGGCATTGGTGCAGGTCGTGGTCCCGCTTTGGTTTTCCTGGCATTGCCCACAGTGTTCCAGCAAATGCCCTTCGGTCAGTTCTTCGCTATTATTTTCTTCATTGCAGTTCTCTTCGCCGGCGTAACCTCTCTTATTAACATGTTGGAAGCCGTTGCAGAAAGCTGGGAAAAGAATTTCAATTTAAGCCGCAAGGTGGCAGTTATCACCAGCTGCGCCATTGCTTTGGGCGTAGGCATCTTTATCGAAGCAGAGCCTAAGGTTGGTGCGTGGATGGACTTCGTTTCCATCATCATCTCTCCCTTGGGAGCAGTGCTGGGTGCTATCTCCATTTACTTTGTCCTTGGCTGGGACGATATCCGCAAGGAACTGGAAACCGGTCACGGCAAGCTTTCCGATTTGTTCGGTACGGCAGCTAAATACTTGTATGTTCCCCTGACCATCATCATCATGGTGTTGGGTCTTATCTACGGTGGCATCTAAAAATTTTATAACCTACTAAAAATTAAGAAGAGCTCGCGCTTTGCGAACTCTTCTTTTTATTTTGCCTATATGTTTCCAAAAGCGGATACTCTTCTGTAAATCACAGCTAAGCTGTCCAAAACGAAAAGTCCTCTTTAAAATCGTATGCTCTTATAAGGCTTGCAGCTCTACGCTTTTAGCAACTTTATCTAATTGCAGGCACAGCTTATGGTATTTGTTTAAGGTACTGCGGTGTCCAATGCTTACTATGGTCGTAGCAGGAAGGCGCTCGCCAACCAAGGTGTACATCTTGGCTTCTGTCTCTTCATCAAGAGCGCTGGTGGCTTCGTCCAAAAACAGCCACAAGGGTTGCTGAATGTGAGCACGCACGAAAGCAAGGCGCTGCTGCTCTCCGACGGAAAGCACATGGCTCCAATCAGCAACAATGTCTAATTTATCCTTTAGGTACCCAATCTGGCACTCTTCCATCAATTTTATCAAAGCCTCGTCGCTTAAAGGCTTATTCCCCGGATAAAGCAAGGCTTCTCGTAAGCTGCCCAAGGGCAAATAGGGTTTTTGAGGAATAAACATTAGCTTATCCTGCTCAGGCAAGGCAATCTTCCCCTGAACGTAGGGCCAAATTCCGGCAATGGCGCGCAGCAAAGTACTCTTGCCACTACCGCTAACACCTTTAATTAAAACATTCTGCCCCGTTTCCAAGGTGAAGTCAATATTTTTCAGTAAGGGCGTACCGTCGGGCAAATCTACCTGCATATTTTCTGCACGCACTTCTCTGGCCGCCACGAAGCGTTCCAGGTTAAAGCGTTCCGCTTCGGAAGAAACCTCCTGCATATGTCTGCCAAAATAAGTTAAACGCATAACTACGGCCTGCCAGGAAGCGAGATTGGTATACATATCTACAAAATAAGACAGGCTATCCTGTACGCGTCCAAAGGCACTGGCAACCTGCATCAACCCGCCAAGAGTAAACTCTTTCGCCAAATAACGGTTCATTGCCGCCACAAAAGGAAAGATAATGGCGATTTGGGAGTAGCCGGAATTAAGCCACACTAATTGCTTCTGCTTCGTTACAATACGCCAGAAATTGTCAAGCAGCAAGGTAAAGCGCTCCTTAAAAACCTTCCCCTCCTGCTGCTCACCACGATAGAAGGCAACGCTTTCGCTGCTTTCACGCAGGCGTATCATAGAAAAACGGAAGTCTGCCTCGTAACGCTGCTGCACAAAGTTAAGCTTTACCAGCTTGCGCCCTACAAGATGGGTTAGCCAAGTACCCAAAATAGAATAGAAGAACGCTGCCCAGAAAAGATAGCCTTCAATTTCCCACTGCTGTCCAAAAAGAGTAAACTTTAGCGAGCCGGAAAGCTCGTACAAAATTACAACGAAGGATGCCAGAGTGCAAACTGATTTTAAAAGGCCAATACCAAAGCTCAGGGTCATCTCTACAAAAAGGCGTACATCCTCACTAATACGTTGGTCAGGGTTATCTGTATCCTTACCAAACATCTGCAAATGGTAATAGGTTTTATTCTTGAGCCACGTTTCAATAAAACGCTCCGTCAGCCAACGCCGCCAGTTCAATACCAGCACCTGCTGCAGGTAGTAAGAATACACTGCCAAAATAATATAAGCAAAGGCAAGCCCAGTAAATCTTAGCAGCTCATCAAAGATAAGTTCTGTTTCATAATTTTGCAAGGCACTGTAAAAGCTATTGTTCCAACGGTTTAAGAGCACCAGCATATACACAATGCCCAAGGTTAAGCTCACAATACATGTCAAAAGGAAGAAGGCTTTTTTCTTTTCTTCCGACTGCCAATAGCTTTTGGTCAAGTACCACACATCACGAAAGAATTGTTTGGAAAGGGTAAATTTTTGCATAGTAGTTCCTCGCACAAAGTTTGTTCCTTCTATTATACACCATAAAATGTGGCATTAGGGAAAAATAAACAAAAGCCTTGTACACAAACTCCATCCAAAGAGGCGTAGGAAGAATGGAGCCAAGTACAAGGCTTTCAATTTGTTTTGTCAGTTAAGCTTACGCTTCCTTATGTTTCTTCTTGCTGAAGAAGCGTTCTACAACAACGAAGAGTACCGGAATCAGGAACACACCTACGAAGGTGGCAATGGTCATACCGCCAACAACGGCGTTACCCATGGATACACGAGCACCTGCGCCCGGACCGGTTGCAATAGCCAAAGGCACGCAGCCAAGGATGAACGCAAAGGAAGTCATCAAGATAGGACGCAAACGCAGTTTAGCAGCTTCAATAGCAGCTTGAACTACGGGCATACCGTTTTCCATGTTCATCTTCGCGTATTCTACGATAAGAATCGCGTTCTTCGCAGCCAAACCGATAAGAGTAATCAAACCGATTTGCATGTAAACGTCGTTGTGCTGACCGCGGAGGTATTGGCTCAGGAAGCAGCCAAATACTGCTGCGGGAACGGACATCATAACTGCCAGAGGAATTGTCCAGCTTTCGTACAATGCTGCCAAGCACAGGAATACGAAAATCAAGGAGATGATGTAAATCTTCACAGAGCTGTCGCCTGCTTCGATTTCGTCGCGGCTTTGGTCTACCCATTCATAGGTATAGGAGTTGGGCAAAGTTTGTGCTGCAACTTCTTCCAAAGCAGCCATTGCTTGACCAGTGGAATAGCCTGCTGCCGGGTCACCTGCAATCTTGATTGCACGCGCACCGTTGAAACGGGTCATTACCAAAGAGCTGTTTTGTTTTTCGGAAGTAACAAGAGTGTTCAGCGGAACAAGGTTACCATCGGTGCTGCGTACAAAGAAGTAACGCATATCGTCTGCACTGGTACGGTAGTTGGGATCCGCCTGCATAACAACTTTCCAGGTACGACCGAAGTTGTTAATATCGTTAATTTCGTAGCCACCCAAATATGCTTGCAGCGCGCCATATACACTGGATACAGGCACATGCAGGGTCTCTGCTTTTTCACGGTCTACATTAAACTTCAAGGTAGGAGTATTGGTGTTCAACGTGGTGTAAATCATCGCAATTTCCGGACGTTGACGAGCAGCGTTCAGGAAAGCATTAGCACGTTCACCCATGGTAACAACATCTTCACCGCCAAGGTTCATCAGGTACAAGCTCAGGGTACCGGTTTGAGAAGCACCGGGCAGCGGAGGAGGTTGGAACGCCATTACGTTAGCATCAGGAATTTGATAACCCATGCCCCAAATCATCGGGATAATATCTTGAATGGAGTTATCACGTTCACTGTAGTCCTTCATACTTACTACTGCCAAGCCTGCACTAGACTTTTGCGCACTAGAAAGAATATCTACACCGGAAACGGTAAGTACATAGTTTACACCGGGGAGCTTTTCAATACGCTTAGCCAAATCGTCCATAATCTGAATGGTACGGTTGGAGGAAGCGTTTTCCGGTAAGCTTACTGCTACTGCGGACATACCTTGGTCTTCAGTGGGAACGAAGGAAGAAGGAGTAATCTTCGCCAAATACACAATGCCAACACACAAAGCAAGGAGCCCAACCAGCATAATCTTGGATTTGTGGATGCAGCTTTCAACTTTAACGGTATATTTTTCCAAAATATTATCATACCATCTGTTGAAGGCAGCAATGCCTTTGCCAATGAAGCCTTTAACTTCTTCCTCTTCGCCTTTCTTTTTCAAGAGCAGAGCGCAGAGAGCAGGAGTCAAGGACAAAGCTACGATTGCAGAAAGCAACATAGATACGGAAATGGTAATCGCAAATTGCTTATACAATTCGCCTACAGTACCGCCGGTAAATGCAGTGGGCACGAATACCGCTGCCAGTACGAAGGCAATTGCCACTACCGGACCGGATACCTCACTCATAGCGCGATAGGTTGCTTCTTTCGGGGACATTCCATTTTCCTGGATATGATGTTCTACTGCTTCTACTACTACGATAGCATCGTCAACTACCAAGCCGATTGCCAGAATCATAGCAAATGCGGTCAGGGTGTTAATGGTAAAGCCAAGGAGTACGAAGGAAGCGAAGGTACCAACCAAGGATACAGGTACTGCCAAAAGGGGAATCAAGGTTGCGCGCCAGCTTCCCAAGAAAATGAATACTACGAAAATAACCAGCACCAATGCTTCAAAGAAGGTATGTGCTACTTTTTCTAAGGATTCAATAATGAAGGTGGTGTTATCTTGTACAATAATAACCTTCATATCGTCGGGGAAACGGGTCTCTGCATCCTTTAATACTTCTTTAATATTTTTAACAGTTTCGATGGAGTTAGCATCGGAAGTCAAGGATACGGGGAATACTACAGAGTCACCGCCACTAATACGGCTGACTACCATATCGTTACGGGGACCTTCTTTAATGGTAGCAATGTCTTTCAGCTTGAGGTTTTCACCACTTGCAGAACGTACAATTACATTACCAAATTCTTCCGGAGTTTTCAAACGGCCTTGAGCAGATGCAGAATAGGTTTTTTCCTGCATTGCTGCGGTAGGTCTATCACCAATGGAGCCTACTGCCGCTTGAATGTTTTGAGTTTTAATTGCGTTGGAAATATCATCAACGGTTACGCCCAGCTGTGCCATCTTTTCCGGATTCAGCCAAATACGCATTGCATATTCAGGACCATATTCGTCAACGGAAGATACACCCTTTACGCGCTTAACTGCGTCGATAAAGTTAGCGTCGGCATAAGTTCTAAGGAACATACTGTCGTAAGTACCATTAGGAGAAACCAGACCGAAATACATAATGGTTTCGGCAGATTCTTTAGTAGTAGTAATACCGTAGGCAGTTACCTCTGCAGGCATGGAGCTATTAGCCTGAGATACGCGGTTTTGTACTTCTACGGATGCGATGTCAGCGTTTTTGTCCAAGTTGAATTGAACGTTCAGTTCGTATTGACCATTAGAGGTACTTACGGAGCTCATATCAAGCATGTTCTCAACGCCGCTTACTTTTTGCTCAATTGCTTGAGCTACGGACTCTTCTACTGTATCAGCACTAGCACCTACATAGTTAGTAGCTACTGAGATACGCGGCTTAGTAATGTTAGGATATTGTGCGATAGGTAAGCTGAAGCCAGCCAATGCGCCAAGCAGCGTAATCAGGATTGCCAGCACGATAGCAAAGACCGGACGGTCTATAAAAAAGCGTGCCATTTAGCTTACCTCCTTATTTTGTTTCTTGGGTATTCAGGTCAGCTTCGGTCATAGGTTGAGGAGCAACCAAAACACCTTGACGCATTTTGCCAACACCTTCAACAACCAAGGTTTCTTCGCCGTTCAAGCCGCTGTTAACCATAACCAGACGACCAACATTTTGACCAACGGTTACTTCTTTCATGATAACCTTGTTATCCTCGCCAACAACGTAAACGAAATTCTTATACATCATTTCAGTTACAGAGCGTTGGGGAATGAGGAGAGCGTTTTCACGAACACCGGCAGTTGCTTGGATGTGAGCAAACATACCGGGCAATAATTTCTTAGTGGGGTTTTGGAAGGTAGCCTTAATGGTTAAGGTACCGGTATTATCGCTAATGCCGCGGTTAACTTCACTTACTTGACCTTTCAAATCATAGGTTTCACCATTTGCCAAAACCGCAGTCAAATTATCCAAGGAAGCACCGCCTTCAGTGGTGGTAGCAGCCAAAGTCAGGTATTCCGGTTCAGCAATGCTGAATTTAACGAATACAGGGTCAGTATTGGAAATTTTAGTCAAAGTACCTTGACCTGCAACAACATAGTTGCCAACTTCCAGGGAAGAAGTGTCTGTGCGACCGGTGAAGGGTGCCACAACATTAGTTTCTTCCATATTAATTTGTGCGTTCAAAAGCAAGCCTTCCATTGCTTTTACAGAAGCGCGGGCTTGGTCGCGGGCAGTTACTGCGTTATCCATCATTTGTTTGGAAACAGCATTCTGCTCGTACAATTTAGTGTAACGTTCTGCGTCCATTTCAGCATTTGCCAAATTAGCGCGAGCACTTGCCAAATTACCTTCTGCACTCAACAGATTTGCCTGATAAGTGCGCGGGTCAATCTTATACAGAACTTGTCCTTCTTGTACGGTATCGCCGCCTTTAAAATATTTACCCACGATTTGACCGGTAACCTGCGGGCTCAAAGTCATTTCTTGGGTAGCTTCAACAAAGCCAGTGTAATCATACACAATCGGGGTAGTGCGGGTGATTACCTTCATGGTTTTAACCAAAGTGGCTTGAGGTCCAGCTTGCTGCTCTTTTTTTGCACAACCGGCAACTGTCAAAATCATAGTTGCCGCCATAGCCGCCGCTAAAGCTTTCTTAGCATGGCGAGAGCGGATAAAACTAAACATATAAAATCCTCCTTCGCATATACAAAAGACTAAACCCCCAAAAGGGGATAATAAGCCAGTTTCAGAATAATACTATTATAAATGAGCAAATTTATAAAATCAAACTCTTTCTCGATTGATTAAACCTATTTTACTTAGAAATTCTCTTTATTTCATCAGTTTTTGAAATTTGCTGACTGGTCAGTCAGAATTCTTGGAAATCCAGTGCTGCTTCTTGATAAACTTATGCAGATTCCCTAAAGCAAAACCGGAAACCTCTTCTTTGCCACAGACATTTTCCAAAAAGAAAATTTTATCTTCCTTTATGTACCACTCTCTGGGCAAGCCTTCACTGAAATCAAGATTCTTATTATTGTTCAACAGGTTCAACAGCTTATACAAATCATCCTGACTGGTATCGAGGATGTCTTCAATCTTAATCACCTTACCCGTAGGAACATCAAGATGCACATTATGATGAACAAAGCTATTTTTACCGCTAATCAGCTGCAGACTTAAAAGATAGGGGCTTGTAACCGCTACGTTAAAGGCTACATCTGCTTCACCACGGTAAAACCTTGCAAGATACGGTTCAGTTTCCTTCATTAATAATGTGTTTACCTCATTTTGTAATTGAGGATTATTTTTATAAACCACCATGGGGTATGTAGCTTCGCCGCCGGGAAGTACAAGCTTGCGTGGCAGCACGCAGTAATCTTCTGCATCCACTCCGTCGTTGATAGTATTGTTCTTACCACTGCTTGCCAGCATAATAGTATACTTGCCGGTCTTCCACTGCTCCTTACCGTCAAGCTCCTGTAATTTCCAAACAGCACCCACATCTGCCAAAACTTTTTTATCTGCGATGATGCTTTGAGTTGTCAAAAGCTCTTCCTTACCGTCACCATCCAAATCATGGGCAACCATGGAACTCAAACCGCTATACGCAGGCGCTTTGCCACGACGGGTAATTTGCTCCAGCATATCATAGTCCAGCTCCACCTTATGGGTTTTGCCATCTGCCATGGTTACGTCAATGGCATCTCCATCCCATTCAGTACGTTTAATTACACCAAAGTTATCCGTATCAGCGAAAACCTCTTTTACTTTTTTAGTATTCTTAAAATCTAAAAGCAAGAACTCCCTGCCAACACGCCAGCTACCGCGCCCAATGGAAAGCAAAATATTTTTATCGCCCTCTTTTAGCTGCACTGCTTCTAAAAAACAATTATACCCACCATTTATAGATGGCTTATAGGCCGTAATGATTTTCTCATCAGCATCCTTCATCAGTAACAGCAGGTCATCAGCATAGCCACCAGAAAGCTTTTCTCCCCACAATTCAAAATTAACCTGTGCACCATTTTGTTCAGCTTCCAGCTTTGCTAACTGCAAACGTTCTGCGGCAGCGGATTGCACGCCACAGCACAGCAGGCACAGCATTGCCAAGATAGTTTTTATTTTACCGGTCATAAGACACGCTCCTTCCCAAATGCTACTAACATTATATCACCAGCGCACAAGTATATGATAGACGAAAGGCTTTCATATACTATAATTTGCATTCTTTTAAAATTTTCATACGGCAATTTTTACAAAGTTCGTGCAAGCACTCTCTATAAACAAAAAGAAGCAACAAACGCTTTGCTAATCTACTTGCAACGCACCTATTGCTTCTTTCGGTTTATACACATCCAAAAAATTATTAACCTTCACTCAAAGTATCCCACAAGAGCAAAATATTATTGCCTATTTCGGCATAAAACTTAATGCCTTCATCCTTAGCATCCCAGGCTACGTGCATGGCACTATTTACACTCCCATACTTTTCATTAAAGCTCTTTTCCATTTCAGAAGAGAATTTAACAAAAAGCATCATATTATATCGTTTGAATCTTTCATCAACAATTACATAATGACTATCTAAAACTTTTACATTATATTTATTCTCAATTAACTCCAATAAGCCTTGAGGTACCTTTTTAAAACTTTCCATTATATTCTCCTTAAGAAAACAGGCGTAACGTGAAGCTACGCCTGTAAGAATCATTTAATCTCAAAAACAGAAGCTGTGTTTTGTTTTTCACCAACAAACTGCGAATTTGAAAACTTCTCTATCAACTGCCTTACTGCCATGGTAGCAGAAAGCTGACCTTTGACAACCTCTTCTTCAATATTATCCTTGCATCCCATAATAACAGGAGAACGATAGAATAAATTATGAAGATGCTCCTCAACCATAGAGTAAACCCAAGAAAGAGTTTGTTGTTTTCTACGTTCTGCAAGCACACCATTGTCCCAGCCTTGTTTCATAAAGACTTCAATGACATCATGCCACAGTTCCATGATACCTGCACCTGTGTAAGCAGAACAAGTGTAAGCATGAGTAGTCCAATTTTCGGTTGCTTGGCGCAAAAAGTACAATATTCTTTCGTACTCCGTCTTGGTAACTAACGCCCGTTGCTTATTGTCGCCATCTGCTTTGTTAACGACAATAGCGTCAGCCAATTCCATTACGCCTTTCTTCATACCTTGCAGTTCGTCACCAGCACCAGTGAGAACAACTAACAAGAAGAAGTCTACCATTGAACGTACTGTGGTTTCACTTTGTCCTACACCAACAGTTTCTACCAATATAGTATCGTAGCCGGCTGCTTCGCATAAAAGCAAAGTTTCTCTACTCTTACGAGTTAACCCACCCAAGGTTCCACCGGAGGGAGATGGACGCACAAAGGCATTTGGTTCACGAGATAAATGTTCCATACGAGTTTTATCGCCTAAAATACTACCTTTAGTAACAGTACTGGACGGGTCAACTGCAAGAACTGCTACTTTATGACCAATCCTGCACAAATTAGTTCCTAAAGCTTCTATAAAAGTAGACTTACCTGCACCGGGGACACCGGTAATGCCTACGCGAGTAGACTTACCGGTATACGGCAACAGTTTTTGAATAACTTGTTGTGCAATTTCAAAGTGAGCTGCAGCATTACTTTCTACAAGAGTAATCGCTCTTGATAGAATAGCACGGTCACCGTTCAGCACCCCCTCAACGTAATCATCAACGTCAAGGATGCGACGCCTTACAACAGGCACCACCTTATCTTTTTTGTTTACAACAACACCAGGAGTACCTTCATGACCACCTTCAACGCCATACATTACCCGGCAAGCAAATTTGCTGTCGTCTTTTTCAGGCACCCAAGAAGGTTTATATGTTTCAGTCATTTTAATCTTCTAAGCCTAAACGTTTGTTAAGCTCTTCCAAAACTTTTTTAGCGCAAACAGGAATGATGGTGCCGGGGCCAAAAATTGCTGCTGCACCGTGTTCATAGAGGAAGTCATAGTCTTGAGCGGGAATTACGCCGCCAATAACAACCATGATATCTTCACGACCACGTTTTTTGAGTTCTTCAACAAGTTGCGGCATAAGAGTCTTATGACCTGCAGCCAAACTACTCATACCAACAATATGTACGTCATTATCTACAGCGTCTTGTGCTGCTTCTTCCGGAGTTTGGAACAAAGGACCGATATCTACGTCATAGCCCATATCTGCGAAGGCAGTAGCAATAACTTTTGCACCACGGTCATGACCGTCTTGACCCATCTTAGCGATAAAGATACGCGGACGACGACCTTCTTTTTCTTCAAACTTGTCAGTCATAGAACGAACTTCTTTGATAACATCTTCGTCAGCAAATTCGCTACTATACACACCGGAGATAGAACGGATAATTGCTTTATGGCGACCACAAACTTTTTCAACAGCATCAGAAATTTCACCTTTAGAAGCACGAGCACGAGCAGCTTCAACTGCGAGTTCAAGCAAGTTGCCTTCGCCAGTTTCCATAGCGTGGGTAATTGCATTCAAGCAACGACGAACTTTATCGTTATCACGATTTGCACGCAATTTTTTGAGTCGTTCAATTTGCGCCAAACGAACTGCAGTATTGTCTACTTCCAGAATATCCAGCGGATCTTCTTTTTCCAAACGATAATCGTTAACGCCAACAATCATTTCTTCGCCAGAGTCAATATGTGCTTGACGACGAGCAGCAGCTTCTTCAATACGCATCTTCGGCAGGCCGGTATCAATTGCTTTTGCCATACCACCAAGCTCTTCAACTTCTTGGATATGTGCCCAAGCTTTTCTGATAAGTTGATTGGTGAGGTATTCTACATAGTAGGAACCGCCCCACGGGTCAATAACTTTGCAAACTTGAGTTTCATCTTGAATATAAAGTTGGGTATTACGAGCGATACGAGCAGAGAAGTCTGTCGGCAACGCAATTGCTTCGTCAAGTGCGTTAGTATGCAAGGATTGGGTGTGACCCAACGCAGCAGCCATCGCTTCAATACAAGTACGAGTAATATTATTGAAGGGATCTTGTTCGGTAAGGCTCCAACCGGAAGTTTGTGAGTGAGTGCGCAACGCCATGGATTTAGCTTTTTTAGGATTAAAGCTATTAACAATCTTAGCCCACAGCATGCGACCTGCACGCATTTTTGCAATTTCCATAAAGTAGTTTTTGCCCATTGCCCAGAAGAAGGAAAGACGCGGAGCAAATTGGTCAATTGTCAGACCGTGTTCAGTACCAGTTCTCAAGTATTCCAAACCGTCAGCAAGAGTATAGCCCAATTCGATATCCGCAGTCGCACCAGCTTCTTGCATGTGATAGCCGGAAATAGAAATGCTGTTGAACTTGGGCATATATTTAGAGGTGTATTCAAAAATATCACCGATGATACGCATAGAAGCAGAAGGCGGATAAATGTAGGTGTTGCGCACCATAAATTCTTTCAAAATATCATTTTGAATAGTACCAGCCATTACAGATTTATCTACGCCTTGTTCTTCGCCTGCAAGAATGTAGAACGCCATTACCGGCAAAACCGCACCGTTCATGGTCATAGATACGGACATTTGATCCAAAGGAATACCGGAGAACAAGATTTCCATATCAAGAATGGAGTCTACTGCTACACCGGCTTTACCAACGTCACCTACAACACGAGGATGGTCAGAGTCATAACCACGGTGAGTAGCCAAGTCGAACGCAATGGACAAACCTTTTTGCCCAGCAGCCAAGTTACGACGATAGAACGCATTAGATTCTTCCGCAGTGGAGAAACCTGCGTATTGACGAACAGTCCAAGGTTTAGTTACGTACATTGTGGAATAAGGACCACGCAAAAACGGAGGAATACCTGCCATATAGTTCAAGTGGTTGCAATCAGCATAAGCACTTGCATCATACAAAGGAGCTACGTCAATTTGCTCCATGGTGCGGGAAAAGTTTTCTTCAAAAGATTTCCCTGTTTCATTTTTTAATTGAACCTTCCAAGCATTATAGGCTTCTTCGCCACGCAAATCTACCTGCTGAAAGGGAATCTTTGAAAAATCAGGAATTCTAGACATTATCAGAACATCCCCCTTTCTTTTTGCATACGGAGAAGGGTTTCATAACAGTTAGATTTAACACTGATATAATCATCCATACCAGCTTCATCACACAAAGCTTTCAGTTCTGCACTGGGAGCACCTGCCAAGAAAACTTTCATTTCCGGTTTAACTGCTTTTATACCTTTAGTCACAGCAGGAGCAAGTTCCGGATAAGTAACATCAGTGGAGCAAACAATAGCTGCATCAGCACCGGATTCCAAGGCTGCCTTAACAGCTTCTTCAACAGTAGAATAACCATCATTATCAGTAAGCACGTTAAACGCAGCTACTTGCATAAAGGAAGTAACGAAGTCAGCACGTGCTTTATGTTGCGGAATGGGTCCCATTTTGGCCAAGAAGATTTTAACGTTTTCACCTGTTTCCGCTTGGAATTTTTCGGTACGCAAACGCAATTCTTCATAACGTTCAGTCCAACGATGAGCCAAAATAGCTTCAATGGTTTCACCTTTAGCTTCGCCGGCAAGAGCAGCATTGATTTCGCCCATGGTAGCACCGGCAAGCAATGCCTTTTGAGCCATTACCACAAGATAACCAGGTTCGCTTGCATCAACTTTGCCAAGCTCATTCAATACAGCTTCTACATATTCGTTATCACGAACTTTTACATTTACACGCAGCGCAGTTTTACGTTCCGCAATAATTTGTTCCATGTTTACAGGATGAGCTTCCAACAAAACTTCCGTCATATTAGGATACATATTATTACCTACTGCACGATCTTTACGTGTAGCCAAGTTTTTGAAGCGTTGTTCCAAAATTTCTTTGACTGCAGCTTGCACTTTACCTTCGGCTAGTGCAGTAACGAGGCCACCATTGTCTTCAATTTCTTGGAATTTTGCCCAAGCTTTTTGAGTAAACTCTTCGGTAAGCGGTTCAATATACCAGCTACCACCTGCAGGGTCAACAATTTGAGTAAAGTTGAACTCATTTTGTTCCATGATTTGAATGTTACGAGCAATACGACGAGAGAACTCATCACTAGGACGAATGCAATGGTCGAAAGGTTGTACATTCATACCATCAATACCACCAACTACCGCAGAGAAAGATTGAGTAGCTGCGCGCAACAGGTTTACATACGGGTCATACAAGGTTTGACAGAAAGTAGAAGTGCTTACAAACAAGTTTACTTTTTGAGCTTCTTCACAACCACCGCAATTTTTGACGATTTGCTCCCAAATAGTTTTCAAGCTACGCAATTTAGCAATTTCCATAAAGAAGATTGCGCCAATGCTGAAGTGGAAACGCAAGTGTTTGCAGAAAGTATCTACATCAATACCGCGCATTTCCATTGCACGCATATAAGTAACTGCTTGATTCATAGCATAAGCAACTTCTTGTACGGAGTTTGCACCACCATTGTGATATACTTCAGCATCAACAATAACAGTGCGCAATTCCGGAGCATTCTTTTCAGCCCAAGCAATTGCATGTGCCATATCATCATAATATTCATCCAAAGGTTTTGCCAATTGACCATCTCTAACCAATTCGCCAATGGGATCAGCTACGATTGCACCATACAATTTAGTCAAAGGCAAACCTTTTCTGTCGCAAACTGCTGCAACTGCAGCCAAAAGTGCAACATTGGATGCACCCGCATGCAAATTGATTTCGAATTTTTCTAAATCAACTTCTTCCAACATTTTTTCAACGTCAGCCAAAGTAGACAAAGAAACACCGATATCAGCAATTTCTTTTTCGTCTGCCTTATCAGCATCAATACCTTTACGAGTAGCAGTGTCGAGTACGTTACAAACAGCAGTAGTGCCTTTCGCCAATTCGTATCTAATCATAGCATTGGCATCAGCAGGAGTTTTAGCGTCACATTCTTGCGCAATAGTCCAAACTTTACGCAAATAGCCACCTGCATAAGCACCACGAAGGTTACTATCTAAACCAGGATAGGTTTGATTATGAGTAAGACCTTCTTGCTCTTCCATTCTGTAAATGGGCTCGAAGGTAATTCCCTCATAAGTTTTAGTAAACATACTTTTTTCAAAAGAGCCACCTTTTAACGCATTTACTACCTCTTGCTTCCACTCTTCATAAGTGGGAGGATTGAATTCGCTAAAATCAACAGGAGGAAGTTCTTTTTCTACCAGTTCTTCCTGCTGTACATTTTCTTCAAGCATTTTATCTTGTTCCATATACGGCATCCTTTCTTTTTTAAGTTTGGGGTGCTGTATTTATTCACCTCCTATTCATTTTATATTTCTATCTATAGCAGAATGGTTCGAGTACCTCCTACCTAAACTGCGAAGATCCCTCCTGCACAACAAACAAAAGCCATCACGAATATGGTGATGGCTGAATTTACTATTATGGTAGCGCACCCCACGCTACCATAACAATGTGAGGAGAAAGGAAATATTAACCTAACAATTAAGGAAAATTTTCAGAATAGCATTTAATACGGTGTGTCCAGCACCGAACAAGTTTTAATGAACGAATATTTTGTGACTACTCCTCTAAAGTCAGCCATCTTTTGACAACAGGCATAGAAACAAGAAGCCGTTTTTCTAGCACAGGACATCCCATTGCTACAAAAACGGCAGTATATCAGAAAATAAGCACATTACAAATGCGCGCATTCTTAAACATATCTCCCCGTCTATCGCAGGTCAAACGATGTGTGTTTTACAGGCAATTCTTCTGACTCAGACTCATTGCTCACTTCGCCTTCCCAGTTTCCCAGTGACATCTTGAAGCTCGCTCTTCTTTACAGCGACGGGATCGTGTCGGGCTTACACCGACTTCCTTATTAAGCTTACGCACCTGTAACATTCAATATAAACTTGTTATCTTAATAGTAACTCTTACCATTTATTTTGTCAACTCTTTTAAAATAAAGTTCACAATGTATTCTTGTATACTTTTTGTTTTCAACCTCAGTCTCAAAACGTTTCATCCGTTATATTTTGCAGTCTTTTAAAATTTTTATGCAGTGAATTTCACAAACAGCTTATCCTACAGCTCTAAAAATTATTATGTGTAACGATACACTCCACAAATAAAGATACACGCCCTACAGCGAATCTCTTTTAGAGAACACTGCAAGACGTGCTTTAATTTTAATCAGCCAAAAATAGATTTAAAAATCCCTGCTACTGTACCGGCAATAGCACCAGCTACACCACCAACAAGCTTTCCGGGAATACCTAAAACCTTACCACCAAACTCACTGCCACCTTCGATGAAGTCAAAAACTGTATCAATAACAACGTATTCGGTATCCTCACCGTAATCTTCTTCCTCGTCATCGTGCTTCCAGTTTTCCTTGTTGGTATTAAGGTTATCAACCAACACAAGACGTTTCTCGCGAGGAATGATTTGGATAATGCTATGCAAAAGCTTGGTCAAATTATAAGGCTTGCTCTGCGCCTCCCCTTCTTCACTATAGCCTGCACAATAGCAGATAGGCTCTAAATCAAGACCAGTACCTTCCTTAATTCTTGCTCTTACAGAAGCAGCCTTCTTCTTCAAGAAAGCATTGAGCACATCATCAGGTTTGTTTTCTGCCTTATTCCAATGATTGCCCTTCATAGCAATGTCCGCTTGGTTTAAACCAATGATAATTCTCTTATGAGCCTCTTTGCCCAAGCAAGGAATAAGTACATTATTGATAAGGTCATAGCTGGTTCCCAAATCCTTACTGGAAGAATCCATAATAACTACCACAAGATCAATGATGGGGTTGCCATCTTCGCCAAGCTCGTTTAATTTGTTGATGATATCGCGGGTAATTACCTTGTCACGTTCCACACCATCACCTAAGCCGGGAGTATCCCAGATTGTCAGGTTATCCAACACGAATTTAGAGATGCAGGAGGTTTCAGGGCCAACACCCACGCCAACCTTGGCAACGTTCATATTGAACATTGCGTTTACAGTAGAACTCTTACCGCTGCCAGTCGCACCAACCAGCATAATGTTTACCTGCTTACTTCTTACTTGAATAAGTCTGGAAAGCTTGGCTGCCTTTTCAGCCTCAGACAAATCAGAATTAGTAATGTCAGCTTCCAACAGTTCGTAAATACTTTTCTTTTCTTCGCTCATAATCTTACCTCTTTCTAAAAAATTTTATAAAAACACTTTCCCAAGAAGTGTTGGGATGACTTGTTAAAGCATTTTTATTAGCTTAATGATAATTTGTCAAATGTTACTTGCTAGTTTTTGCACATAAAACTATGGCAAATATAATCAGTCCCACTGTGGCAACAGGAAACGCAACCATTCCAAAATGACAGCTAATAACTGAGCTACCTACACTTTCAAGCCACGTTCTTGCGGCACCACAACTTTCCACATAGCAAACAATATTGGTAGCTAACAAAAGCAACAGCTCCGCATGCTTAGCAGCTCTCTTCTGAAAACTAAACAAAATTCCTGAGACAATTACTGCTGTAAAAACAGGAATTGCTCCCCAAGGACTGAACTCCAGCAAGTTATAACCGCGCACCATTAGCGTACAGCTTTCGCTACCGCCAGCATAAACGCTCATAATCGAGAGAGCATTTAAAACTACCATCGCAACGCTAAGTAATAGCAAAATATTTCTGTGACTAAATAGCATAAGTCATCCCTTCCTTCTTTTACTTCTACGTTCTTCCATAATAACCATAAGCTTCAATACTAACCAGGGAACAGAAGTATACATAAAACGTTTCAGTAGCTTTCTTTCAATGTCAGACATATTATCAACTCCATTTCTTCCTTGGCAGACCTAAGGACTATCTAAATTATAGCCACCCTATTAGACACAATATGTCTATCTTTAAATCCAAAAACATCATAAAACGAAAAAGTAAATGCAAAATTTTTCCTAAAGTGAAATTTCAAAAGCGCCAAAGTACTATTCCCTCACTCTTATAATGGGTCTAAAAACAACAAAAAGGGACATAACTTGCTAAAAAAATTTTAAAATCCACTTTTTCTTAGATTCCAAAAAAATTTTGCAGGTCAATGTCCCTTTTTACTAAAAAATTGCCCATTATAAGAGTGAGATTCTTTTTTCCTTCTCCTTCTTTTATAAAATTTTCTTCCTCTTCCTTATTTTCTTGCCCTAATCAAGCAAAGCGTAGCTTTGCATCCTTTTTCTTAGTATAGTCTTTAGTATTAACTAATACATAAGCGATAGTCACCTTGTCCCCTAAAAATAAATATTAAATTTTTTCTAATCCCATGTCCCCCTCCTATAAATGTTTCACGTGAAACACTCCACCACAAAATAAAACAAAGCCCCGTCCCGAAGAACGGAGCTTATACACATCTATGCTTGCATCTTATTTCTAAGATTTTCTATTGCCAAACGCTTCAACCGTTTAACATGCCTTTCACTGCAACCTAAAACCTTGGCAATCTGCCTGTGGTTTTTATCCTGCACATAATACATTTCCAGTAATTGCCATTGCTTTGGCGGCAAAGCTCTTAGGCTTTCCTTAATCACCATATTGTTAAAATTCTCTTCAATAACATCACAAGACTGATTTTCCAAAACCTCTTCGGAATTAACCTCATTGTTCAGAACGCCAATTTCTTTCTTCATAGCATGAAGCAGCTCGTAATATAAAACGCACTGTATCATACCCGGTAGCTTGGCGTAATCATTCCCTTTGTAGCGCCTTATGAAGCTTAGTAAAATCATCCACGCAGTATTAATTGCGTCTTCGCCCAACACATCATAAATTGTTTGGCGTCTTGCCTCACTGTAAACAAGAGGTTTGAAAATTTGGCACAGCTCATCAATGGCAGCTTGCTCATCCTTCTGTGCCCTGCAGACTAAATCCTGCATTCTTTCTGCTTCGATATTGGTAAAACTTGGTACTGCTAACTTAAAACAACTCTCTGTTTTCTTAGCTATAATGATAACCTTCTTTCTGTAATTTATTTTACTACCAAGAACATCTTAACCATATCATAATTTTTAGAATTTTGCAAGTTGTGTGTTTAAAACGAGTTGTATTTTGTAAACATAAACCTTATTTTCTTTAAACGTACTATACTTTGCTTTTGTTTGCTATTCATCCAAACATTTGGTAGAATACTATTAGGTACTACCAGTAACGGGTAGCGGTTGTGCCCTCATTAGAGGGTTAAATTGCAACCCTCTAACGCAATTTAATGCGAAAGGGGGTGTTGTCCATGACTATGAACGAAATGATTGGTTTACTAGGAGCATTTGCTTCTTTTTTCGGTCTCGGATATATGATTGGGTCCAACAACGCAAAAAAGTAACCGCCAGCCTCCAAGCAACGGTTACTCTTTTGTAATCTTTTAGCTTAAAGGGCACTCCGTCTACAACGGTAGTACCTCTTTCTGTTTTAATTATAAATCAATCTAACTCCCAAAGTCAAATAAACTTAATGATTCTTCTTGAATACAAGTAAAGCGAAGAAGCCGCTCCTCACAACCTCTTCGCTTTTGGATTTAGGACATATCACTCAAAACCTATAATCAACTTTTTGTTCAAGCCTTTTGCCAAAGCTTGTACCACTTCTTCAAATTCTGCACGAGTAGCTTCATGTTCCATCTTGAACTCTTCATTTTCTAACTGCTTCTCAAGATATTTTCTGAAATCACTCATTTTTCAAGCTCCTTTGCACACAAACACTTCATCACAAAAACTATAAAATCATCCCTTATTACTTTGGGATATTTATAATCTATAACCTCAACACAACATTAGAATCCATATTCGTTGTTTGTTTCATCTTAATACCATTTTGCATAACATAAGGCTCATGAACGTCTAAATCTTCTCCTTATTCCACAACCTTCACCCAATCACCTTGAGTTCTCAGCCACATATCTACTCCCTTGCCAAACACTTCTGCCTGCACAAGGTAACCTTTTTCATCCTGCTTCAAGATTTGTGCTGTAGGCAGGCGGTCTAAAATTGCTTCGATGGATGGTCCTGTAAAGTAGAATTTTATTTTGCGCAGGGTTCCCCCTTGCATGAACTGGATACGTTTGCGGAATTCCCCTTCCTCAAAACGCTCTGCATAAGGCACTCTAAAATGCTCTTCGGTAATTACAAGATCCACTATTCTATCTATACGATATATTGTCGGGCAAAGATTATCCTGGCATTCCAGATACAGTTCACTATTTGTATCAGGTACTATAAAGGCAGTTAGGTAAAAGTAAAATTCCGAGAACATTATCCCCACAGGTTTTAACTTGCGAACAACAAGCTTCGTACCATAGTTGCCTTTATAGGTTACATCAATTACTAATTGCTCTTTGACTGCGTGTGCTAAATCCCACATTCTGTCCAAAAGAACTGTCTTATGTTTGGGCTCAACATAATGTAATTTTTCGTTGCCTATTAGCTCTGTAACCATCTTTTTATTTTCGCGAGGTATGCAACATTCAATAAGCTTTTCTAAAATTGGATAAAGCTCCTGCTTAGAAAGCGAACGGCTTTCAAGCAATATTTTTAAAACAGCAAACACCTCTTGATTGGTCAAGATGTTTCTTAACGGTGGCTCAAGACGATACGCATTTAATCTTTTGTCATAAATAAGCTCTTGGGCGATGCCACCATATTCACTTTGGTTAAAAAAGAAGGTACGTAAATCATCTATGTCTCGTTGAATAGAGCGTAAGGAGCATCCAAAGCGCTGCGCTTCTTCTGCTTTGTAAAGCATTTTCCCTTCCATCAGCCGTGAATGCATTGATAGCAATCGGTCTTTGCCAAATTTAAATCGTTCCATAAATCCACTTCCCTAATATTATTACCAACGTAATCACTAAATTTTACTAAGAACATTCTACGCCGGTAGTCTTTATCCTCTAATTATAAATGGTGGTGATGACAGAAGTTGTCTACCATTTTATGGCAACGCATTTAGATGGCGCTTATCACCCGTTTAACAACAAGGACAAGAACACAGGCACAAGCAAGGAAAGCACCAGTCCGTTGATGAAAGAAAACATCACCGTATGCATGCCTGCAGAGTTGATTACCAAAGGCAACAGTGAATCCATTGTCGCTGCGCCACCAGGTGCAATACACATTAGCTTATGCCAACGTGCCAAAATAGGTATCAATATAAAGGAAAATACCTCCCGCATCATATTGCCTAAAAAGGCAATCGCTCCCAGCTCCGTGCTATACATAGTGCTAATTACTACAGAAGAAAGACTGTACCAGCCCAAACCACTTACCACTAAAATAGAATCATAAGTGCTAAGGCCAGTGATAAAGCTACTCAAATACCCTCCTGCAAAGCTGCCAATGATAGTTCCAAGAGGCAGAGCAATAGCCAGCACCATATTCTTAGGCGTGCAAATTTTTGCTAAAAGCTTGCGGTTGCCGCCAATTTCAATACCAGCTACCAAAACCATAAAGTTCAGCGCCGTCATCAGCACTGTGTCCAAGGTAGGTTTATCGCTAACGTCAAAGCACAAGTACCCCAAACCAATGCCACCTATGATGGCTGCAAACAAAGAATAAATCATTACTCCTTGCCCTCCTCTGCATCGAAATTACCGGCAAAAAGTTTAATGATGATGTAAAACATTACCATCGTCCCCAGAATAGTGCTGCCTCCTAAAATTAAGGATTGCTTGCCCAAGGTTTCGATTTGCGCCAAAAGATTACCGTCACAGCCAATCTTTGCGCCCAGGCAAATGAGCATCAAAAACAAACACGCCAAGGATATTCTATTTAGCCACAGCCTTACCTTATAGCTGAGTATATCAAACCAGCCCAGCAAGATGCCTGCCACAATGCAAATTATAATTTCTTCCATATAAATCCCTCAAAATCATATAGCAAAGGCTCCGCAAATGCGGAGCCCTGTCTTCACAAAACAACTGTTAAACCTTTTAGAAGTGCTTTACCCCCAACACATTTACCGTGCTACAAAAAGCTTACTCCATAGAAAGCAGCAAGGGGTAAAGGGGTTGTCCGCCATAGAACAGTTCTACTTCCCAATCCTCGTTGATTTCTTCTAAATGCTCAACAATTTCTTCGGCTTCTTCTTTAGTGATATCTTCGCCGTAGTAAATACTGATAAGCTCGTAATCACCTTCGCTAAGCATTTTGTCCAATACTTGCTTCACGCTTAAACCGGTGCAGAAAATCTTATCATTTATCAAACCAAGGTATTCACCCTTATGCACTTCCATTCCGCCAACAACGCTGTCGCGTACTGCAATGGTAATAGCACCACTGGTTGCGGTCTTGGCTTCTTCTGACATAACAACAGTGTTTTCTTCCATGCTACGTTCAGGGTCAAAATGGAACAGCGCAGTCATACCTTGGGCAAGGTTGGTGCTGGGAACATAATCAACCTTCGCAACACCCAACATCTTTTTAACTTGGTCTGCTGCCAAGATTATATTTTTATTGTTGGGCAGGATGATGTATTGTTCATACTCACCGTTTTCAATAGCATTAACAAAATCTTCTACAGGCGGGTTCATGCTTTGGCCGCCGCTGATAATTTCGGTAGCACCAAGCTCGCGCATAATTTTTGCAATGCCTTCGCCCGCAGCCACAGAAAGAATACCAACTCCACTACGTTTACCGGAAACCTGCACCATATCTTCATCAGCGAAGATGCGGTTTTCATGTTGGTCAACCATATTTTCAATTTTAATATCGTGCAGTGTACCCCATTGTTGTGCAGTGTTCAACACATTGCCTGGGTTCTTGCTGTGAATGTGCACCTTAACGATATCTTCAATAACAGCTACAATCATAGAGTTACCAAAGCCGTCCAAGGCTTCCACAACTGTCTTTTTATCTACGCTTGCACCTTTAACGATAAATTCTGTGCAATAAGGGAATTCTAAATCTAAAGGCTCTGCATCTGCAGCTTGCATTTTTACGTTAGCCTTTTGGGTAACCTTAATTTCTGCGCAGTCCTCGCCACGCAAGCCAGCCAAGCAGCCTTCAAAGAAAGCAATCAAACCTTGACCACCTGCATCAACAACGCCTGCCGCCTTCAACGCAGGTAACTTCTCCGGAGTTTCTGCCAGCTCTTCCTTGCCTGCCCTAATAGCTTCAAGCAGCACGTCTTCCAAGCTTTCGCAATTGCGGGTTGCATTGTAAGAGCCCTTCGCCATACCTCTTGCAACTGTAAGGATAGTACCTTCTACCGGTTTAGAAACGCTGCGGTAGGAAAAGAGGATACCGTATTGGAACGCCTTGCCCAATTCGTTGTTGCTAACAAGATTTTTGCCTGCCAAACCACGGCCAATACCGCGGAGCAATTGGGAAAGGATTACGCCGGAGTTACCACGCGCACCCATTACAGCACTCTTTGCAGCAGCCTGACCAATTTCGCCGGCAGTGGAATCGTCCTTCATTGAGCTCAACTCTCGTGCTACAGAAGCCATGGTGTGCATCATATTAGTACCGGTATCACCGTCGGGAACAGGAAAGACATTCAAATCGTTGATGATTTGATAATTCTTTTCAAAGCTATGGTAAGCACCTAACAGCATATCCTTAATTTGTTTACCGGTAATATGTCGTCTATCTTGATACATAAATAAAACACCTTTCTACTTTGCTTTTTGGCGTACAAAAAGTCCAATGGCACCAGGGCCAAGATGTGCCGCCAAGGGAGTACCAATTTGTGTAATCCAAATAGGCACGCCGGGGTGCTTCGCCGCCATCTCCGAACGCAGGTACTCTGCATCTTCCGGAACCAAAGCGTTGGGAATGAAGATTTCTTCAAGCTCACCTTGCTCATTAGCAATTTCCAGCAAACGCTTCAATGCTTTCTTACGAGTACGGCATTTATCAAAGGGAATGATGTTGCCATCGGGCAAAACATGAATAATAGGACGAATACCAAAGATACTTCCTAAAAGAGCGCCAACTGCGCCAATGCGTCCGCCCTTTGCCAAATATTCCAAAGTGTCCAAGGTGAAATAGGTTTTAGTACGTTTCACCATATCCAAAACATAAGCTTCTATCTCGTCAAGGCTTTTACCTTCATCCGCAGCCTTCAAGGCTTCGCAAGCCATACCGCAGATGGAAGAAGCTGCTGCCTTACTGTCCACAACACGAATGTCAGAACCGGGGAATTCATCCATCACCTGACGTGCCGCAGTGCAGCAGGTTTGGTAGGTACCGCTAAGCACGCTATCGCAGTTAATTACGATAAGCTTCTTGCCTTGCTTAACCAAATCGCTAAACATTTCAAGCATATAACCAATGGGAGGTTGAGAGGTGGAAGGCAATTTGCCCGTCTTTTTCACCAGAGCAAAAAGCTCCGCTGTGCTCTTGTCACCATCAAACCATTCTTCATTGCCATGACGTGCGATAAGACGCAGCACATGGATTCGGGGATTATTCATTAAATCAGTGTCCTGAACATCAGAAACACTGTCCAAAATTATATGTATATCGTCGCGCATAATAAGCCTCCTTAAAAGCAGACATACCGAATTTAACTATAGCTAACTCTATTTTAACATATCAGTTTTCTATTTGCCACAGGCTTATCACAATATCTTTCCTATATATATGCTTTAAAACCATAAGCCTTTTAATCATTTAATTAACCTCAAAAGGGCAAAAAAAAAGCCCTTGCGAGAAGGGCCAAATGAGGGGCTGTTTGATTGATTTAAGTATAACAAAATTGTATACAAAATGCAAGCTAAAACCCCAATATTATTTAGACAATTCAATACTTTCTTATAGTTTTTACTAAAAGCCAACGCCTTTTGGCTTACAGCTTCACAGAACCGTCAGGGTTACCTCCATTTTGCGCAATTGCCTTGGCAATGGTATCAACGCCTTGTTCAGCGAAAACCTCGCTGGCACGAATACCGGGCGCAAGCTGGGCAGCAGCCTTGCTCTCTCCACTTGCATCTCCCTTTTCAACTTGAAGCATGGCAGCATTGTACTCTTCTTCAAAAAGTCTGGAAGATTCCATGTACCTGTCAGTAGGTCTTACACCCTGCATTTCTGCAACTTTGCTGCGCAGCGCCGTCATGTCAGGAACCCAATAAGCAGTACCATTGACGAAGGCAGGGGCACCGGGTACGGTTTCAATCTTCACTCCGGGGCCACCATCACGCACGCGAATGTACAGCGCCGTACCAATATGCCCCAAATCACTAACGGATAAATCGCTGACCAGCATTGCCAAAAGCTTTTGGTACAAGCCGTCAACATACATAACCATCAGGTTATCAGCAATTTTTTCGTAAAGCTTAACTATGAAATGCTGCTGACGATGGATGCGGGCGTTATCCCCCTCCTCGTCACGATAGCGCACAAACTGAATAGCTTCGGCGCCATTAAGATTTTGGTAGCCTTTCTTTAAATCAACGGTAAAGCCGTCGTATTTATCCTTGGAATACATATCCTTTTCCACAGGGAAATCCAAACCGCCAATGTCATCTACAATTTCCTTAAACTCTTTAAACCCAATGAGCAGATGGCGGTGAATCTTAATTCCCAAAAATTCTTCCATGGTTTGCATGGTAAGCTTGTAACCGCCATAGGAGTAAGAGTGATTTATTTTATCCCAACCGTAACCGGGAATATGCACGCGGGTATCGCGAGGTATGGACATTAAATAAGGAACCTTGGTGTTCTCATCAAACATCAGCATAAAGAAAGCGTCACTGCGGCCATTAGGGCCATCCCCATCGCGAAAGTCCTTACCCATTACCAAAATATTTTGGCGAGCAGATAGCAGCTCTCTTTTGTCAAGACGACTGGTAACAGGAGTATCAACAGTTATCTTTCCCCCACCCATCACAATATACAGCACTGCCACCAGCGCAGCCATAATGCACATGGTTGTGCCATTCAAAAACTTCTTCATCAACTAAACTACCTCTTCCAAATTAAGTAAACTCGTTTAAAACAGGCTTGCAGCGTTTCAAGAAGGCATAAAGCATTCTCGCAGTTAAGCCCCAAATTACATAGCCATTGTACTGATAAAAATAAACATTATAGGTTTTGCGATAACGCCAGTCCTTGTCCCTTCCCGGCACCAATTCCAAGGGAAAGTCCTCTAAAGGTCTATCAGCTAATTCCATACCACATACCATGGGCTCGTTATTAAGCAGCCATTTCAGCGGAACAGTGAAAACCTCTTCCACCTCGTCCGGGTTGAAGCTAATCTTTTCCGGATGATGGAGCAGGCCTACAAAGGGATGAATGATGGGCCCCATATGCGTTACCAAAGAATCCAGCTCACCGCAAATTTCAATATCCTCTGCCAACAAGCCAAGCTCTTCACAGGTTTCACGGATAGCAGTAAATTCAAAGCTATGGTCCTCACATTCGTACTTGCCTCCAGGAAAGCAAATCTCTCCCGGCTGACGCTTCAAGGTTTTCGCCCGCACCTCAAACAAAACCGCAGGACCATCTTCCGTTTTGACTATGGGCAAGAGCACCGCTGCCTCCCAAAGCCTATCCATACGGTCAATACCTGCAGGACGTCTATGCAGTTTTTCGTAAAGTCTATTCAGCAATCTTTCCATATCTGCCATATAAAACACCTACGCACTATTATACATATCTTACGAAAAAATTTCTATGCTTATGTAAAATTATCCTGCCACTATATTTGAGAAATTAGTAAAACGTGTTAGAAGTACTGAAAGACGCGAAAAAAGGCACTCCGCATATACGAAGTGCTTTTCAAATCGTTTGTACTAACTCTAAAAATCTTTAGAAGTGCCGGAAGCATCAGCAGCAAATACAAAACTTATTAAAAGTGTAGAAAGACACGAAAAAGGCACTCCGCATATACGAAGTGCCTTTCAAATCGTTTGTACTAACTCTAAAAATCTTTAGAAGTGCCGGAAGGCGCGAAGCAGTGAAATTCGTGAAGCGAAGGCGTACTTAGCGTACGTCGAGCAAGCGAATGAGCTGCGACAAAGCATAACGGTGCTTATAATGATTTTTAGTAGAGGGGTTCTTGTTCATTCCCCTTCTCAGACTTATCAACCACAACAGTAACAGCCATGTCACCGGTTACGTTAACAGAGGTACGCGGCATATCGAGGATACGGTCGATACCTGCGATAAGAGCGGAGCCTTCCAGGGGCAAACCAAGAGCAGTCAAAATCATGGTGAGCATAATAAAGCCTGCACCCGGAACGCCTGCAGTACCGATGGAAGCCAAGGTACCGGTAAGCATGATGGTCATGTATTGTGCGCCAGTTAATTCAACGCCGTAGATTTGTGCTACGAAGAGAGCGCAAACGCCTTGGTACAGTGCGGTGCCGTCCATGTTAATGGTAGCGCCCAAGGGAAGTACGAAGGAAGAAATGTTTTGGTTTACGCCAAGTCTACGCATGCAGTCCATGGTTAAGGGCAAAGTACCAGAAGAAGAGCAGCTGGAGAACGCCAAGAGGGAAGCAGGAGAAGCAGCCTTGAAGAATTCCATCGGAGACATTTTTGCCATGGTAGCAACCATGAAACCGTAAACAATTACTGCGTGGAGCAAGCAACCTACATATACGCAGATGATAACTTTCAGCAAGGGCAGGAGCACTGCCGGGCCATTAGCTGCAACTACAGGAGTAATCAAACCGAATACACCAAAGGGAGCGAAGCTCATGATGATTGCTACCATTTTGTAGCAAACTTCTGCCAAACCGTCAATGGTGTTTTTGAAAGCTTCTGCTTTTTCACCAACAGCTACGATACCAACGCCAACGAACAAAGCGAAGAGGATGATTTGCAGCATATTAGCTTTAACCATTGCACCAAACGGGTTGGTGGGGAAGATATCAATGATAACTTGCATAATGGGAGGAGCAGCTTTCGCAGTTGCCTTCAAACCTTCAGTGGACATGTTCAAGCCAACGCCAGGTTCTACCAATACGCCAAAAGCAATACCAAGAGCGATTGCAAATGCAGTAGTTACCAAGTAAAGAACAACAGTTTTGAAACCGATACGACCGAGTTTTTTAACGTCACCCAAGCCGCAAACACCCATAACCAAAGAGGAGAATACCAAGGGTACGATAACCATTTTGATTAAGTTCATGAAGATGGTTCCTAAAGGACCAATCCATGCTTTTGCGAAGGCTGCACCTTCAGCGCCAAGCTGTAAGCCGGCAATGATACCCAAACCGAGGGCAATCAAAATTTTTGTTGATAAGTTCATAAACAAACCCCCTAAAATAAAAAATATAAATGTCTTCTTGTTACGATATTATACCAAAACTATTTACAAATTCCAGTCAAAAACCTTATGTATACAGTATGTAACAATTACAATAATTACACAATCAGTTGCAAAATAATATAAATATGTTTCAGATAAAAACACTCCCAAAAACAATGCTTTCTAAGTAAGAACCAGAAAACGTGTTAGAAGTGCCGTAAGACGCGAAAAAAGCAACTTACGAAGCGACGGTGTACTTATGCGTACATCGAGCAAGTAAGTTGCTTTTTGACAAAGTATTACGGTGCTTATAGCACGTTTTATAACGATTTTTTGTAAGCAGAATGGTCAGTGCATCCGGAAAACTCATTCAGCTGGAAGGAGTGTCTCAATGCTTCGGTGATAAACGCCTTAGCCTGCACCACTGCTTCCTCCACACTTAAACCACTTGCCAAGCCTGCAGTGATGGCAGCAGAATAAGTGCAGCCTGCGCCGTGATTGTAAGAAGGATAAATTTTCTTCGCGGACATCTCTTTAAATTCTTTGCCGTCGTAGAAAACATCTACCGCCTCATCACGTTCCATACGCTCGCCACCTTTGATGACAACGCACTTTGCTCCCAGCTCCTTAATACGTCCTGCTGCTTCCTTGATTTCTTCCAAAGTATTTACCTTGGGCATATCTGCTAAGTAGGCAGCTTCAATAGTATTAGGAGTAATGACATCAGCGCGTTTCACCAAATACTTTTTAATGGCAGCAGCAGCATCGGGTACCATAATGGCATCAATGCCCTTGCACACCATTACCGGATCAATGACAACATTCTTCAAGCTGTAACGGTCAATGGTTTTGGCAACTAATTCTACTAAATCTGCACTGCCAAGCATACCGGTTTTCATGGCATCAATACCAATACCATCCAAAATGGTTTCCAGCTGTTTTTCAATGATGTGCATCTCAATGGGGTACACATTGTGGAACCAGTTATTGTGCGGATCCATAGTCACAATTACGGTGAGAGCTGTCATGCCATATACACCCAGCTCCTGAAAAGTTTTTAAATCGGCTTCCATGCCGGCGCCACCACTGGTATCGCTACCTGCGATGGTCATAGCTTTACGCATTGCACACATAAAGCAGTCCCCTCTTTTCTTGCGGTTAATTGCTTAACCAAATATTTCAAATAACACTACTGCCAACGCCCCCGGTATTCCGAAGAAGCCGGCAATAAGTGCTTTGATAACGGTAATTTTGAGGCTAAAGCCTACAAAACCGCCCACCAGATTGATTAGCCACAGCATTGCCGCGCCTACCAATCCATTCCAAACCAGTTGGAAGGGCAATTCAAATAACTGCACAACAAACAAAATAAGCAACAGCCCCACAACGTAGGGCCAAAAGGAAGTTAAGGAACCAATATCTCCAATCTCTCCCAAGGAGCTTCCGATGTTGCCAAAGGAATCTAAAAAATCCAGGGAGCTGATGGAGTTCCACACATTCCCTGCCATTTTCATAATTTCATCCATATTAACCCCTCCCTCTTCTACATTTCGCGCCTATTTTCCAAAGCGCGGGATAAGGTTACTTCATCTGCGTACTCCAGGTCGCCGCCAACAGGCAAGCCATGAGCAATACGACTCACCTTAATACCAACAGGCTTTAGCAGCTGCGCCAGATAAGTAGCTGTAGCCTCGCCTTCCACATCAGAATTAGTAGCAATAATAATTTCTGCCACGCTTTCCTTTTGCAGGCGTTGGAACAGCTCACGGATACGCAAATTGTCAGGACCAATGCCATCTAACGGAGAAAGCACCCCATGCAAAACATGGTACAAACCGTGATACCCCCTACTACGCTCCATGGCAGCAATATCCTGGGGCTGCTCCACAACGCACACGGTAAACTTGTCGCGGGTAGGGTCAGCGCACACCTCACAGAAATCGCCATCAGTTAAATTAAAGCAGGAACGACAGTAGTGAATCTGCTCCTTAGCATTGGTCAAGGCTTGCGCCAAACGGCGCACATCCTCTTCCGACATATCAATAATATGATAAGCAAGGCGCATGGCTGTCTTGGAGCCTATGCCCGGCAAGCGGCGCAGCTGCTCGTGCAAGTTAGCCAAGGGCCTGATCATTCTTGCCATATTACATTCCGGGCAGTTTCATGCCACCGGTAATTTTAGCCATTTCTTTTTCAGACATTTCGTCAGCCTTACGGATGCCTTCATTAACAGCGGAAACAATCATATCCTCTAACATTTCGATATCATCCACATCTACTGCGTCCGGATTGATTTTAATAGAAACCAATTCCTTGCGACCGCTAACAACTACAGAAACAGCACCGCCGCCAACAGTAGCCTCTACAGTACGCTTTTTAAGCTCTTCTTGAGCTTTCATCATATCGTTTTGCATTTTTTGAACTTTTTTCATCATTGCTTGCATATTACCCATGCCGCCACCAGGAAACATAATAAATTCCTCCTTAAATTTACAATTATAATTTTACAGCTCGTGTAAGGTACCGCCAAAAACATTGTGAGCCTTCTTCACCGCCTCAGGCACATTTTCTAAATCAGCCTGGGGCAAAGCAGCCTCTTCCTTTTTAGCCTGAGCCTTCGCTACAGGCTTGGCTGTACCGGGTACTACACATTCCAGTCTGATGGATTGCCTTGCAATACGCAAAAGCACATCCTCAAAGACCTTTCTGTAATCTTCTTTATTCATACGGTCGCATTGAAAGGCTGCCTTAAAGCCAACCCGCAATACTCCGTTATGATAACTAATAACCTTGCCACCCCTCGCGCAGGAAACCATGGCAATCTTCTTTTCTGCAGCAAGAATTTCCAAAGCCTTGCTCCAGTACTCTTCGCCAGTAGCGAAGTCACCGCCGTATTCTTCCACTTCCACAACCTGCGCCTGAGCCTTGGGCAAATCCGTCAACGCGGAAGCAAGAGTCTTAGGTTGGGAAGCTTGTGGTTTTACAGCAGACTTAGGTTCAGTTTTGGTAGCAGCCTCCAAATTCGGAAGCGAGGCTTTCATTTTAGAAGCTTGCTCTCCATTTTCAGAAGGAGCCTGCGATTTTGAAACGCTCTGTTCATCTTGGGAAAGAGCATTTCGTTTTGGAACACTCTGTTCAAATTGAGAGGGAGGCTCTGCATAACGAATGGTTACCCCATCAGCAAAACGCTTCTCTAATTCTGCAACTCTCATGGCGAGAGCAGCAAGAGTGCTGCCTTCCTGACGGCACAAGTCAAACAGGCACAGCTCTGCGGTAATGCGAGGACGAACTGTCCAGCGCAGCTCTCCCAAAGCGGAATGTAAGCGTTCTTCTGCCGCCATCAATCTATCATTAGTAAACAAAGGCGCGCTTTCAGAAAGTGCCTCTGCTGTATCAGTCAAATACACCTCTTGATAAGAGGGTGCAGCCTTGAACAAAAGCAAGGCGCGTAAATACTCTGCCACCTCTGTTAAGACTTGGCGTACATCCTTGCCCTGCTCCAACAGAAAGTTGAGCTTCGCCAGCGTTGCAGATAAATCCTGCCTGCCAATAGCCTGTACCAGCTCTCGCAGGGTTTCTCGCCCCACAATTCCCAGTACCTCGCGAACGGTAGCAGCAGTAATATGCCTGGTCATTACGCCACATTGGTCTAAAAGGCTTAAGGCATCACGCATACCGCCTTCGGACTGGATGGCAATCAAACGCAGGGCATCCACATCTGCAAGAATATCACTCTTTTGCGCCACCATTGCCAAATGCTCCGTAATCTCTTCTACCGTAACGCGGCGGAAGTCAAAGCGTTGGCAACGGGAATGGATGGTCGCAGGAATTTTGTGAGGGTCTGTAGTAGCCAGAATAAAAATTACGTGGGCAGGAGGTTCTTCCAAGGTTTTAAGCAAAGCGTTGAAGGCTTCTGTTGTAAGCATGTGCACTTCGTCGATAATATAAACCTTGTACCTGCCGTTGACGGGAGCGAAGGCAAGCTGCTCCCTTAAAGTTTTTATCTCTTCAATACCACGATTGGAAGCCGCGTCAATTTCAAACACGTCCATGGAAGTGCCTGCGGTAATGCGCTCGCAGTTGGTACACACACCGCAAGGATGAGCAGTAGGCCCCTGCTCGCAGTTAAGTGCCTTTGCCAAAATGCGCGCCGTGCTTGTCTTGCCCGTACCGCGTGGCCCGGCAAAAAGATAAGCGTGAGCAATCCTGCCACTTGCCAAAGCATTGGAAAGCGCAGTTTTGACAGCCTGTTGTCCAACAAGGGTATCAAAATCCTGGGGTCGCCATCTACGATACAACGCAACGTAAGCCATGTGGGCACTCCTTTCGTGAAATCTCTACTGTTATACAATTATATTATAAACATCACAAAAAGAAAAGCACTAGCTTTTGCTCAAAGCCAGTGCAATTAAAAATTCCCTGCACAATCGTGAGACCGGGCACCCCTGCGGCACATGATAGTATCCGCTTAAGGCTGCTACCTTCCGATCCTGACCTGGTTCACGGGCTACCATTGCGCAGGACCCGGACCCACGATTCTACAGAGAATTAAAAAAGCCGCTTGTGCGGCACGTTTTTAAGTGGCGGAGAGAGAGGGATTCGAACCCTCGGTACGCTTATCACGTACACACGCTTTCCAGGCGTGCACCTTCAACCGCTCGGTCATCTCTCCAAGGTTGAAAACTTTAAACAATTTTCATTTTTTCGCCAGCACATACGTACTTGCAGTAAAACAACTGCAAGTAGTATTATACTGGCTTTTATTTATTAAGTCAAGGATTTTTTGCAGAAAATGTTAAAATTTTAACATCAATCATCCAGCCCATCTTCCGCCGGCAACAAAAGGATACCGCAAGTAGAATTAAGGACTACGTTTTGAGCAGTGCTGCCCATCACTAAACCCTTTACCAAGCCTGCGCCTGTCTTAGAAATAATAATCAGCTTGGCGTGCTCCTGACGGGAAAGGTGTACAATCTCCTTAGAAGCGGCACCACGAGCAATACGATAATCAGCGTTGATGCCAAAAATTTTCAGCTCGTCCACCAGCTCCTGTAAAAACATACGGGCATTACCAAATTTTTCCTTGTAATCATCCTTACTACGGCTACGCTCAATAACGTGTACAAAGATTACTCTGCCAACATATTCACGCAGTCCACGCACCACGTTTAAGGCAGCCAGGGATTTCTTGGAAAAATCTGTAGGAATCAAAATCGTATCCAAAAGTTTGGATGCATCCTTATTATCCTCTTTGCTGATAAACAAAGGCAAAGAGGTAGCCCGCGCCAAATCGAAGGTGGTGCTACCCATAATTGTGCTTTTCAGAAAACCCTTGCCATGGGAGGCAACCATCAGCAAATCAGCCTCGTGTTCTTCGCCGGCATCACAAATTGCTTCAAAAGGCTCGTCGCCAACGGGAGTAACCACAGTTACTTCTTCATAGCCTGCCTGTTCCAGCTCATTCTTGTACCCTTCCAATCGACTGCTAACTTTTTTAAAGTTACTACCGTCAGGGTCGGCGTCGTCATCATCGTCAAAGACGTGCGCCAAAACCACTTCTGTTTCCGTGTCGGGGCAAAGGCTGAACAGACACTCGGTAAGATTATCAGCCTGCGGCGTCAGGTCAGTCGCTAACAGGACTCTTGCGAATGTACTCATCTATCTGCTCCTTAATATTCGTTAAATATATTTTACCCCTCAGTCAGCTACGCTGACAGCTCCCCTTTCAGGGGCGCCAAGGGTTTATTGCTTAAACTGTAAAAACCTTACCAGGATTGAGAATGTTATTCGGATCCATTGCACGCTTAATGGTGCGCATAATCTCCAGCTCCACAGGATTGGTGTAGGTTTCCATTGCGCTAACCTTCTTCGCACCAATGCCATGCTCACCACTAATACGTCCACCCAAACTATAAACGTATTCGTAAGCCTCTTCGTGGAAGCGTTGCAGTTCGTCCTCCCATTGTTCGTCGCTCATATCGCATTTAAGAATTTGGAAGTGCAGGTTGCCGTCACCGGCGTGAGCAAGGCACAACAGCTTGAAGCTATAAGCCTTGGCAACTTCGTTCAAATGCTCAATGCAATCTGCAATCTTATCTACGGGAACAACAAGGTCATCGGAATGGCTTACCTTGCTTAAAACGCGAGTGCCTTCCAAGCAGTTGCGACGCACCTTCCAAACGCGTTCATCTGCTTCCAGAACGTCGGTTGCTCCGCATTGGGTGCAAATCTCGTCTAATTGTTCCATCTTCATATCCAGCTCGTCTTCGTTAAAGGTTTCCACAGTAACGATAACGTAGCTGCCATCCTCGTAATGAGGCAGACGAATTTCGGTGAAATCACTTGCCGCACGCACAAAGCCATTGTCCATGAACTCAATACTGGTGGGGTTCAAACCAGCCTTAATCAAATTGGGAACAAGGTCAACTGCTTTCTTCACGTCAGTAAATACTGCGAGGATGTCAATTCTATAGGGGCACAGGGGCAACAGCTTCAAGGTTGCTTTGGTGATAATACCCAAGGTGCCTTCGCTACCCATTACCAGCTGGTCAAGGCAGTAGCCTGTGCTGCACTTCTTCAAACGATTACCCAGCTCGGTAATTTCGCCGGTAGGAGTAACTACTTCAATGCTGTAAACTTGGTGGCGGGTAGTACCGTAACGCACAGCCTTGTTACCGCCTGCGTTAGTAGCAATGTTACCGCCAATCAAGCAGCTATCTGCACTGCAGGGGTCACCTGCATAAAGGAAGCCTGCTTCATTAGCCATCTTTTGAATTTCAATAGTGCGAGCGCCAGCTTCAACAACCATGTACATAGCATCAGTATTCAGCTCAATAATTTTGTCCATGCGTTCCAACAGCAGAACGATACCACCGTGAACAGGAACTGCGCCACAGGAAACACTGGTACCTGCACTGCGGGGAGTTACGGGAACAAGATACTTATTGGCAATTTTCATAACTGCTGCTACCTCTTCGGTGCTGCCGGGCAGTACTACAACCTCCGGTAAATGATGGTAGCGAGGGTCAGTTTCTTCGTCAGTTTTATAGCGGTCAAGGGTATCCTCGTCAACCTTTACGTTTTCAGCACCAAGGACTGCACGCAGGGCTTCGAGGACTTCTTCGGTTACGGGATTATATGTAGTCATTATATTCAAATCCTTTCTTTCCACTTCTAACTCATAAAAGCGTCAGAAGTGCTGGATAACAAGGCGGAACGAGATTGCGCCGCGACGGCGTACCAGGTGTACGTCGAGCAAGCAATTGATGTTCCAACACAGTTAGACTGTGCTTATGGCGCTTTTAAATATTGAAAATTTTGCCGGGATTCAGGATGAGATTAGAATCCCACGCCAGCTTAATCTTCCTCATCAAATCCAGCTCGCCTGCAGGAGTGAACTCTTCCATGTAGCCAAGCTTCTTAGCGCCAATGCCATGTTCACCTGCCATACGTCCGCCAAGGCTGTAAACGTAGGCATAAACTTCTTTGTGGAAGTCGTAAACGTGTTTTTCCCAATCCTCGTCGCTTAACTCACCCTTGCACAGTACAACGTGCAGGTTGCCGTCGCCAACGTGAGCGTTAATTTTTGCAGGAACGGGGAAGGGGTACTTCTTGTCGATTTCCATAATCTTCTTGATGGTATCAGCAATCTTATCTACGGGAACAACAATATCGTCAGTTAAAGAAACAAGGCTGATAAGGCGTACAGATTCTTGGCAATTACGACGCATGCTCCAGATGCGGTCATCTGCTTCCAGCACGTCTACTGCGCCAGCTTCCTCGCACAAATCGTTAAGCTGTTCCATTTTTAAATCCAGCTCGTCTTCGTTGTAGGTTTCCACGGTGATAATTACATAAATGCCATCCTCGTAATGAGGCGCTGCCTTGAACTCCAAGTAATCTGCAGTGCTGCGCACGTAGGAATTATCCATATATTCGATACTGGTGGGGTTCACACCTGCTTTGATAAGCTTGGGCACAACGTCGATTGCGTTTTGCGGGTCGTCAAACACAGCCAGCATATCAAAACGGTAGGGAGCCAAGGGCAACAGCTTCAAGGTTGCTTTGGTAATAATACCCAAGGTACCTTCGCTGCCCATTACTAATTGTTCCATGCAATAGCCAGTGCTGCACTTCTTCAAGCGCGCGCCCACTTCTACAATCTCGCCGGTAGGAGTTACCATTTCCAGGCAATATACCTGATTACGGGTTACACCGTAGCGTACAGCCTTGTTGCCACCTGCGTTAGTCGCAAGGTTGCCACCGATTTGGCAGCTTTCCGCACTGCAGGGATCACCTGCGTAAAGGAAGCCTGCTTCGTTCGCCATCTTTTGAATATCAATAGTACGCACGCCAGCTTCCACAATCATATACATTGCTTCGGTGTTCATTTCAATAATTTTGTTCATACGCTCGGTAAGAAGCACAATGCCGCCGCAAACAGGGATAGCGCCATCTGCCAAACTGGTACCGCCGCCACGAACAGTTACGGGAACATTATATTTATTGCATAGCTTTACAACTTCTGCAACCTCTTCTGCGCTTGCGGGCAGCACTACTGCTTCCGGCAAATGAAACTTTTTCGGGTCAGTTTCTTCGTCGGTTTTATATTGGTCAAGCTTATCAGCAGCAGTCCATACGTTTTCAGCGCCAAGAGCAGCTTGCAGCTCTGTTAACATTTCTGCACTAAAAGGATTATAAGTTTTCATCGTTAGTCCCCCTTCATCATTTGTAAATTTATCTTAGGATGCACATAGCGTTTGCTGTTATCCAAAATTAGCTTGCCTGCACTAATGGCGCTTTGCGGACACCAATGAAAGCAGCCTAAGCAGTTGGCACAATTATTTCCAAAAACAGGCTTGCCTTCGACCAAGGTAATGTTCTGCATCTGGCAAACATCCTGACAAATGCCACAGCCCACGCACTTAGCGGCATCAACTGTCATATTGTCAAACTTCAATCTGTTTTTCAAATACCACCAGCTGGCGGAGGTGCCAAACCATTTCCACAGCAAAGCTTCCTTCACCGCAGCAACAGCTTCCTTGCGGTCAGCAATGTCCTTGGCGATTTGGTTAATACTCGGCTCTGCTGCCTCTAACATTTTTACCCGCTTCTCCAAGGGAATACCAAAAAAGTTATCCGGCATCATCACCGTTTGCGCGTAATTTAGAGTAATGCGTTTCGCCGCCAAGGCTTCGCTCATTTGCTTTAAGGCACGCCCCTGATTACCGCCCATGGTTACCACGCCAAAACAGTAGGCAGGCTTTGCCTGTAAAGCTTCAAGAAATTTTGCTACGACAGGGGGCAGGGCAAAACAGTACACAGGGCAAACAATGCCAACAACTTCATCCGTCACAGGGTAGGGCTTGCGTAAATAACTGCCAACCGTTTCCAGCCTGCACTCTTGTAAATCATCAGCAATCTGCTGCGCAGCGTAAAGGCTATTGCCACTGCCGCTTAAATAAAATATAACAGCCATCTTGCTCTCCTTAAAAGTCACCTAAAAATATTTACAGTAGATAATTTATTATATCGCAAAAAAGAGTACGGAGCAAGAAAACAGAAAGAGGCAACCCCTTTGAGCTACCTCTTAAATTTCTTTAAGCTTATTATTTTAAAGTATTTATGGTATTCGCAAGCACTCTTGCCCTATTACCTACAGCTTCTGTAACACGCCGTACCCTATCAGCATCCAGATAAGGACTTTGTCCCAAAACATCTTCAACTATTCCTTCAACTATTTGCAGCCTATCAACAGCAAGCCTTGGAACAGTGAGCAGCTTTATTTGTTCCTTATGATTCTGCTTGAATGGCATTGATTTTTGGTAGGTGCCTATCTCTAAATTCAAAGCTTCACACCACAGACTGGTACCATTATCAAATAAAGGAGCAGGCCTCAAAAACTCCAAGGTGTTAACATCACGAATAAAACCAAAATTTCCATAATGACGGTCAGTATTTTCCACAAGGAAGTCTATCGCCATCATGTTGTTCAGAAAAACCTTGACATTAGGAATTTGCAAATACTCCGCACAGCGAATGAAGTGTTGATAATCAGATTCATTCTTGCCTTTTGGCATAACACTACGCACAAAATGAGCAGGAACAAGTTCCGTATCAACATCTATAAAATTCTTACACAAACACAGGGGGCGATTATCCTCAATTACCAAATTATAATTAACATATTCAATCGCCAACGCTTCTGCAATTTGGGCAACAGCAACCTCATTATAAGGTTGTTGCAGCAAAGGAGCAGAACCAGCCTTTGCCAAATAGGTTTGACCATCTATCTTAACCCATTTTTTCTTTAACCAACCATTACTTGAAGCATCTGGAGTGAAAGGATTGATAGTAGGCTTGGATGAACCCCTGTTAAAAAAAGATTCCCCTAATTCTGTAGAAAAGTCATTGGTAAAAAAATTAATATCTTCCCAAGATAAGTCACTACCAAAAGGCTTAATCCAGTATTGGTCAGAAAGACTTAATCCCAAGCTACGCTTACTAAGAATAGAAGCAGATTCCACGTCGTAAAGATGCAAGACAAATTTCAAACCATCACGACTGGCGGGAATAATGCGGCTATACCACCATTCGTTAAGTTTTGCTACTAACGTTTTTCTATCCGCAGGATTTATGCCCACAGGAAAGGCTTCATTATCAAAGACAGTAGCTGCTTCCGTAATAAAACCTGCATCTGAAAGAAGCACCTCAACCAAAGGGCGATTCTTATTCATCAATATGTATCTGTTGTTCATAAGACCACTCCTTCCGCTGAGGTACACTTTAATTTTAATACTCCTATAAAAATTATAACTCATTTTAATTTGTTAGTCGAGTTAAAGCTAAAGCACCTATCAATGTGGATTTTGCATACAAAAAAGGCGTTCCTTGCGGAACGCCTTTAAATCAATTTTGTATAACTCCCCTTGCAGGGGAGCTGTCGCCTTATACGGCTGAGAGGTTAGAAGTTGTATTGGTAGGAAATTGCAACCATTTTAGTGTAGCTGTCATACATTTTAGCTTCTTTATATGAGTCAGTATCATGACCAGTCATATTCAATTCACCAACATCCATATAACCAAGAGCTAAAGCTACAGTTTGCTTTTTATCATGATATTGAACACCTATGGTGTAAGTATCACGTTCACCGGTGGGAACCATAAAATCCGCAGTTTCATCAGGAATAGAACGTTCATCATGAGCAATACCAGCCATCAATGAATACTTGTCACTCAATTTATGCTCGATACCGATTGCATAACGCCAACCATCCTCCCAATTTTTAGAATTTGGAGAAGTAAAAGAATATCCCGCTCCACTCGGACTGAAAGTCATAGCAAATGCATCAAAGCGACTCCAACGAGTCCAAGTAGCATTCAATTCTACACGAGTTTTATCATTAAATCTATGACCATAACCAAGCATCCAACTTTCTGGTAAAGTTACACAACCATAAACATCACCTTCTGAACCAAACGCTGGGTAAGCAGAACCCATTGCAGCCCCTGGTAAAACGGTCGCCATACCATGAGCATCATATTCTGCTTCCATAGAATGTTTTACTTTACTACGATATACTACTGCAAATTCATTCTTATCATCAAACTCATAATTAGCAGCAGCATTCCAGCCTAAAGCCCAGCTAGTTCCTTCTAGATGCAAGGGGCCACCTTGACCTAAATGCGGATATGCAAGATTTTTATCATATTGCAATCCAACGTAATTAATTTCTGCGCCAATAGAAGTAGACCATTTGCTATCATGTTTACGAGCATAGTTCATAGCAATGCTAGTACCATTTAGGCGAGAACTAAAAGCGTTAGTAGCAACAATAGAATCACGTTCAAACTGGCAAATCATACCAAAACGAGTATATGTAGCCATACCTAACCATTCTTTATCATTTAATTGCTTTACATAATACAAACCGGGAACTATACCAGGATTTACTCTATTTCGACCAGAATAATTCATCTCTGGCAACTTAGTACCATCACTTAAAGTAGTTTCCTTAGAAGTTGCATCCCATTTACCATGAGGACTTAGGTAAGAAACGCTTGCTTTAAATTTTTCGCCTTGAATTTTAGTCATAGCAGCAGGGTTGTATGCCATGTTACCTGCATCGTTTTCAGCAAACATGCGGGCACCGCCCATTGCCATACCTTCTGCAGTCCATTCGTTAATGGCAAAGCCTTCTGCGCCAACAGCTTGAGGAACCAAAAGCACTGCAGCAGCACTTAAAGCCAATAAATGTTTCTTCATATAATTACACCTCTCTCAAATAAAATAAACTTTCACAATTACAGGTGCTTTCATTGTAACAACTTTCTTGTAGTTTATATACAAAAAGCTTTAACTATGCGTTTTAACCAGATAATTAAAAAGCGGCTCCTGCGAGCCGCTAAAGCTTATTTAATTTGGTTAAAGGTGTTGGTCAACGCAGCGAAATCTTCCAAGGTAAGGGTTTCGCCACGGCGTTTACCGTCAATTCCCGCAAGCTGGCACCATTTGCCAACCTGCTCGCTGCTCAAGCCCATGTTCTTTAAGGCATTGTTCAGCATTTTTCTGCGCAGGGAAAAGGCTGCCTTAACTACACGGAAGAACAATGCCTCGTCGCACACTTCCACAGGAGGCTTTTCGCGACGCTTGCATACGATTACCGCGCTATCCACTGCAGGAGCAGGGATGAAGCTGGTGGGCGGTACAATGAAGGCAATTTCCGGTTCCGTATAATATTGGATGGCAACAGAAAGGGCTCCATAATCACGACCGCCGGGCTGCGCCGCCATACGTTCTGCCACTTCCTTCTGCACCATAACAACAAGGCGTTCCATAGGCAGGCGCTTTTCCAAAATGGCAAATATGATGGGAGTTGTAATATAGTAGGGCAAATTGGCGCAGCATTTAAAATTTTCCACACCAACTTCTTCCATTATATTTACCTTTAAAATATCGCCACTTACAATGCGCACATTGTCGTAGCCTTCAAGGGTGGTATCCAATACGGGCAGCAGGCGTTTGTCTAATTCCACCGCCACTACCTTAGCGCCACTTTCTGCCAAGCCCTGGGTAAGGGTGCCAATGCCGGGGCCAACTTCTAAAACCGTGTCCTCGGTCGTAAGCTCTGCCGCTTCCACAATGCGGCGCACAATATCTTCATCAATCAAAAAGTTCTGCCCCAATTTCTTATCCGCACGCAGCTTAAACTTGTGCAGGATGTGGTTCGTAACTTGGGGAGAGGCAATTACGGGATGCTGCATAAATTTATTCTCCTATCTTCGCCAGTGCGGCTTCAAATTCACTGCGGGTTACGCCGTAATGGTTCAAGCGCTCCAAAAAGCGTTTGGCATTACCGTAGCCAATGCCCAGCTCTGCGCCAAGGGCATCTCGTTTTGCAGAAGCTGCTTCGCTGCCATTCAAATCATTGGCAAACAAATCCTGCATGGTAAATTCCTGCTGGGGCTTGTATTCGTGATGGCGCACCTTTGCTAACGCCGCCAAAATAGCCTGCGGTTGGGCTTGCTCTACCCCCACGTCGTTGTTGGCAGTTGCCTGCACCTTGGGGATGAAGGCTTGCCCTGCGTTGGGGAAGCGCTCCGTCAAAAACTTACGAATACGCTCGCCTGCGCCGTCAGGATCTGTCAGGATAATAATGCCACGCTTTTCATAAGCAGCAGCAATTTGCCGCAGGGTATGTTTGGCAAGGGTAAAGCCACCGGTTTCAATGGTGTCTGCTTCCAGAGCCCTTTTGATAGCAACCGTATCCATTTTCCCTTCTACAACCAAAACTTCCCTTAGCAAAATTTCTTCCTCACTTTTATTACTCTTCTAAAATATAAATCTCAATATTACGTCTGCCCCAATCCCAAGCAGCCTTACGGCTATCCATGGCAATGTCAATAATCTTGCCTTTAATGGCGCTACCGGTATCGTTGGCACGTACCTGTCCAATGCCGGGGATGTACACCTGGGATTGCAGGGGAATAACCTTGGGGTCTACGGCAATTGTTTTGTAAGGCACTGCAGGAGTACCGTCATAGGCGATTCCTGTACCGCTGGCATCAACGGGGTCATGGGTCCAGTAAGCAGTTGCCTGTACAATCAGCTTTTGTTTAAAACGCTTGTAGCCATCCTTAGTCTTTACGCTGGGAGCCGCACCCATACGCACAACCTGCGCAACAGGCTTTTTAATAATTTCGCGCTTAACAACCTCTGCCTTCACGCTGCCATCAGCCTTGGTAACGGTTTTGTAGATAACACGTTCCCTGCCGCTTCTGCCTTCCACCTCCACAGTGTCTACGCCTTTAGCAATGGTGTCATCATAGATATATTCCACAGGCATTTCTATATTCTGTTCAACATAAGTAGTCTCGTCATTTACAACGATAATTTTTTTAGCAAGGTCAAAGCCCACTAAAAAAGGCACTGTCAACATTGCACAAAGCAATATCCCTAAACAACGTCTTAATCTTTTATTAGACATAATTACCTCCTTGAATTAACCTTTTGATTTTAACACAAAGGACGCACGAATGTCAAAAAAAGAAAGGTGCTCACCGCATTGATAAGCACCTTTAATTAATTCAATAATATTTATTTTTCCTTATAGTACAGCAAGCAATGACAGTATCCTTCGAAGTTTGGGTCCGCAATCTGGTCACGAAACTCCTTACACATACATTTGTTGTCCTCTGTCTTTGCCAGTCGACAGGGGCAGTAGCCGCCTTTCAGCTTCAAGCCTTCGCGAATACGCGCTACTATTTCTTTATCTTCATTTAAACGTATAGCCATAATCTTTCTCCTCCAAGCGTGTCCTCGCCTTTATCCACGCAAATATTCTGCACATTTCATTGCAGCGTTGCGCCCTTCGGTAAAAGCCCACGCCACAACTCCACTTCCACGGCGAGCATCTCCTGCCGCGAACACGCCTTCTTTGGTGGTGGTAAAGTATTCGCCGCCATCAGCAAGCATCCCTGCCGGAGAACGCTTCACTCCGCAAGCCGAAAAGATTTCATCTTCCGGACCGTTGAAGCCTAAAGCGAGAATGAGTACCTGGGCACGCAAAAGCTTTTCGCTACCCAAAACCTCTACCGTATTGGGAAGAGCACCGCTACGTTCACTGCGCCATTCAACCTGAGCAGTTTCTACGGCTTTAAGGTTGCCATCTTCATCACGCAGCAGGCGTTTCAGCATGGTTCCGTAAGAGATGGTAAAATCTCCCTGCACAATATTGCACAGGTCATCCCTCACACTGTTGGCAGTTGCCTGACATTCCTGCATCTCCAACTGGTGTATGGTGTTAGCACCTTGGGCAAGAGCAATGGCTGCGCAATCCACTCCGGTATCGCCGCCACCAATAATTACCACATCCTTGCCTTTTACGTTCATCAAATCGGTTCCGTTCAGCATATCCTTGGTAACTTCGGCAAGAAAGTCCTTAGCTTGGAAAATTTGCTTGTTATCAACTTCAATATTAGGAATAACCTTGGGCTTTCTGCTGCCAACACACAGCACAATAGCAGAAAACTCTTCCTGCAGCTTGGCAAAGGAAGCTTCATCCTTCAGCTCCCACCCCAACACAAATTTTACACCACGATTGATAAGTTCGGTAATTTTTTCCATAAGTAAATTCTTGGGCAGCTTAATGTTGGGTACGCCGTACATCAAAAGTCCACCGGGTCTATCGTCGCGCTCAAACACGGTTACATCATAACCCAGTCTGTGCAGCTGGTCAGCACAACCCAAGCCTGCAGGACCGCTACCAATAACGGCAACCTTCAAGGGCTCCAGCGCCAAAGGTGCTTTACGAGGAAGGTCTCGATGGTAGAACGCTTCGTCACGAATGTAGTCTTCCAATTCCATATCCTCTGCCCAAATTCTAAGACGAGCAGGCAGTCCGTTTAATTTTAAAAAGTCTTGTCTATTATAAACGGCTTTCTTCAACATAATATCAAGCCTCCTTTATATCCTACTCACATTATATAATATTTTCACAAATCGAATTGTTAATAATTTTTGAAAACCCGAACGTTCCCAACAGGAGCGAAAAATATCTTCAAAAAATTGTTGAGTGATAAAATGCTTTGTGGTAATATTTTTATGAAGCAATTTTATATAACAACGAAAGGATGTTATGTTATTATGCAAAAACTTTATTCCGGCAAAACCAAAGACGTTTACCAGCTTGAAAACGGTAACGTACTGTTGAAATTTAAAGATGACTGCACCGGCAAGGACGGCGTGTTCGATCCGGGCGAAAACACTGTAGGCCTCACCATTGAAGGTATTGGCAGAGCAAACTTAGAAACTTCCATCCTCTTCTTTGAAATTTTAAAAGAAGCTGGCATTAAAACTCACTATGTTAGCGCCAACCTGGAAGAAGCAACCATGGAAGTACTGCCTGCAAAAGTTTTCGGTAAGGGCTTGGAAGTTATCTGCCGTTTGAAAGCAACCGGCAGCTTCATTCGTCGTTATGGCGATTACATTGCTGATGGCACCGAGCTGCCCGGCGGTTATGTAGAAGCAACCTTCAAGAATGATGAAAAGGGCGACCCCCTGGTAACCTGCGAAGGCTTGGAAGCATTGGGCGTAATGAGCCGCGAAATGTTCGAAAGCATGAAAGCACAAACCTTGAAGATTACCCACATCGTTGCTGATGAATTGGCAAAAAAAGGCTTGGACCTTTACGATATTAAATTTGAATTTGGTTACAACAATGACGAAGTAATCCTCATTGACGAAATCGCAAGTGGTAACATGCGCGTTTACAAAGACGGCAAAATTGTTGACCCCATGGATTTGACCAAGCTGATTTTGGCAAAATAATTTTCTAAAAAAACTAATCCCGCTCAAATCGAGCGGGATTTCTTATTATGGAACCATTCTTCCCGATTAGCTTTACCAATAGCCAACCGAGAAAGCTTCTTTTTAAATTTTAGAATATGCCTGCCCTTTGTCCCAAAGCAAGAATTCTGCGACCAACAAAGGGAATACGCTCCAAATCTTCTTGGCGCAAGCCCCCGCAAGCCAGCAGGGATACTGCGTAAGTGGGAACAGCCGCTGTCATGGCGAAGAGTATCGCCCACGCACCAAGGCTATCGGTAAAATGCAGCACCACATAAATTACGCCACCCATAATACTGGAAGCCAGCAAGGGTTTGGCAACACTGCCAAAGGTCATGCAAAAGCCAGTGAACTTGTAGATGAAAATCATATTGATAATGGCAGCCACTGCGAAATCAGCAACTGTAGCCAAGGCGGCGCCTCTTACTCCCAGTTCGGGAATAGCTGTGAGCCACCAGCTAAGTACAACCTTAACAACGCCTGCGATAATCATATTCACTACGGGAATGGCAGTATGCTTTAAGCCCTGCAGCACACCCGTACTAATCTGGTGCAAGCCTAAAAAGAGAATGCCCGCACTCATAGTCTGGATAGCGCCTGCGGCACCGGGAGCATTGTAAATTAAAGCAGCAACCTTCTCTGCCAAAAAGAACAAGCCTACGAAGCAGGGGAAGCTAATTATCATAGCAACCCTAAAGCCAATACGAATCTTATCGCGAATAGCAGCGTAATCCTCCAAGGCTCTGGATTCTGAAATGGCAGGCACAAGGCTGATGGTCATTGCTGCTGTAAAAATCGTCGCCAAATTTACTAAAGGAACCGCCATGCCGGTTAAGTAGCCAAAAAATTCTGTAGCGTGGCGCACGTCAAAGCCTGCCGCCTCTAAACGTTGGGGAACTATTAGTAAATCAAGATTAGCCCCAATGGGAAGCATCAGGCTGGACAAGGAAACCGGAAGCGCCAGCTTTAACAAGCGTTTGATAATTTTTCCTGCCGGTTCCACAGGCGCACTGTCATCCTGCGCTTCAATTTCCTGTTGGAACTGACGCTTCAAACGACGGTAGAACCACATCAAAACAAGCAAAGCGCAGAAGGCACCAACGCCTGCACCCATACTTGCGCCGCCAGCAGCACACGCCAAGCCGTAGGGTAAAAGCATATCTGCAAAAATGAGCATGGTAATAACGCGCATTAGCTGTTCTACAATTTCAGAAACAGCAGTGGGCGTCATGATTTGCCAGCCCTGCAGGTAACCACGGAAGCTGGCAAGAAAAGTTACGAAAAACACCGCCGGAGCAAGGGCGATGATAGAATAGTAGGCACGCGGGTCACGAATGTATTGGTTTTCAATAAGCCAACCCGCCCCAAAGAAAAGTGCAGAAGAAAAAATTAAACCGCTAAGCAGAAGCAGTCGCAAAGAAACGTTAAAGACTCGTTTTGCACCACGGTAATCTTTATTGGCAAGCTTTTCCGCTGTGATAATGGAGATTGCCACAGGAATACCGGCGCTGGAAACGGTAATCGCCATCAGGTAAATAGGGAAGCCCATTTGGTAAAGGCCAATGCCTTCGCCACCTAAAACTCTGGAAAGAATAATCCAGTTCAAAGAGCCTATAACCTTTACCACAACGCTGGACACCGCCAAAATAATTGTGCCCTTTAAAAATTTATTGTTAGAACTCGCAGAAGTATCGTTCATCATATCCGCCTTTGTAAAATAATAATGCAGTTTAATTATCCTATTTTTCTTCGGATTTTACAAGCCTTAAAACAAATTGCCCCATAGGTAATTCTTGCAATAGAATTTTCTTGTGGTAAAATATATTTCTATAAGGAGTGATTTATTTATGAAAAAGATTTATGCAGCTTTAACCGCAGCAGCAATTATGAGCACCTGCCTGTGCACCAGTGCCTTTGCTGCTCCGTTGAAAAATTATGATGTTGGCAAGTTTGCCATTGATGCAGGCATCACCTTTCCTTCCAGCTTGAAGGGTGGCAATTACAAAATGTCCAAATCCGACAGCTCCTATTATGGCGCAACCGTTGGTATTGGCAAAAACATGGCGCTTAACTACCAATGGGATAAATACAAAGGCAGCGACGGCGATTTGACCGCGCAACAATTCAATTTAATGTACAAAGTACTTCCCAACGTGTCTGCTTACGCTGGTTGGCTTGGTGCTGATGCTGACATGGCTTTCGGCAAAAAGAAAAATACTGCTCACGCAGGCTTGCAAGCACATTTTGATATTCCCCTGCTCTTCACCGTTTGGGGTAATGTAGGCGTGGGTACCAAAAGCAAAGCCTACGAAATTGGCATCTCTAAACCGCTCTTCAACAACATCGACCTGAACCTTTCCTACTATGACGGCAAGTTTGAAGACGTTTTGGACGGTGACCAAGAAGTACGTGCGAAGGGCGTGCAGATGGGCGTAACCGTTAAGTTCTAATTAAAAATTGCTATAAGCACAAAAAACGAGTGAGAGCTTTTGAAAAGCTTTCACTCGTTTTTTACTTACTTGTTAAAATTGTTAGAAGTGCCGGAAGGCGCGAAGCAGTGAAATTTGTGAAGCGATGGCGTACTTGAAGTACGTCGAGCAAGCAAATGAACTGCGACAAAGCATAACGGTGCTTATAACAATTTTATGCCACTGCGTTAGCGTTCACACTTTCTATAGCCTTGCGAATCTTCATCCACACGCTCAAATCTGTAAATACTTCTACAACGCTACCCTTGTCAGTAAATGGAGTTTCCTGTAAAACTGATAAGTCTTTCAGTACGCCATTATGAACGATGTATTCCACAATTTGATTCACAAAATAAATCTGTCTGCTGTCCAGACTGGTATCATTCAAAAATTCTGCAAAGGCTTCTTTAGCAGCGTTCATATCCATACCAACAATCTCGCGGACAAATTCGCCCAAAGGCTTCTCGCCGTATTCAGCAAGATAATCTTCCTTAGTACCTACCTCACTCCACAAAATGTCTTCCAAAGACTTCAAGTCAACGCTGTTCAAAGGTTTGTTACTACGCAACTTATGGATGGCAATATGGTCAGGATGATTACGCACATAAAACTCTGCCTTCGCCTTGTAGTTTTTCAAATCATCATTTTCCAGTTCCGCATCGTTCCAGTCAACACTCAAAATATCATCTTTAAAATCAGTATCATACTTAAACCCGCCTTTTGGAATGTATTTGATTAAGTCACGCAAGTTTTTACGGATACATTCAAACTCGTTAATGCCTGCCTTCTCCACATAATCGCTGTGTAAAATCTTCTCAATCAAATCAGACTTAGCAATAATCTCCGGAATGTTGGCAACTCGTGCAATGGCATTCACCTTGGCGAACAAATCACTACGCGCTCTTCCATAGCTTTTCCCTGCCAGATAAGCAAGTTCAATCCCGTACATCAACGCGTCAAAACGCAAAGCCTTCGGGTCATCAGCATCAGGAGTTACCAGGGGCGCAAGATGTTCTCGCATATCGTTGGTGTTTTCCAAAGTAAGGCTAACATAATTTTCAGGATTAGAATACAGCTCTACATAACGCAAATGTTGGTGCACCGCAAAATTTTCTTTATTCAACTCCTGTACCTTGACAACCAAATCCGTAATCAAGCTTTGTCTAAACTCAATTAAATCTTTAGTCTGATAAGCCAAATCTTGCAGCTTAAAAACAATCTGTGCTTTTAAATTAAAGATTGCCCCCTGCAAAGCAATTTGGTTGGCGGTAGGTCTGCCTTGGTTCATACGGAAGAATTCAAAATTCCCACAGAAATCAAAAATATAAAATTTATTTTTATCCTCACCATCCAACAATTCCGGACACAAGCGAGTACCGCGTCCAATCATCTGCCAAAACTTCGCCTTACTATAAACAGGCTTAAAGAACACTAAGTTTAAAATTTCCGGAACGTCAATACCAGTATCCAGCATATCTACGCTGATGGCAATTTGCGGTAGCTTCTTAGGATCAGAAAATTCATCAATAGCGCTTTGGGCATAGTTAATATAGTTATCAATAACTTTGGCATAACCATACAAATGAGGGTATTCCTTGCCAAAAATTTCTAAGATTCTTTCCGCATGGGTGTGATTCTTGGCAAAAATAATGCTCTTACCCAATTTATTACCATAATCAATCTTAATACCATCCGTCATCAAAGTATTAAGCACTTTGCGGATAGTATCCTCATTAAAAATCCAGTTGTTAATTGCAGACGGTGCAATCATTTCCGGATATTCGCCATTTTCATCGGCAAAGGTTTCCTCATAAATCCTTTGCTCTTCCGGAGTAAGTTCATCATAACGGATACCACATGCCAAAAATTTTAGCTTGCTTTCCACAGAAACATAATCTACTAAATATCCATCCTTAACTGCCTGCGCCAATTCGTAACCATAAGTAGGCACACCGTTTTGCAATTCAAAAATCTCATAAGTGTTCTTATCAATTTCATCTTTAGGAGTTGCAGTCAACCCAACTAAAGGCGCATCAAAATAATTAAAGATATCACGATACTTATTATAAATAGAACGGTGCGCTTCGTCGCAAATTACTAAATCAAAATGACCACTGGTAAACAATTTACCCTGTTCATCCTTGACATCATCAATGCAGTTCATCATCGTCTGGTAAGTACTGAACACAGCTTCCGCAGTGTAATTATCCTTTTCCTCACACAAATTGGTAACACTCATATTAGGAAGCAAATTTACAAAGCTACGCTTTGCCTGCGTCACCAAAGAGTTGCGGTCAGCAAGAAATAAGACGTGCTTAATCCAACCATGCTGTTGCAAAACATCACACAAGGCAATAACGGTTCTCGTCTTACCGCTACCAGTTGCCATTACAAGTAAAGCCTTGCGTCTGTTCCGTGTATCCATACCTTCACAAACAGCTTTAATGGCAGCCTCTTGGTAGTAACGTCCTGCAATATTTTTATCTACAACAACATGCTTCAAACTGCTACGCATACGGAGCAAGTTGAAAAGCTTTTCCAAATCGCGCTTGGAGTAAAGGGTTGCCACCTTGCGCTCCGGATAAACACCATCATCAATGCGGGTATCAAAACCATTAGTCAAAAAAATTACAGGTCTGCGACCATACTCTTTCTCTAACAAATCTGCATACAGCTTCGCCTGTTGTCTACCTTTAGAAACATCCACACAGGTACGCTTGGCTTCGATAACAGCCAAAGCCTTGCCATCATCACCATACAAAACGTAATCAGCAAAACCAACTTCACTTTTGTTAGGCATTCCGGGAAGTTCAACTTCGTTAATCCAGTTCTTATCTTCAATCCAACCGGCATCACGCAACATAGCATCAATGTAAATTTTGCGGGTCTTATATTCGGAAAGTTCCAGCGGTTTGGGAACATAAGTCTGCTGCTGCTCTAAACGACGAGCGGTAAGCTCCTCGCGCAACGCCTTATTTTCTGCAAGCAACTTTTCAAAATCAAGTTGTGCTTGGCTGGGCACAGGTGCTTCTTTCTGCTCAATAAGCAGGCTTGCATCGAAAGATTTTTCCTTATAATCGTCACCATAACAATAAGCAACGAAATCCATAAAAACATATAAGTTTTCCAAACAAAGGGAAGCTTCTTCCACCGTAATCTTTTTATCGTATTTGTGGTTACCCTTGTTCCCCATCAGGCGAATCAAATTTAACCTTTGCCACAAATCCGCACCAACAATATCACGGAAGTCCTCACTGTTCATTAACATTACAAGCTTGTCATCATAGGGCATTTCCAGACTGCTATCTACTGAATACATCCATTTGATGGCAAACTCCATCGCCCTACGGCAATTCATTACCGTAGACGTAGGGTCGATGTGTAAAATCTTTTCTGCTGCCACTGCTACGTCAGCAAATGGAGCAAATTTAGGTTCAACGAGAAGAAAGTCGAAATTGGTCATACTGCTCACCACTTTCAATTGTACTGCGTAAAAATCTAAAATGTTGTTTTATCTCTAATGTCACCCAAAATACTTCTGCATCAAAGCTTTCTTCAAAGTTTGCAGTTTATCCAAACTCTTTTGCACTTCCAATTTTGATTTATCGATTTGTTGGACAAACGCAGCAAATATTTTTTGTTCATTAACCGGAGGTAATAAAATAACCAAATTTCCAATATCCTCCAAACTTAGATTAGCTCTTCCTGTATCGGATTGCATAGCAAAATACATTTGAAGTGCTTTTTCAGAGTTAAGATATTCTAACAAGTAAGCATCTACTATTCTTTCGTCTTTAACCCGTACTAATGATACTGCTTGATTGATATTTGCTTTTTTATCAATATTAAATTGAGCTGCTCTACCAATAGAAGCTCCTACTATATTAATTAAGAAGTCTCCTTTTTGTAAGACAGAACGTTTTTGTTTTTCATTAAACCCATCTTCTATGTATTTGGCTTTAGAAAAATCTAAATATCCATCTCTAACATTTTCACTAGTTACGAATAATGTTTGATCTTCATCCTCTGTATAATTAAAACCTTGCCAATTTGGAGACGCTCCCTTAGTAATTAAAGAAGCTAAATCTTTTAATATATAAGCTGGTAACAAACGTGTATTGACAACTATATCCCCAAACATCTCTACAAATCGGGCTTTAACAAGCTCATCCAAATTTCGAAGTTGTTGGCTACGCTGTCCAATCATCACATCTATTTTATCAAAAGTTCTTGCAATTTTGCGTTGCACCTTTTTTGATGGTAAATAAAACTCCAATGCATCAAACACAGGCCTCGTTAAATGCTTCATTGTTGCGCCATGAGTTTCATTCCCCGCCTTATCCAATATATTTCTAACTTGATGAACAAAAAAACTCTCATCAACATCAGCCTTATCAAACACAACTTTAAAAATATGTTGATTTAATACCGCATCTTCCTTATCCCAAACATATACACCTAAACTTGCAGACCAAGAAATAAGCACATCGCCTGAAACAACCTTGTATTTTTCTGCGACTATACCATCAAAATAATTTGTCTTATACGCACTGCCAGTTAAATCTTGTATTCTGATAATAGGCACTCCTTTGTCAGACCAATCGGTTGGCTTAAACGCATAACCATTTATGTATGTAGCAACCTCTCCTAATCTCACCATCACAACATCCTCCTACATTCTTATTCCTGCTGTGATTTTCAAGCAACTCATTCCATTTTGGAATAAGTTGCCTAGAATTTCTCGGCAACTGAAATCTTTCCCCTACTCTTCAACAAGCAGCTCCTCATTCACAATCCACTTGCCATTTTTACTTGCTCCTTGGTGTTCCAATACTTTGCCATCTTTAAGTTTCTTGAAATAGTATTTAGTTAAATTCACATCTATTCCCAACTTAGAAGCAACTTCTTTTTGAGTAATACCATGATTAGAAGAAACAAGATTAATTATTTTAACCTCATATTCACCCAGCAAACTTCCATCTTTCATCTTACCTTTAAAAATTTTCCGGGTAGTTTCTGGGTAGTTCTGGGTAGTTCTGGATAGTTTCTGGGTAGTTTCTGGGGGGGTATCAGAAGTTTTATCGGATGCTTTACTATTTTCATAATAATCATCCCTGAACAGCTGAACAATAACATAATCTTCACTAACACCAACGCTAGGTTCAGGCAAACCTTTTTCTTTACATTCACGCAAAATTCTAGGAATACCACTGCCCCAACTTTCAATTACTCTCATATATGAAAGCATATTAGCAATACCACGATTACGTGTTTTAGAAAAACCATCTCTAATTTTTTCTAAGGTAACGCCCTTAAAAAGACCACCTGGAGAAGTAATTTCTAATCTATCATCATACAAAGCAACTTTCACATCATCATCTTCTAAATAACTGCGATGACAAACTGCATTGCAAATTGCTTCACGAATACTACCAAGAGGAAGTTCGTATATATCTTTTCTTTGAATGCCAACAAATTCTGCACCAACACGAATATTGCGTACCACAAAATCATAGGCATCATCAATTTGTTTATATAATCTTCCCTCATAATCCTTGCTGTCTAAAAAAATTGCTCTATCCGTTCCTCTAAAAATAGCACATCTAACCATAGAGCGTATGCCATTTACAGGAATATCAAGCAAAAGACATAAACCTATACTCGGAACAAGCTCTCCATCAAACTCATGCAACAATCCCCACTCTTGCAATTTATTTTTGGTGAGAGGTCTAATTTTATTCTTTTCTTCTTCCGTATCACAATTTTCTTTTGCATATTCAGTAAATTCACGACAAGCTTGTTCAACTTCTTTTTCTGTTAACGTCTTACCACGAGCAGGAACATTGTCATAATACCTATTCGTCTTTTGCAAAATAAGTTCTTGAATCATATGCATCTCTGCCAAACGAGTAGTACCTCCAACACGAATGTAAGTTCCCTTTTCAATGCCTAAAGATTTTATGCAATAAGGAGTTTGAGTTCCAGAAGCGACCTCTACCACTAAAACATACTTATCTTCAATATTCCTCACATAAATATTAGGTGTAATCATCGGTTCACAACTGTCTATAATAGCATTAGAGATAGCATCCATGGTAGTAAACAGCTCTTCTTTATCAATGCCAACCACTTTCATCGTGCCATCTTCAACACCAAAAACAAGCGTGCCACCCTTACCGTTGGCAAAAGCAACAACAGTTTTCATGTATTTAATGCTTTTGTCCGGTAATGCTTCTTTATATTCAACATTTACGGATTCACCTAACAATAATTTATCAGTCATCTTTCAGCATCTCCTCTAATTCTGCCAAACCTTTGGTAATTTCCATTTCCAGTTCGTGCAGTTCCGCCATAATTTGTTCCGTAGGGGGATACTCCACAGGTACGTATTCAATCTTTTTGTATTTGTTAATGGAAAGGTCATAACCATTTTCGATAATTTCTTGCACATCAACGAAGAAAGATTTTTCTGTGCGAGTGCGGTCAGCTTCATCTGCTAAATTATGGAAGCGTGCAATAATATCAGGAATATCATTATCGCTAATGGCAGTGCGCTTATCGTCAAGGCTTAAACCATCTGCCTGCATATCATAGAACCAAACTTTATCCGTGCCGCCGTGACCGGTTTTAGTAAAGATTAAAATACCGGTAGATACACCAGCGTAAGGTTTGAACACACCGGAAGGCATAGAGATTACTGCTTCTAAGCGGTTGCCTTCGATAAGTTCTTTGCGAATTGCCTTGTGGGCGTTGGACGAGCCAAAGAGCACGCCATCAGGAACGATGCAGGCACAGCGTCCACCAACTCTGAGCATTTTTATAAAAAGAGCCAGGAAAAGCAGCTCTGTCTTTTTGGTTTTGCACATCTTGAGCAAATCAACAGAAACAATATCGTTATCAAGGCTTCCTTTAAAGGGAGGGTTTGCCAAGATTAAGGAATATTTATTTCTGTCAGGGTTCTGGTCGGAAAGGCTGTCGCGGTATTCGATAAAAGGATTTTCCACACCGTGAGTCATCATGTTCATGGCACCAATACGGAGCATAGTTCTATCCATATCATAACCATGGAACAATCCGTTCATGTAGTGGTCTTTCTTTTGTTTATTAAAAAAGATTTCCTCTTTATGATGTTCTTTTAAATATTCGCCTGCTACTACAAGGAAGCCACTGGTTCCACAGGCAGGGTCACAAATAACATCGTCAGGATTAGGACGCATCAAGGCAACCATCATTTTAATAATGTGACGCGGAGTGCGGAACTGTCCGTTGCGTCCTGATTGTGCAATTTTGGACAGCAAGTATTCATACACATCTCCGCGAATGTCGCTATCGTGTACTTGCGCCATTTGATTATAAATTTCGTCCAAGGTTGCTACAATTTTAGAAAGCACCAATGGAGTGGGCAGTTTAAAAATTGCGTCATCCATATATTTGGAATAAGCACTGTTCTTATCGCCATGTAATTGTTTGATGAAAGGAAAGACATCCTCCTGCATTACGGAATACATTTTTCCTGCAGGAAAGTCGCGGAACACGCTCCACTTGAGCTGCTTGCCATCCACCTTACGCTCGTTAATTATAACTGTATCAGCAAATATGCTTTGATAGGGCAAGCCAAGCATTGCGCTTTCTTTAGCACGCAAGTTATCTGCTTCATCCAAGTCATGAATGAACATCAAGTAAGTAATTTGCTCAATAACGTCAAGAGGATTTACTAATCCGCCTGCCGCAAATATATCCCAAAGACCGTCAATTTTATTTTTCAATTCGCCAGTAATCATTTTAATCGTTCTCCCTGTTCCAAGTGTAAGTAAACGTTTCTACTCTTTCAACATATCTAAATACATATCCAGTCTTGCATTGATATATCCAGCAAACAGATTTTCCATAGCAGAAAGATTGTGTTTCACATGATATTCATCAAATGCGTTGTAATAAGTAATTCTATCTGTAAATTTAATATCTATGGGAGGATAGCCAGCCTTCATCAATTCAAGGTTTACCAACAATCTTCCTGTTCTGCCATTGCCATCAATAAACGGATGGATTCCTTCAAATTCTATATGGAAGCGTGCCAGCTTGGTCACAATGTGTTCTGTGCTTTCCGCAAACTCACGCAATAATTGCTCCATCTTGACTTCAATAAGATATGGTTGCACAGGTTCATGATACGCACCCATAATTCGCACGGGAACCCTACGATATACGCCTCGGTCTTCTTTCTTATCCGCAAGAACAAGGTAATGTATCTGCTTAATAATACTTTCACTAATAGGAATATTATTTTTTACAAGCTCACTTACAAATTCAAAAGCTTCTTTGTGCCCAACTGCTTCCATATGGTCTTTTAAAGGTTTCTTATCAATGGTAAGTCCTCTAAGCACCAAGTCCGTCTCTCTTAACGTTAGGGTATTGCCCTCAATCGCATTGGAATTGTACGTGTACTCTACAATAAATTCTTCATTAAGCCTTGCCACCTCGCCAGCAGTCAAAGGTCTTCTACCATCTAGTTCCACTTTTTTACGTTCAATTTGTAGCAAGATACTTTCTTTAGATTTAAAACGTCCATCTACGGGTTTCTTAGCATCCGCAGGAATCTTCCATCCCCGTCCTTCTTGATATGCACCGGGAATTTTTCCCTCAGAACAAAGTACTCGTATTCTTCTATCAGAAATGCCCCATCTTTCAGAAGCCTGTTTCACTGTAATAAACATAGGTCACTCCTCCTGTCTTATCTATAGTTTACCACTTTATCGGTACAATACCAATAATATCGGAATAACATTTCTATAAATAACGGAACAACAAAAAAAACGAGTGAAAGCTTTTGCTTCCACTCGTTTTACTTTTATCTGTGCTTATAACAATTTTACCCTTTTAACATTTGTAAGAAAGTCGCTTCATCAATTACAGTTACGCCCAGCTTCTCAGCTTTTTCAAGCTTACTGCCTGCTTCCGCTCCGGCAATGACGTAATCCGTCTTTTTGCTTACGCTTCCACTAACCTTCGCTCCTACGTCCTGCGCCATGGTTTGCGCTTCTGCACGACCGAGGGTTGGCAAAGTTCCGGTAAACACCAGGGTTTTGCCAAAGAAAGGATTGCTTTCGCTAGTTTGGCGAGCAGCAAATTCCATCTTCAAGCCTGCTGCTTCCAAACGTTCCAGTAAATCTATGTTGGCAGGAACAGAAAGCCAAGTAACAACGCTTTCCGCAATCTTGCCACCAATATCGCGAATCGCCGCCAGCTGTTCGTGTTCTGCCGCCATCAGGTTCTTCACCGTACCAAACTCTACTGCCAAAATGCGGGCAACCTTTGCGCCCACGTGGCGGATGCCCAAACCAAAGAGCAGTTTGTCCAATTCGTTTTCCTTGCTGGCTTCAATAGCTTTAAGCAAATTATCCGCAGACTTTTCACCCATGCGGTCAAGCTTCAACAGTTCTTCCTTCGTCAAGGAATACAAGTCTGCTGCGTCACGAACAAGCTCGCTGTCGATAAGCTGATTGATTACGGAAGGACCACAGCCTTCGATATTCATGGCATCACGACTGACAAAATGAATCAAGCCTTCGCGACCGAGAGCCGGACAGTGGGGATTAGTGCATCTAATCGCCGCCTCGCTGCCTTGACGCTCCACACGCCAGCCACATTCGGGACACTCCGCGGGAATCACCACAGGAACTTCCTCGCCGGTGCGCTTCGCCTCTACAACCCGCAACACTTCAGGAATAATCTCCCCTGCTTTGTTGATAATCACCCTATCGCCAATGCAGATGTTTTTTTCACGAATAAAGTCTTCGTTGTGCAAGGTTGCCCTGCTAACCACGCTACCGGAAAGCTTTACCGGAGTCAGCACTGCCGTAGGAGTCAGCACCCCTGTACGACCAACGCGCCAAACGATATCCTCCAAGGTTGTTTCCGCTTGTTCCGGCGGGAACTTGAAGGCAATCGCCCAACGAGGGTCTTTGCCTGTCGCGCCCAAAATGCGCTGCTGGTAAGCTGCATTCACCTTGATTACAGCGCCGTCAGTATCGTAAGCCAAGCTGCTGCGTTTAGCGTCAAATTCTTCTATAAATTTAATGGCTTCCTCAATATTTGGAACCACCTTGTAATTTTCACTTACCTTGAAGCCAAGCTTCTTGAGCATTGTCAAGGAATCGCTGTGCTTTTCCAAAGCTCCGTCGCCTACGTTATAGGCAAAAAAGCTTAAAGAACGCTTCGCCGTAACCTGCGGGTCCAGCTGACGCAAACTGCCTGCCGCCGCATTACGAGGGTTGGCAAATTCTGCTTCGCCTTTTTCCGCACGTTCTTCGTTTAAACGCATGAACTCGTGGCGAGGCATATAAACTTCGCCGCGCACATCTAAAAGCTCCGGCACTTCTTCGCCCTCAGGAACAGTCAAGGTTAAAGGAATGGCACGAATAGTACGCACGTTGGCAGTTACGTTTTCACCCACCACCCCGTCACCGCGGGTAGCAGCACGCACCAGCTTGCCGTTCTCGTACACAAGACTGCAAGCCAAACCGTCAATCTTCGGCTCCATAACATACTCAATGGCGCTACCTTGGGGCAAACCATTACGCACACGCTCGTCGAAGGTGCGCAGCTCATCCGCACTAAAGGCATTACCCAAAGAAAGCAGCGGTGTCAAATGCTTAATCTCCGTAAACTCCGGAGAAACCTTGCCGCCCACACGTTGGGTAGGTGAATCCGCAGGAACATCGTCAGGATATTCCGCTTCAATCTCACGCAAGCGCACCATCATCCGGTCATACTCCGCGTCGCTAATCACAGGCGCATCCATTACATAGTACAAATGCTCGTGATGGCGTAGCTCCTTACGCAAAACCTCCGCTTCCGCCAGCGCTTCACTTTTTAGTTCTTCGTTTTCAAATAAGTTGAACATAAAATCAACCCCTCAGTCATCGCTTCGCGATGCCAGCTCCCCTTTCAAGGGAGCCACTCTTGCTGATTATAGTATATTCCTTAATAACTATGTTATGTGTGTTCTAAAAAACAGTTACTAACCTACAAGAAGCAATTTATAAATTTTTAAGCGATTTAAGAAATGTAGTGACATATATTAATGAAGAAAATTTTGGTAGTGAGCAACTGTCTGAGTGCTTGCACGAGTTTTGCGAACGACAAAATTTTCATACTAAAGGGAACGTTAAGCATTTCTTCATGAGCGAAAAATTATAAATTGCTTTAAGCTAACAACAATCAAACCTTTTTCAGAACAGCATACTTGGTTAAAAGGCTGCGAATCCCCGCACCCGCGAACGCAACCTTCACCTCTTGCCCATCCGCAGTATTCACAACGCTCACAACCGTGCCCACGCCCCACTTAGCGTGGCTTACCTTTTCGCCTGCGCTAAAGGTGGTGCTGTTGGCACTTGCTTCCTTGGGCATGAAGCTGCTCTTCGGCTGCAGGAACCAGTTAGTATTAGTAGGACGTTCCCTACGTTGGGGCGCTGCCTGTTGGGTAACAGTGCGCTGTGCTTGGGGACGTTTAAATTCATGAATTAAATTACGTGGTACTTCCTTCAAGAAACGGGAAGGCGGATAAGAAACAGTGTGTCCAAAAATGGTACGCATACGGGCGTTACTCATAAAAAGATTGCTTTCCGCACGAGTAATGCCAACGTAGCACAAGCGACGCTCTTCCTCAATCTCTTCCTCATCCATCAAGGTACGAGCGTGGGGGAAGATACCTTCTTCCATACCAACAAGGAACACTACGGGGAACTCCAAGCCTTTTGCAGAATGGAGGGTCATCAAAGTAATTGCCTCTTCGCCCAGCTCTGCATCATCAATATCAGAAACCAAGGCTACTCTGCCCAAGAAGTTTTCCAAAGTGTCTTCTTCCTCGCCTTTGGCAAAATCTTCCGCAACAGAAAGCAGCTCCATTAAATTTTCTGCACGGCTTTGGTCTTGAGCGCTCTTGCTGTTTTGCAGCTCCTCAAGATAGCCGGTTTTATTCATTACATCATCAATAAGCTGTTTTACGGGAACTTCGCCGGAATTTGCTTCGCCCATCAATTCAAAAATGGTGCTGCTCAGTTCTTCCAGCTTGCCCACGAAGCGACTGCTCAAACCAGGCACATCACTGGAATTAGAAACAACGTCAAACAAATTCATCTCGTGTTCTTCTGAATAGGCTTGCAGCTTCGCCAAGGTTGCATCACCAATGCCACGACGAGGCACATTGATAATGCGTAGCAAGCTCAAGGAATCGTTAGGATTAAAAATTACACGCAGATAAGCAATGATATCTTTAATTTCCTTGCGCTCGTAAAACTTGGTACCACCAACAATATTGTAGGCAATACCGCTCTTAATGAGCATTTCTTCAAATACGCGGGACTGGGTATTAGTGCGGTACAGCACTGCCATATCACCCAGCTTCATATTTTCTCTGCGTTCCAAGCCTTGCAGCTGTTCAATAACAAAGCGAGCCTCGTCACGCTCGTCAATGGCTTTAAAGTAAGTAATCTCCTTGCCATTGCCCTTGTCGGTCCACAAATTTTTAGGCTTGCGACCAGTGTTGTTATCAATAACTGCATTCGCCGCATCTAAGATAACCTGGGTGCTACGATAATTTTGTTCCAGCTTCACCAGCTTGGCTTCGGGATAATCCTTTTCAAAATCAAGAATATTAGTTATATCTGCACCGCGCCAACCGTAAATGCTTTGGTCCGCATCACCTACAACGCAAATATTTTTATGCTGTGCTGCCAAAATTTTTGTTAACAAATACTGTGCGTGGTTAGTATCCTGATATTCGTCTACCATTATATAATCAAACTTGTTCTGGTATTTAGTGCGTACTTCCTCGTTTTCTTGGAGCAGCTTCAAGGTGAGCAAAAGCAAATCGTCAAAATCAAGCGCATTATTTTGCTGTAGCTTGGCTTCATAACGCTCATAAATTTCTGCAACCTTTTTATCGTAGAAATCCACTGCCTGCTTGGCATAATCCACAGGAGAAAGCAGCTGGTTCTTAGCATTGCTAATGCGACCAAGCACACCGGAAGGCTGGTAACGCTTTTCATCCAGGTTCAGCTCCTGCAAAACCTGCTTCACCAAATTTTTAGTATCAGTTGTATCGTAAATGGCAAAATTATTAGAATAGGTACCTAATTTGTTAATTTCCATACGGAGCAGCTTGGCACAAAAAGCGTGGAAGGTATGCAGCCATACGTCCTTTGCCGCTACGCCTGCCATCTTGTCCACACGCTCGCGCATCTCTGCTGCAGCTTTATTGGTAAAGGTAATTGCCAAAATTCTGTAGGGCAACACACCTTGATTTAACAAATGAGCAATACGACAGGTAAGCACTTTAGTTTTACCACTGCCTGCACCTGCCAAAATTAACATGGGACCGTTCACCGTTAGCACTGCATCTGCCTGCTGCGGGTTCAATCCCTTAATCGTGTCATCTACCATAAAAATCCCTAGACCTCCATTGGTGCTCACGCACCTAAACAACTATATTTTCTATCTACAGTCTTATTATTATAACACAGAAACGCCTGCAGGGGCACGCACCTAAAATTGTATACATACCAAATTTTTAACAAAGTCCCCGCAGGAATATGTTATAATAAAAAAAGTAAAAAGCTATGTCCCCCTGCGGCAAATGTTTCACGTGAAACAATTTGCTTTCCGCAAATTTCTACAGAGGATTCATTATGAAAGAAGCAAAACGAACTCCCTTCGTCCCTGCAGACGATTTAAGCAAGCTTTGGCGCGCCATTATTGAATTTGATATGCTTGCCCCCGGCGACAGAATCCTGATTGGATTAAGCGGCGGCAAGGACAGTATGTTCCTGACAGCAGCCTTAGCAGAAATAAAAAAATATTCCCCCATTCCCTTTGACCTTGCCTGCTACACAGTCAATGCCATGTTCGCACCGGATTTCCCAAAAAAGGAGCTGGAAGAATTTTGTGAGCATTATGGCTTAGAGCATTACCACGATGACGTGGACGTGAACGCTGTCTGGCAAAACAAGGGGAACACTCCCTGCTTTACCTGTGCTTATTTTAGAAGAGCGGCTACCAATCGCAGAGCCTTAGAGCTGGGCTTCAACAAGGTTGCTCTGGCGCACCATCACGACGACGCAGTAGAAACCTTTTTTATGAACATCTTTACCAGCGGGCAGCTGCGCACATTTTTGCCTGTAACCCCTCTTTCCAGAACGGGGCTTACGGTTTTGCGCCCCTTGCTTTACTATCGGGAAAGCGAGATTAGGGAGCTTGTAAGCAAATTACAGCTAAAGCCTCTCAAAAATCCCTGCCCCTTTGACGGCTACACCACTCGCCAGGATGTGAAGGAGCATATCGCCGCCCTTAACGACCAGTACCCGGAAGTGTACGAGCATTTGGCAGCGGCAATGCGCTGTCAGGAAAATCAGGAGCTGTGGCCTGACAAATTAAATCAAAAAGAACTGGCTCAAAAATTTAGAGCCTTCTGGAATAAGAAGAATAGATAAATTAAGCACCGTCCACGATTGTGAGCGGTGCTTATTACATTTTTAGTATGTCAAAATTTCAGGACCGTTTTCGGTAATCAAAATAGTGTGCTCCCATTGGGCAGAAAGGCTGTGGTCGCTGGTGTAAACTGTCCAATCGTTAGCAGCGTCTACAAAAATGTCGCGCTTGCCTGCGTTAATCATAGGCTCAATAGTGATAATCATACCGGGAACAAGCAGCATGCCTGTTCCGCGCTTGCCAACGTGACAAACGAATGGTTCTTCGTGGAACTCTACGCCCACGCCATGACCGCCAAATTCTTCAACAACACTGTAGCCATGCTTTCTTGCCAGCTGGGAAACGGCAGCACCAATGTCGCCTACAGTACCCCAAGCCTTGGCAGCCTCAATGCCACGCTTCAAACATTCCTTGGTAATATTCACCAGCTTTTCAGCTTTGGGAGTAACCTTGCCAATCATAAACATACGTGAAGCATCTGCGTAGTAGCCATTAAAAATGGTAGAAACGTCTACATTGACAATGTCCCCGCTTTTCAGCACGTCATGTTCACTGGGAATACCGTGGCACACCTGGTCGTTAATGGAAGTGCACACACTTTTCGGAAAGCCGCAAAAGCCAAGAGGAGCAGGCACTGCACCTTGAGCAATGGTGTAGTCATAAACAATCTTGTCAATATCTGCAGTGGTCATACCTGCCTTAATATGTTTGGCAACCTCGTCCAAAACAGCAGTGTTAATTTCGCAAGCCTTGCGGATGCCCTCAATCTGTTCCGGAGTTTTAATCATATCCAGATCAGGAACTTCAAAGCCTTTGGCTCTATATTCTTCAATTTTATCTACGATACGTTGATCCATTTCAATTCTCCTTAAATTACATTTCTAACATTGTATTATATCACAAATTATTCTTCTCGAAATAAATTTATTATGACATTGCTCGTTGCATATGTTAAAATACCTTATGTGATTATTTAATTTTAGAGAGGAATTTTATATGGAAGCTTATCTTATGCAATTTGTAGATCTGGTACTTCATCTGGACAAGCATTTGCCTGCCATTATGGAAGCCTATGGTCATTTCATTTACGCAATTTTATTTTTAGTAGTGTTCTGCGAAACCGGTTTGGTAGTTACCCCCTTCCTCCCCGGTGATTCCCTGCTTTTCGCCTGCGGCGCTTTGGCGGCCACTTCTCCTGACGGCATGAACATTACAATTATTACAGGCATTTTCTTAGTAAGCGCTGTTTTAGGTGATGCCACCAACTATTTTATAGGCGAGAAGGCGGGCATAGCCATAATAAATTCTAAGCGAGGCATCATCAAGCCGGAGCATATCCAAAAGGCTCACGAATTTTACGAAAAACATGGTCACAAGGCAATCGTCTTGGCGCGCTTCGTTCCCATCGTCCGCACCTTTGCCCCCTTCGTTGCAGGCATTGGCAAAATGCATTACGCAACCTTTGCCCGCTACAATGTTGTTGGCGCAATTATTTGGGTAACTCTGTTCGTAGGTGGCGGTTACTTCTTTGGTAACATTCCCTTCGTAAAACAAAACTTCCCCATCGTAACCCTAAGCATCGTAGCACTTTCTGTAATGCCCATTGTTATTGAGTTCGTTAAGGCACATCTTAGAAAATAATCTTGACCCCTTTAGTCAAATTCGCTATCGCTCATTGACAGCTTCCCCATAGGGGACTCCTTCACAAGCCTGCCCCTTGGGGGAAGGTGGAACGCACAGCGTGTCGAAAGAGGGATAGCAACATTATAAAAGGAAGAGTGATATAAATGTACTGTTTCAATAGTGACTACACCGAAGGCTGTCATCCTGCCATCTTAGAAAAATTGATTGAAACCAATATGGTGCAAACCACCGGTTATGGAATGGACGCTTACTGCGACGAAGCACGCCAGCTGGTTAAAGAAGCCTGCAACCGTCCCGACGCAGATGTACATTTTTTAGTTGGCGGTACTCAAACTAATCTTACAATTATCGCCGCTTCCCTGCGTCCCCACCAAGCAGTTATCGCTACTAATCTTAGCCACATCAACACTCACGAAGGCGGTGCTATCGAGCACATTGGCCATCGCATTCTGGCGTTGCCCACTACAGATGGCAAGCTTACTGCCGAACAGGTAGCTGCAGAATGGAAGAAGTACGATACTGACCCTGCGCGCGAGCACTGGGCACAGCCGAAGATGGTTTACATCTCCCAATCTACAGAAATCGGGAGCATGTACACCAAGGCAGAGCTAAAAGCCTTGTACGCAACCTGTAAGGAAATTGGCTTGTTCCTTTTCATTGACGGCGCACGTCTTGGTTACGCGCTGGGTTCTCCCGATAGCGATTTAACCTTGGAGGACGTGGCAAACAACTGCGACGTGTTCTACATTGGCGGAACTAAATGTGGCTTGCTCTTTGGTGAAGCAGTTGTAATTTTAAATGATGCCATCAAGCCGGACTTCCGCACCATTGCTAAACAAAACGGTGCTATTTTGGCAAAGGGTCGCCTCCTTGGCTTGCAGTTCGGTACAATAATGAAGGATAATCTCTACATTGAAATCTGTCGCCACGCAACAGAGCAGGCTTACCAGATACGCGATGCCTTTTTGGCTAATGGCTTCAAGCTCATTACAGAATCTCCCACCAATCAGCAATTTGTAATTTTAACTCCCGCTCAATACGAAAAGCTAAGCCAAGAATTTGTTTTGAGCCTTATCGAATACTTGCCCGACGGTAATTACAACGCACGTATTTGTACCAGCTGGGCAACTAAGGACGAAGAAGTAGCTAAGCTTATCGCCATGATTCCGGAGCTGTGATTGCCCTATGTCAAATTCTAATTTCAAAACAGAATTTATAAATGGTATGCGGGCAGGCTCTCCCATCATCTTCGGTTTCATCCCCGTTGGTATCGCCTTTGCCATTATGGCTCGCCAGGCAGGCTTTTCCATTTTGCAAACCTGTGGCTTTTCCATAAATGTTTATGCCGGAGCCAGCCAGATGATGGCAGTGGGCATGCACAATCAGGGCGCAAGCATCTTCGCCATAATTTTAGCAACCTTCTTTTTAAACTTTAGGCATTTAATTATGAGCACCTGCGTTTTCGAGCGTATGCAGCCTGCTTCATCCAAGCTTAAACTTTTGGCAAGCTTTGGCGTCACCGATGAATCCTTTGCCCTTTTCACCACAGAAAAAGAAGAAAGGTGTACCATCGCATATTTCTTAGGAATGAACTGCGTCATGTACACCTCTTGGAATTTGGGCACTTGCATTGGCGCTATCGCCTCCGACTTTTTGCCGGTGATTATCACCGCCAGCTTCGGCATTGCCTTTTACGCTATGTTCATTGCCCTTTTGACTCCTAATATTAAAACCAACTTCCGTTTGGGAATTTTGGTAGTGCTTACCGCCATCTGCAACACAGCACTTGTGCAGATAATACCTCCCAGCTGGGCAATGATTATTTCTACATTAGTATGTGCTTTCATTGGCATCTTCACCGTTGATTTAGATAGCAAGGAGGAGCCCGCCAATGAATAGTACGGAATATATACTTTTAATTTTGGGAATGACCCTTGTAACCTACATCCCCCGTATGCTCCCCGCCTTCCTTATTGATAAGATGCGCTTCGGGGCCAAGTCAGAAAAATTTTTGCGGCTCATTCCCTACACCGCCATCTCTGCTCTCGTTTTTCCCGGAGTCTTTTTCGTTGACGGAGCAAACCCTTTAATAGGAATTATAGGTGCGCTCACAGCAGGCATTTTGGCTTGGCGTCGCTTCCCCGTAATTGCCTGCGTGCTTGCTTCCATAGCCGTAAACTTTTTACAATACTCTTTTTTATAATGCTTTAAGCTGGGCTACAACAAGGTCCAGCTTTTCTTGCCAATTAGGGCAAAAATCTGCGCCACCTTGTGCGCCATCAGGCTTGCCACCACCGCGGCCGCCAAAAGTATCGTTTAACAGCTTAATGTAGGCGCGGCAATCTCCTGTCGTGTTCTTGCCTACGGTTACAAAATAACTGATGCGCTCAGGCTGCACTGCCAAAATTACGCTAATAGTATTTTCCAAAGCGCCAACCTTGGGCAAAAGGCTCTTGCCAATCTTTGCATCATCTAAAATCAAGGGCATCACCTTCGCGCCATCAGCGCGGGTTTCTGCTGCTGCTAAAACTTCTTGGATTTCTATATCCAGAAGCTTGGCAGTTTTTTCTTTTAAGGCTTCCTGCAAGCCTGCAATTTCTTCCTTCATCTTAGTATAACGCTCAGGCACTTCTTCCACCTTAGAAGAAAGGTCTGCAGCAATGTTATGAAGGATGCGGTTCTTCTTGGCGTAATCAGCCATAGCACGTCCGCCACACAAAAGTTCCAAGCGTTGCCCTTGCTTGCGACGTTCCGCACGAATAATTTTTACGCAGCCAACCATGCCCGTAAAAGGCGGATGCGTTCCGCAGCAGGTGCAAACGTCAGCGCCTTCCACCGCCACAATGCGCAGAATGCCTTTCAAATTGCTGTTGAACTTGCGCATGGGAAGCTTCGCCGCCTCTTCGCTTTCCAAATTCAGCACGTTGATGGGACGGTTATCCCAAATAATAGCGTTAGTCGCCTGCTCCACCTGCAGTAATTCTTCTTCCGTAAGCGCCTTATCCAAATCTACAGTTACAGTGTCCTCATTCATATGAAAGCCAATATTATTGGAATCAAAAAGCTTCCAGCACACGAAGGACAGAATGTGCTCGCCACAATGCTGTTGCATTCTGTCAAGGCGCACCTTCCAGTCCAAGGTTACTTCAACTTTTGCGCCCACTTCCAACGCCATATCACATTCGTGCCAAACGCAACCTTCCTTTTCAAAAGCGTGCAGTACATTGGCAGCACCAAGCTTGCCCCTATCACTTAATTGACCGCCACCTTCCGGAAAGATTACGGTTTTATCCAACTTAACTAAAAATTTGCCGTCCTTTTCCTCGCAGGCAAGTACGGTAGCCTTACAGCTTTTAAGCATTACATTATCATTATACAATTTTTCAGTCATGACTAATTCTCCTCAAAATCCGGTATGTTGCTTCAACATTATCTATGTTATAATAGTTTTGCTGTTTAAGCAAATTTTTAAGCTAATCTTTTTGAGGAGTACCCTATGTTTAAAAATATACTTTTTGATTTAGACGGAACCTTAACGGATTCTTCCGAAGGCATTACAAAAAGCATGCAGGCAGCCTTGCGCGCCATAGGCATTGACGAGCCTGATTTAAAAGAGCTGTATAAATTTATTGGACCGCCCTTGCGTGGCAGCATGGTTAAATTTTACGGTTCTTCTCCCGAAGAAGTAAACACTGCTCTGGAAGTTTATCGCGAGCGTTACACCAAAGTTGGTTGGGCAGAAAACAAGGCTTATCCCGGAATGGTAGAGCTTGTTCGCGATTTGCAAGCCGCAGGTTTCAGAACAGGTATGTGTACCGCAAAACCGGAATTCTTCGCCGTACCCATTGCGGAAAAGTTCGGTTACAAGCCTTATCTTGAAACAATCACCGGCGCAACCTTAGACGGAAGCATGGACGACAAGGCGCAAGTTGTGGAGCTGTCCCTGCAAAAATGGAACATCAGTACCGAAGCTGATAAGGAAACCATTGTCCTTGTAGGCGACAGACGTGAGGACGTGCTGGCGGCACACGCCAATGGCATCAAGTGTATTGGCGTAGGCTACGGCTTTGGAAGTTACGAGGAGCTTTCCGAGGTGGGCGTGGATTACTGGGTAGAAACAGTAGAGGATTTACGCAAATTCTTTTTAGGATAATACCTGTATAAAAAATTAGAAGTGATATTGAGAATGTATGAAACATTTTCAGTATCACTTCTTTTTTATTATGCCCTCATAAAATTAAGATATGTCATAACAGGATATCTTATAAATAGCATCAAAATCAGTTATATATTCATTTGCCTGTACCATTTTTTCAGGATATTCCTTAGCAATAAAGTTCATCAAGGATTTACCGGTAATATAAACCTCTCTATTACAAGCAAAGGCTCTTTCAGTTCTTAATGCATCTAAAATACCCTTATCTACTAAATCCGAAAATCTAATTACAGCAGCAACACCCGTTCCAAACGTCATTATATACTTTTCGTCTAAATACACACCAACATTACATTCTGTAATAACAATGTCGTTAGGATCACTTATAAATTCTTTTTTTGCTTTCAACTTGCCAACTCTTTCAAATTCCTTATGTCTTTCATTATATTGAACGGTATACTCATCTTGGAATACATCACTATAATATTCTTCCCAAGCACAACATCTACCTGTTCCCATTTCATCACCAGCCATGTACATACATCCATTACAATTAGGTTTACATACTTTATGGTCTCGATAACAGTAGATTTAAAAATCTTCTGCTCTGCTTACACTTGTCACTTCACAAGCTGGAGCATACATATTGTGATGATAGACTAAATGTTTTCTTCCCTTGAAGCTACTAATCCTTAAACCTAGTTTTTCTGCATATATAAATACTCTCTCCCAATCCTGTAATTGTTCCTGTTCACTTCTATTTCTTATTCCATTAGCGCCAGGGTGATACACTGGAAATACAGCTATTTGACTTCCATCTTCAAACTGAAGACTATAGTCAAAACCAATTATATTTTTAAATCTATCACCAATATTATTTTCAACAGGATTATTACAAATTAATTTAGCCTTGTCACAACAAGCCAAAGCCTCAAAAGTAGACTGTCCCAATACTATAATGATTTTGGGTTTTACAATCCCAATCAATCGCGACATAAATCATTGTACAAAATCTCTTTTTCTTTCATCACAATACCTCCAAGTAAATAAAACTACTATCGGTTATAGATAAAATTTCTAGAGTAGTAAGTTACTCCATCAACTTTTTCAATATAGTTATAATTTCCTCATACTCTATATCTTTAGCATAAGCAAACTGCTTGCGATACTTCACCCACATTTTTTGTAGTTCTAAACTTCCTCCTATATTATTCAAAATACTAGTAACATCTGAAATTTGCTGAGCAGTTCCCCTATGATTTGCAGTTGCTCTTAGTGCCTCAGTAAAAATATCTTTATCAAACTTCTGTGTTGTCGATAAAATATAAGAATCATAGAAATCTCTAGGACGAGTATTAAACAAACCTCTACGAAGAATAGTTTCTACTTTCTCAGCCAAAACTGTTTCAATATTATATGCCCACATCTCATAAGTTTTTTCATCATCAAAAATCTCAGAGAAATTGTATTGAACAGCATTAGGTGTCATTACATCACCGGTAGAAACATCTATACTAAGAGGAGTGAGTAATGTATCAAACTTTGCTCTCAACATTACTCGATACCCACCATAAATATCATCTTCACGAATTGGCAATATTGTACCTATTTCAAATTCAACACCATCATCAAGTGCGACACAACAAATTTGTTCCAATGCTTTTCTAATTGCTTCTGGGGTAAGTGGTAAATTTCTCAAAGTAGTGTCCATATCCATTGTTGCCCTATTATCAAGCCCAACGATAGCTGCAACAAGGATGCCACCCTTTAACACAAATTTATCTTTATATTCAGAAGCAGAAAGACGGACAAGTAAGCGTTCAAACATATAGTTCTGCAATATAACTTGTGCAGGAATATTTTTCTGTTTTGCTATATTACGAATCTTTGCTTTTAAACTCATTGCTTTGCTCACAGAAGCACCCCCAAATATTGACGAAGCACATTTGAAACTCTTAACTCATTTGCATATGAAGCCAATTTATTTAAGTCTTTTTTCGAATTGTTCGCATATATCTTTAGTGCCGCAAGAAAAGTTTCCGTTCCCAATTTATTACGACTACGAATTATATCGCACATAGTTCTTTCCATATCATAAACAGGAACATCATTTCCCATAGGAGTTTTTATTACTGTTTTGCCAAGTTCAAACAATTCAGGTTTAATGTAGTAAATTTTACATTCAGCTCTAATTGATGCAGATGGAATACATCCAGAAGGGGCAGTAATTGTATGTTCAAATGGTGTTCTATCAGAAATACCATGTAGATAAAGTGCTGTTTCATGAGAAAAAATAATATTCAATGAACGTTTGCTAATTGAAAATAACTCATCTTGCATATCATTAGCAAGAACATACTGTCCCTTAACGATACGATGAATTTTGTCATCCTTACATAACTTATAAAGCATTGCTTTAGATATTCCATTTTGCATTGCAACTTTTGTTTCTATTATTCCGCCATGCGCTTGAGCAATGCTTGTAAGTTCCGTCATATAGTCCATTTGCTCACCTCTCCGTTGCCAATCTAATAATATTATTATCCAAATTACGATCAAAGTCAACAAATCGTTGTCAATCGCAAAATATCACTTCTAATATTATGACTAAAGTCAACACGTTATGATATAAAAAGAGGCTGAGACAAAACCTCTTAACAAGAACTAAAAAGGCAGACGAACATTAGTGTTGTACTAATAATTCGTCTGCCTTCTTTGTTTTTGTAGTAAAATAATATAAGAACACCCCAGCAAAATAAAATCAAGATTTAA
>JAFUKD010000003.1 GCA_017467905.1 Phascolarctobacterium sp.
TCCGCAATTCTACTTCCGTACCACTGACGTAACCGGCGTAACCCAACTTCCCGAAGGCGTAGAAATGGTAATGCCTGGCGACAACGTAACCATGGACGTAGAACTGATCACCCCGATCGCTATCGAAAAAGGCTTGCGCTTTGCTATCCGTGAAGGTGGCCGTACCGTAGGCGCTGGCGTTGTTTCCGAAATCGAAGAAGCTTAATTTAGGCTTGAAGCTTTCATTTAAGTATTAGTCAAGACCGGTCTTTGGGCCGGTCTTGCTTGTTGTTTAAAAACATAGAAATAATTAGTATTTCTGTTGACATAAAGAGCCAACTGTGATACTCTATATTAGCGACAATTTGTGATTGGTCTATTTTATAGCATAAGCGAGGTGTAACGAGATGCGTACTTTGATTACTTTGGCATGCACTGAATGCAAACAAAGAAATTACCAAACCAACAAAAACAAAAAGAACGATCCCGATCGTATCGAAATCAATAAATACTGCAAATTCTGCAAAAAACACACTCCGCACAAAGAAACCAAATAATTTTAATGTAGTGTGACTGATTAGGTTGTAGAAGCAAGGATGTGAAGAAATGGCCGTTCCGGAAAATACTGGAGCTGAACAAAGCGGTAACAGTGTTATTCGCTTTCTGAATGAAACAAAAAGCGAATTAAAAAAGGTAACCTGGCCTACCAAGCAAGAGCTCATTGCTCATACCGTGGTGGTACTTATTGCAGTAGTATTCAGTTCTGCACTGATTTGGATTATTGATTTCATCATTAGTGCATTGTTCCGTTTGATTCTGCAATAATTTGTGGTGAGTATGTAAGGAGGGAAGGGGAAGCGGTTGCTTTCCAATTAAAATGGAAGAAAAGCAAGAAAAACGTTGGTATGTAATCCATACCTATTCTGGCTATGAAAATAAAGTAAGCGCAAACCTGGAACGCAAGGTTCATTCCTTGGGTATGGAAAACGAAATTTTCCGTATTGTTATACCTATGGAAAATGAGGTTGAAATTAAGGACGGCAAAAAGCGTAGCGTTCAACGCAAGGTTTTCCCCGGTTATGTACTGGTGGAAATGATTGTAAATGACCGCAGCTGGTATGCTGTTCGTAATACTCCCGGTGTTACCGGCTTTGTTGGTTCCGGAAGTAAACCGATTCCTTTGACAGAAGATGAAGTGCGTCAAATCATGCGCTCCATGGGTGTTGAAGAGAGTCGTCCCAAAATTGATTTTCAATTGCATCAGTTGGTTCGTCTCAAAACAGGACCCTTTGCCGATTGTCTTGGCAAGGTTTCTGAAATTAACGAGGAACGCGGTAAGCTGAAAGTACTCGTTGATATGTTTGGTCGCGAAACTCCTGTTGAAATTGATTTTACACAAGTTGAAGAAGCTGAATAAGTAAGGAGGTGTAATGAATGCCGAAAAAAGTCGTTAAGATGGTAAAATTGCAAGTACCGGCTGGTAAAGCTACTCCGGCTCCTCCTGTAGGTCCTGCACTCGGTCAAGCTGGTGTTAACATCATGGGCTTCGTTAAAGAATTTAACGAACGTACTGCTAAACAAGCAGGTTTGATTATCCCTGTAGAAATCACCGTATTTGAAGACCGTTCCTTTACTTTCGTATGCAAAACCCCGCCTGCTGCTGTTCTCTTGAAAAAAGCTGCTGGTTTGGAAAAAGCATCCGGTGTACCTAACAGACAAAAAGTTGCTAAACTCGGTCGCGACAAAGTTCGTGAAATCGCAGAAAGCAAAATGACTGACCTCAACGCTGCAAGTGTAGAAGCTGCTATGAGAATGGTAGAAGGTACTGCACGTAGCATGGGTATCGTAATCGAAGACTAATTTTAAATTAGCTGTAATTTTGTGGGAGGCCTAAAACCGTTTGTACCACTAGGAGGAAATTGAAACAATGGGTAAAAAATACGTAGAAGCTTTGAAACTCATCGAAGCTGACAAACTCTACGCTCCGAAAGAAGCAGTAGAATTGGTTAAAAAAACCGCAACCGCTAAATTTGACAGCACTGTAGAAGTTGCTTTCCGTTTGGGTGTAAACCCCAAATATCCTGACCAACAAGTTCGTGGCGCTATGGTATTGCCTCATGGCACTGGTAAAACCAAAACCGTTATGGTTTTTGCTAAAGGCCCCAAAGTTGCTGAAGCTGAAGCTGCAGGCGCAGATTTCGTTGGCGGCGAAGAATACGTAGCAAAAATCCAAGGTGGCTGGATGGACTTTGATGTTTGCATCGCTACTCCCGACATGATGGGTTTAGTTGGTCGTCTTGGTAAAATCCTCGGTCCCCGCGGCTTGATGCCGAACCCGAAGGTTGGCACTGTTACCATGGACGTAACTCGTGCTGTAACCGAATCCAAAGCTGGTAAAATCGAGTATCGTACCGATAAAGCTGGCAACGTACAAGCTCCGATTGGTAAAGTTTCCTTTACTGACGAGCAACTTTTGGAAAACTACATTGCTTTGGCTGAAACCTTGGTTAAAGTTAAACCGTCCGGTGCTAAAGGCCAATACATGAAAACCATTACCCTGTCCACTACCATGGGCCCTGGCGTACCGGTTGACGTATTGAAAGCAACCAGCGACAAATAATTATAGCAAATCGTAGTTTCTAAATTTTACTAAATCAGAAGATTATCGGGCCATAGACAGCAGGTGCCCCAAAGCGTAAGTATAGTTGTAGTACGCCTGCCGAGGCTGGAGCGTGAAGATATAGACCTTCCGACCTCCGGCTACGGCCGAGAGGTCTTTTTGATTTAATAAAAACATCAAAAAAAGGAGGTGCAATTTAATGGCAGTTATTAGACCCGAAAAAGTAGCTAAAATTGCAGAATTGAAAGAACTTATCTCTTCTTCCAAATGCACTGTTTTGGTTGACTTCTGTGGTTTGACTGTTGCTCAGGATACCGAACTCCGCCGCAAAATGCGCGAAGCTGGCGTACACTACAATGTAGTTAAAAACACTTTGCTCCGCATTGCAGCTCAAGAAGCTGGTATTGAAGGCTTGGAACCGGTACTGGAACACAACACCGCTATCGCTGTTTCTCCGGAAGATCCTGTAGCAGTTGCAAAAGTTGTTTGCGATTTCGCAAAAACCAATGACAAACTGAAAATTAAAGTTGGTATTCTCGATGGCAAAGTTATCAGCGCTGAAGAAGTTAAAGCAGTTGCTGCATTGCCGCCGAAAGAAGTTCTTATTGCAAAAGTGCTGGGCAGCATGCAAGCTCCCATCAGCGGTTTTGTCAATGTACTTCAAGGTACCATCCGCAACGTTGTATATGCGCTGGACGCAGTACGCAAAGCAAAAGAATCCGCATAATTTGTGGCAAGCTGCATAAGGCAGCCTAATCTAAAAATAAAATTTTAAAATAACAACTTACTTATTGGAGGTAAATATAATGAATAAAGAACAAATCATCGAAGCTATTGAATCTATGACCGTACTCGAACTCTCCGAACTCGTAAAAGCATTGGAAGAAAAATTCGGCGTATCTGCTGCTGCTCCGGTAGCTGTTGCTGCTGCTCCGGTAGCTGAAGCTGCTGCTGCTGCTGAACAAACCGAATTCGACGTAATCCTCGCTTCCGCTGGCGCTTCCAAAATCAACGTTATCAAAGTTGTTCGCGAAGTAACCGGCTTGGGCTTGAAAGAAGCTAAAGAACTCGTTGATGGCGCCCCGAAAGCTATCAAAGAAAAAGTTTCCAAAGCTGACGCTGACGCTCTGAAAGAAAAACTCGAAGCTGCTGGCGCAACCATCGAAATTAAATAATTTCTCGCTACGGTAGTAGCGTAATAGCTTGAGGTTATTCTGAAGGCTGACCCCGATGCACTTAGTGCGTCGGGGTTTTTAATTTTTATGCTTGTAATAAATTTTTCTTGAGCCTATTGACAGTAGTGTACCTCTATGCTAAAATAATTAACTACATCAACAAAATCTAATTTAAAGGTGTTTTGACAACAAATACGTTGGGTCAGTGGTTGAACGGCGTATCTTGCTTATAATGAAGGTGAAGCACATTCATCAAAGACAATAGACAAGGTCCTTGTGGTAAGAACCTTGTTTTTTTTGCCCGTGATTTTATGTGCTGGTTTTTGCGTGCCTGTAGAAAAATGAAGGGGTGAGTAATTACATGTTTAAACCGGTTCCCGTAGGCGATAGGATTCGGTACAGCTATGCTCGTATCAATGAAGTTTGGCCCATGCCTCATTTGATTGATATTCAAAAAAGCTCTTATGACTGGTTCATTAAAGAGGGTTTGCGTGAAATTTTCCACGACATTTCTCCTATTAGAGACTTTACCGGCAATTTGGAGCTTTCTTTTGAAAACTTTGAGCTTGGCAAACCTAAATATGATGTTGAAGAATGCAAGGAAAGAGATGAATCTTACTCTGCTCCTATGAATGTTAAAGTGCGCCTGGTATATAAAGATACCGGTGAAATCAAGGAATCTTCCGTATTTATGGGCGATTTCCCCTTGATGACCGAAACCGGTACTTTCGTAATCAATGGCGCTGAGCGTGTTATCGTAAGCCAATTGGTTCGTTCCCCTGGCGTTTACTATGCTGCCAACATGGATCCCAGCGGCAAGAAAATTTTTGGAACCACTGTTATTCCTAACCGTGGCGCTTGGATTGAGTACGAAACTGATATCAACGATGTTATCTATGCTCGCGTAGATAGAACTAGAAAGCTGCCTGCTACCGTACTCTTGCGTGCTTTGGGCTTGTCCTCCAATGAAGAAATCATCAGCCTGTTTGGTGAGCATCCCTTTGTACTGGCTACCTTGGAAAAGGATACCACCAATAACAGAGATGAAGCTCTTGTAGAAATTTACAAAAAGCTGCGTCCCGGCGAACCTCCTACCTTGGAAAACGCTACTCAGCTGATAGAATCTACTTTCTTTGACAACAAACGTTACGATTTGGCTGGCGTTGGTCGTTACAAATTGAATATTAAATTGGGTTGGCGCAATCGCCTTCAAGGCAACGTTATTGCTGAACCTTTGGTAGATATGGAAACCGGCGAAATTATTTTACCGGCTGGTACCAAAATGACCGAAGAAAACCTGGACAAGGTTGAAGCAAGCGGCGTTTATGCTGAACAAGGCTTACGCAAACTTAAAATTAAATATAAAGACCAAGACATGGACATGCTGTTCACCACCGGTATTGATGAAAAAATCCGTACTGTTACCGTTGAAGACGTACTGGCTTCCTTCAATTACCTGCTGAACTTGATGGACGGTCATGGCACTGGCGATGACATTGACCATTTGGGCAACCGTCGTGTTCGTTGTGTTGGCGAGCTGCTGCAAAACCAATTCCGCATTGGCCTTGCTCGTATGGAAAGAGTAGTTAAAGAGCGTATGACCATTCAAGATACTGAGGTTATTACTCCGCAAGCTCTCATTAACATCCGCCCTGTTGTTGCTGCTATCAAAGAATTCTTCGGCAGCAGCCAATTGTCCCAATTCATGGACCAAAACAACCCGTTGGCAGAGCTGACTCACAAACGTCGTCTGTCTGCGTTGGGCCCCGGTGGCTTGAGCCGTGAACGTGCTGGCTATGAAGTTCGCGACGTACACAACTCCCACTATGGTCGTATGTGTCCTATCGAAACTCCTGAAGGTCCGAACATCGGCTTGATTGGTTCTTTGTCCACCTTTGCAGTTATCAACAAATATGGCTTTATGGAAACCCCGTACCGCCGCGTTGACAAAGAAAACAAACGTGTAACCGACGAAGTTCGTTATATGACCGCCGATGTTGAAGATAGATATATCATTGCGCAAGCAAACGAACCCTTGGATGATAACGGCTACTTCTTGGGTGACCGTGTTACCGCACGTGCGAAAGACGACGTACTTTCCATTTCTCCCAGCCAAGTAGATTATATGGACGTTTCTCCGAAGCAAGTAGTTTCCATTGCAACCGCACTTATCCCCTTCCTTGAAAACGATGACGCGAACCGTGCATTGATGGGCGCCAACATGCAACGTCAAGCAGTTCCTCTGCTGTGCACCCAAGCTCCTGTTATCGGTACCGGTATGGAATACAAGGTTGCAGTTGACTCCGGCGTTTGCGTACTGGCTAAACGCGCAGGTGTTGTTGAACGCGTAGTAGGCAACGAAATTCGTGTACGCGCTGAAAACGGCGAAGTAGATACCTATCCCTTGCTGAAATTCAAACGTTCTAACCAAGGTACTTGCGTAAACCAACGTCCCATTGTTAATAAGGGCGATAAAGTTGTAGAAAAACAAGTTCTGGCTGATGGTCCTGCTACTGACCACGGCGAGCTGGCTCTTGGTCACAACGTAATCGTTGCTTACATGCCTTGGGAAGGCTATAACTACGAAGACGCTATTCTTCTGAATGAAGATTTAATTAAAGCTGACGTATTTACTTCTATTCATATTGAAGAATACGATTGCGATGCTCGCGATACCAAGCTTGGCAAAGAAGAAATTACCCGCGAAATCCCCAACGTTTCTGAAGAAGCTTTGAAGGATTTGGATGAACGTGGTATTATCCGCATTGGTGCGGAAGTACGTCCTGGCGATATTCTGGTTGGTAAGGTTACTCCGAAGGGTGAAACCGAGCTTACTGCAGAAGAACGCCTGCTGCGTGCAATCTTCGGTGAAAAAGCTCGTGAAGTACGCGATAGCTCCTTGCGTGTTCCTCACGGTGAAGCAGGTAAGATTGTTAGCGTTAAAGTGTTCAGCCGTGAAAACGGTGATGAGCTGCCTCCGGGAGTAAACGAACAAGTACGCGTACACATTGCGCAAAAACGTAAAATCTCCGAAGGCGATAAGATGGCAGGTCGCCATGGTAACAAGGGTGTAGTTTCCCGCATCATGGCACGTGAAGACATGCCCTTCCTGCCCAGCGGTGAACCTGTGCATATTGTACTTAACCCCTTGGGCGTACCTTCCCGTATGAACATTGGCCAAATTTTGGAAAACCATCTGGGCTGGGCTGCTCGTAGCCTTGGTATGCAAATTGCCAACGATGCAGAAGGCTTAGTAGAAAAATTGGCTAAATATGGTTATGACGTTGAAAAGAACGGCATGCCTGAAACTGTAGAAATTGATAAATTTGGTGACCAAAGCGTACGCGCAGTACAAATTTCTGTACCGGTATTTGACGGTGCTCACGAAAAAGATATTACCGAAGCTTTGGAATTGGCAGATATTGACGCAACTGCTAAGACAACCCTGTATGATGGCCGTACCGGCGAGCCTTTCGACAACAAAGTTACCGTTGGCTTGACCTACATGCTTAAACTTCACCATTTGGTTGACGATAAAATCCATGCCCGCAGCACTGGCCCGTACTCCCTCGTTACCCAACAGCCCTTGGGTGGTAAGGCGCAATTCGGTGGCCAACGCTTTGGTGAAATGGAAGTTTGGGCGCTGGAAGCTTACGGCGCTGCTTACACCCTCCAAGAAATTCTCACCGTTAAGTCTGACGACGTTGTAGGTCGTGTAAAAACCTATGAAGCAATCGTTAAGGGTGAAAATGTTCCTGATCCGGGTATCCCTGAATCCTTCAAGGTACTTGTTAAAGAATTGCAATCCATTGGTTTGGATATCAAGGTTCTTAACGAGGATGAAGAAGAAATCTCCTTGCGCGACAGTGACGAAGATATCGTAGAAACTGCTCGTGAAGTAGATATGGACATTGAAGGCAGAGTAGTTGAGCCTACTTCTGACGAAGTGGTTGTAGATGATTATGCTGATAATGATGCAACTGAGGACGATGGCGACATGATTGCTGATTTTGGCAATTTGAGCGTAAGAGATAATCTGTCCGATGATTATGACATGTAATAGAAGGGAGCGAGCGATTCTTGTTAGATGTAAATAATTTTGAGTCTATGCGTATTGGTCTGGCATCTCCTGACCAAATCAGAGCTTGGTCCTACGGCGAAGTAAAAAAACCCGAAACCATTAACTACAGAACCTTGAAACCGGAACGTGACGGTTTGTTCTGCGAAAGAATCTTTGGCCCTACCAAAGACTGGGAATGTCATTGCGGTAAATATAAACGCATCCGTTATAAAGGCATTGTCTGCGACAAATGCGGCGTTGAAGTAACTCGCAGCAAGGTTCGTCGTGACCGTATGGGTCATATCGAATTGGCAGCACCTGTTTCTCACATCTGGTACTTTAAGGGTATCCCCAGCCGCATGGGTTTGATTTTGGATGTTTCTCCTCGTAGCTTAGAAAAAGTATTGTACTTTGCTAACTACATTGTTTTGGATCCGGGCGATACTCCGCTTGCTAAAAAGCAACTGCTCAGTGAAAGCGAATATGTAGAAGCTCGTGATAAATATGGCGACGGCTTCAAGGTTGGCATGGGTGCTTCTGCAGTTAAACAACTGCTGGAAGAAATTGACCTGCAAGCGCTGACCAACGAGCTGCGTGCCGAAATGAAAGAAGTAAGCGGACAACGTAAGGTACGTGCAGTACGTCGCTTGGAAGTTTGCGAAGCTTTCCTTAAATCCGGTAATCGTCCTGAATGGATGATTTTGGATGTAGTTCCGGTAATTCCTCCTGAACTGCGCCCCATGGTACAGCTTGATGGTGGTCGTTTTGCAACCTCCGACTTGAACGATTTGTATCGCCGTGTAATCAATCGTAACAATCGTTTGAAACGTTTGCTGGAGCTGCACGCTCCTGATATTATCGTGCGCAACGAAAAACGTATGCTGCAGGAAGCAGTTGACGCTTTGATTGATAATGGTCGTCGTGGTCGCCCTGTAACCGGCCCCGGCAACCGTCCCTTGAAATCTTTGTCCGACATGCTCAAAGGTAAGCAAGGTCGTTTCCGTCAAAACCTTTTGGGTAAACGCGTTGACTACTCCGGTCGTTCCGTAATTGTTGTTGGCCCGGAACTGAAAATGCACCAATGCGGCTTGCCGAAAGAAATGGCTTTAGAGCTGTTCAAACCCTTCGTAATGAAACGCTTGGTAAATAGCGGCGAAGCTACCAATATTAAGAGCGCAAAACGTATGGTTGAACGTGCAAGCACCATCGTATGGGATATTCTTGAAGAAGTAATTAAAGAACACCCCGTGCTCCTTAACCGTGCACCGACCCTGCACAGACTGGGTATCCAAGCATTTGAACCCATCCTTTCCGAAGGCCGTGCAATTAAACTGCATCCCCTTGTATGTACTGCATACAACGCCGACTTTGACGGTGACCAAATGGCAGTCCATCTGCCCCTTTCTGTTGAAGCACAAGCAGAAGCTCGTATGCTGATGCTTTCTGTAAATAACATCTTGGCTCCCAAAGACGGCAAGCCGGTAGCAGTTCCTTCCCAAGATATGGTTTTGGGTTCCTACTACCTGACCATTGTGCGTGAAGGCGCTAAGGGTGAAGGCATGCGCTTTAGCAGCGTGGACGAAGCTCAACTGGCATACTTCCATGGCGTAGTTGCGTTGCAAGCACAAATTAAAGTATATATTCCCAATGACCAAATCGTTGGCGAAGAAAAGACCGAAGGCATGAGCCTTGTTACAACCACCGTTGGTAACACCATTTTCAACGGCGAACTGCCCAAGGAAATGCGTTACTATCGTAAAGAAACCAATGCTGATGGCGTAAGCGAATGGCACCTTGGCAAGCTTATCGACAAGAAAGAATTGGGTAACCTGGTTGCAAAAGCACACAAGCTTTACGGCAACCTGCGCACCGCTGAAATTCTGGACGTTGTTAAGAAGATGGGTTACAACAACGCTTGTAAAGCCGGCATCTCCATTGCAACCTCTGATATTAAGATTCCTGCAGAAAAGACTGCAATTCTGGAAGCAACTGAACGTGAAGTTGATAAGACTGAAAGACTGTTCCGTCGTGGTTTGATGAGCGACGACGAACGTTATCGTAAGGTTATTGCCCTGTGGGAAAAAGCTACCGATAAGGTTACCGAAAAACTTATGGCAAGCACCATGGATAAATTCAACAGTGTTTACATGATGGCTAACTCCGGTGCCCGCGGTAACACCCAACAAATTCGTCAGCTGGCTGGTATGCGTGGCTTGATGGCAGACCCGACCGGTAAGATTATTGACCGCCCGATTAAGGCAAACTTCCGTGAAGGCTTGTCCATTTTGGAATACTTTATTTCTACTCACGGCGCTCGTAAAGGTTTGGCAGATACCGCACTGCGTACTGCTGACTCCGGTTACCTGACCCGCCGCTTGGTAGACGTTGCGCAAGACGTAATCGTTCGCGAGGATGACTGCGATATCGTAGGCATGAACCTGGTAAAAGAACGCAACCGTTTGTGCAAGGCTGTACTTGGCTGCAGCCAAAACAAGGTTTTGGAAAGCATTTTGGGGCGCACCTTGGCAACCGGCATCTACGCAGAAGACGGTTCCATTGTTGCAGAAGCAGATACCAACATTACCGAAGACCTGTACAACAAACTTACTGCTGCTAAAGTAGAAGAAGTTAACCTGTATGTAAATGATGATATGAGCGGCGAAGAAACCGAAAACGTACGCATCAACATCAGTGATGAATATGCAAATGGCGTGCTGAAAGAAGCTATGGTTCATAACTTTGACGGCAAAGAAGTTGCTGTGGACATCGTAAACGGTGCAGGTGAAGTATTGGCTGTTGCCGGCTCCACCATGACTGTAGAACTGATTGATGCAATTCTTGCAGATGGTACTGTTAAAGAACTGCGTATCCGCAATAATGACATTGCCGGTATCGAAGTTGAAGCAATCACCGAAGGCAAGAACAAAGAAACCGTTATCGAATCTCTCTTTAACCGCATCATTGGCCGTAACCTGGCAGAAGACATCTGCGACGAAGAAGGCAACGTACTATTCCACATCAACGAATACGTTACCGAAGCAATGGCAGAAGCAATCTGCAAGATTCGTACTAAAGTTAAAATCCGCAGCGTACTCACCTGTAAATCCAAATTTGGCGTATGCCGCAAATGCTATGGCCGCAACCTGGCAACCGGCAAAAACGTTGACGTTGGCGAAGCAGTTGGTACCATCGCAGCACAATCCATCGGTGAACCCGGTACCCAGCTTACCATGCGTACCTTCCACACCGGCGGCGTTGCAGGCGGTGACGATATTACCCAAGGTTTGCCCCGTGTTGAAGAATTGTTTGAAGCACGCAAGCCTAAGCACCCCGGTATTCTTACCGAAAACAGCGGTTCTGTTCACATTATCGAAGAAGGCGGCATGCGCCGTGTAATCGTAACCGGTGACGACGGCTTGGGTCAAGAATACACCATTCCCTACGGCTCCAAGCTTGCTGTTAAGGAAGGCGACGTTATTGAAAAAGGCGACCGCCTTACCGAAGGTTCTCTTAACCCCCATGATGTATTGCGCATTAGCGGCTTGAAGGCTGCTCAACATTACTTGGTATCTCAAGTAGTTGGCGTATATAAATCTCAAGGTGTAGATATCAACAGCAAACACATTGAAGTTATGGTTCGTCAAATGATGCGCAAGGTTCGCATTGAAGAATCCGGTGATACTACAATGCTGCCGGGCGAATACATTGACGTGGCAGAATTTGAAGAGCAAAATGCAGAAATGCTTGAAGCCGGCAAAGAGCCTGCAGAAGGCAGACCCATCCTGCTGGGTATTACCAAGGCTTCCTTGGCTACCGATTCCTTCCTTTCTGCTGCATCCTTCCAAGAAACCACTCGCGTATTGACCGATGCTGCTATTAAAGGCAAGGTTGACCCGCTCTTAGGCTTGAAGGAAAACGTTATCATTGGTAAATTGATTCCCGCAGGTACCGGCATGGGCCGCTATCGCGACATCAAGATTAAATACAATGTTAGCAAACCGGAAGAATAAGAAATAATAAATGCACTGCTGAGCTTAGCTTGGCAGTGCATTTTTGTTTGACATTGATGTGTAAAATGTTATAATAAAGACAGAGAGATTACTGATAGTAGTGTGTCAGTCCTCTCCTCTAAGTTAATATAAGTGAAAGAAAGGCTGCTCACCATAGCGGTCTTATTTCATTTTATAATGAATTGCTTTTTACAAACAGAAATAATGGTAGCAACGAGAATACCGAAGGTTATCATTAACGATAAAGTTTCAAATGTACTCATTGCTATCACCTCCCTCTGTAAATGAGGGAGCGACCGACGTATCAGAAATCTCTCTGATAAAATTTTACCATAAATACTCTAAAAATAAAACAAAAATTTGCTATTTAACAGGAGGCTGTAAAATGAAAAAGCTTTTAATTTTAGTGATGACCGCTATCCTGCTGTGTATGAGCATGACGGCAATGGCGGCGAAGAAGGAGTATAACCCCTACGTTAAGTATGTGCTGGAGGATGATGACTATCAGGAAACCCTGCTCACCATCAACTCTGTGAAGATGGCGAAGCTGCCCAAGGTTGCGGTAATGTATGTGAACAATTCCCAAGCAGATTTTTATAAAGCAATCGACAAGGAGATTATGAAGAACTTTAAGGTGATTCTGAACCCATATGTTTACCAGTTCATTGACGGAACTCCCTATTTAAAGGAGCTTGCCGAAATGGGCGTAGAGGACTTGACCACTGCCGAGCGTGCAGATATCCTTGACGTTTACGAAAACAGTGACATTGATTATGTCATCTTCCTGCAAATTGAACCCATGCTGCGCAAGGACAAGGTTACCACCTTCTCCAAGGGCAAAGAGATGACCGCCACTGCTCCCTTCAAAATGCTGGACATCAAACGCAGGAAGGCGCTTTACAATGGCAGAATTACCAGAGTGGGTGATTCCAGCACTATGTTCTTCAAGCTGGGGAATAAATCCGTAGCTATGGAGGCCATTGAGCTGATTAACGAAAAGGTGAATTACGAAATCAAGAAGCGCCTGCCCAAATACAAACGTACTGATGAAAACCCCTTGGAGAAAAAGCCTGTTACTATTACCGTAGAACCTAAGGCTGCTACCCCCGCAAAGGAGAACGTGAATGTTAATTAAAAAATTTCCTGCACTAAGCAGAATGGATTATGTGCCTTCTCCCTACGAGCCCAACGAGGACGGCGTTATGGACGTGGGGTATTACAATGGCGCTTTAAGTGATGGACGTGCTTACCGGGTAGAGTGCTGGCGCATGGACGAGATGCTGATGATGACGGTAATGTTCAGCGATTTGGGACTGAGCGCCTGGAAACGTCAGGATATGTTTTGCCTGCTGGAGCTGGAAGGCATTTTGGAATACACCGCAGAGCGCAGAGCAGTGCAGTGCGCACGCACCCAAGATGATGCAGAGCGAGGCGTGTGGGCGCTGAACATGATGCTGGCTAACGGCAAAGGTACTTACGGCAAATTATTGGTACCCTTGCAAAGCTATAAATGATTTGGGAGGAACAAATATGGAGAAAGTACGTTGTAACGAAGCTAACTGTCCTTGCAAAAAGACAAGCTGTGAAAATCATGGTAGATGCTGTGATTGCATTAACACCCATCGTAAAAAGGGAAGCCTTGTTTCCTGCATGCGTATGATGCTGGAAGAACAAGCTCAAGCTAAATAAAGAGAAGTATTTTGAAAAGCTGCAAGCCATTTTGGTTTGTGGCTTTTTATTTTGTAAGGCTCCTGTCCAAAACAAAATAGAGCATTGCAAAACGAGAAGCCTCTTCCCAAAACAGAAGATAGCATTTGAAAATGCTTGATAGCTTCTAAAACAGGTAGAGTGCAAGAAGAAAAAGTGTTAACAAGTTTACAGGTACTGTTTATTTTTGATAAAGAAATTAAAAAATATACTATAAATACAATATGAGTGTTGATATATATATATGGTAGACTATAGATAAGATACAAGACGGGTATACAGTATACATTGCAAGTGGACAATGTAGAAACAAAAATAGTGGGGGTGGTTATCGCATAGCAGCCGATTTTCCCAAATTGAAACGGGACAAGCTATTATTTTGGTAAAGAGACTAAAAATAAAACTTGAATTTAGGAGGGTGACTACTATGTTGAAAAGAAGAAATTTAAAAGTGTTGGCAGCTGCTATTGGTGTGAGCGTAATGAGCGGATTGTATGCTTCTCCGGCTTGGGCGGATAGTAGTTTGAAGGATACTGGTGATAGTTCTGATACTAATACGCAGGTCATTGTTAGTGACGCAAATGGTGTTTTCTTAAAACATCAAGGAAATGCAGAGAGTGGTAAGTTGGTATCCGAAGTTGTGGTTGGTAATGAAGGCGTAAGTATGACCCATAATGGTAGCCAACTTGTTGTAAATGATAGTGGCGTTTCTTTTAATAGTGGACAAGATCAATCACTTTTTACTATTGGTACTGATGGTGCTTTGAATGCTACTTCTTTGAATGTTGGTGGACAAACCCTTAGTGCTGACGAACTTAGTGAATTGAAAAGTAAGACTACTGCTTTGAGCTATATTAATGGTGTAACAAGTGTTAATAGTAGTTTAAATGTACAAAAAGATTTAGGTGTACAAGGCGATGCTTATTTGGCTGGTAATGCTACCGTTAATCAAAATTTAGTTGTTAAAGAAAGTGCTACTGTACAAAAAAATTTAGGTGTATATGGAGATACTTATTTGAAAGATACTAATGTTGCCGGCGATTTGGTAGCTACTGGTTCTATTACTGCCGCTGGTGATTTGGGTGTACATGGCGATACCTATTTGAAAAATACTAATGTTGATGGTGATTTAGTAGCTACTGGTTCTATCACTGCAGTTAGTGATTTGGGTGTTTGGGGTAATACTTATCTGCAAAATACTGATGTTAACGGGACTCTAACTGCTGATACTGTTACTGTTAGTGGAAACACAACTGTTGGCGGTACTCTCGAAGTAACCGGTGCTACTACTCTTAAAGATAGGCTTGATGTTGATAAAGGTGCAAGTTTTGCTAACCAAAATGTAAAGATCGAAGATGATGGCAGAACCACTTTTAAAAATACTAATGGTAGTGAGACCGTAATCAATGGTGGAGTTTTGAGAAACGAAACCGTGATGACCCAAAGAGTAGAAGTTGGTGAAGCTGATGGTGATAACACTGTTACTAAAGGTGATGGCTTCTATGTAAAAGACGGTGTTAATGTAGTTTCCAAGTTGACCCAGGATGGTTTGTATGTTGGTAAAGATAAATTTACTGTAGGTGCAGAAACGGGTGATACTACTGTTGGTGGTACTCTTGATGTAACTGGCAAGGCTACTTTCAAAGATGATGCAGAGTTTGATAAAGATGTCAAAGTTGATGGTAGACTTGATGTAGCTAGTGGTGCAAGCATTAAAAAAGATGGTGGCGGTATTCTGAATGTTACCGATGATGGTGTAGGACTACATTCTGATAATGGAAATAAGTCTAGTTTAGCAGTGACTAAATCTGGTGTTGGACTGATTTCTGATACTGCAATTTCTATGAATGCAGCTGATGCTAAGATGTCTCTTTCTGCTGATGGTATTGGTATGCATGAGGGTGAATCTGCAGCGACAGTTACTGATGATGGTATCGGTTTGACCACAGAAAAAACTTCTGTAACAGTTACTGATAATGGTACAACTTTTGTCGCTGTGGATAAAGGTACTACCGAATACACCAATATTAATGGTGACGAAGTTACTGTAACTGATGGAACCAATAAAACTATTGTAAATTCCACTGACGTTTCTATTACTGACCCTGCCGATTCTGAGAATCGCATCAACCTTTCCGACCTCGGACAGATTGACAACCTTGACCAAGAACTACAAGCACGCTCTGAATATGTAGAAGAAGATAGAGGCACCGCTGTTGGTGCTATCAATGCAGAAGCAGCTATTCGTCGTGAAGAAGTTGCTCGCTTGGATAACCGCATCGATAAAGTAGAAGACCGCTTGGATAAAGTTGGTGCGATGACTGCGGCTATTGCTAACCTGCGTACTATGGGCTATGACCCCTGCGCTCCCTCTGAATTCTCCATGAGCTTGGGTCACTATCGTGGCGAAACCGGTATGGCTTTGGGCTTCTTCCACTATCCTAATCGTGACTTTATGCTCAGCTTTAGTGTATCTACTGCTGGTGACGAATACATGGGCGGTATTGGTGCAACCTGGAAGTTCGGTCGCAAAACTCCGGAACAATTAGCAGAAGAAATTAAAGCCAAAGAAGCTAAAAAGGCATTGGCTAAGGCAGAAGCTGAAAGAAAAGTTGCAGTTGCTGCCAAGGTAAGAGTGCAACAAGCTAAGCATGCTGAAATGCAATAAGCTTCTTATAACAATTGCATAGCATTAAAATGATAAATGCGATATAATAAAGGCGGGTAGAAATATCCGCCTTTACTTGTATGATGATGGAGGTTTAAGAAATGAAGAAACTTTTGATAATGTTGATTGTAAGCTGCTTAATGATGGTGTGCTCCGTAGGCTTGGCTGCCAATGACGGCAAGGACTTGGGCAAGCAGCAACAGGTTGCAGAAAAATTGATGGATGCCTTTGACGGAGAACCGGTGCCCCTCTATGCGCAAGTGAGTGCAGGCTTTAGCGATAATATGAAGCAAGCTGTTACAGAAGAAGCCTTTGCAGAGCTGCAGAAGCAGGTGCGTATTAAATTTGGCACAATGAAGGAAGCTAAGTTCTTTACCTTCCAACGCTTTGACCAGGCTGATCGCGTAACCTACATTGCTTCTTTTACCAAGGAAAAAATCGTAAGCATGATTTTTGCTTTTGATAAACAAAACAAGCTGGTTGATTTTGCCTTTACTCCGGTGCAGCAACCTGCTCAACAAGCACAACAGCCTGCGGCACAAGAAGCTGCTAAATAATAACTGCTTATGAAACGCAAGCTTTTACTTTGGCTACTGCTGCTCCTTTGGGCGGTGCCAAGCCTGTGCTGTGGGGCGCAAAGCTTGGCAGAAATTGGCAAGACTGCCAACTGCATTGCCTATGTTGATGAGGGTAATGTTGCCGCCATTAAAAAGGACGGGCAAATTTATATGCTGGTGCCTTTGGAGGAGCATTATACCAATGAAGCGTTCCTTGCCCGATTGCGAAAAAGCGGCGCGGGTATGGAGCAGGCAGCTATGAGTGTGTACCTGTATATGTTCAACAATGATGGCACTAGGTACTGTATTCCCACCCGCTTTGTTGCGGATGTGGAAGGCAAGCTGTGTAAGGACTTAGGCAAGGATATGGTGATGAAGCCTGTTAATAACAGCAGGGTTCTTGTGAAGGCATACGAAGCTGCTTATACTGTGTTGGAGCGTAAGCAACGTTTAATGAAGAGTATGAGAGGAGAGTAACATCTCCTCTTTTTTACTTACTTAATACAAGGAAATACGCAAGCTTCGGAGAATTATAATAAGATAAGAATTTTAAAGTTCATATATGGTTTTGATAAAAGGAGGAAAAGATTATGGGTCTTATTAAAGCTGGTATGGGTGCAATTGGTGGCGTGTTGGGCGACCAATGGAAAGAGTTTATATATTGTGACAGCTTGGCTCAGGACGTGCTGGTTACTAAAGGCCAAAAGCGTTTGAGCAGTGAAGGTCGTAGCTCCAACACCAGTGCCGAAGCCAACGTTATTAGCAATGGCTCTGTTATTGCTGTTAACGAAGGTCAGGCAATGATTATTGTGGAGCAGGGCAAGGTTGTGGATTTGTGCGCTGAACCCGGCGAATATATTTATGACCAAGGTAGCGAGCCTTCCATCTTTACCGGCAGCTTGGGTAGTGGTATCCTGGATGTGTTCAAGCAGATTGGTAAACGCTTTACCTTTGGCGGCGACCCGGGCAAGGACCAAAGGGTTTACTACTTCAATATTAAAGAGATTATGGGCAACAAGTACGGTACTCCCAGTGCTGTGCCCTTCCGCGTGGTAGATAATAATATTGGTTTGGATATTGATATTGCCATCCGTTGCTTTGGTGAATACAGCTATCGCGTAACTAATCCTATTTTGTTCTATACCAACGTGTGCGGTAACGTAGAAGCTGATTACAACCGCAGTGAGATTGACGGACAGCTGAAAACTGAATTGATGACTGCCCTGCAGCCTGCTTTCGCAAAGATTTCCGCAATGGGCATCCGCTACAGCGCGCTTCCCGGTCACACTATGGAGCTGGCAACTGCTCTCAACGATGTGCTGAGCAAGAAGTGGAGCGAGCTGCGCGGTATCGAAATCGTAAGCTTTGGCGTGAGCAGTGTGAAGGCAAGCGAAGAAGACGAGCAGATGATTAAGGAAATCCAACGCAATGCTGCCTTCCGCAACCCGACCATGGCGGCGGCTCACCTTGTTGGCGCACAAGCAGAGGCTATGAAGGCTGCTGCTGCCAACGAAGGCAATATGGGAGCAGCAATGGGCTTCATGGGTATGAACATGGCAGGTAATGCCGGCGGTATGAACGCAGGCAATCTTTTTGCAATGGGTCAGCAACAAGCGCAACAAGTTCAACAACAACCTGCTCAACCGGCGCAAGCTCCTGCTGATGGCTGGCAATGCACCTGCGGCGCAGTGAACACCGGTAAATTCTGCGGTGAGTGCGGCAGTGCTAAGCCTGCTCCCCAAAAGGCAGAAGGCTGGACCTGTTCCTGTGGTTCTGTAAATAAAGGCAAGTTCTGTGGCGAATGTGGAGCGAAGAAGCCTGCCAACGCACCGCTCTATAAATGTGACAAGTGTGGCTGGGAGCCGGAAGACCCTTCCAAACCGCCTCGCTTCTGTCCGGAATGTGGCGATATCTTTAATGATGAGGATAAACAATAATTAAGTTCGAGGTGTAAAATGGCGGGGAACTCCGTAAGCTATAAATGCCCAAGCTGTGGCGCACCCATTGGGTACATTCCCAATAGTGATACCATCCAGTGCGAGTATTGCGACACAGTTTTTAAGATTGAAACCTTAGATGATATTTACGATAAAGAACAGGCGCAAGCTGCCAAGAACCGTGCGGCGAAGGAAGCCAAGTGGCATACGGAAGATGCAGGCAGCAAGTGGAGCGAGGAGGAGCTGGCGCATATGCAGGCGTTTACCTGCTCCAGCTGTGGTGCAGAGATTGTGTGCGACGACAACACCATGGCAACGGAATGCTGCTACTGCGGTAATCCTACCATGCTGCCCAGTCGCTTTACCGGTATGCTCAAGCCTGACTATGTTATTCCCTTTAAAAAGACCAAGGAAGAAGCGGTGGCTGCTCTTGAAGAATTCTACAAGGGCAAGCGCCTGCTGCCGGAAAAGTTCACTGCTAACAATCGTGTGCAGGCAATTCAGGGGATGTATGTTCCCTTTTGGCTGTTCAATTCCGATATCAGTGCCAGCGGTGTGTACAAGGCAGAGAACGATATGGTAGTAACTACTCCCAACGAGATTATTACCACTACCAGCGTGTACCGTTGCGAGCGCAGTGGTACCATGCGTTTTGAGCGCATCCCCGTTGATGGCAGTAAGAAGATGGACGATAGTTATATGGAAAGCATTGAGCCCTTCGATTACAGTGATTTGGTGCCCTTTAGCTCTGCCTATTTAAGTGGCTTTTTGGCAGATAAGTACGACGTGGATGCGGAAGCCGCCGTTGTCCGCGCAGACGAGCGGGTGTGCCGCAGTGCGGAAGGCTGCTTGGAAAATACAGTAACAGGTTATATGCGTACCCGTCAGATGGAGCAGTGCGCTGTGTTTAAAGAAAATGGTGCGGTGCAGTACGCAATGGTTCCAGTTTGGATACTCACTACCCAGTACGAGGGTAAGCCCTATACTTTTATGATGAACGCCCAAACAGGAAGGCTGGTTGGTAGCCTGCCTGCGGATAAGAACAAGCTGCTGCTTTATTCTGCGGCGGCGTTCTTAGGTGCTTTCGTGGTATTGTATTTGCTTTTGTCCAATACGATTATGAAATAAGGAGGCTGCAGGATGAAGAAGTTACTTTTTATTTTGACAATGCTGACAGCTCTTCTTATGAGCAGCGTTGCCCTGGCTGCTTCCAGTTTGGTGGACAATGCTAATTTGCTCAGCCCACGTCAGGAGCGGGAGGTACTGCAAGCTTTAGAACAAGTAGAAAAGACTTATGGCGTGCGCGTTGCCGTAGTGACCATGCCCACCATTGGCAACAGCAGTACGGCTGCCTTTGCTGATAGGCTCATTGATGAAGTCTATAATGATGGCGCCAAGGGTAATATGGTGCTGCTGCAGGTTAGTGACCAACGTAAATGGTATGTTAGCACTGACAAAAAATTAAAGGGCATTACCGGTACTAACGATGCTGTAAATTATATGAGCAAATATTTTGTGCCCTATCTTTCCAAGGGCGATTACCCCAATGCTTACAAGGTATATGCGGCTAAGGCAAATGATTTGCTGGCGTATTACGCACAGCATGGCAAGCCGGTGCAGGAAGAAAAGCCCTTCCCCAACGAGCCTGCCTTAGTGTTCGCCCTCTTTGGAGCTTTTATCTTTACCAAGTCTGTGCGGAAGTCTTTGATAGATTCCATGAGCAATGTTAATGCTGCGGTGGCGGCAGATGCTTATTTGGACGAGCGTAGCTTTGAGCTGAAAGATAGTAACGATACTTATATGTATAGCAATGTTGTGGCAGTGCCCCGTCCCCGCGGTAACGGACATCATGGTGGTGGCGGAAGTGATGGCAGTCATGGCGGCGGTGGTGGAGGCTACTAAGATGCTCCGCTTAATGAAAAATTTATTTATGGCAGTGCTGATGGTTTTCGTCAGCACTGTTTGTGCCTTGCCTGCTTTGGCGGCGGATAAGGACATCGTAATTTTATATACTAATGATATTCACTGCGGCATTGAAGATAACGAAGGTTTCGCCCGCTTGTCCCAATACAAGAAGGATTTACTGACGCAAACTCCTTATGTTGCTTTGGTGGATGCAGGCGACGCCATTCAAGGTGCGCCCATTGGCAAGCTGTCTAATGGTGAAGCCATTGTCAATATTATGAATACTGTTGGTTATGATTTTGCCATCCCCGGTAATCACGAGTTTGACTATGGCATGAAGCGCTTTTTAGAATTAAAGGACCTGCTTGCCTGCGGTTACTATAGCTGTAATTTTGTAGACGCTTACGGCGAGAACATATTGCCTGCTTATAAAATTATGAGCTTTGGCACTACAAAAATTGCTTTTATCGGCGTTACCACACCGGAAACCTTATCCAGCAGTACGCCTATCTTCTTCCAAGATGGCAATGGTAATTACATCTATGGCTTTGGCGAGGATAAGAACGGTCAAAAGCTGTACGCTGTTTTGCAAAAGGTTGTGGACGAAGTTCGTACGCAGTCAGTAAATTATGTAGTGCTTGTGGCTCATTTGGGGATGGAAGGCTCCGTACCACATTGGAATAGTGAAACGGTGGCAAGCAATGTAACTGGCATTGACGTTATTATTGACGGGCATTCTCACGAGGAGAACCCTGCTACCTTAATCCAGAATAAGGCTGGCGGTCAGACCATCATTACCCAAACTGGTTCCAAGCTAAAAAATATTGGTCAACTTACTATCACTGCAGATGGTAAGTTCAGTACTAAGCTTGTGCGTGGCTTGGTAAACAAGGATGCCAAGGTGCAGGCTGTCATCGACAAGGAAAAGGCAGCCTTTGAAAAAGTTTTACAGCAGCCCTTGGGTGAAGCACTTGTTCCTTTGTACGTTAATGACCCTGTAAATGGTAAGCGGTTAGTGCGTGTGCAGGAATGTAGCATAGGTAATTTGGTTGCTGATGCGTTCAGAGCAGTTTTGAATACGGATATTGCTCTCGTTAATGGTGGTGGTATCCGCAAGGATATTCCTAAAGGTATTTTTACCTATAAAGATATTTTGGAAGTGCTACCCTTTGGCAATAAATGCGTTGCTAAAGAGGTGAAGGGGCAACAAATTTTAGATGCCTTGGAAATGAGCGTAAGCGCATTACCAGAGGAAAGCGGTGCCTTCTTCCAAGTGTCCGGTTTAACTTATACTGTTGATGCCACTATTCCCACATCTGTAGTTATGGATGAAAGAGGTAACTTCATTAAGGTGGATGGTGCGTATCGCGTGCAGGATGTTAAGATTGCAGGCAAGCCTCTCGCGTTGGACAAAACTTATACCGTTGCTGGTACTTCCTACTTTTTACAACAAGGCGGTAACGGTATGGTGATGTTTAATTTGGGTAAGCTTGTTTCTGATGAACGCTTAACAGAAGTAGATGTGGTGCTTGAGTATGTTCAAAATCATCTGAATGCGAGAGTAGGAGAGCAGTACCATAACCTTTCGGGTGAAAGTAGGATAGTTATAAAATTACCGTAACACTTATATAAAAGAGGTTTTGTCCCAACCTCGTCCTTGTACTAAAGTATGCAGTAACTTAAAGTTATATAGGCACATAAATTTATGCAGTACTTGTCAAAAGTAGTTAATGTGTTATAATAAAAACAGAGAGATTCCTGATATTGGCGTGTCAGCTCTCTCCGCTAAGTTTAAATTAACATCGAAGGAAAGGCTGGCTTGCCAAAGCTGGCTTTTTTTCGTTATATGGACAACTAATTATCTACATAGCGAAATAATGTTAACAATGAGTAACGCAAAAGCAATCATCAAAGACAATGCTTGGAATACGGTCATGCTAACACCTCCCCGCTAAAAGCGGAGCAGCAGACTAATCAAGAATCTCTCTTGTGGAAATTATATCACATATTAACATAAAAACAAACATAATTTTATACAGTACATTTACTTTTGTACTAGAGAGTGAATACCCCCGCAAACACTAAGCCCCGCTCGTGGCCGAGTGGGGCTTTTATTATGCTCAAATTTTATGATGCACAAAGATGTACTGTTTTTACCAATTCAACTGCTTCTGTTGTCAGTAAAATTTTTGATTGTTCATCATCCCTTTACAGTTTTATGACGGAACGTCCGTGCTGTACAGAATCCAACGTTGAACAAGTAAAAAAATAGCACGCTTTTCAGAAAATTACAAGGAACTGTCCTGTTAGTAATACATTTAATATACAATTTTGGAGTAATGACTTAAAATAAGTAAAAGTAAAATCCAAGGAGGAAGCCAATAGAAGCCTTTTATAGGAAACATGAATATGGCGCGAGTGCGAAAGAAAGAGCCCACGTCGAAAGGCGTCGCAAGACAGGGAAGAAGTAAGATATTTTTTGTAGGTTGATGTCTTGCGGGGGGGGGGCAAACGTGTTATAATGACAGTGGAGTTAAATAATTTACAAGTAGATTCATGATTTTTAAACCGAGGTGTTGAAGATGGAAGAAAAGTTTAAGCTGCTGGGACGTAGGGTTAAGTTCCTGCGTTTGGATAAGGGGATTTCGCAGACGAAGATGGCAGAGCGGATTGGACTATCCCAAACCAATTTGAGCA
>JAFUKD010000025.1 GCA_017467905.1 Phascolarctobacterium sp.
GCCATTTCATAACGGGTCATCAGTTTGTCGCCGTCGAATGCGCCGTCAGCATAGCCATCAACTACGCCAGCAGCAGCCAATTTAGCTACGGAGTCATATGCCCAGTGGCCAGCGGGAACGTCAGAGAACGGGTTAGCTGCGTAAGCGGAAGCGGTTACGCCAAGAGCCATTGCCATTGCAAGAACTAAAGATTTTTTCATAAGAGTTTCCTCCCTTTAAAAAAAGTGTTTTATTTTTATAAAACGCCTTTAGGAAAAGAAGTCTTATTTTGAGTTTCAATTAGGAGTTTCCATGTTTCCTCGTAAAATTCCCTCAACTTAAAACAACATCCTACAAGACGAATTATAAACAAAATTAAAATGCACCATCTTTAATGTAAGCAGTTACTTACAAAAGGTAATACATATACTCAAGGAGACCGACAAAAGCCAGTCTCCTTAATATACATACTAACTTTAAATTAAGCCAATATTAGAAAGTGAATACAACTTGAGTCCAGAGGGTTTCAACTTCAGATTTGTCAGCTTGTTTTTCTTCCAAATCATAGTATTCAACTTGAGCCACGATGTTCTTAGCCAATGTGTAGTTCAAGAACAAACCATAGCCTTCAAAGCCGCACATATTGTCAGCATCACCATTCATAGTGTGGTCAAGATAAGTAGCAGCGCCTTGGTCATACCATTTTGCTACCAAACCCCAAGAACCAGGAACAGAAGCTTTTGCACCTTTATAGGACAAAGTTGCTACATAACCTTCATCGTCCAGGTCCGCATCGGTATCGCCTTGCAAGTACATAGCACCTAATTTCAAATCTTTTGCCAAAGGCATGGTTGCATTAACTGCCCAAATTTCTTTGTCAGCCAAATCTTGCTTACCATCACCTTTAGTCCATTTGCCAGTATTATCAACGGTGCCAGTTTGAACACCAGAATTATCTTTGATATCAGCAAAGTCATAGTAACCAGCAGTCAGGTTAACTACGCCAACTTTACCTGCCAATTCCACTTTTTTGAATTCACCAGCAGTTTCTTTCGGAGAAGAAGCATCTGCTTTACCAACAGCAGCAGTCAATTTAACTTCTTTACCATAGGAAAGTTGAACAGCATCCATACGAGAATCCCAAATGTTGCCTTCCATAATAGCATCGCTATAACGACCAGCTTGAACAGCTACGCCGCCAATTTTACCATTTACATAAGCACGTTGGAATTTAACTTCGTTTTCGTCTTTGCCTTCGGCAGAAGCAGTGTCATCATCAAAGTTTTGGTTATTTTCAATCATGCCAGTGTAGGTCCAATCTTCATTAACCGCACCTTTGAAGAACAAACGAGTACGAAGTTTGTTTTCATGGCCATCGGAATCACCATCATTTTGTTTGTAGTGATAACGGATGTTACCAGTGATTTTAACTGCGTCAGCGCCTTTTTCCAATTTAGCTACGCGAACACCAAGGGTATCCAGTTCGTCAGCAAATTCTGCAGCCAGTTTGTCAACGTTTGCGCCTTTAGCCATAGCTTTTGCTACGATTTGAGCCATTTCATAACGGGTCATCAGTTTGTCGCCGTCGAATGCGCCGTCAGCATAGCCATCAACTACGCCTGCAGCTGCCAATTTAGCTACGGAGTCATATGCCCAGTGGCCAGCGGGTACGTCGGAGAACGGGTTAGCTGCGTAAGCGGAAGCGGTTACGCCAAGAGCCATTGCCATTGCAAGAACTAAAGATTTTTTCATTATAATTTCCTCCCCATAAGGAATATTTTTATAAAACACCTTTGGGATAACCTAAGCTCTGCCGCTTCCTTCTAAGAGTGTCCTAGTTTCCTCTAAAATTTCACGTCATCACTACAGCTTTCCTTGCCGGTGTGTTATAACCCAAGGAGCCTTAAACGGTTCAAGGCACTCCGTTCAAGGCTATGCCTAAATTTCGAAGTATAACCACCCCTGCTTCTAAGAGGAAAACAAGATTGCCAAATCCTTAGTAAAAAGACAATCAAATTTTTTAGAAGCTAATTGTTATAGCCACTAATCTTTAGACACTTAGATTATAGCACGTTTGTCCCCCCCATCAAGACTTTTCGGTGTGAAATAGTAAAAAAGATTACATCTTTTCCACTACTTCACAACCTCAAAGTACTTCGCTTCGCGAATCCCCAAGTGCGCAACAAAAAAAGACTGTTCCCAAAGGGAACAGTCCTACAAAAAACAAAAAGACCATCCAAACTGGATGGTCTGCATTTTTAATGGTGGCCCCGGCAGGATTCGAACCTGCGACCTTTTGATTCGTAGTCAAACGCTCTATCCAACTGAGCTACGGAGTCATTAGTTACTTGCTTCAAGCAACAATGATATTATAGCGAAGAACCACACTCTTGTCAACAGTCTTTTTAAAAAATTTTAGATTATTTTTTTGCTTTCTTCTTCACAAGTTTTTTATCGCCCCATCTATCGTTATACAACCCACAATAAATAAAGAGCCCTAAAGATATAATGAAGAAAAAGACACTGGTGCTTTGAGCAGAGGTTAAGCCAAACATCCAAGGCTCTGCGTAATCGCCACGCAGCATTTCCAAACCAAAGCGCACTACGGAATAGAGCATGCCGTATAAACAAATAGCTTGCCCCTTAGCGTGGTTGGTAGTGCGGAACATTAAGAGCAGGGCAAAAATTACAACGTCCAGCTGCCCCTCCCACACTTCTGCAGGCCACAGGGGTGTGGAGCCGTAAGTTTTAAACGCCAAGGTTCCTTCCGGATAAACCAAACCAAAGTCGCCGCCGGTAGGTGCGCCAAAGGCATCGCCGTTGAGCAGATTAGCCATGCGCCCGATAGCCTGCCCTATTATTAATGAAGGAATTACAATATCACCAAACTCCACCCAATTGATGTCGTGAAGCTTGCAGTAGATAATCCCTGCCGCCATTCCGGCAAGCATGCCTCCCTGCACCGCCATGCCCCCCTGCCAAACGAAGGGTATTTCTAAAAGGTGGTCCTTGTAATACGCCCAATCGAAAAAGAAAACGTCCCACAGCCTTCCGCCGATAAGACCGGCAAAGCCACCGTAGATACCAATATCAATTACGTGTTCATGCCAGCGCCCGTCCTGTTTCGCCAAAAAGTACGCAACACCAATGGCGAGGAAGATTGCCATGGATAAACACAAGCCGTACATCCGCACGGGAAAGTCTCCAATATAAAATAAATACTGATGCATTATAGCCTCCTAAAAATTTTACCTCTTAGCTATTTTAGCATTTTATTTTCTTTTCGCATAGTACCCTGCCACAGGGAAAATTAACTAAACCATTCTAAAAGCGTAGGAATGAACAGCCAAGTATGCTATAATATTTTGTAAGAATAGCAGTGGTTAGCCCAAGGGCTTGCCAATGTGGTATAATAGCTTTAATTTGTAGCAAAGGAGAATAAGTCGTGTTACGCATAGAAAATTTATCTGTTGCTGTTAAAGGCAAGCAGATTTTAAAAAATATTAACCTGCATATCGCTCCCGGTGAGGTTCATGTTCTGTTCGGTCCCAATGGTACGGGCAAATCTACCTTGATTGGCGCAGTAATGGGCTTCGAGCGTTACGAGGTTTTAGAAGGCAAAATTTATTTTAAAGGTCAGGATGTTACAGAAGCCCCCTGCTACGAACGTGCGCGTTTAGGAATTGGCATGATGATTCAACGTCCACCCACAATCCGTGGTCTTTCCCTGCGCCAGATGATTAGCATTTGTGGCGCAACCCCGGAAGAGATTGACAAGATGGCGCAATGGATGGGGTTATCTGATTTTCTTGACCGCAGTGTGAACGAAGGCTTTAGCGGTGGCGAGCTTAAACGTAGCGAGCTGCTGCAGCTGATGGCGCAAAAGCCTGACCTGCTTTTACTGGACGAGCCGGAATCCGGCGTTGACGTGGAAAACATTGCTTTAGTAGGGCGTGCAGCTAACTACATCCTGCACAATGATAACGAGCCTTGCTCCGGCGCAGGCTGCGAAAAGGCTTGCTGTTCCTTAAATTGCAATGCTAATCCCTTGGCTGCACCCAAGCGTAGCGGTTTGATTATTACCCATTTGGGGCATATCCTGAAATACGTTCCCGCTTCCCACGCCCACATCCTTTACCAAGGCAGCCTTACCTGCCCCGGCGGAAACCCCTTGGACATTTTGGGATGCATTAGCCAATCCGGTTACGAAACCTGTATTAACAAAGGATGCAGGAGGATTAGAAAATGAGTGAAAAAGAAATTTTACAGGCAGCTTTGCATAAGCAAGGCGCCTATGGCAACGATATAGATTTAAGCCAATACGACAACAACGACGTTGCCCATGTGCGTAGCGAGGCAGATATTTCCAAAGCAGGCAAGGCGCAGATGGAGCATGTAGGTATTGAGCTGGACGGCGAAAACCGTAGTGCTTCCTTTATCCAAGTGGATAACGCTGTGCTGGAGCCCAAGGTTAAGGCGCAAACTCCCTTGGAACTGATGAACACCGGCGTTGCCGCCCAAAAATATCCTGAATTAGTAGAAAAGTTCTGGTGGAAGGCAGTGGCTCCCGATATGGATAAGTACACTGCTACCACTGCTCTTGAAAAAGAAAATGGTTACTTCATCCGCGTAAAGGCTGGCGAAAAAATAAATTATCCCTTACAAGCCTGCGTGTTCCTGAGCCATGAGGACCAGCTACAACGCGTTCACAATGTTGTTATTGTAGAAGACGGTGCAGAGCTGAACATTATCTCCGGCTGCGCCAGCGACCCTGCTGTTGACAAAGCAATCCACCTGGGCATCAGCGAAATGTACATTGGCAAGAACGCCAAGCTTACCTTTACCATGATTCACAGCTGGGGAGAAAACATTAGCGTTCGTCCCCGCAGCGCTACCATTATTGAAGAAGGCGGACAGTTCATCTCCAACTATGTGTGCATGGAAAAAGCCAAGGACGTACAGATGAACCCTGTTACCCGTTTAGTAGGCGAGGGTGCGGTGGCACGCATGAATTCCATTTTGGTTGCACCCAAGGGCTCCCACCTGGACATTGGCGGCAAGGTTATTTTAGAAGTTCCCGGTACTCGTGCCGAAATTGTTGCCCGCACCATTTGTACCGGCGGCGAAATTATTAACCGCGGTACCCTGATCGGCAAGGCAGAAGGCGTGCGCGCTCACCTTGAATGTAACGGCTTGATGCTTGCAGACGAAGGTTATATCTCTGCCATTCCCCAGCTGGACGCTTACACCGGCAACGCCGAGATGAGCCACGAAGCTGCTGTTGGCAGAATAGCTCCCGAAGAGATTGAATACCTGATGGCGCGCGGCTTGGACGAGGACGAAGCAACTGCTACTATCGTGCGTGGCTTCCTTAACGTAAACATCGAAGGCTTACCCGAAAGTCTCGCCAAGAAAATTTCTGAAACCCTAGACACCTTTACTTATAATAAAGGTATGTAAAAATACTTGTAAAATAAAAGTTATAGGTGTATAATTAATTTGTTCGGTAAGAACAACTACTCCCGGATGGTGTAATGGTAGCACAAGTGACTCTGGATCATTTAGTCTGGGTTCGAGTCCTAGTCCGGGAGCCAGAAATGGCGCTATGGTCAAGCGGTTAAGACGTCGCCCTCTCAAGGCGAAATCACGGGTTCGATTCCCGTTAGCGCTACCAAAGTAAACAAAGCTCACCTCAAATGAGGTGGGCTTTTTAATTTTCCTTCATATATATATAGTACTATTATATACTGCCTTCTTCCTGCAACACCTTAACCGCCGTGGCAATAAACTCTTCGCTTATTTTCCACTGGTAGTTTTGCCTGGCGTAACCAAAGCGTATCATATACTTTGCTCCATCCCCCAGGCGTAGCAGGCGTAAATTTGCCAATACTTCCGGCGGCAGGGTTTTAAGCGCTAAATTTTCTGCGCAAAAGCAAGCGCCACAGCCTTCCACGCACAGGGCAAGGAGCGTTTCAATATTATCCGACCGCACCCGGATATTCGCCTCAAAGCCTGCATCCGTCAAAAACTTGCGCCCAATACGTCCTGCAATATTGTCAATGTTCATCAGCACAAAGGGGCAATCCTTTAAAGGATACACGCTTTTTGACTGCTCCACCCTTTGCAGAACAATCTCCTTGGCTTCGCCATAGATTTCTTCCAGCAGGTCATCACTTATAAAAAGCACATTCTCTTCCTCATAAAAGTCACGCAGCTCCATTCCGGGGGCAGCTTCCTCAAAATTGGCAATAGCTAAATCAATTTCGTGATTAAGCAGCTTGGTGCGCAGCACTTCGTTGGAAGTTTCCACCAGCTGTACCTGAATGAAAGGGTGTGCCTTCTGGAAGGCGGTTATCAGCTTGGGCATGAGGATACGCCCACGGGAAAAGGCAATGCCAATTTTCAAAAGCCCCTTTTCTTTTTGGGCAATGTCGTCCAGCTCGTGCTGCATGTTTTCCATTTGGGTTTGAATGGAAAAAGCGTAACGTAGGTACACCTCGCCGGCGTAAGTCAATTTCAAAGGAATGTTGCGTACAAAAAGGGTACTGCCAATTTCCTTTTCCAGCTGAGCAATATAGTTGCTCAAAGTTTGCTGGGTGATATGTAATTCCTTGGCAGCCTTGGTAAAGCTACGCTCCCTTGCCAAGGTAATGAAGTAATCAAATCGTGGAGTGTTCATAAAATCACCTTGCTTACAGTTTGTATTTGTATCTTATATCATTTTTAACAGTTTTACAACGATAAGTTTGCGTACTATACTTAAAATAAGTTTATTTTTAGAGGTGACCTTAATTGAATAGAAAGTTTTATATGCTGGCAGGTCCTTTAAGCTGCGCAGCACTTACCTTCCTGCTCCAACACTATTTTGGCTTTAAAAGCGCTTTGGCTATCGGCACCATCATCTGGATGGGCATGTGGTGGATTACCCGCCCCGTAGACATTGCGGTAACGGCGTTGCTCCCCATAGGCATCAACGCTCTTTTTGATTTGATTCCTGCCAATCAAGTCATCAACCAATATTTTTCAGAAATCGTAGTGCTCTTGGTAGGCTCCGATTTAATTAGCCTTACTTGGACAAATACCGGTCTGGATAAACGTCTTGCCATCAAAACCCTGTGCTTCATAGGCACTTCCCTCCGGCAGCAGATTACTGTGTGGCTGGTGGTTTCCACCGTGCTTTCCATCTTCCTGCCCAACGTGGTTGTTGCCATGATTATGGTTCCCATTGCGGTTTCCATGCTGCACTTCCTTGGCGAAAGGCTTATCCGTTCCAGTAAAATTGCCGTGCCCATTTTGCTCGCCATTGTTTGGGGCTCCGGCATTGGCGGCTTTGGCTCTCCCTTGGGCGGCTCTGCCAATTTGGTTGCCATCAGCTATCTGGAAACTATTTGCGGTCATGAATTCATGTATATAGATTGGATTATCCGCTTCCTTCCCTTCCTTGTGTTGACCATGCTTTTGAACCTGGCAATTTTGCTTTCCATTAAATTACCCGTACAAAAGCTTGCTAATACTAAGGCTTACTTCACCGATATGTATAAGCAACTCGGACCTATGAGCAAAGGCGAAAAAATAGGTCTTGGCTTATTCATTATATCTACAGTTCTCGCCTTTGCTCGCCCCCTTTTTGCAGAAAGCCTTCCCGCCCTGCGCCCTGCGTACATCTTTTTCATCTGCGGCTTGCTAACCTTTATGCTCCACGATGAAGAGGGCAAGGTGCTGCTAACGTGGAAGCAGGCAGAAAAGGAATTGATGTGGGGAATGTTCTTCCTCTTTGCCGGCGGCTTGGCTTTGGGCAAGCTGGTAACCGGTACCGGCGCCGCTACCAAGCTGGCAGAGGTCATTACCGTTCTGCCCTTAACAGGCGGTATCGAAACAATCCTTGCTTTCACAACCTTCTCTACGGTTTTGACGGAAGTTTCCAGTAACACAGCGGCAGCTTCCATCGCCATCCCCATCATCCAAAGTATTTCCGAAGCTCTTGGCTTGAACGTAATCCCCTATATTTTGGTAACCATCGTTGCGGTAAACTGCGCTTACATCTTGCCCGTATCCACCCGCGCCATTCCCATAGGCTACGGCTTGGAACCGGCAGAGCTTTTTAAACACGGCGTACTGCTTTCCGGTCTCAACATTTTGCTGACCACCATCCTCGGTTACCTCTTCATTAACTACTGGCCAGCCTTCGGACAAATTTAAAAAGTCAAATTGTTTCACGTGAAACAATTACAAAAAATAGCACCAAGCCTTCATCAAATAATCAAGGCTTGGTGCTTTTACTTTGCTATTTATAAACGGCAAGGGTTGTCAAATCGTAGGGAGTTTCCTGATAAACCACGTTCAGCCAGTTAAGGTAGAACAGGTGCGCGTAGCTGCACCATTTAAACAGAGGTCGTTGGCTGCTGTCGTTATCAGGATAATAATTTTGGGGCAGGGCAATTTCCATGCCCTTCTTTTTGTCGCGTACATATTCATCTGCCAAAGTGTATCTATCATATTCAAAATGTCCCAAGATAAAAATGCGGCGGCAATCCTTGGAAGCGCAAATATTTATGCCATCTTCTACGGAGCGGGACAAAACCTCCAGCTCTCTGTTGGCATCAACGGCGCCGTCGTCAATGGCGGTGTGGCGGGACTGAGGAATAAAATAACGGTCATCAAAGCCACGCAGCAAGGGATGGTTGCTCACGGTCAAACCATAGGGGAAAATGCCAAACTTCTTGTTGGGCAAAGTTGTTTTCTTTACGCCGTAGTAATGGTACAAGCCAGCCTGCGCTCCCCAGCAGTAGCACAGCACGGAAAAAGCATGAGCCTTCGCCCAATCTAAATAGGTAGTAATCTCCTGCCAGTAATCCACGTCCTCAAACTCGTAGGTTTCTACGGGAGCGCCTGTCACGATGAAGGCATCGTAATATTTTTCCTTGATGTCTTTAAATTCGTAGTACACCTTGTCCAAATAGGAGCTATCCGTATGAGTTGACTCGCGTGATACGGGACGGCAGAAGTCTATTTCCAGCTGCAAGGGTGTGTTGCCCAAAAGGCGTAGCAGCTGCAGTTCCGTAGGCTTCTTTAAGGGCATAAGGTTTAAAACTAAAATTTTCAAAGGACGGATATCTTGGTTCAGCGCTCTACATTCGCCAATGGTAAAGATTCCCTCCTCGTGTAAGCGTTCAATGGCGGATAAGGAATCCGCTGTTTTAATAGGCATTGTTTCTTCCTCCGTTAAGCTTTAGGGTTTAATAAGATTGAGGGCATCAGCCAAGGCTTCAATTAAATCGTCAACATTTTCCAAGCCAATAGAAAGGCGTACTGTTCCCGGTGTAATGCCTGCCGCACGTTGGGCTTCTTCGTTAAGCTGCTGGTGAGTGGTGGAAGCAGGGTGAATAACCAAGGATTTGCTATCCCCCACGTTGGCAAGGTTGGAGAAAATCTTTAAGCCGTCAATAAAGATGCGCGCGTTATCGTAGCCGCCCTTAATGTCAATGGAAAAGATGGAGCCTGTTCCCCTGGGGAAGTATTTTTTTGCCAGCTCGTAGTAGGGGCTATCAGGAAGCTCCGGATAATAAACCCTTTCCACTGCGGGATGCTGGTTCAGGAAAGCAACAATCTTACGGGTGTTTTCTATATGGCGTTCAATACGCAGGGAAAGAGTTTCCAAGCCTTGGTTAAGCAGCCAGGAATTAAAGGGACTAATTACCGCACCGGTATCACGCAGCAATCTTGCTCTGATTCTGGTAACGAAGCCTGCGCCGGGAAGGTCGCGGGCAAAATTGATATCATGAGCGGAAGGATCCGCCTTGTCAAAATCAGGGAAGCGCCCGTTCGTCCAGTCGAACTTTCCATTTTCAACAATTACGCCGCCAATGCTGGTGCCATGCCCGCCAATGAACTTGGTAGCAGAATGAACGATAATATCAATGCCATGTTCAAAGGGACGGAAGAGATAGGGCGTAGCAAAGGTGCTATCAATAATTACGGGCAAGCCGTTGTCATGAGCAATCTTTACGATGGCATCAAAGTCGATAATGTTAATGGCAGGGTTGCCCAAAGCTTCAATAAAAATTGCCTTGGTGCGTTCGTTAATTTTTTCTGCAAAGGCTTGGGGGTTATCGGGGTCAACAAAATGGGTCTTAATTCCGTAAGTAGGCAGGGTTGCCGCAAAAAGATTGTACGTTCCGCCATACAGGGTAGAAGCAGCCACAATCTCGTCTCCCGCGCCGGCAACGTTCAAAATTGCGTAAGTTACGGCAGCCGCACCGCTTGAAGTAGAGATAGCTGCTGTTCCTCCTTCCAAAGCTGCAACGCGAGCTTCGAAGGCATCAGAAGTAGGATTGCCCAAACGGCTATAAATATAACCGCTTTCTTTCAGAGCGAACATATCCGCTGCGTGTTGGGTGTCTCTAAAAACGTAGGAAGTGCTGGCGTAAATAGGTAAGGCTCTCGCACCGGTTGTCGGGTCAGGCACTTGACCTGCGTGTTGCTGTAAAGTTTCAAAACGATATTGTTTACTCATAATAAATCCTCCTCATTTGGCACAATAAAAAAACCTTCGCGCCTGTAACAAAATACAGGGACGAAGGTAAAATTCGTGGTACCACCCTTATTCACGCACACCTCACGATATGCGCCTCTTCAAGTACGCGGGAAAACTTCCTTGAATACTCTATTGCTGTAACGGGCAACCCCGGACGACCTAAACCTGTGGATTCAGTCAATCAGCTCCAAGACCATCTTCGGCAAATCCTCCTGCGCTTTCTTGCACCAAACGAAAGCTCTCTGTAGCATTCCTCTTTGCGTACTCTTCTCTTCATCGCCACATGTTAACTTGTTGAACATTACGATACTGCAAAAATTTTATAAAGTCAACAAAAATCTACTAAAGTCTTTTATTTTTTGTAACTCCTTAAAAAACTGTAAAGTATGTTTCAAAAAAGCGTTCCATCCTGTAAAGAAAGCTCACTCAAAAAATTACCCTTGCCCTGTAAAAAGGCAAGAGCTGTTACGAAAAAATAAAGCCTAAAATTATAAAAGAACTTTTTAGCCTTAATGCTTATGAAAAATCCATCTTCTTAAAATTACATATTATTTATATGGTGCAAAGCCTTGTAATAATAATAGCATATGCTATAATATAAATAATCAACAATATTTTTGACTGGTGATATGATGAACTTTGATGGAACACTAAAGCTCGCCGATGGTTTCGTTTTTGATTACGCAACCATGATGGGCGACTGTCGTATAACCGAAAATGATTTAGACTCCTTGAAGGAGCGTGTGCAAAACGCCGCAGCTGCCATTAACGAAATGCGTAGAAGCGGTTTTGCCAAAGCCCATCTTTCTAAGGATGGCGCTCCTGAGCCTGTTTATTTTACCCACCTGCCATATATTAAGGAAGGTAATCCCAACAACCCCACCTCCATTGCCAAGCTGAAAGAGTTTGCCGATTACGTGCAACGCGAAGTAGATGCAGTAATCTTTTTAGGAGTGGGCGGTTCCTATTTGGGGAACAAGGTTCTCTTCGATATTTTCTGTGGTGGCGGCTGGAACAATTTTAACCACGAAGAACGTGATAATCGTCCGCGTCTTTTCTTTGGCGGCAACAATATAGACCCCTGGCAAAGCCTGCATATTGTGCAGCAAATGGACAGCCTTGCCATTAACAGACCTCCCAAAGGAGAAAAATTCCGCCTGCTTTTAGTACCCATCTCCAAATCGGGAACAACCTTGGAAACTTTAACAGCCTTTAGCTATTATTACCAAGAGCTTTCCAAACGAGAGAACATTGCCTTGGACGTTGCTGTTGTAACCGATTTGAAAGAGGAAGCTGCTTCGCCCTTGTACAAGCTGGCGCAGGAAAAAGGCTGGCGTGCCTTCGACGTGAAGGAAGGCGTTGGTGGTCGCTTCTCTGTACTCAACGACGTGGGCTTCGTAACAGCAGCAGCCATTGGCTTGGACATTGAAAAAATTTTGGAAGGCGCTCGTGTGATGGACGAAGCCTGCCAAACTGCTGATTACTCCAATCCTGCTCTCTTAAACGCTTCCTTGAAGTACCTTGCAGGAAGCAAGTACGATTGCGATATTGAAGTATTCATGAATTACGGAATGTGTCTTAAATCCTTGGGCGAATGGTATGTACAGCTGCTTGCAGAATCTTTAGGCAAGCGCCAAAACCGTGAGGGCGATACCGTTTATTACGGACGTACCCCCATTGCCGCAGTAGGCAGCACGGATATGCACGCTCAAACCCAGCAGCATCAGGATGGCAAGCGTAACAAGGTTATCCAATTTTTGCAGGTAGATGAATTTGATGACGACGTTGTTTTGGGCAACCCCTTCCCCCATTTACAGGACTTTTCTAAATATGAAGGCGTATCCCTGAACAGAGCCTTGCAAATCGCACTTTTAGCAAACCGTGAAGCCTTGGATAAGGACAATCGCTTTAGTGCAGTTTACCACCTGCCTAAATTAGATGAGTTCTACATTGGACAAATCTTTTATTTCTTAATGCTTTCCGTTGCTTACGAAGGAGAGCTTGCCAATGTAGATGCCTTTGACCAGCCCGGCGTAGAAGCCTATAAAAAAATAATCAAGCGCGAATTAGGAAGATAAGCGTAAAAATACCCTATGGTCTACCTTTTGGCATACCATAGGGTTTAAAATTATATCTACATAAATTGGCAGAAACACAGAAAAATTACTAGCTTTATCGATTTTTAAAGCCATTCATTTTCCAACGTTCCCTTCAAATCCTCGAACATTTCTAAGTAAACATCTTTAGCTTCTTTTATGATACTCAAAGCTATTGCCTCATTGTAAGCATGAGCAACATTGTTACGTGCTTTCAAAGCATTTACCCAAAGTTCTTCATCATTAATCATTCTTGCACGATATGCAACTTGTAACACTTTTCTAGGAGAACCAAGGCTTTCCTCCAAGTATCCTTGGTCTTCCAAGATTTCTTTCATTGCTTTCCAAGATTGTTCAAAACAAATGCCATACAATGCAACAAGTCCAGTAGTAGTCACGTTATCGAATGGTTCATTATAATTCTTTATATCTCGCAGATTCGCTAACGCTTTACAGAAATTATCAAACTTTTTCATATAGCACCACGCTTTCCTTACCTATTGAATCAAGTAATTCTTGTTGCACATTTTCATCTAAATTTACTATGTCAAACATTAACAAAGTAGGAGTTTCTTCATCTACAGCAAAAGAAAAAGCAATAACATCTCCTCCACTAACAGCAAGGTCTATATCACTACGCTCTTTGAAGTCGCCCCTAGCACGAGAACCAAACAACAAGACTTTTCTAATATTATATTTTGATGCTAACTGCCTAATGGATTCTATCAATTCTTTTTTTAATCCATACATTATCATACATTCCTTCTAAGAAAACTAAAAGAACGCTATCATAGTAGCGTTCTTTCTTGTTTTTATATTAAAAATTTCTAATAACAAAATTGGTGGATCTGAGGGGAGTCGAACCCCTGTCCGAAAATATTGCAATACAACTTTCTCCGAGCGCAGACGACATACTTTAATTCGCTTCTTCAGTGCCTATCGACGGGCTCATCAGTCGCTATCTCGATGAGTTTCCCTTACAGCCGCCGAGAATAAGAAGTAAGGTATCCCACAATTTGACTGTCATCCCTCACCCGTGGGAAGAGGCTTAGGCGACAGTTAGCAAATTAAGCTGCTAAAGCGTATTCTTCGTTAGCGTTTATATTTAAACGTTCACTGATTAACGTGCTAGTGAGACCACGGCTCGCTTATCATACCACACCTACCCCCGTCGAAACCAGTACAGACCCAAGTTATAAGGTTTAAGTGGATACGCTACAATGGTATTGTAACATAGTTTGCAAAAAATCACAAATGACAATTTTGTAAAAGTACTCTCCTAAAAAATAGTTAGAAGCGCTGTCTATCTGTTTCTTTCTTTTAAAGCACGTTCCACCTCGCGCTTCGCATCCTTCTTCGCCAAATCCTGACGCTTATCGTAAAGCTTCTTGCCGGTTGCCAAAGCAAACTCCATTTTTACAAGACCATGTTTAAAATATAATTTCAAGGGCACAAGCGCCATACCCTTTTCCTTAACCTTGCCAATCAGCTTGTTAATCTCTTGTCTGTGCAAAAGCAGGCGACGATTTCGTAAAGGCTCGTGGTTAAAAATATTGCCATGGTCATAAGGGCTGATGTGCAAATTGTACACGAACACTTCCGCATTACGAGTAACCTGCGCATAGCTATCCTTCATATTCGCTTTACCAGCACGCAATGATTTTACCTCCGTACCTGTCAGGGCAATACCTGCCTCGTAGGTTTCGTGAATGATGTAATCGTGGCGTGCTTTTCTATTTTCTGCTATAATCTTAACTTTTTGTTCTGCCATAATTATCTTTTCTTTCTGCGTTTCTTAGAATTTTTATCGTGCTTACCGCTACGCCTGCCAGCTTCTTTATTTTTGGCACCCTTGCCGCCCTTGGACTTTTTACTTACGAAGGCTTTACCTTTACCGCCCAGCTTACCTTGCGCCTTGGCTTTTTTGCCTGCAGGTTCGCCACTGCGCTTTTGTCCGTAGGCAGAAGCGTGGCTTTGCTTGCCTAAAAGCTGTTGGCGAATATGCTCACGCACTCCGGCGTTCTCACCTGCCATAATAAAATCAATGCTCACATCCTGGATGTTCACCTGTAAAACTTCAATGCGTACCTTGTCGCCCAAGCGGTACTGATTTTTAGTGTGAGTACCTACCAAAGCGTAGCGCTCTTCGTAAAATTCGTAGTAGTCATCCACCAGGCTAGAAATATGTACCAAGCCTTCCACACCATTAGGAAGCTCTACAAACATTCCAAAAGAAGTAACTCCGGAAATTACACCGTCAAACTCTTCGCCAATATGCTCTTCCATATATTCGCACTTCTTCAATTCTACAGTAGCACGTTCCGCTTCCGCAGCAGCACGCTCCCGCAGGGAAGAGTGTTCCGCAATAACATCCAGCTTGTCTACCAAGGGCTCTGCCTTGGCGCTGCTCATTACAGGGTTCGACAACCATTGACGTAACATGCGATGCACAATCAAGTCGGGATAACGCCTGATGGGTGAAGTAAAGTGAGTGTAGTACTTCGCCGCTAGCCCGAAGTGCCCAATGTTATCCGTTTGGTAAACTGCCTGCTTCATAGAGCGCAGGGCAACGGTGCTAACAAGCCGTTCTTCCGGCCTGCCCTCCATTGCCTTTACTGCCCGCTGCACCTCTGCAGGGTCCATTTCTTCTGTAACCTTAAACTTCACGTTGAAATTTGCCAAAAGCTTCGCCAGCTCCTGCATCTTATCCTCTGCCGGCAAATCGTGTACGCGATAGATAAAGGGCCATTCCTGCTTGAACATATGCTGCGCTACAGTTTCGTTCGCCGCCAGCATAAACTCCTCAATAATTGCTTCCGCATTGCCGTGTACCCTTTGGACAATCTCGACAGGCTTTAGCTTCTCGTCTAAGATAACCTTCTGCTCCGGCAAATCAAAATCTATGGCACCACGTCTTAATCTTTTTTTGTGCAGTGCTTCCCGCAATTCGTCCATCAAGCCTATCATAGGCAGAATGTCCTCATATTTACCGCGCAGCTCTTCATTGCCTGCCAATATTTCCCGGACAATATTATAGCTTAAACGGTGCCGCACATGAATCACCGCCGGGAAAATTTCGTAATCCAAAACCTTGCCCTCGCGGTTGATGTGCATTTCGCAAGCCATTGCCAAACGGTCCACCCCTGCGTTTAAGCTACAGATGCCATTGGACAAACGCTCCGGCAGCATTGGCAGAACCCTGTCAACTAAATACACACTAGTTCCACGCTCCCGCGCTTCCTTATCCAGAACGCCATCCCCGCTCACATAATAGCTTACATCTGCAATGTAAACCCCCAGCAAAAATTCATCCTTGCTTAACTGCTGTACATAAACTGCATCGTCCAAGTCCTTGGCGTCTTCGCCGTCAATGGTAACCACCTGCAAATCCCGCAGGTCTCTTCTGCCTGCCAGCTCATCCTTGCGCACAGCCTTGGGAACTTTTTTAGAAGCCTCCAACACCTCCGGTGGAAACTCCAAGGGTAAATCGTTCTGCTTGATAATGGATAAAATCTCTAAACCAACGTCACCAATCCTGCCAAGAACTTCCACCACCTTGCCTTCGGCGTTGCGGTGTTCTTGAGGCCATTGGGTAATTTCAACAACAACCTTTTGATTATTCTTCGCCCCATTAAAATCGCGGCGCATAATATAAATATCGCGGCCAATCTTCTTATCGTCAGGCACTACAAAGGCGAAGTCCCTGCTTTGATAAAAGGTTCCTACAATTTTATCGTAGGCACGGGTAATCACGCGGATAATTTCTCCTTCCGGCTTCTTACCGTTAATATCGTAATTCACCCGCGCCATTACTCTGTCATTGTTCATAGCGCCGTTCAACGCTCTGGGAGAGATGAACACGTCAGGCTTATCACCCTTGTTATCGGGAATGACAAAGCCAAAACCCTTGCTGGTCAGCTGCAGGCGACCGGTAACAAGCCCCATTTTTTCCGGCAAGCCGTAGGTTTCAAAACGGGTCTTGATAATTTCGCCGTTCTTTTCCAGCGCTAAAAGCTCGTTCCAAAATTTGGTAGCACTGCATTTTCCCTCAAAGGCTTCCAATAATTCTTCTGCCGTTTGGGGAGCATAACAGCTGCTACGCATATACTCTACAATCAATTCTTTAATACTTTTACTTTGCATAATCTATTCCTCAAAAAATTTGCTTATTTCCTCAAACACTTTCTCTCGTTCTACATCTAAGGTTAAAATGTGCCCACTGTTCTTATACCACACCAGCTTCTTTTCGGAACTGCTAATCTTGTCGTAAATATATTGAGCGCTCTTGGGGTTGACGGTGTGCTCAATGGTGGACTGCAGTACGATACAGGGCACAGTAATTTTTTCTAAAAGCTTTTTCTTACACAGGTCTACTAAGGCAAACAAGCTGCCCAAGGGTTTAACAGGCATCACATCATATGCCAAATTATATTTTTCTGCAACAAAATAATTACGTTTACGTTTTTTTAGATACTTAATGAAGAAGCTTAAAAAATGCAGGAAGGGAGCGCGTTTATCCTGCACATAAATTGGCGCCGCCAAAATCGCAGCCTTACTTACGGGAAGCTCTGCTGCAACCTTAATGGCAAGCAGCCCTCCCATGGAAAGACCTGCCACCATTACTTCACTGCAACGCTCTTGCAAACGCAGGAAGCCTTCTTCTGCCGCAGCATACCAGTGCTGCCATTGGGTTTCATTTAAATCTTCCGGCTTGGTTCCGTGTCCGGGAAGGCGCACGCCCAAAACAGTATAGCCCTGCTGATGCATATGGTCTCCCAAAAGGCGCATCTCTGCCGGAGTGCCGGTATAGCCGTGGATAAGCAGCACACCCTTGTCGGTTGTGCCCTGTAACATAAATTCTTCTGCGCCTTTAATAACTTTCATGTTAACCCCTCCACCAGCTTTTTCCTAAAACTATTATACCATATTCAAACTTTACTGTCGTAGGTTCATTAAGAGTTCATACTTAATCATTATACTAAAAAAGCCCACACCATGAAAGTGTGGGCTAAAAGGAACTTAATTATTTAAACATGTTCAGGAGGATACCGCCATTTGCAGCCAATACCGGAGCAAATACCAGAGCAACGATGGTCATCAATTTAATCAAGATGTTCATTGCAGGGCCGGAGGTATCTTTGAACGGGTCACCTACGGTGTCGCCGGTTACAGCAGCTTTGTGAGCTTCGCTGCCTTTGCCGCCGTGTACGCCGGATTCAATGTATTTTTTAGCATTGTCCCAAGCACCGCCAGCATTTGCCATCAAGATAGCAACCAATACGCCAGCAGCCAAAGCACCGCCAATCATACCGCCCAATGCTTCGGTACCGAACAGGAAACCAATCAGCAAGGGAGCAACGATTGCCAAGATGCCGGGCAGCATCATTTCGTGGAGAGCAGCAGCAGTGGAGATGTCTACGCAACGGCGATAGTCAGCTTTAGCTTTGCCTTCCAACAGACCGGGGATTTCGCGGAATTGACGACGAACTTCTTCAATCATTTCGTAAGCAGCTTTACCAACGGATTCCATGGTCATAGCGCCGAATACGAAGGGAAGAGTTGCACCGATGAACAAACCAACCAAGGTTACAGGGTTCAACAGGTCGATGGTTTTCAGGTTTACTACTTGAGCATAAGCAGAGAACAATGCCAATGCAGTCAAAGCAGCGGAGCCGATTGCGAAGCCTTTACCGATAGCAGCGGTGGTGTTACCAACGGAGTCAAGCTTGTCGGTGATTTCACGTACTTCGTGAGGCAGCTCGGACATTTCTGCGATACCGCCAGCGTTGTCAGCGATAGGACCATAAGCGTCTACTGCTACGGTCAAGCCAGTGGTGGACAGCATACCAACAGCTGCCAAAGCGATACCGTACAAGCCCATTTGGGTATTGGTAGCACCGCCCATGGTGAAGAAGGAAAGAATTACACCGATGCAGATGAATACCATCGGCAGGAAGCAGGAATACATACCTACAGCCAAGCCGGAGATAATGGTGGTTGCAGGACCGGTTTCAGATTGTTGAGCAATCTTTTTAACGGAATCATAGTCAGCGGAGGTGTAAACCTCGGTGATTTTACCAATTGCCAAACCGCAAATCAAGCCGGAAGCGATTGCGATGAAAGCAGCATTGTTACCAAAGATGGAGGTGGACAACCACCAAGCAGCACCAATTACGAGCACGCCGCCAATGTAAGTACCATTGTTCAAAGCAGCTTGCGGGTCATTGGATTTGCTGTTACGAGCAAATGCTACACCGATGATGGAAGCAACGATACCAGCCAAGGAAAGCATGAATACGAATTCAACACCTTCGCCGCCGGGATATGCAACTGCACCCAAGGTAATAGCAGAGATGATTGCACCAACATAGGATTCGAACAAGTCAGCACCCATACCGGCAACGTCACCTACGTTATCGCCTACGTTATCAGCGATGGTAGCAGGGTTACGCGGGTCGTCTTCGGGGATACCAGCTTCTACTTTACCTACAAGGTCAGCGCCTACGTCTGCAGCTTTAGTATAGATACCGCCGCCAACACGAGCGAACAATGCGATAGAAGAAGCACCCAAACCGAAGCCGGTTACGATGTCTACGTTACCAAACAGCATATAAGCAATAGCAACACCGGTGATGCCCAAGCCAACTACGCCCAAGCCCATTACAGCGCCGCCGGAGAAAGCGATTTTCAAAGCTTCAGGCATACCATGACGAGCAGCTTCAGCAGTGCGAACGTTAGCTTTAGTTGCAACAGTCATACCAATGTAGCCTGCGCAGATGGAGAATACTGCACCTGCAACGAAGCAGATTGCGGTCAACGGGGAGAGGAATGCAGCGATTACGCCTGCAACAACGGCAACGAAAATTGCCAAATATTTGTACTCGCGGTACAAGAATGCCATAGCACCTTCATGAATGTAGCCTGCAATTTCCTGCATGCGTGCATTACCGGCACTAGCTTTGCTAATGCTGCCGCTAAGCATCATAGCTACTGCTAAAGCAACAACACCAACAACGATGGAAGTCATTAAATAAGACATTTAAAACTTACCCCTTTCTTCAATTTAAAATTTTAAAATTTAAGAGTGCGGGTAACACTCTTTTTAACTTAGGGAACTATGCGTTTAACTTGGCGAGAGCCATAGTTATAACAGCGAATGCGGAGCCCAAAACAATGGTGGCTTTAGCCATGACAGAATCAAGGTCATTGCCCTTACCGAAGAAACCACCGTCACTGCCACCGAAGGTACCGCCTACACCGCCGCCTTTACCGGACTGCAGCAACACTGCACCAATGAGAGCTATGCATACGATAAAGTCAAGAACCATCAAGACAGTTTCAAGCACTTCTCTTTCCTCCTTTTCACTTAATGCCGTTATATTTTACCACACTTTATATTAGCTTACAACGAAAATCTACAATTTATTTTACATTTTTTACATAATTTTTTCTACACAGATATAAAAGGGCGCTTGTTGCCCCTGTCACAAAGGGATTTCACAGGAAAGCCTGCCCTTTTCCCCCACGCTTGACAAGCAAATCATGCCCACACACGCAAACAAGGCGAAGCCGTAGCTTCGCCTTGCCCGCAAGGAGTAAGTATTATGTTTATTTTGGAGGAGTTGTTTTTAGAAGGAGTATTCAGCACCAATCAAGAAGCGACGAGATTGAGCGGGAGTTTGGTAGTAACCGTTATCAACCCCAGCTTGTTCACAATATGCTTCATTAAGCAAATTATAACCTTTAGCAAAAACTTTTAAATTTTTTGCCGCCTTATATGTTAGTGCTAAATCAATAGTCAAATAGCTACTATCAAGATAAGAAATCTTACCATTAGGATACAAAGTACCACCATATCCGTAATGTGCATTAGAAGCTGTAGAGCCGCCAGTTGCAGTACGTAACCAAATATTTGCATCCCATTTAGCATCATGGTATCTAATGCCCATACGATATGTGTTAGGCATATAATTAAAATCTTTTAGTTCCCCTTGCCCATCCATATTATTTTTTACTTGTACATAAGTATATGATGCCGTCAAATCTACATTATCGTTCAATTTATGATTAACGGATAATTCCATACCTTTTTTCTTCTGTTCATCAACATTTGTTGCATATGTGGCAGTATAATTAGAATCATAAATCCAATCAATAGCATCTTCTAATTCACTTTCAAAATAACTAATCGCAACATCAGTTCTATCGTTTATTCTAGAACTGTATCCAACTGTCCAAGTTTCACCAGTTTCAGCTACTAAATCAGGATTGCCAACAGTCCATGCATCTGGCCAATTATAATATAAATCATCTAATGTAGGCGCTTTAAAAACCTGACCCCAATTGAAGTACATATGTGAATAATCATTAAATTTCTTATTCAATCCAGCACTTAATGTAGTTTCATCACCAGCTTTGCTATGGTCATCATAACGCACACCAGCATTTAAAGTCCAAGAAGGCGAAAATTCCCAAGTATCGTTTATAAAAATGGCCTTGCTGTTAATTTCTTCATTGTAGTTAGGTGTTACAGCATAATTATTATTCCAGTCTTCATATGAAGAACTAGCTTCTGATTCTCTCCAAGACGCACCTATAACAAGTTCATTTTTATCAGAGACATCAATGGCTTGTTGTAAATCAACACCATTAGTCTTTTCTTCTAATTGTCCAGAGTAATAATAATCCCACTCATTGTGATAAAATTGTAAGTAACCTTTGTCTTTATTATTTAACGTCCAATCATAACGCATATACAAATTATCCGTTCTTTTATCCATTGGATAAATAGAGCTAGAATCTGCATACATATTCTGTATTCCTTCAAATTTACTATAATCATACCCAATAGTTAAGTTACTACCCTCATTCAATTCCTGTTCAAGTTTTAAAGAAACTTTCTCGTCATCAAAATCCACAGGCGCCATCCATCTTTTAGTAGTATCTGTTTTATAATCTCTATATTTATAATAATCTTGTTTATATTTGGATGCAGAAACGGTTACACCAGTTTTATCAGTTTTAAAAGAATACATTGCAGCCATATCTTCAGCCCCATTAGAACCAAATGCTAAAGATACTTTACCAAAATTTCTGTTTGCTTTTTTAGTAATTACGTTAACTACGCCACCCACAGCGTCAGAACCATAAAGTGCACCACCAGCACCTTTCATAACTTCAATACGTTCAATCATACTAATATCAGGCATTTGATTTAAATCATAACTAGACCTTCCATTCATAGTTCCCATATCATATCCTACACGTCTACCATCAACCAGAACCAGAACGCGGTCATCGCCATTTAAAAGTATTGCTTTCTCATTTGTGCCATTACCTTTATCTAAAACATTAGCACCAGAAACATCTTTTAATACATCTGCAACTTCGGTATAATGTCTGCTTTCAATTTGTTCAGCAGTTACAACAGAAATATTTGCCGGAGTGTCTACCAATTTGGTTTCGGTTCTTGTCGCAGTTACTACATACTCGTCCAGAGTAAAGGTATCCAGTTCACTTGCGTGTACTGGTGTGCCCCCCCATTGCACAGAGCCTAAAATAAGCGCTGTCATCAGCATTGCCTTAGTCATCTTTTTCATAACTTCATCTCCTAAAATTTTATTGAACATTTCCTATTAAGTGAACTTAAAGCCTACTGCCCAGTCTTGCATGGCCGCAGTAAAATTTGTGAGAGTGAAGTTAAAAGCTTAATCAGAATGTTCTTTTCCTATGCTACACATTATAGTCCATATAGCGGTTTTACAGTCAACACTCTTTTTAAGAAATATTCCTATTTCGAAAACAAATACAGCGTTAAAAACACCTTCCTGCCAGTGTTTTCAGCGCTGTATTTTTTATAGGCTCATCATTTTTTGCTCCTGCTTGATGTAATTTTGCAGCTCTTTCATTGTGCCGTAGAACAATTCGTGCACCAGGTATGTAGGGGCTATATACTCAACAAATTCTTTAAGAGCAGCCTCCTTAAAAATACGGTGCTGGTCTATTTTGCCAATGTGATGCAAAATTTGCCCCATGGTAATTCCCTCAGGCATTGCGCCAATGGCGCTCTTTTGGTACTCACCGGAAAGGGAGCAGCTAAAATGCATACCCTTTATTAAATTTTTATTGCTTCCTAAATTTGCAACCACCCTTTTGATGTACTGCAGGGCTTCCTGCTCGGTGCGCAGTTCCATATTGGTACTCATCAGGTGCCCGCTGTCCAGCATAATTCCCACGTTGCTTTTGTTCAATTTGCTAAAGAACCGCTCTACTAAGTGGGGATTGGTAAGCTTTAGCCCCGGCCACCATAAATTTTCAAATAGCACCGTTACGTCATCAGGCAGGCAGCTGCTAATTTGGTTGAACACTTCCACGGTGCAATCTATAATCCGCTCATCACTATAGAGGAACTTTCTTGTGAAGGCTTCCTCCAAACCGCAGTGGCTAACGTGCCATACTAAATATTCCGGCTGCACCGCAAGGGAAGCGCCAATATTTTTTTGTATTACCTCTAACCATTGGTCTTGGTTGGCAGCGCCGCCAAAATACGCCTGCATATCCTGCACGCTTTTGTGGTTCCTTGCCAGCTCTTCCTTATTATTTAGCCAAAAATCTAACCAGTAGGGCCAGTACTTTAAATGTACTCCCGTTGCCCAGTCAGAATAATCTTCCTCGTAGGGCTTGGTGTCGTAAACGTACAGCTCCACCCCGTCAAGGCTGCTATCTTCTAAATAACCTTGCATGCCCTTTGGGTAAGCGTTAATTTCTTCTTTATAACCGTGTACGGGACAATAATTTATTAGTTGCTTCATCATAACTCCAGCTTACGCAGCCTGCGCCGCTACAATTTCATTAAACAAAAGCTTCCAGCTTGCCAACATTCCTTCCAAATCTGCTTGGGTAATTTGCTGGTTTCCTACATTATAATAGGTAGCTAATGTATCAAGCAAGCTTTGTCCTGCCAGCTGCATTTCTTCTGCGCTAATAAGCTGCCACAAAAACTGGTCCAGCAAATGAGCGTACAGGGAGGTGTAGGTAAGCATTGCCTTGTCCTTCGCCAAATTTTCTGCGGCAAGCAGGTACACAGGCTTTACTTCCGCCTTGGTATTGGCTTGGTATTCTTGCCACATGCTTCCGGGTAAAATGCCAAAACGTTTTAGGCGGCGGAACACATTATGCTGCAGCTCCGGGTTTAAGCCGGCTTGCTTTTCCAGGGCGCCCTTAACAGCCTTGGTAACTGCCTTGCCAATCAGCTCGCCTATCTTGGAATGCTTGCCGGTGGTTTCAAAATACAAATCTCTTTCCGGATTCGCCACAATAATTGTCTGGTCCGTACCGCTTCCTGTGGCTAAGCCGGTGGAGTAGTTGCTGCCGGCAAGCAGCTCCTGGATGGCAGCAGTCTTAGCTTCGGTGCAGGTTACCAGCGCGCGTGCCAATGCTCCCGGCGGCATATCGCAGTCTAAAATTAGCATAATATTTATGGTACCGCACTTGCCCACTTTTTCTAAGGGCTTGTAATAATCGGAAGGGTCACCCACGCGTCCACCATTAGTTTCAATACCGCCTGTTACAATGGCAGTAACGGTCAGCTCTTTGTAGGTAAGCTTTTCCACAACAGCGTTTTCCATACTGGCAGCAGTACCCATGCCCGTAACAAGGTCCGGGTTCAGGGCAAGGCGTTTAGAAACCAAACGCATATGCTCCACGTAGGTATCTGCCAAAACCTCGCAGGGCATACCGGAGCCTTGCTTGCCATCATAGTTGTAAACTGCAAGGTAATCTTCGTGGTAGCCACCGTTGTAAACGGAGGTGCTCAACACCTTGCGCTTGCCGTTAAAGAAAATCACAATGCTCTTGTCATAAAAATATACCTTATCACCTGTAGAAAGGGTACAAATCTGTTCAGACATACTTTTCTCCTTCAAAATTTTTTCTTTTAATTTTAAACTGTATAGCCGTTATACGGTCAAGTAATTTTTTCCGAAAGGCTTTCAGGAAAAATAGCCTATAAAAAATAAGCGCGGTCCTTAGATTTAGACCACGCCCATTTCTTAAAGCTTCTTATATAAAATTCTGATGGAGTTCAGCACGCACAGCATTGCCACGCCGGTATCAGCAAAGACAGCCGCCCACATGGAAGCGTAGCCCAAAAGCCCTGCCACCATAATAACAGCCTTCACCGCCAAAGCAAAGACAACGTTTTGCCAAGCAATCCTGCCTGTTTCCCTGGCAATGGCAATGGCTTGGGGAATGGACTTCATTTCTGAATTCATAAAGACAACGTCTGCCGCTTCAATGGCAGCATCCGCACCGCTACCCATGGCAGCGCCTACGTTAGCGCCAGCCAAAACAGGCGCGTCGTTGATGCCGTCGCCTACGAACATTACTGCACCATATTTTTCACGCAGGCGGTTCAGCTCCTGCAATTTATCCTGGGGCAACAGCTTCGCCCGCACCTCGTCAATTCCTGCTTCCCTGGCAATGGCTTCTGCCTCTCTTCGGCTGTCGCCTGTAAGCATGGCAGTAACAAGTCCCTGCTCTTTAAGCAGTGCCACCGCAGCCCTGGCATCCTCTTTCAAGGTGTCGCTAATCACCAGCTGACCAAGGTATTTATAATTTTTGGCAACCAGAACCTCGCTGCCGCTTTCCGCTTCAATGTATTCGCTGCAATCAACGCCGTAACGCGCCAAAAGCTTGGCGTTACCGCACAGCACAACATCTTCTCCGTAATAAGCAACCAAGCCTTCGCCGGCACGCTCTTCAAATTTTTCAGGGCGCTTTAGCTGAACGCCACGTTCCTTCGCCGCTTCCACAACGCTTACTGCAATTGGGTGAGTGGAAGCCAGCTCTGCGCCTGCGCAAATGGCAAGAAGCGCCTGCTCCGTAACGCCTTTGGCTGCGCAAACCCTTTGCACTACAAAATTACCCTTGGTAACAGTGCCGGTTTTATCCATAATTACGGCAGCAATGTTTTTCAAGGCATCCATTGCCACGCCGCCCTTAAACAAAATCCCTTGCTTGGAGCCTGCGCCAATGCCGGAAAAGAATGCCAAAGGCACGCTCAACACCAAAGCGCAGGGGCAGCTAATTACAAGGAAGGTCAACGCCGCGTAAATCCATTTTTCCCATTCCCCTGTTACAAGGGAAGGTACAACTGCGGTTAAAATAGCAACGGCAACTACGCCGGGGGTATAGACCCTGGCAAAACGAGTGATGAATTTTTCAATGGTAGGCTTGCTGGCAGCAGCGTTCTCCACGCTTTCCAAAATCTTTGTTACCATAGATTCTTCCAGCACTTTTTCTACGCGCATCATCAGCATGGCAGAAGTGTTCACGCAACCGGAAACAACCTCGTCACCACGCACCCGCTTCACCGGAACAGGCTCGCCGGTCACCGGGGAAGTATCCAGCAGGCTTTCGCCATCCACTACCACACCGTCCAAGGGAATGCGGTCGCCAACACGCACTAGCAGCACGTCGCCCACCTTGGCATCTGCCGCAGGAATAACCTTCACGTCCCCTTCAACCACAAGGTTTACAACCTCGGGACGCATATCCACAGCCGCCATAATTTGCCCGCGACTTTTTTCCACAGCTCGGTGTTCAAAATATTCCCCCACGCGATAGAAGAACATAACGCCAACAGCCTCTTCCCAGGCTTGAATGGCGAAAGCACCCAGGGTTGCCACGGTCATCAAAAAGTTTTCGTCAAAGACGTGACCCTTGGTAATATTTTTGAGCGCCGCCAAAACAATGCGCCATCCCAAAAGCACATAGGCAAAAACCAAGGCGTACATATGATAAGCTTCGGGAACAACGCCCAACCATTCCGTAGCGATAAAGACAATGCCGCCAATAAGGATTTCTGCCAGCGCAAGGCTTTCGCCGCCATGCTGGTGTTCGCGCTCGTGGGTATGCCCTGCCTGCTTGGCATCAACAAATTCCTCCAAAAGCACGCCCTCTTCTACCCTGTCGCAAACTCCTTGCATTTTTTCTAACAAGCCCTTGTAGCTTGGGGCAGTAACCTTTAATTTTTTCGTAGTAAAGGTAAGGGTAGCAGCTTCCACCTCCGGCAGTTCGTTCAGGGCACGCTCTATCTTGGCACCACAGTTGGCACAATCCAAATTCTTCACAAGGTACACCTTGTAATTTTTACCCCTGTGTTCCTTCTCGTGGTGGTGCTCCTCGTGGTGATGGTGTTCATGTCCGCCGCAGCAACCTTCTTCGTGATGATGGTGCTCCTCGTGATGATGGTGTTCGTGCCCACCACAGCAACCTTCTTCGTGATGGTGGTGCTCCTCGTGGTGATGGTGTTCGTGCCCACCACAGCAACCCTTTTCGTGGTGATGTTCTTCTTCGTGATGGTCATGTTCGTGGGAATTTTTTACAACTTCCTTCATTATATATATACCACCTCTCCAAATGCATACATATGAGTATTCGCTCATACAAGAGCTAAAAAATATATGAAAGCCTTTTTCGCCTTCGTGCCCCCATTATAACATATGAACAGTTACTCATTCAAAAATTTTTTTAAAAATTATGTCCCCCTCCTGAAAATGTTTCACGTGAAACATTTTAGAGGCTTGCTATAAAATTGTGGCGCCGTTTAACACGACGCCACTTAAAACTAAAAGCTACTTCACGAAATGGCAAGCCACCCAATGCTGGGGCTCCACTTCTCGCAGAACAGGCTTTTCCTTGCGGCAAATTTCTGCACAGCGTTCGCAACGGCTTTGGAAAGGACAACCGATGGGTAAATCCAAGGGACTGGGGATTTCGCCCTCAAGGGGTTGAATCTTTTCGCCGGGTTTGAAATCTACCTTGAACACCGCCTTCATCAACGCTTGTGAATAGGGATGCTTGCAATGCTCTGCGATTCGTCCTTTCTCTAACCATTCCACCACGTTGCCCAGGTACATAACCGCAACCTGATGGCACATTAAATCTACCAAGCCCAAATCGTGGCATATGAACAGGTAGGTAATGCCCTTTTCTTTTTGCAGGCGACACAACAAATCGCATACCTTTTCCTGAACGGAAACGTCCAGCGCAGAGGTTGCCTCGTCGCAAACAATAATCTTCGGCTCTAAGGAAAGGGCACGAGCAATGCCCAAGCGTTGGCGCTGACCACCACTCATGCTATGGGGGTAGCGGTCTTTAAATTCTGCAGGCAGCTCTACCATCTGTAAAAGCTCTGCCGCCTTAGCATCTACCTCTTCCTTTTTAATCATGCCAAAGTTTTTCAAAGGCTCTGTCAAAATATCCTTAACCAGCATCTTAGGGTTAAAGGCAGCTGTCGGGTCTTGGAAAACCATTTGAATTTTACAACGGTTCTTACGGCTTTCCTCTCCCTTTGCCTGCAAAATATCTTTGCCTTCAAAAATTGCTTCGCCGGAAGTTGCCGGGTGAATTTGTAATAAGGTACGCACCAAGGTACTCTTGCCGCAGCCGCTTTCCCCAATGATGCCCAAGGTTTGACCCTCGTAGGCACGCAGGCTAACATTATCACAGGCTGTTAAAAACTTACCGCCATCAACTGCGAACTTCTTGGTTACGTTTTTAATTTCTAAAACAACAGGAGGCTGCTTGCTTACTTGCTCTTTACTCATAATAACGCTTACCTCCTATTACAGGCACTGCTCGTAAAAGCTGCTTGGTGTATTCGTGCTGGGGATTGCCTATAACCTCTTCACGAGTACCGCTTTCCGCAACCTTGCCGCCCTTCATAACCATAATCTTGTTGGACATATAAGAAGCCACGCCCAGGTTATGGGTAACAATGATAACCGCAGCATGATATTCGTTACGCACATCCACAATCTGGCGAATGATTTGCGCCTGAGTTGTTACGTCCAAGGCACTGGTAGGCTCATCTGCCAGCAAAATTTTAGGACTAAAGGTCATCGCCATGGCAATGCCCACGCGTTGACGCATGCCACCACTTAATTCAAAGGGGTAGCTGTTCATAATATTGTCCGGGTTTGGCAAATGTACGTTGGCAAGCATCTTCGTCGCCATTTCGTAGGCTTCTTCCTTAGAGGTAGCAGGGCTATGAGTTTGGATGTAATCAATAAACTGCACGCCAATACGCCTAATGGGGTTAATCATATTGCCACTGTCCTGAAAAATCATGGACATTTCCTTGCCGGACATATCGCGCCATTGCTGGGGAGTATTTTTGAGAACGTCCTTGCCATCAAAAATAATACTGCCTGCACTTACACGCCCTGCTCCCGGCAAGCAACCCATTATGGCACGGATAATTGTTGTTTTTCCGCTACCGGATTCACCTACAATGGAGAGTATTTCGCCTTTATCAAGTTCAAGATTAGCATTGGCTACGGTGAGCTTGTCACCGTAGCTAATGTCCAAGTTTTTTACTTCAAGAAGCATTAAGCAAACCTTCTTCTAAAATTATTTTGCGGGTTTAACGTCTTTGGTCAGCCAGTAGTAGTCAGCCGGGAAAATTTCTGCGCCAGTAATACCGGTGCTGGAAACCATATTGGTTTGCGGATAACCAAAGATAAGGGTTGCTGCGTCATCCAAAAGGATGCGTTGCATATCGATAATGTATTGACGGCGTTTTGCCGGGTCAAATTCAACAGCCAGCTTGTCGCTTAAAGCGTCGTATTCCGGATTGCTGTAGCCGGAACCGTTTTGCGGGTTGCTGCCGTTAACATTGGTCTTCCAGTACCAGTTCATGTAAACCTCCGGGTCACCGGTGTTAGCGGTAATAATGTTAGAGATAATCAAGTCACATTCGCCGCGTTTGCCAATGCCGTCCAATACATTGTAGTCAACATTTTTCAGATTAACTTTAATGCCAACCTTCTTAGCGTCAGCTTGGGTAGCTTCTGCGTACAAGGGCAGCTCTGCACGACCGCTGTAGAACACGAAGTCCAATTCCAGGTTCTTGCCATCTTTATCTACATAGCCGTCGCCATCAGTATCTTTCCAGCCAGCTTCAGCAAGCAATTTTTTGGAACGTTCCATATTGTAGGTGTTGGGGTCCTTCAATTCATCAAAGCCATAGTCCAAGGACGGGGGAACTGCCGGACCACCGGTGGTGAAGGTATCTTTCAACAATACTTTGTTATAAGTTTCTCTATCCAAGGAGCTGAGCAATGCTTCACGCACGCGTTTGTCATGGAGCGGGCGGCCTTCGGCGCTGGTCAAGCGAGCCAGTACGGAGCGGAGAGAAGCAATGGAGCTAATGTAGAATTTATCTTTTTTGTCGAACAGGGTCAAATCGCCGGGGGCAATGTTAATTGCCATATCGATTTCGCCTTTTTGCAATGCCATTGCACGGGTGTTGGGATCGTCAATGGTGGGGATTTCTACAGTTTTAAAGGGAACAGCGCCATCCCAGTAGTTGGGGTTAGCAACCATAACTGCTTTAGCCTTGCTGTAATCCTTAACCATATAGGGACCGGTGCAGATGGGGCCTTGTTTTGCGTAATCGCGGTCAGTAACCTTGGTGTTTACGATAATGAACAAGGGGTCAGCCAGCATACCGGGCAAAGTCGGAACGGGACGTTTAGTTTTAATGGTCAGCACTTGGCCATCAGCAGTGATTTCGTCAACTTCAAAGAAGGTTTTAGCGCGGTCAGATTTAGCAAAGGTACGTTCAATGGATTCCTTAGCGATTTGTGCGGTCAGCTTGTCGCCGTTAGAGAACACTGCCTTATCGTTAATCTTAATAGTCCAGGTAAGCTTGTCGTCGCCAATCTTCCAGCTTTCTGCCAGCCAAGGAGTAGAATTCATTTTTTCATCGAATTTTACCAAGCATTCGCCCAAGCCGTAACGCATTACTACCCAACCAAAATAGTTATCAGTAGGTTCCAAGCTATCTGCAAAGTTGGTTACGCCAAATTTAAGAGTGTCCTTCGCTACAGCAGCTTTCTTTTCTTCGCCGCCACCGCAGCCTGCTGCCAATGCCATCAAGCCAATCATTGCTGCAGCCGCAGAAACTTTCCACATTTTTTTCATGATTCATCGCTCCTTAAAAAATTTTTACTATGAGAGTGTTTGGTTACTATTTATTATTCCTCCTGGCGGGGGTCAAGCACGTCACGCAGGTTATCGCCCCACAGGTTGAAAACTACAACCGTAATAAAAATTGCCAAGCCGGGGAACACCATCAGCCAAGGCGCTGTTTGTAATTGCTGACGACCTTCGTTCAACATCAAGCCCCATTCGGGAGCAGGAGGCTGGCTGCCAAAGCCAAGGAAGGAAAGTCCGGCAAGCTCCATCATCAAGGCGCCAATATCTGCTGCCGCGGTGATTACCATAATGGGCAAAATGTTTGGCAAAATATGTACCCACAAAATATGTAAAGGCTTACCGCCATTTACCACTGCCGCCTCTACAAAATCGCGGCGCTTTATTTTCAAAACCATACTGCGTGCCAAGCGTGCGTATTTTGTCCAGCTCACTATGGTCAGCGCTAAAACAGCGTTTACCAAACTGCCACCCAAGATACCGGCAACGGCAATTGCCAAAATCATACCGGGGAAGGAAATCATCATATCAGAGATACGCATGATAACCATATCCACCTTGCCGCCAAAGTATCCGGAAACTACGCCCATGCTTGTACCAACGATAAAGACCGTCGTTACCAGAAGCAGCACACCGCTCAGGGAAGCTCTTGCTCCGTACAGAACGCGGCTCAAGCAATCGCGCCCCAGCTTGTCAGTTCCAAAAAGATGTTCTGCGCTGGGAGGAAGGTAGGCGTTGCGCATGGTTGCTTCCGTCGGGTCGTAAGGCGAAAGGATGGGCGCTGCCACCGCAGTCAAAAGCAGCAGTAAAACTAAAACCGTTGTAAAGGCAAAGGCTCTATTGGTTCTTAACCCTTTAATAACTGTTTCCATTTCGCTTACCTTACCTTTCTCAATCTTGGGTCAAGGTAGTTATAAGAAATGTCCACTACCAAGTTAATAATCATATACATCAACGCAATCCAGATTACTACGCCTTGCACAAGCTGGAAGTCGCGGTAGGTAATTGCTTCAATGGCAAGGCGCCCAAGTCCCGGCCAACCAAAGACCATTTCAATAACCGCCGCGCCGCCAAGCAGGTTACCCAGTGACAAGCCCATCAGGGTAATCAAGGGAAGCATTGCGTTAGGCAGAACCTCTTTCCAGAGAATGTGCTTCTCGCTCATACCGCGGGCACGAGCACCAACAACGTAATCCTGATGCAGCTCTTCCAGTACCGCCGTCCTAACCTGACGTGTGTACTTGGAAGCCATGGCAATTCCCAGGGTTGTCGCCGGCAGGATAATTGTTTCCAAGCTCACCGTACCGCCAACAATGGGGAATAAATCTAACTTCAAGCCCAAAATCCACAACAGCATCAAGCCCAGCCAAAAACCGGGAACGGATACACCCAAGAAGGTTAAGCCACGCACAACGTAATCGAATACGCTGCCACGTTTCACCGCGCTGTAAATTCCCAAGGGAATTGAAACAACAATCATAAAAAGCAAGGATGCCAAGGAAAGATAAATGGTTGCCGGCAAACGGCCTAACAGTTCTTCGATTACAGGCTTTTTCGCCATGTAGGAAAAACCTAAATTCCCCTGCAACGCTCTTCCCAGCCAATCAAGATATTGAAAAATGAAAGGCTTGTCCAAGCCAAGCTCTGCACGCAAAGCGTCTATCTCTGCCTGACTTACCATAATGTCTTCATTACCGGCAATCATTTGACGTACAACATCACCGGGAGCCAACATAACCAACGCGAAAGTAATGAAGCTGATTCCCAACAGTACCAAGGCAATTTGCCCGATACGCGCCATCATCTGCTTATTTGCCAAAACACATCATCTCCATCAAATAAAAATAACCTTCCCTGCGAAAACAGAAAAGGTTATGAGTGAGCAATAAAATGCTAAGCCTTACGGCGCGCTCATATACATTCCGTCCCTCGCAGAAATATATATCGACTAAGGCTGCGACCTGGCTTAGCTTAAAAGCATCACAGTGGCGTGACCGCTGCGGATTTACACCGCATTCCCTGATTTACCCCTTCACGGGCACCTTAGCTGACGTATGAAATTATTTGCTGTATTCTAACTATATATAAACCTAAACAAAACCTGAACTCATTATAATACTAATTCCTAATAAAAAGCAAGAGCGATTTTTTATTTTTATGATTAAAGACGGCTTCTTATTTTGGGGAGGTAGAGCCACAGAACGATGGACTGGGTTATTCTAAACACAAGGTAGGCAATCCAAAGACCTGTGTTGCCCCAAGAGGGAACCAAAAAATATTGCGCTCCGTAAAATAAAACCAAAGCTATCAGCATCATATCCCTAATGGGCGCAGTGTAGGTTGCGCCGCAAAAGGCTCCGTAAAGTAAAATGCCCACGCCTGCCAGCAAGGGATAAAGCAAAACAAAAACGTTGTAGTTCTGCGCCAATTGGATAACCGCCACGTTATCCGTGAACAGACTGATGAAGAAGCTATTGCCCCAGTAGTACACGCTCATGGAAAAAACTGTAAAGGCAGCCAGCCACTTCAACGCCATTCTAATGCTTGCCCTTAGCAAGTCCAAGCTGCGTTCCCCCACTGCCTTGCCCACGAAAATAGCAGTACCATTTGCCATGCCATCTATCAAAAAGCTGATAATGTCTTTGATTTGGATAAGCACCGCGTTAACCGCCAGATAAATTGTTCCAAGGCTTGCCCCTACGGCGGCAACAATATTATTTACGCACAAAAGGCAGGCAGTACGAATCATCAGGTTGGAATTTACCTTGAGCATACTTACGAAGGTGTGCCAGTCTACCAATTCATTCTTAGGCAGCTTACTTAGATTAAAGCGTCCAAAATGGTACATCAGCGCCGCGCCCACAATGCCCCCGTAAATTTGACTAAGCAGTGTAGCCCAAGCTACGCCCTCAATATCGTAATGCCAATAGAAAACAAACCATACGCTCAAAAACATATTCAGCACGTTCATGGAAACCTGCATAAAAACAGAAGCCCTAATTCTGGTTTGCCCCATCAGCCAGCCAAGAGCAACATAGTTAAACAAAACCAAGGGTGCGCCCCAAATAAGAATGTAAAAATATTCTCGGCACAGCTCTGCCACATCCGCAGCAGGACGAATGGTTGCAAGGTAAGCATCCACAATGGGAGTTTGCAAGATAACGCACAGGCTTGCTACCAAAATTGCCAGCACCAATGGCTTAAAGAAGGCAAGCATGCTAAGCCGTTCATCCTGCGCGCCAAAGGCTTGCGCCGCGTAACCAGTAGTGCTTACTCTTAAAAAGCCAAAGAGCCAGTACAAATTGTTAAACAAAATTGCGCCCAAGGATACAGCGGCTATATACTTCGGCTCTGCAAGCTGTCCCATCACCGCCGTGTTCACAGCGCCCATTAAAGGCTGCGTCATTGTGGAAAGCATAAAGGGAATGGTAATTCCAAGGTATTCTTTATCCGTTAACAGTTTCATTTTATTTCTTCACCCTTATTCGTAAATAATCCTAACTTGAATTTTTTATTGTGATTTTTCTCAACGTATGTTATAATCCATTTCAACAAAATAGTCAACCCGAAAATGAATAAAGGAGCTGAAGAGATGTCCGAAACTTTAAGTGTTTGTGGCTTAACCATCGAACGAGGCAAGAAGCTGCGCACCCTTTTACCCGTTCCTGATACGGCGGTACAAATTCCTCTTACCATCATCAACGGCGCAGAAGACGGTCCCACCCTGCTCATAACCGCAGGCATCCACGGCGGCGAGTACCCAGGTATCGCAGCAGCAATGGAGCTGGGAAAGGATATTACTCCTGAGGAAGTCAAAGGCAGCCTGATTATCATGCACCCTGTAAATGTGCAAGGCTTTTGGGCGCGCAGAGAGTTTATCGTTCCGGAAGACGGTAAGAACTTGAACAGAGTTTTCCCCGGTGACCCCCTGGGTACTCTTGCCGATAAGACTGCTTACCTTATCAGCAGCAACTTCTTTCCCCTTGCAGATTTTTTCGTAGACATGCACAGCGGCGACATTCACGAAAGCTTGCATCCCTACGTTTACTATCCCGGACAACCTACTCCGGAAATTGAAAAGCAGTCCCGCTCCGTAGCAAAGGTTTTAGATATGGAGTATATGGTACGCAGCCTGGCAACAGGCGGAGCTTACAACTACGCCGCCAGCCAAGGCCTGCCTTCAATTCTGATTGAACGCGGCGGCGCAGGCTTGTGTCTGCAAGAAGATATTGAAGCTTACAAAGAAGATATCTGCAACATCATGCGCAAGCTGAAAATGTTTGCCACTCCGGTAAGGCCTCGCCATCATCATCCCCGCGACGTAGAAAACCTTATCTATCTTGAAGCAGAAGCAACGGGCTGCTGGCGTCATCATATTCACAGCGGCGACTTCGTTTACGAAGGACAGGTGCTTGGTCGCATCACCGATTTATTTGGCGAAACCATCACCACCTATTACGCAGAGCAAACCGGCGTTGTCCTGTATGTTTGCCCCGCCCTTTCCGCACCTAAAGGAACTGTTTTAGTTGCCTATGGTACAATTCGTGAAGACGAAGAATAATTTAGCTTCCCCTCGCTGTCATGGATAACACCTCCAGGTTACCACTAAACAAATTCCAATCCATGACAGCACACATATATCCCTTACATATCCCAAAGCAAAGGAGCGATCCGCGTCAGCGAATCGCTCCTTTGTATTTAAAAAACTTTGTGAGAATTTAAGGAAGGATGAGTGAATTAGAAGGTTACTTGCAAACGAGACCAGATAACTTCGGAAGTTTCACCGGATTCTTTGCCTTCCAAATCGTAGTAATCAATATGGCCTACAATATTTTTAGCGAAGCCATAGGTTGCACCAACTGCATAGCCTTTGAAGCCTTCGTCCAAGAAGTAACCCCAATCGCCGGCTTTCATGGTATGAGCATAGAAAGTGCCTGCGCCTTGGTCATAGTAATTTGCCCACAAGCCCCAAGAACCGGGTTTGGAAGCTTTAGCACCTTTATAGGTTACACCAAGAACATAGCCATCGGTGTCAGCACCAGGTTTAATTTTCTCATCACCAATATCAGAATTCAAATAGGTTGCATTCAAACCAATGTCACCCATTTGGTAGGTAGCCATTACATTCCAGATAGCGTTATCTTCACCAAGGGCAACGTTGTTGTTAGAATATTTAATTTCATCGCCGTTAGAGTCTTCAGCATAACCACCATCACCAGCATTAGTTACATCTTCTAAAGCATCTTGGAATTTATCATAACCAACGGATAAGCCCAAGCCGCCAACTTTAGTGGACAGGGATGCACCATAGAAATTTTCAAAACCGTAATCAGTCGGTTTGCCATAGTATGCATTAAGCTTTACATCTTTACCATAGGTTACAGAAACCATATCAGCGGTATCATCATAAAGATTACCATTTGCCAAGAATTGCGGTGCTCTGCCTGCAACAACCTTAAGACCACCAAGCTTACCATTTAAATATGCTTGGTTAAGTTTAGTTGTTTCATTGCCAGCATCATCAGCCAGGTTTTGGTCATTTTGCAAACGTGCGGTATAGGACCAGTCATCATTTACTTGACCATTCAGGAACAAACGGGTACGCAGGCGATGTTTTGCAATGCTACCAAGTTTTTTGTCAGAGTCATTTTTGATAGAACCATCACGATCGCCATATTCATAACGAATTTGACCGGTAATCTTAACTGCGTCAGCACCTTTTTCCAATTTTGCTACGCGCACGCCAAGAGTATCCAGTTCGTCAGCAAATTCTGCTGCAAGCTTGTCAACATTAGCGCCTTTTGCCATAGCTTTTGCTACGATTTGCGCCATTTCGTAACGGGTCATCAGCTTGTCGCCGGCGAAAGCGCCATCTGCATAACCATCTACGATTCCGGCAGCAGCAAGTTTTGCTACACTGTCGTATGCCCAGTGGCCTGCGGGCACGTCAGAAAAGGGGTTGGCTGCGTAAGCAGAAGCAGTTACGCCAAGAGCCATTGCCATAGCGAGAACTAAGGATTTTTTCATAATACGTCACACTCCTAAAATTATTTACTGCGTTCAAGAATGTGAGAGTGCTCAAATAACTGAGGATTCTTTTTGACAGTATTATGCCTTGCATTATAACTCTTTTACTCCTTAATTGCAATAGTTCCTATTATGATTTTTCTCTCACTAATTTATTCGCTCATTCAAAAATTTTTTTAAATTTATGTCCCCCTCCTGAAAATGTTTCACGTGAAACATTGTATACAAAAAAAGAGCGCTGCCTTTTGACAACGCTCTTCCCAATCTTGAAAGCTGCTTTTAGAAAAGATACTCGTACCCCAGCATAAAGTTACGTCCTAAATTATAGTAATTGCTGTTGCCGGTAGAAACAATATCTCTTCTGTCCAAGATGTTGTTAATATGTAAAAAGACCTTGTGATTTTCCTTAGGCTGGTACGCAAAATGCCAGTCCGTAAATAATTGGGGCTTAATGTGGCGCTGCTCCTTAGTGTCAGAGGTTCTGTCCCCTACAAAATTTGCCTTCAAGGTACTGCTAAACTTAGCATCCACATAGCTTACGGAGCCATTAAACTGATACCTGCTTCCGTAATCGTGCCAAGCATTATCGCCATAGCCCTTAGGATTGTTGTCCCGCACTTGCGGGTCGTGATAAGTAACGCCCCAACGGGTTGTCCAATTATTATCGTGAGCAAGGGTCAGCGAAGCTTCTACACCCGTATTGCGCACGTCCTTGTTAAAATAATCGTAGCCTATATTTTCGTTCTCTACTGCTTCAACGGAGTCCTTCACCTCGTAATTGAAAAGAGCAACTCGCCAAGCACTCTTCTCCCCGTTCAGCTTGTAGCCTATTTCGTAATGAGTGCCTTCTTCCGGCTTCAAGTCCAAAGCAGGACGCAGCACACCACTGCCATAAATCTGGCTCATAGTTGGCAGCTTAAAGGATTTTCCCGCTTTAGCGTACAGGCTGCTCTCTTCGTTAATGCGGTAAATGTATTCCGCTTCCGGAGTAAACTTACTCAAATCATCATTCTTGGTAAAGTGCTGCGCGCCATTTGCTGCTTCCCTTTGCCTGCCTTCGTTCTTAGTCACCCAGGTTTCACGCATGTTTAAAATAAAATTGCTCTTTTCCCCCAGAGCCATGTCGTAAGAAAGAAAAACAGAATAGTTATCCCTGCGCAGATTGCTATCCACTTCCGGACTGGAAGACTTCTGCGCGCTGTGGGTATCCATGTCCTCTTTTTGATAGCTTACCCCCACCAGCAGCCTGTCCTTGCCAATATCAAACTGCTTCTGCAATTTCAGATTGGTGTTGTGCCCCTTGCGCCAGTTGTAATTTTCGGTGTAGGTTCTTGCGCCGTTATTAGCAATATCAATTTGGTCATTATCCTTTTCCTGCGTTCCGTAAGAAAGGTACGCCTTCCAACCATCCTTGTCGTAATTCAGCAAAAAGCTGTTATCCTTATTGGTGTACTGGTTCATACGGTTGTAAGTACTAAGGGCAGCCTTCCTGCGCAAGTATTTATTTTCGTTTTCCGAATAAGCGTGGGTAAAGGTCAAGCCTTCGCTCAGCAAATAATTCCAGCGAATACTTTGGCGTTCTCCCTTGCCGTAGTCATAAACATTTTCTGTAGCAGGGTTATCTCCTGGAGCAACACCCTTAATATCATCTGCCTTGCCACGATTTTCCAAACCGGCAAGCAAATTAAACCTGCCTGCGCCCACGCTGATGTCGTAGCGTTCCTTACCAAAGTTTCCGGCAGCGACCTTAATCTTGTTCCGCAGCTGCTTTTTGGTAATAATATTTATCACACCGCCAGTAGCTTCACTGCCATACAAAACGGAGCCGCCACCCTTCACAACCTCAATACGCTCAATGGCATCACTGGGAATATCGTCCAAATTATAACGCCCGTCCATATTCATAGGCACGCCGTCAACCAAAACCAGGGTGCCATCCTGCACGCCGCGAATCATAATTTTAGAAGTCATGGTTCCCTGATTCGTTCCGTTAAACCCGTAGGAAGAAGCAGTAACTCCCAAGGTGTCCTGCAATACGTCGTAAGCATTGTTGGCACCGCTGTCTTCAATTTCTTTTTCGTTATACACTTCCACCAAAGCAGGAGTTTCCAAATCCTTAGTGGCAAAGCCTTGGGCAGTTACCACCATTGGGTCCAACACAAATTCCTGCAAAGCTTCGGAAGCAAAAGCATTTTCCTGACCGCCATAAAAATTACAGCCAAGCACTGCCAATAAAAGCAAACCTTTTTTACTAATCCTTTCCATAGCGTAGCAACCTCATCTAAATTTATTCAATGACAGATTATAAGGTATATAGTAAGTATATACGCAAGGGTAATTTTAAAGAAAGTCTGCAAATTTTACTATCACGACAGCAAAAAGCCTCCTACCCCAAGGATAGAAGGCTTTATTTTTATTTAATGCTACCAAAATATGTTCTCATGAGCTGCTTGTAAGAGGAAGTCTTACGATATTTTTCCAGCTCTGCATCAAGCTTCGTCAGCAGTTCGGTGTTCTCTTTGTTTACGGCAATACCAATCTTATCTTCCACAAGCAAATCGTCGCCGGCAAAACGCACGCTATCGCTAAAACCATGAGCAAGCAGGAAGGCAACTGCCAATTTGGAAGCAACCATGCAATCTGCCCGGTCTTCCACCACAGCCCTAATGGCCTCTTCGGTGCTATCGGTTACAACAATATTGCTGGCTTGGGTATGGCTCATCACCCAATCGAAGGCAATGCTGCCACTTTCCACAGCAACACGTTTATCCTTCAAAGACTCTACCGCATTGGGGAACTTGGTGCCAACGGGCAGCACAATGGTCAGCCCGTCAGAAACATAGGGCTTGGTAAAGGCAACCTTTGCTTCGCGCTCCGGAGTAATTGCCAAACCGGAAATGACTGCGTCGTACTGCTTGGCTTGTAAACCATCAAGCAATTTGGGAAACTCCACGTTTACAAACTCCACCTTGTCGTAGCCCATGCCCTTGCCCAAATCGCGCATCAAATCAATATCAAAACCGGTATGAATACCGCTGTTAGGCTGAAAATACTCAAAGGGCGGAAAGTTAGCAGTGGTCGCCACTCGCAGCACCTTCTTTTCCACATTAGCTTTACCGCCACAGCCTGCCATCGCCAAAACCAAAAGCAGGCACCCAATTAACGTCAACAATTTTTTCATCATTATTCCTCCATGAAAATATTGTGAGAGTGTGCAGGTAAGGATATCTATTCTCGTTAAGCATCTAAACCTGAAGATAATTATATTACAGTCCCAAAATATGTCAAGCCGTATAACCCGTAGCTAAGGCTCAGAATTTAATACTTAGAATTTACTATAGCAATATCCAAATTTGCAAAAGGCTTGGTTCCGCTGTAAAAGCTTACCTTAGCCTTGGCAACATCATGCTTATAAACATCTTCCCGCGGAACGGCAAGCTCCAAGTTCAAGGGAACGAAGTCTCCCCATTTACTTTTTTCTAAAACTTCGGCAGCTCCAAGCTTTTTCCACACGCCCTTCTTGCTGCCTTGGGAAGCAAAATTTTCTATGCCTTCAATTTTACAGCGCAGGTCCTGAACATCTGCGGGAACCTTGCAGCGTAGGTACAAGGTCATAATATTGGGCTCTACCAAATATTTAACAATGCCCATCTTCCCCACGTCCATAGTATAAGCGTACTCGCCGCCCTGTTCCATGGAAAATTTATAAAAAGTTCTATCACCATTTATCTGTCCCTTGAAGGCACCCATGGCAAAAACCAAAAGCACTGCCCCCAAAGCCAACAGAAGATTTTTCATATTCAATTTATTCATAGTTAAAGCGTCCTTTGCAGATTAACTTTTTATACAAAAGCTTGCCGGTAAGCAACAGCAACGCCAAAACTCCGGGAGTACAGCTAAACTGACAGCTGCCACAAATACCGGTGCATCCTCCGCCAGCACTGCCAAGGGAAGAAACAGGAATCCCCATCGCCACACAAAAGCTAATAAATTTATCCTTCATAGCACTTACCTCTTGTATTTAATTGCCTTTACAGGGCATGCGTTGATACATTCGCCACACAAAATGCAATGATGCACATTATTGGCAGCCTTCTTGTCGCGAATATACATTGCTCCCATGGGGCAAGCCTTCACACATTTTTGACAGCCAATACATTTACAGCGCTGCACCTTCAATTTAAAAGAACAGGAAAATTTACAGCCAAGGGCATATACAAGATTTTGTATCGCGCCAACAGGGCACATAAAATTACAGAAGCCTCTTCCGCCTTTTGTAAACACGCCAAAAATAACCACCCATACAAGCGCGGTTAGGATAAGGCTGGAAGTTAAGGACACAAAATATCCAAAGAGAAAATAATTTACGAACAGGTCAAACAAAAAGAAGTTACAATAAACGCAGGCAATAACCGTATCGAAAAAAGGAATGAGTACAAAACCCGCCAGCATACCGTAACGAACGGGAGCAACCTCCACATACTTTGTCCAATCAATTTGAAAACGTGCTGGAACAAGCCTGCTTAAATATTCTGTAGAAGCACCGGCAGGACACAGCTTGCCGCAATACACAGGCCCAAAAATAAAACTAACAGCCAACAAAATAAGGAAGCAAACTATAAACAGGGGAGCCTGATTAAATAGCTTGCCGTCAAGTAAATGTTCAGTTTGAATTCTAAAGCACAGGCTGTGAATGGTAAGCGGCAACCACTTACCCGTCATAGCGTAGCAAATAGTTTTTTGAAACAGCGCAAAGGGAGCGTAGAAGAGCACGAAGCCCAAAACATATCCCAAAAGCCGTTTAATTTGAAAAGACATTGTTGTCACCTTCAAGTTTATTTATCTAATACCCCTAAAAATTTTATAAAATACCATCCAAAGCACGCAGGCTTCACCAGAAAACTTAGGTTGGTGTTGGTAGATGTGTATTTTATTGGTGGAATGTTCTTAATGAAAAATAGTCAGTATTTTGTTTTAGCAAGCTCACAGTTAAACCTGCAGCCTTTAAGATGATATTTTATAAAAATTACTTAGGAGCGAGAGTGAATAATGAAAAGATGTGTAATGTAAAGCAGTACGGGGCGTTAGCCCCATACCGTTATTACCAAAAAGTTAAAGCATTGGGAAATTAGAAGGAGTAGCGGAGACTTACGCCATAAGTTCTTCCATCAGTAGCCTCATCAGCATAATATTCTCTATCCAACAAATTATTTACAGCGAATTGTAATGTCATATCTTTCGCAATTTCATAATTAATTGCAGTATTTACAACAAAGTATGCTTCTTCAGCACCAAGTCCACTCATATTATCTCCTGGATTTTGACGTTCACTTACATATTGACAATCCAATAATGCATTCCACTTGTCACAATTATATTGAATGCCAGCATGGAATAAATGTTTTGGAATATCATAGTTGTTTTCTTTCTCACCATCTTCTTCTAATTTGCCTTGTTGCCAAGCGTAATTCATATAACCACTAAATTTATCACTAAACTTGTGATTGATTTCAAATTCTACACCATTGCGTTCTTCCTTGTTATAATTCATATATTTTTTAACACCTTTACCTTTAAAGGTTTGACCAGGCAATACATCGGAAGCTGCAATCTTATCATCAGTATCTACATGATATACTGTAATACCTAAGTTTGTTTTATCAGAAATTCTCTTTTTCATACCGATTTCAAAGGTATCGGAAGTTTCAGGATCAAGTTCAGGATTGGGTACATACCAATATTTACTAAATTCAGAATATCTATATATCTTATAGATTTCAGGTGGATTGAAAGAATGACCATAAGATACATAATAGTTAGTATTATCATCCGCTTTATAATCAAGAGCAATTTTCGGACTTAATTCTGTATAAGTTTCAGAATCAGAAGTTTCATTATATTCACTTCCTGATTCTGTACTCCAGAAAGTTCCCTCTCCTTTTTTATAGTAATCAAGACGAGCTCCCAAATATAAAGTTAAAGGTTCGTTAATCTTATATTCATCTTGAATAAATAATGCTGTATTTTTAACTTCACCATCATCTTGAGCATACTGCCCAATTTTAGAATTATAGTCTTTCCAGTGACTTAAATTCCATCTATCTTGCGTCATTTCTTCTTGTTTAAAATTAGCACCAACTACAATTGTGTGTTTACCAATATTCTCCCAAGCTTTTTCTATACTAAAATCATAAACTTTGCCTGGATGGTCAGAGTAATGTCCAATGCCTGTCCAATCTAATGCGTTATAATCCTCAGGAACATCAGCACTTGTATATCCATCTACTTTATTGTTCACATAACTAAAAGCTGTTTTAAATTTATTATCCGTATCTTGATAAATTACTGAGTGTGTTTCTCGTTCCAAGAAATTTTCATAACCATAAAAATTACCAGTCTTAAATGATACCTGATTACCATTTTGGGTAGTTGCACTACCGTTATAAACAGGATTTCCCTTGCTATCTTTTACATAACTAAAAGCATTTCTATAGTTCCAATCGGATTCCGTCTTAGTAAAAATATATTTCAAAGATTTGCTATCATCAAAATTATATTTAACATTTGCATTATAATTTTCATGTTCCCAAGCACGTTCTCCTCTACCACCGACAACATAATATCCATCTTTTAATAATGGTAAATTAGCATCATAAGTACCGGTACCATCAGAAGGACTCTTGGTCACATAATATCCATCATAACCATCAGATTTTCTATTTTCATATCCTAATCCAAAAGATAATTTTTCATTTACTTTAGAATTAACCTGTACGGACTTTTTCCAAGTGCTATTGCTACCGTAAGAAACAACTACATCGCCATGCGCGCCTAATTTTTTTGCTTCTTTTGTAGTAATATTAATGACACCTGCTACAGCATGTCCACCATAAATAGAGGAAGCAGCCCCACGTAAAACTTCTATACGTTCAATATTTTCTACATTAATGGAATTTAAATTTGTTGTACCATCATAGGTGGTATTCATCTGTTGTCCATCAACCAACATAAGAATATCCGTACCACCAAAACCTCTCATTTGAATACTACTTTGCGCGGTAGGATTCATATACACACCTGGTAAATATTGTAACGCCTCTTGCATAGAGTTGACATTTCTCTCTTCAATATCTTTTGCAGTGACAACGCTTACGCTTGCGGGAACTTCTTGTAATTCTTTTAATGTTCTTGTCGCTGTTACTACGTACTCATCAAGGGCAAAGGTGTTGAGGCTTTCAGCAGCGTTTACTGCTGTACCCCCCCAATGCACAAACCTGTAATAAGTGCTGTCATCAGTAGACTTTTGCTAATGTGTCGTTTCATCGTACTTCATCTCCTAAAAATTTTATCAACATCTCCCATAAGAATATTGCATCGCCCTATCTTACAAGGTCACGATAAAATATGTGAGAGTGAAAGTTTTTACACTTTATCTTATCAGGAAGTGTTACTAACTTGAACTAACAGTAATGATAAGGTATATACTTGCTTTACTGTCAAGCACTTATTTTTAAAGTTCCAATGTTTCACGTGAAACAATTGCTCAACATAAAAAAAGCTGACCTCTTTCGAAGTCAGCAGTAAAATTTTTCTTATTTCTTTTCAGGATTTTCTACAAGATAAGTCCAGCCATCATCCTGACGAATTTTGCCTTGCTTCATCAGATGACCGAGGGCACGTTTAAAGGCAGCCTTGCTAATGCCAAACTTTTGCTTGATAATTTCCAGCGGAGTGCTGTCGCAGTAAGGCATCTTGCCGCCACGCTTCACTAAGAAATTATAGATTTCATCTGCATCCGCTACAAGAGCGTTTTCCTTTTGCAAACGCATGGAGCAGTTTAACCTGCCATCTTCACGAATGAAGGTTACACGGCAAGTAACTTCTTGTCCAAAATCCAAGCGTCCACCAGGAACCTCGCTACGATGAATGAAAGCAATAAACCTTTGGTTAGTAAAAATAAAGAAGCCATCCGGCAAAATATTATAAACCGTACCGGTAACCTTATCGCCAATCTTCAAGCCTTCTGCAGGCTTGGATGCCTTTTGCATATCATCTTCCACACGCATAGTTACAGCAGGGCGACCGCTTTTATCGCGATACAGCTTCACCCATACCAATTGGTTGGGGCTAACATGACCGCGCATTTGGCTGTAGGGCAGGAACACACCGCGTTCCGCACCAATATCTACAAAGCCGCCATCACGGGTTACGCTAATTACCTTTACATATCCCAGCTGACCTTCGCGCATTTTGGGAAGCTTCATGCTTGCAGTCAAACGTTTGTTAGGGTCAAGATACAGGTAAACCTTAACCTTATCCCCCTCCTTGACTTCGCTGGTTTGCTGAAGCTTGTGCAGCAAAATATCGTCACTGGTATTACCGGTGCCTGCGTCAAGGAATGCGCCCATCTCGCCAACGCGCGCTACTTTTAAGGTTACAACGTCGCCGGGCTTGTATTTTAAAGCCTGTTGCGTATTTTTCTCAATCATTATTCATTCTCCACAAAAGCTTCAGAAGGAGCATCTGCCCACAATTGTTCTAAATTATAGAAGTCACGGTCTTCTTCTAAGAAGATGTGCGCTACAACATCACCATAATCCATCAAAATCCAGCGTCCGTCAGAATAGCCTTCCTTGTGCAGGAAGAAAATTTCCTCTTCAGCCAGCTTGTCTTCAATATTATCTGCAATCGCTTTTACCAGCATGCTGTTGGATGCGCTGCAAATTACAAAATAATCGGTTACCGGGGACAAGCCTTCCATATTCAAAAGTAAAATATCATTAGCCTTCTTATCGCTGGCGAAAGCTGCAATCTTCATTGCCAATTCTTTAGTGTTCATTAAATTATAACCTCCTCTTAATCTTTCTTCTCTTTTCCTTTATAGGGAATTTCTAATTCATCCAAAGCTCTTTGTACAGAAGCTCTATCTGTTGCCCAGTAGCTAATGCCATCTTCGTCATCAAATTGACCATACAGCATACAGGTCTTAATTTTATCATCACCAAAAATTTTAAAGCTATTAGCTGCCTTGAGCATGGTTACAGTATTTAAATCTGTATCAATATATTTATCAATGGTATCCATGATAGCGCCAATCTTGGTAATATTTTGGAAGGAAAACATTTGCTCTGCTGCAGCACGCAAGAATTTTTGCTGACGCTGTACTCGGCCAATGTCCCCCAACTCATCACCACGGAAGCGCACATATTTTCCGGCAGTTTCACCGTCCATATGCTGGTACCCATGCTTGATATCAATAACTAAATCAGCGTAGGGGTCTTCATAATACATATTTTTTTCTACATATAAATCTACGCCGCCAATTAAATCCACTACCTCAATAAAGCCGCGCCAATTTGCCAAGGCGTAGTAGTGAACAGGAATCTGCAGCAGGCTTTGCACTGTCTGCTTGGTCATAACTGCCCCGCCATAGGCAAAAGCAGCATTTATTTTATCAGGGTCACGATGTCCCGGCAAAACCACCTTCGTATCACGAGGAATGGACAGCACGGAAACCTTTTCCTTATCCGGGTCAACGCTTAAAAGCAAAATCGCATCAGTGCGTTTAGGCTCATCAGCGCTTGCTTCGCTATCGCCATCATCAACACCCAAAAGCAAAATGTTGATACGCTCGCCCAGCTCTTCGTTAACTACAAGGGTTTCTCCTGCAGCATCTTGTTCAGGCTCCATATTAACAACAACATTTGTAGGCGGATTGATTAAATTTTTATATACCCAAACACTTCCCCAGAACAAGCTGGCAACTAAGGCAGATAAAGCAACAACTATGATTAACAGCTTGCCCCAACGCAGTTTACGTCTTGGTGTCGGTTCATGCTGATAATTGTTTTCTTCCATGCACTTACCCTTCCTTTTAATTATTTCTTCCTTTTATATTTAGCAGCTAACTGATTATAGCCATAAATACAATTAGGATGTACAAGCAAATCGTATTCCAAAAGATAGCGAATGGTATTACCATAAGCCTTTATCATTGCGCGTTCCATATTTTCTTTGGCAAGCTTGCGCAAATCATCAATGCCAGGAAAATCCCTTGTCGGCTCCAGAAGATCTGCCAAATACACCGCCATTGCCAAAGGTGTCATGTGCGGCGCGCCAGTAGTATGATACAGGATGCCATCTAAAATTTCTTGGTCTTCAATACCGTACTTTTTACGGGCGAAGAACACACCTAATTTTGCGTGAAGCAGTATGGGCTGATTAGCTTCCACCTTATCAACCTCAATACCCAGCTCCGCAGCCTTCGCCAAGCTGTCGCGACTAGGAATTTCACGACCACAATCGTGAAGCAACGCAGCAATGCCTACCTTGTGCGCATCCAATTTATGAGCAGAAGCCAGTTCCAAGGCAGTTTCATAAACGGCAAGAGAGTGTTTGTAACGCTTCAAAGGCAGGGATGCCTTCAAAATGCTTTTTAATTCTTCCAGCTTCAACATAACAATACTCCCTTTACTCAGCCGCCAAATACAACTGGTTCTTTTTAATATATTCTTCCACCGCAGCAGGCACCATACCTTCAAGGCTTGTGCCCTCACGAATACGCTTGCGAATTTCTGTAGAAGAAACTGCGTATTCCGGCGTGTTCAGCAAAACAATCTTTTCCCGGGCAATATTACCTAATTGCTCGCAAGCTGTTTCAATAACATTACTGTAGCCGGGTCGATAGGCAGCAGCAAAGGTTACCAGCTCGAACAAATCGTAGATTCTATCCCAAGTATGCAGCAGGGGTACGGAGTCTGCCCCAATAATGAAGTACAGCTCGTACTCCGGATAAAGCTTCTTCAATTCAAGCATAGTGTCGATAGTATAGGAAACGCCGCTACGTTTTAGCTCAATATCTGAAACATCAAAATAAACGTAAGGCTCCGTCGCCAGCACTGTCATATTGTATCTATCAGCTGCATGAGCAAATTCCTGATCTAATTTGTGAGGAGGAATGTACGCCGGAATGAACAAAACCTTTTCCAATCCTAACTGCTCGTACACAGCCTGAGCTGAACAAATATGTCCGGTATGAATAGGGTCAAAGGTTCCCCCTAAAATCCCTAACTTTTTCATACAAGCAACAGCCTCCTAAAAACTTTATACCCAATAATTATAACATACTTTCATCATTCTTGTGTGAAAAACATTATGTAATAAATAGGTAGATAAACAATCTTACCCTCTTGACGTACAATCCTTTCGTTGGATAGTACATATCCTCTTTTTATATTGTAATCTTCATTCTTTACAAAATGGTTAAGCGCACTATGAACTGCATAATCTTTTCCTGATTTAACCTCAATTGGAACAACGGATAACAGCTCATAATCATCTACTAAATAATCAACTTCTCCTTTGTTTCTATTGTCATAGTAAAACAAATTATGTCCATGTGCTTTTAATTCGCTAGCCACCACAGCTTCATAAACAGTCCCCAGATTAATGCTTCTCTCATCATCTAAAACTGCACGTATATTATTTCTATACAATATACCAGTAAGAATGCCAACGTCATTTAGATATAACTTCAATAAGTTTTTTCCACTATTTTCTATTAGAGGAAAAGTAGGTGTAGAAATAGCCCTCACCTCTAACGCAATACCTGCATTAATAAGATAATCAAACTCATCTTGATAATCGCTAAACCTTTTCCCTTTCTTATCCTCAATATCTTTTATAACAATACGCTTTTTTTTGTTCTCTAAAGTAGAAGGAATAAAATCATATATCCTTCTAATTTTTAGTCGGTTCTCATCGTCATATTTAGAAGCGTCCATTGCATAATACTCGTGAATTTCTCTCTGTATAGTACGTACTTTGGTAATATTCTTTTCTGCAACATATGTGTTCACAGCATCTGGCAAACCACCTACAAGCAAATATTTTCTAAACAAATCCAGAACTTTTCTATGTGTTGACTCGTCTAAACTTTCCAACTGCTTGAATTTATGATGCAAAACATTAATTGAGAATTCATTGAACCCATTGGCAAATAAAAACTCTTCAAAATCAAGGGGATACATATGCTTAACTTCAATACTTCCCATGGGAATAGAGGTTGTTTTTGACAAAGTTACTCCCAACAATGAACCACTAGCAATGTAAGTAAATTTACCATCCTGTTGTAAAAACTTCAGTAGTGTTAACAGATGCGGATAAGCTTGTATTTCATCCAGGAAAATTAAAGTGTTCTCCTTATCCTGCATCTTATCGCCAGCAAACATACTAATTTGAAGATAAAAATCTTCTATGCTTCTCGTATGTTCAAACAACTTCTCCTGCAAAGAATCTTCCAATAAATTTATTTCGATATAATTTTTAAAAAGTTTCTTACCAATATGTCTAATAATAAATGTTTTTCCAATTTGTCTAGCCCCATCTACGATAAGTACCTTATTACTTTTAGCTAGCAAATGTGCTTCAATATATTTCTCTATCTTTCGGTAAAGCATAGATACCTCCAAAGCAATCACACTTTTCAATAAAAATATAGCACAAAAAAATACATTTTTCAATGAAATGCAGTATCTACTTTCTACACTTTTCAACAACTTATAACCCAAAAGGGTGCTGTGAAATCACAGCACCCTTTTGGGTTTCAGGAGAAGAGTTATGAATATATGAAAAAACTCCTATTGGAGTATTTCCCAAAATTTATTTAGCTTTATGTTTTTCAAAAAAAGCATTATATTCTTCAATAATTTTGTTAGCATTCTGTATTGCCATATTTCTTTGTTCAACAATCAAATTCAAATCATCTGTTGCTGCATCAATATATTTTTGTGCAGCATCCATATAAGCATTTACAGCGGCAACATATTCAGTAATCTCTTTAGTATTCTTAATAGAAGAAGGCACAGGCGGAACCTTAGGCAATACTTGTTCTTGCAAAGGATAAGCCGCTGTCATATTAGTAGTTTTAGGTGCAACTTCTTTACTTTCTTTAACCTCTGCATGTGCACCAAAGGCTAAACCTAAAATCAATACTGTAGCTAAAATCATTTGGCTAATTTTTTGTTGATACATATAGTTTTCACCCTCACATCTGTTGATTTTATTAACTCAATCACAGATATATTCAAGCTTTCTGCAATCTTTAGATAAATAGAAAGAGGTACATTCTCAACATCTAATCCTCTTTCTATTTTAGACAATTTAGCTATTCCAATATTTACCCTTTTTGCCAGAATAACTTGTGTTATCCCTCTAAGCTTTCTATGAAAGACAATATTCATTCCAATGTCTTTAAATATTGCTTCGTTCATAATAATCCCCTCATAAACCCAATATTATAGAAAAGGAAGGGAGTGTTCAAGGTAAGCATAATGTATCCATACTGAAGCACTCCCCTCCAGTCTATCTTTAATTATTAAGTTTCATATTATTTTATGAAACAAAACCAGTTTAGATACTCAAACAAGACTTCTATTAGAAACTCCAACGTAAACCAGCATCAACACGCCATTTTTGTTCAACGTCGCCACCAAAGCTTCGTTCAAAGGAAGCATAAACCATGCTGTTATCACTAAGTTTAGCAGTGCCACCCAATTGGAGTTCGTACCAGGTATCGCCCATATCCATGGAAGTACCAGAAGGATACATGGCATTACCAGAGCCATCAACAGTCCAGTATTTAGTGTCATAGTCACCGCAGAATTCTTTAGCAACTGCAAATTTTGCATAGTAGCTTGCATTATCAAGTTTTTGACCTACGCGCAAACCAACACGACCGATTAAGCTATCGAAGTCATCTTGTTGAACTCTAAGCTTGTAATCATCAAGGTAATTAGTCTTAGCATCATATTCCTCGCCTTCAACTCTACCCAAGGTAAGTTCAACGCTAGGATCAATATAGAAGCCTTTACCTTTTTCAATGCGTTTACCATATTCAGCACTAATGGAGGTTGCCCATGCTTCGTAATCAGCTTCAAGGTTTACACCACTAGTATTAGTAACTTCAAACTCATTATCCAGTTTGCTGCGTTTCAAAATCAAATCAACATATTGGCCATCATTATTTTTCCAAGTGCCGTACAAGCCAAGACTCATTACGGAAGTTTCACCATCACCACGAGTGTAGCTGCTGTCACCAGTGCTATAACTCATTGCGCCGCCAACACTCCAGCCACGACCAACTTTGCGGTCATAACCAACTTGGTAAGCATTGTAACTGGTGCTGAAGTTTGCTTTTTGAGCATCCATTTCGTATTTACCGCCATAGTATTTAGCCCATACGCCATGTTCACCTTCAGCCATACGCAAATCACCCATACGTTTCATAAGGTCATTGCTTTCAGCACGCCACATCATTGCAGTAGAAGCCATTGCAGATTTCGCACCACTCATCAGCGCAGTTTCGCTATCACCATAAATAATGTTATTGTCAATATTAACGTTATCTTTATCAATGTAACCTTGTGCATAACCAGTTTCTTTATCAACTTTTGTATTAAAGTCAATTTCAGCCATACTAAATTTAACTTCAGGATTAGTCAAACCTTCGTTGATAGCTACATAACCTTTAAGAGTTTCAAGAGCATTTTCTTTAACATTAATTTGTTCAGCCAATGCAGCAAATACTTCTGCTTCACCAAGATCAATTTCGTCATAACTCAAGAATTCTCTTGCAGTAGTCAGTACAACTTCAGAATCAGCTGCAGCCTTTTCAATAGTTACCTTACCACCAACAACTTCTACATTGTCATCAACTCCAGCCAAGGCATAGTCGAAAATAACACTGCCTTTGTAGTTATTAACTACAATATCGCCATAGCCTTTAGTATCGCCATCATCAATTTTTTCAAACATACGGATGACGCCAACAGTACCTTTGTTAATGCTTTCCGCACCATTCAATTCATCAATGAGGGTAATATTTTCATTAGTATTAGTCCAAATAGAACCTTTGGAAATATTAAGGCTAAATTCGCCTGCTTCAGCTACATAAGCAGCACCAGTCCAGTTGCCACCAGCCAAAGTTACATTCGCCTTGCCTTCAGCACCACGAACACTGCCATCTTCAAGAAGTCCACCAATAATATTGCCGTTCCAGTTATTGCCTTTGGTTGCAGTAAGGTTCAGCTTGCATCCAGCACCGACAGTATAATCGCCGGTATATTCACCATAAACATCATGATTAATGGTAGTAAACTGCGGTTCATCAGCTTCAACATCATCAACAGTCATGGTTCGCATAGCAAACATCATAGGTTGAGCTTCTGTATTCATCAAAACAATGTCACCAGTAATATTGCCTTTAATGTTAACTACCGCTTTGTCCGTAACTTTAATTGCAACTTTACCTTCGCCAACTTTAATGTCACTATCAGCAATATTTACAACGGTTCCCTCACCGCTAACTTTAATAGCTTCTTCAACATTCTTATCAGTTACATCAATATTAACTTTACCATTGATAGTAACTTCAGAACCGCCTTCAGCTTTAATTACAGTAGCATTGCCATTCGCAGCATCAGCGGTCATATTAATTACGCCGCCGTCTTTGGTATTGAGTATAATCTTACCACCTTCAGTTGCCTTCAAAGCAACAGCTTCACCAGCACCAGTTGCTTGTGCACTAATGGTGGAACCACCAATATTATCAATTACTACTTCTTTAGCTTTAGTACTGCCTTCTTCAGCATCAGCAGGACCATCAGCAACGATACCCATAGCATCGCCATTTTTAGTGGATGCAACAATGATGTTTAATACTTTACCATTAGCATTAACTTTAGTTACATCACTTTCTTCATTGGTAGTAACACCAACAGAAGTAGAACCAACGGTAGATACTACGATATTAGTTTCATCTGCAGTGAAGTTGTAAGTACCGTCTTCATCAACGATATCTTTATACGGATTATCTTCGCCACCTTCAGTTACATTGCCAGTAAGGCCTTGATTGAAGGATTCAATAATTTCAGGAACAACAGGAGCTGCAATTTCAGGATTCAAAGTACCTTCAGCAAAGTTACCTTGACCGGTAGTTTCGCTAAATTGAATATCACCAGCATACTTAGTTACGGAAGCAGTGGTCAAACCTTCTGCAATTTCTACATAACCATTCAGGTTTCTTTCGCCTTCGATAACACTACCATCTTCAGCAGTTTCATTAATATAACCAGTATAGAAGAGTTTACCAGCTAAGCTATCAAGAACATCTTCAACTCTTGCTGCACTGGTAAAATCAATACCTTCTGCATCAGTTACCAAAGTAATTTTGGAACCTTCTTCAGCAGATTGGATAGTAAAGTTGCCACCGTAAATTACGGAAGGCATTACAGCATCATGTTTATAGAACAATTTGGTTTCGCCACTGTATTTACCAACAGTTACATTAACCGCATTGTCATCACTCATATAAATGGAGCCAACAGCTTCGTCACCGATAGCACCAGTAAATTCACGTACTTTGGATTCAGTAAGGCTAGAGGTACCTGCAGTAGTCGGAGTCCACATTGCATCGTTCTTCAGGGTCATAATCAGGTTATCATTGTTTTCTGCATAGCCATACCAGCTTGCACCAGTATCCATATACAGATTGGTCGCATAGCGAGTATAACCTTGCCATTCTGCTCCATTACCCATCCACAGGTTGAGACAGCCATAATCACCAGGTGTTACGCCCCATCCGGAACCTGCACTGTAATCACCATACCAGTAGGAATCTTCAGTATTCAAGCCTACATTAATAGTACCTTTGCTACCCATACCACCAACGGTGGAGAAGTCGCCAACTATTTGGGTTACATTGTTGCCTGCTCCCGTAGCTGCGGAATTATATGTGTCTTCTGCTTTAGTTACGTTCACATTGACAATGCCGTAATCGCTAGATGCAAATTCGCCATATGCACGGATTGCGAGTTGGTTGCTGCCGCCAAAGTTTGTTTCGCCAGTACCATCATTCTTCATGATGATTTTGCCACCACCAACTTCAATAGTGGATGCTACGGCA